>JAZLGU010000065.1:0-115569 GCA_045616485.1 Lachnospiraceae bacterium
ATGGCCTTAACGCTTATGAATGTTGGCTTTGTGAGTTTAAATCGAACACGTAAGATTTTAACCGGCGTCTCCGGTACAAACAGTACGCTTAGCGAAGGATATCTTGCAAAGTTACAAAAAAGGTATTCCCAAAAACTAAAGGAATTCGTAAGCGAAGTACGTGGCCGAATTATATCCCTTCCTCTACTCTATTGGGATGATACAGTGGTTTTTGTTGATACAGAAAGAGCCTGCTTAAGATTCTATGGCAACGAAAAACTGGCATTGTACACGGCTCATCTTCATAAAGACCTTGATAGCCTTATGAATGATAACGTTCTGCCTGTTCTATCAGGGGCTACTACAGTAATGCACGATCACAATACAATCAATTATCATCAGGGATTTGTATTCAAAAACGTGGAATGCCTGCAGCACCTCGAAAGAGATTTGCAGAAAATCATAGATGTTGCCCACCACTCCTGGGCATTGAGTTTGAAAGAACTTATCCAGTTACATGTGCACAGACGAAAAGAACTAATCGCCAGTGGTATTACTGAATTTACCCCATCTGAAACGAGTGAATTTCTGAATACTCTTGACGGCATCATAGGCAAAGCTTGGGTAGAATGGAATACGGACCAAAGCAGATATTTCAGTGGAGATGAGCGTGCTCTAATCACCAGAATAGAAAACTACAAACAGAACTACTTTGAGTGGATTAAGGATTTTTCTATTCCAACTACCAATAATCTCAGCGAGCGCTCATTGAGATTTGTAAAGACCAAGGATAAAGTTTCTGGCCAGTTTCAGAGCATTGAATACGCAAGCTACTTTGCTTCCATCCGTACCTATTTAGAGACATGTGCCAGAAATGGGGTAAATGAGTTCACAGCACTATTGCGCCTTACACAGGGAAATCCTTTTACTACAAAAGAACTATTAGGCGAAGCATAGCCTTCGCCACTTTAGAGTGCATTAAAGAAAGGACACATTAAATATGGTATTAACAAACAATGATGCTAAACATTTTTATGATTTATGGATTCCACTTCTAGACTACGTTAATAAGAAGTATAAAATTTTACCTGAACTGTACGGAATGAGTTCTCCTGCAGGACTTCCTATACAGAAAATCGCAATTATCACCAATAAGTTATGGGAAGATACCACTTTAATTGACGAATACATATCTTCTTCAGATTCACTGAATCAAAATGACAAGGCTCAGATAATGATGTGGAAAGATTGCTCTCTCCACGACAAATTTATCGTCGACCGCCACCTAAAAGACGGCTCCATATTTATTTCTCTACAAACAGAGAAAGTATATCTGGTAAAAGGGATTTATTCATCAATAAGAGAAATGTTAGAGGGACTTCCTATGCCACAAGTTGTAATGGCAACGTTAATCCCTTTTAAAGATGCTATCATTCATGATGGTATTGTAATGCCTTACGGAGTAACATTAGGGAAAAATATGTCAGATCAATCAAAAGAAATATATCGTTCCGCCAAAGCTAATAATGAAATAATAAAGTCTGTCACTCAAGAAAAACCGTAGCAATCGCTACGGTTTTTCTAACTCAATTATTCTGTGAATAGTAACAAGATGTAATGTTACCGATGTAATGTTACATCACACTTTACCATATACAGAGTCTTCCACGTAAGCCATCATACGATTATGAAAAAATGCATAGATTACTACACCTATAAATCCACCAATACCACCCACCAGATACACAGGCAGCTCGTATTTTGCCAGGGCTAGGGCCAGTATCAGCCAAAGGATATATGTAATCACTATAGTAATAGCATGGTCCTTAAGCCACTTCTTCTTGAAAAAATCCTGTTTTTCCTTTAATGTGAATGCGCTTGCACCTAATGTTTCCTTGATATTTGTCTCTGCCATCTCTTTATACTCCTCTGTGGATAATTTTTTACCACTCAGAAGCTCATTAATGGTCATGCCATACATATTACTAAGCTCTTCCAGCATCTCCACGGGCGGCATATAATTACCCGTCTCCCACCTGGAAACTGTTTTATTGGTCACCCCCAGCTTTTCTCCCAGCTCAGCCTGTGTTAAATTATGCTCCTTGCGAAGCTCTGCGAGAAAGCCTCCCATTTTTTCCATGTCCATTAATTGTCTCCGTTCTTGTGATGACACAAATTTATATCAAAGTGCGAAAAAAGTCTTTACCATAGATAGCGAATCCTAAAAAATCCGCTCTAAACAGACATTCTCTGTTTATGTCCAATGAGTAAAACACAGGCTATCAATGTTCGGCTTTTACATAGTCACAGCAGCCAAAACATCAGTAAATCTGTGAAAAGTTGTCAATGAGAAACGTCCCCGTGACAAAAAATTGTCAGTGAGAAACGTCCCTGTGACAACTATAGGAGGTAGACGCCTCGCTTTTCAGCTGCTTCCATGACATCGTCAGGCCAGATGGAGGACTGAACTTCGCCTATGTGGGCCTTTCTCAGGAAGAACATACAGATACGGCTCTGTCCGATACCACCGCCTACAGTGTAGGGAAGCTTTTTCTCCAGGATAGCTTTCTGGAAAGGAAGCTCTGCTCTCTCCTCGCAGCCAGCCTTCTTGAGCTGCTCTGCCAGTGCTTTCTCGTCTACGCGAATGCCCATGGAGGACAGCTCCAGTGCCATATCCAGTACAGGATAGTAGACCACGATATCACCATTCAGTGACCAGTCATCGTAGTCAGGCGCACGGCCGTCGTGAGGCTCGCCTGAAGCCAGCTTGTCACCAATCTGCATGATGAAAACAGCTCCCTTGAGACGGGCAATGTTGTTTTCTCTCTCCTTTGGAGTGCAGTCAGGATACATGTTTTCCAGCTCCTGGGTAGTCACAAAGGATATTTCCTTTGGAAGAATTTCCTTGATGTAGTCATATTTATTGGCGATGTAGTGCTCTGTTTCACGAAGAGCAGAGTACACTTTACGTACAATCATCTTAAGATTTTCTACGTTTCTCTCGTCCTGAAGGATGATTTTTTCCCAGTCCCACTGATCTACGAAGATAGAGTGAGTGTTGTCAGTATCCTCGTCGCGGCGGATAGCATTCATATCAGTGTAAAGACCCTCACCATAGGAAAAACCGTATTTCTTAAGAGCCATTCTCTTCCACTTGGCCAAGGAATGCACAATCTCCACTGTTGCACCGGGCTGCTCTTTAATATCAAAACTGACAGGGCGCTCATAGCCATTCAGATTATCATTAAGACCTGTCTCCGGACGCACGAAAAGAGGTGCGGATACTCTGGTCAGATTCAGCTGTTTGGACAGCTGGCGCTCAAAATAGTCCTTTAAATGCTTGATGGCCCCCTGAGTCTCTTTAACTCCGATCTCAGTACGATAGTTTTCCGGTATATAGAATTTTTCCATAAAATCTCCTAGCCTATGCCGCGAGGTGCTCATGGCCCATACGACATTTTCCAAAATTTATAATGCCCTACTTTATCACATCAACGTGAAAAAATCAAGAGTTACCATATGGGAAGGCAGGCATCAGCTGCAGCTTGAAAAGATTCATTTTATGCTTATAGTCAATCTTTTTCTTTATTTCCTCATCCTCACATACGCCGGTTCTGATATAGCGATCCAGCACATTATAAGTGAATCCCAGATTATCCTCATCAGTCTTGCCACAGAGGCCGTCGGATGGAGCTTTTTCTACCAGATTAAGCGGCACCTGTAAAAATCTGCCTATCTGCTTTACCTCATCTACAGTAAGATGGGATAGCAGGCTCACATCGCCGGCCGCATCGCCGTATCTGGTGGAATAGCCCACATAGTCCTCAGACAAATTGCAGGTATTAATAACCCGGCCATTCATACTCTGTCCTACTGCATAAAGAGTAGCCATACGAAGACGCGGCGGCAGATTCTGGATGGTCTGGGAAGTTATTTCTACCCCGAATTTTTCCTGAAGCTGCTGCAACTGCTGCAGCTCTCCGTTAAAAGCATCCGCAATATTAATGGTTATATTTTTAATGCCAAGATGCTGACATATCTGTATGGAATCAGAAATATCTGCCTGCTCGCCATTGGGCATCATGACGCCTATTACCCTGTCCGCACCCAATGCTCTTACACAAAGGGCTGCGCATACAGTACTGTCCTTGCCGCCGCTGATACCGATGATGGCATTGCATCCCTTTCCATTTTTATCAAACCAGTCATTTATCCATGCACAAAGTTCTTCCGTAACTTTCTCTGCATCAAAATCCTTATTGGTATACAACATGGCTCCCTCCTTCTTTTTTTGCAAATCCTCGTAAACTGCTGCCGGCACCAGCCCTCTCAGCTCTTCCATCCTGCCGGCCTCGTAAAATTCTCTTACCCTGGTGGATGAAACCCAGGCCAAGTCAAACTTCACCCTGGATATGGGTATAGGGAAACGGTCCGGCATATCCACACCTCTGTCAAAAACTACAATTTCCGCCAGTTCCGCCATCAGCTCTTCCGAATGATACCAATTTAGCATCTCCAAAAGCTTGTCTGTGCCCACACAAAGCTTCACGGAATCGTAGCTTTTTTTCAAGTACATAACCGTGTCATAGGTCTTGCCGGAAAGACTGCCGCAAGCCTCTTCATCAGATACTGTGCAGGCATCAATATCCTTAACCACTTTACGAATAAGCTCTACTCTGCCTGCCCCGGAAAAAGCCTCGCCCCCCGGCAGATCCTTCCAATGCTTGATAAAAGCCAGATTGGTAGGCATTATCACGATATCCTCAAATGGGAAGTCCTCCCGCAGCTTTTTCACCATTTCCAGGTGAGCCAGGGTAAACGGATTAAAAGTACCTCCAAACAGGATACAAGCGCTTTTTTTACTCATTTTCCACTCTCCAGTTAATACAACGGGTCAAATAGTCAACATAATCAGGGTTCTTACACATGCCCTTGCCGGGAGTATCCGATATCTTGGCTACATCCTGACCATTACAGCGGGTAACCTTCATAACAATATTTAAGGCAGGTACGTCTGTGTCATTGGCAATGTAGGTGCCGATACCAAATGCCACACGGGCCTTTTTTTCAAAATATCTGTACAAAGCTGAGGCTTTCTCAAAGTCCAGGCTGTCGCTGAAAAGCAGAGTCTTGGTCAGGGGATCAATGCCCAGGCTCTTGTAGTGGTCAATCATCTTTTCTCCCCATGCGTAAGGATCTCCCGAGTCATGACGAACACCTGAAAAAAGTGTGGCAAAGGTCAGCTGGAAGTCCTTTAAAAAACAGTCTGTGGTGATAGTATCTGTAAGGGCTATACCGTTTAAAATACCGTACTCCTTTACCCACTCATCCATCATGTACCAGTTGGAGTAAGCCGGATTGTGCTTATGGTTGCCCTGTCCCACACACATAACAAATTCATGAGCCATGGTACCTACCGGGGTAATGCCATATTTCTTGGCAAGATATACATTGGAAGTACCTACAAAATGACTAGCCTGGCTTTTCACTTCCTTGAGACAAGCCACCGCCATATCCTGGGCCTCTCCTGAAAGCCTGCGTCGAAGGCCGAATTCCGAGTAATTTCCCAGAGTATAGGTACCGTCTTCTACCTTTTTCGCCTTGTCCAAAAGCTTTCTCTTAAAAGACTCCAAAAGCTCAGGGTAATTGTAGGCCATTCTAAAATAAACCTCATTAATAATAGCAAGTACAGGCACCTCAATCATGGATGTATTGAGCCAGGAGCCGGCCACCTCTACAAAAAGCCCACAGTCAGCCTCTTCAGTAATGGTAAAATCATCCGGTCTTGGCTGCCAAAGCCTAAGAAAGTCCACATAGGATCCCTTTATCCACTTTATCTGATCCAGGTATAAGAGCTCGTCTTCAGTAAAACGCAGGCCACAATAATGCTGTACCTGCTCTTTTATTTCTTCTACCATCTCGTGAGTAAATCTCACGTCAGTATTTCTGCATTTAAAGCTCCAGGTGGTCTTATAGTCTGTAAATCTATGAAAAATAGTCTGTCCCATGCTGAACTTGTACATATCATTTTCCAGCAGGGAATTAATTATCGGATTCAGCTTCATATTAATCCCTCACATTGATTTGAATAAGCTTCATTGCTTCCAGTGCTGTCTTATGGCTATCCGGAGTAACGCAGGCACAGGCAGAGCTTTCCACGCTGATCTTTGCTTCAGGCACAGCAGCCTTGGCAATAGCCACATTGCTAAGAACACAGATGCCGGTACATACACCGCAAAAAACAATGTCCAGATCTGATTCCTTTTCGCATGCCTTTTTGAGATTCAGCAACTCTTTAGCAAGAGTCATGCTGCCAAAGGTCGGCTTATCTATTACGGTAGTCGGAATGCCTCTTTTCTCAGCCTTTTCCTTGGCCGCCTCTATATCATCATGCAGCTGCCAGCCATCAGAGCCTTCAACACAGTGCACAACAGGCAAATGCCTGCCTTCATTGGACTTAAGATACTCCACAGTATGTGTGTCCCTGGTAAAAAAGATGTGATCGTACTTCTTCCCAATCAGCTTAACTACAGGCACCACGGACGCCTCACATTCTGCATTACCCAGACTGCCGCAAATAAAATCATTCTGCATGTCAACAACTACTAAAACCTTCATAAAAACTCCTCTCTCGCTTCATGCGATACTCTTTATCCTTTGTATGTGTAAAGGGCTGATTTCCTGTTACCTACCACTGATTTTTCCATACGGCCTGTTTCTTCTGTTTTTCCCGCTATTTTGTCCCGGAAATTCTTTTTGAAAAGGCTATGCCCTAAAAGTATTTCATAAACCCTTTGAAGATCAGGAAGCGTAAAGCACTCTCCTAAAAAATTAAAGGGAAGGTCTGTATATTCAGCTTTTCCTCTAAGCCTCAGTATACCATCTAACAGCATCCTCTCATGGTCAAATGCCAGCTTTTCTCCGCTCATATGCTCAGCCACCTTGCTTTTACAGGTGATCATACCGCTCTCGTAGTCTCTGTCCAAAAGAGCATAGTCAAAGTAAAGTCCCAGCTCATCATTTTTCACCACAAGGTGACCCTCTGCCAGACTTACATCAAACCAGGCCTTGTCTGTATCTCCGGACGCATTCCAAACCTCTTCTGCCAGCGCCTTTTCCTTGCCTTCACTACTGTAAGGGATAAGCGCCATGTATGCCACGCTCACGATACGCATTCTGGGATCACGATCAGGCGCTGAGTAAGTGTATAGCTGTTCCAGATACATCCCCTGCAGGCCCGTTTTTTCTCTAAGGGTCCTATCAGCTGCTGCATAAGTCGACTCGTCCTCCCCCAAGAATCCACCCGGAATGCTCCACATCCCCAGAAAAGGATGGTGACGACGCTTTACCAGCAGGATCCTCAGGCTGCTAAGACTCTCGTTCAATGAAAAAAGCAGAACATCGGAGGTAACACTCACTCTATGATATTTTTCAGGATTATATCCCGCCAGGTACTGCTTTTCAGTCAATCCGTTTTTATCCTTCATAGGCATCCTTTCATTAAGTAGCAATTTGCTACTTTCATTGCCTGAATTATAGTAGCATTTTGCTACTTTGTCAACAGATAATTGTAAAACCATAAAAAAGTCATACTGCCAAAGTTACCACCTTTATATACTAATGGAGTAATCCTTTGCAGTATGACATTTTAAAATCAATAGCGAAAAGATCTCGCAATAATTATCTGTCTACCATGCTATAGAGCTTTTCAACACCGCCGGCCATCTTGCTGGCTGCATCACGGCTCTGCTTTGCTATTTCAGCATTGGCACGTACTACGCCGTTAATCTGGCTCAGGCTGTCTTCAGCTTCTTTTACCAGATCCAGGTTGGTAGCTACGATATCACTCATTTCGTTAACAGCCTTACCTGACTTACGAATTCTTTCTACCGCTGCCTCGAAATTCTCAATAGCCTTTCTGGTCATTTCGCTACCATTGTTAACCGCATGTATCGAATTCTGAATAAGGTCATGAGTCTCCTGTGAAGCCTGAGAGCTGCGACCTGCCAGCTGGCCGATTTCTGTTGCAACTACGGCAAATCCACGACCTGCTTCACCTGCTCTTGCAGCCTCGATAGAGGCATTTAAAGCCAGCAGATTGGTCTGTGAAGCAATTTCATCAATCTCTGAAATAATTACCTCAATGGCCTTGGAGGTCTCTGTAATTTCATTCATGGAATCTGTAAGCTTGGCAATCATATTACCGGTATCGACGAGGCCTTCTACCGCCTGCATAGTCTCATCGGAAATGTTCTTGGTGCCATCCACGCTCTCTGTAATTTTATCAGACAGGCTCTGCATTTTCTCTCTCATATCTGCTACAGAAGCTTCCTGATTTGCGCTGCCTTCATTAATAGCTTCAGCTGTATCAAGAGTCGCACGGGCTACACTATCCAGTTCACCACATACCTGCTTTACGTCTTCGAAAAGCATCTGTGTAGCCTGCATATCTTCCTTCTGCTTAGCCAGAAGCTTAAAGTTATCATCTGTCTGCTTGTTAATATTATCTACCATGGAATTGATACAGTCACTAAGCTCTGCATACTCTGTGTGAGAGCGCTCATTAACCTTCACTGAATAATCGCCCATGGCAATTTTTACTACTGAATCATTGATATTGTTAATACCGGAAACGATTCCCTTACGAACAAGTCTCAAAATAACTACAACCAGTGCTACATCTACCAGTATCATACAAATAGTGATCATTATCATTACTGTATTAACTGTTTTTCTGTAGTCATTAAAAGGATAAAGAATACCGATAGTATAGCCCTCGTACTGATCTGAATAAGTCCAGTACTTTTTGCCCTCTATCTTCATATTACCCTTTCCACTGATTTTTTCCGGAAAACCTAAGTCAGAAGCCTTCTGGCCTACTTTAGATGCATCCTTATACGCAGCCACCAGACCTGTTTCATTTTCAATAGCGTAAATAGTACCGGTGCCTTCAAAGTCGATCGCCCCCAGCACCTTATCTACTGCTGTATTGGCAATGGCTTCCTGCAGTACCTGTGGATTGAGCTCTATCTGAAGATATCCCTTGGCATCCAGACGCTTAACGCCTATATACTGACACATCTGTCCTGTCGCGCCATTCATCATGGGCTTTTGTACGATTTCCAGATCAGGATTAACCAGAATATCATTAAATACCTTAGACTGATCTGAGCTGGCCATATCATAGCCCACATATGCTGCATTATCAGAATGTGTAATAATACCCTTATCGTTTATAATACAAATACAGCTGGCATCAAGCTTCTTACTGAGACTGGCCAAAAAACCATCCTTGTCCAGGAGTGCCGGATTGGCAGCAATAATTTCTGCTACTGCTCTGGCCTTGGCCAGATTGTTATCTCCTACATTTTTTGTAAGCACTTCTGTGTTGGCATCATTCTGGATCATTGTGTTTTTAACCTGCTCCAGCTTACTTAATGCACTGTTTTTTGTAGCAATGCTCTGATTGACAGTGGTTACACCAATTATCGTAATAACAACAATAACCGCTGATATAATCATGCTGACAACCAACCGCTTCAATATAGTTTTTTCCATAAGTATCCCTTCCTTGGTCCGTAATGATGTCCCAATTAAATTTTCAGCATCTATTTTATTATAGTAGGCGACAGTATTTATTACAACTCTTCCACAGTCTCCAACCCTAAAAAGACTGTAATCCCACTATTAATTATTCATAAAATCCCCAATCTATTGTATTTTTTCGGCTAAATATGTATCATTGAAGAGGAAAAATCCCAGCGGAGGTCTACCTATGCCAGCAAGCTCAAAAAAAATGATAATCATACATATATTGCAAATCCTTAAAAAATATACTGATGAAAATCACACTCTCACTCAAAAAGAAATACAGTCTTACCTGGAAAAAGACTATGACATGATTGTAGACAGAAAAGCTGTTAAAAGAAATATAAGCGACCTGATTGCTGCAGGCTTTCCCATCGATTATAAAGAAATTCCAAGAGTAGCCAATGGCATCCATCCTGCCGACCCTTTAGACGAGGACAGCGTCCAGCTTACCAATCTCAGTTATCAGCATGAATTTGCTGATTCAGAGCTTAGGCTGCTTATCGACGGTATCCTTTTTTCAAAGCATATCCATGTAAGTCAGAAAAAGGCACTGATTGAACGCCTGGAGGGGCTGTCCAGTAAATATTTTAAAACCAGCGCCAAAAACATCCTGCTTGCTTCGCATCAGGAGTCCGGAATACAGGAGCTGTTCCTGAATATGGAAACCATAGAGGAGGCCATACGATCCAATCACCAGATAGATTTTAATTATTTGGAGTATAAGTCAGACAAAAAGCTGCATAAAAGAATCACCAAAAACAACAAAGTCAGACGTTTTTCCGTGAATCCCTATCAGATAGCTGCAGTTTCCGGTCGCTACTACCTTATCTGCAACAATCCATGGTTTGGCGACAATATCACCAATTTCCGCATCGACAGAATGACCAATATACGCATCCTTGAAGAGACCATTATCCGCCCCGCCACTGATCTTGAAGGCTATAAAAATGGCTTTTCACTGCCCAAGCATATAAATGAACATTTGTTTATGTACTCGGATAAAGCGGATCTCACCTCATTTCGCTGTAAAAAAACTCTTTTATCGGAGCTGTTTGACTGGTTCGATCCCTCGGATATGCGCTTTTCCGATGAAACTGAGGATGAAATTACTGTCACTGTTCACGGCGGCTTCGAATCCATGCGCCTGTGGGCTACAGAATTCGCAAAGGAGGTCACTATCCTTCATCCCAAAAAATTAAGGGCCCAGGTAAAAGAAGATCTCTCAAATGCTCTGGCCAACTATAATGATTAATAGTGTACCGGCGCCCCTATAGCGCAAACACAAAAAAGCAGGCCTGCAAAAAGGCCTGCCTTTTTTGTGTTGCTGTTTTTTAAAGCTTAAAGAATTCAATAACATCTCCTAATTCATTTGCATTACGATGAACACCCTCAAAGTTTTCCTTAAGTCGATCCATCTCCTCTGTAATAGCTGTAATAGCTGCTGTTGTCTCCTCTGCTGTGGCAGCATTTGTTTCGGAAACTGAAGACAGCTCAACAATCTTGTCACAGATATCCTTTTTAACCACATCCAATGCCTGAATACTGGATTCTACAACATCTGCACCTGTGGACATTTTCTGAACAGCTTCCATAACCTCTGTAAACATATCACCTGTAGCTGCCAGCTTCTGATCCTGTATATCTGCATTCTCTTTTAAGGATGCAGACAGATCGCTGGTAGCATTAATCTTTGTAATAAGCTCTCCGATGATGCTGGTGACTTTTTCAGTAGCCGCAGCAGAATCCTGCGCCAGCTTGCCGATTTCCTGGGCAACCACTGCAAAGCCTCTGCCTGACTCGCCTGCACGGGCAGCCTCAATAGATGCATTAAGAGAAAGCAGATTGGTCTGTTCAGTTATTTCATTAATGGCTGTGATTATCTGATTAATCTGGTTTACAGCCTCAATATTATCCTTTGACTGAGAAACAATATTCTCAATATTAGCCTGTGTACGAGCATTAATGGTAAGAAGCTCTTTAAGAGCCTTTCTGGCATCTTCAGAAATACCATATGATCCCAAAGTAGCCTGTGTAAGGTCTGTAGCTGTACCATGAATAACATCAATATTTGATGCCAGCTCCTCGATATTGGCCATGA
The DNA here is from genome assembly GCA_045616485.1 of Lachnospiraceae bacterium. Classification (GTDB taxonomy): domain Bacteria; phylum Bacillota; class Clostridia; order Lachnospirales; family Lachnospiraceae; genus RGIG3528. The sequence continues at coordinate 11,669 of JAZLGU010000065.1, forward strand.
TATCTTGTATGTTGCCCGCCTGAGACTGAGCTCCGTTTGCCACCTCTGTCGTAGATGTAGCAATTACCTGTGCATAATCAGCTGTAGCTGAGACTGCGTCGCTCATATTATTGGCACTCTCATTAAGCTCTTTGGATGTGAACTGCATTTTATCAATAACATCCATAAGCCTGTCTGAAGTACGTCTGCAGCTTTGCTGAATTATTACTATTTCATCCTTTGACGGTTCTTTACTTATATCGATTTGTCCTGCAGCTACATATCCATCGCCAAATTTATTAAGAACATCTGACACCTTAGTAATTCTCTTTGCAATTCCGCTTGCCAGGAAATAAGTTATTACCGTAAATACCACCAGCATAGCAACACATATGATGGTAATTCTGATGGCACCCTGTTGCTTCTGCTTAGCAATTTTCGCCTGATTAATATTATTAATCAGACCGCCTATTACTTTTCCATCCTGAATAATAGGAATACCCGCCTCAGTAAACACTGCAGAATTGGCAACTGCTTTGTCAGTTACAACATAGGACTCACCCTTTTCAAAATATGAGGCCGCTGAAGGATCCAGGTCCTGTCCTATTACTGCCTGTGTGGAACTCATTGCAATAATACCATGCATGGTAATTGTCATTCCCACATCTGAACCTGCCTTTATAGAATCGAGAAATTCTTTGGTAATGACAAAATCACCTTTTTTCAGAATGGCTGTGTCAAAATCATAGTTCCATTCGCCCTCTATAGAGTCCAAAAAAGCCATACGTTCTTTGGCAATAGAAGTGGCTGTAGCCTTGTAGTTTGTTCCCAAAAATTCGTTGAGTGTCATTGCCGAAAGAATAGAGCAGGCAATTGCAATCATCATTGTTGGAAAAAGTGACATAAGTAGCAGACGAAATTTGAATTTCATGGCAACTCCCTCTTAATTAATAATTATTTATAACAACATTTTATAATCAAGCGCTTAATATTACCATTATGTTTTTATAAACAATTATAAATAGAGTGGGAAATTTATCCTTTAATGTTTTCTATTACGGTCTTTTTCGTAAGCAACGCAACCGCTACGATAGACACAACCAGACCATATACAAATATCCATCCAACAACGGAAATAATCACTCGAGGACTAGGTGCAAATATGTCTATCGGTCTTAGCCACATTTCAGCAACATATCTTTTATTAATAGAAATGACTCCTATGTGTAACATAACGAGTGATATCAGCTCTGATATGATGGTTATTCCAACCCCTTCTGTCATAAACACACATCGAATATCTGGCAATGTCACTCCCATCGCTCTCAGTACTCCAATAGAATATGCATTATCTTTTATACCATACCCAATCAAAGTTATAAATAAAAAAGAATTCAAAACAGCCAACAATATTGTTACTGTTGTGATGGACTGTAATAGATTTTCTCGCTCATACTTCGTTTGATATATATTTTCTAATGTAGGATGATCTATTTCATAACCATACAAAGCCAAATTTCCAACTATTTTTTTATGTTCTTTATTACAATTTATTCCGATTTTGTCAAAGAAAAACAACTTCATATACTCAGAAGACATTTTGTAAAAAATATCTTCTGAAACATAGTAATCCACATCCTTTTCCTCGATAACATCCGTAATCTTAACACTGCCACCAAATATAGAATATAAATCAATTATTCCATTGAATTTTCCATTGTACCTATCAGCATTTAAATTTCTGATTTCAATATCTGTTCCCTTTATTCCAGAAAGCTTATACTGACCATTTACCAGCTGGGATATGAATGCTGTGGTAATAATCACCTCATTGTCTTTCAAACTGCAGTTAATTTCTACATTCTGATTGTTATTTACATGAACTGCCAATGTATCACCGATATAACATCCGCCTTTTATATACAATCTTTTATTTGTCTCGATTTTTCTCGACAAAAAATCCTCACCAATCCAGATAACAGCATACTCAGTAGACATTAAATATTCTCTTTCATCCGAATACAAGGATCCAAGCCACCTTTTTTTACTGCCATAATCAGTACTAATTACTTTATTGACAATCACCTCCATGTTGCCAATATATAGCCTGTCTCCCGTATTCTTCCCTCCCAACTTTTCTGCTACAAAATCAGTTATATCAACTAGCACATCTTCCCCATGGTAATCCGATTCATGCCCATCAGCTTTATAGTGTAGGGCTGCCGTTATCATTTCAGGTTTAGTTATTTCATCCTTGTGATTAATATCTCCTATTCCGTTTGATGCAGATACACTAACATTCTCCTTTATCAGGAAAACATTTTCTGCTCCAAACTTTCTTATACACGTGTCAAGCAAATGTGTATTTATATATTTCCCGTCGTCTTCATACAAATATCCACATCTTCCACCCTCATTTTCGCGCGGTACCAGAACCCCATCTCCTAACTTCTGAGCTCCATTACCTACGATGTAAGTTGTATCATATCTCATAATGCTTCCGCACAAAATAAATAAAAAATTAGATAAGGCGAAAATCACGCAGGTCAATACCCCTCTTACTAATCTGTTTCCTAAGAGACACTTGACTAACTTTGCTTTGCATAATAGGCTCATATATCTTGATGAATATTTGTTTTTCTCAATATTAACCGTTGTCCTTACTTCATTTGGTGTATATTTATCCGAAACGATTTTCCCATCACTCAATTCAATAATTCTATCTGCATATTCTTCAGCCATTTTCTGATCGTGTGTCACAACAACCACCAATGTATCTTTAGAAATAGCTTTTAATAATTCAAATATCTGTTTGCTATTTTCGCTGTCAAGATTACCAGTGGGCTCATCTGCTAACAGCAACTTGGGATTTTTAACAATCGCTCGCGCAACTGCAGCTCTCTGCTTTTGTCCTCCGGACAGATTCTCAATTTTTTTATTAAATTGTTCACAAATGCCTACTTTTCTCAATGCCTCCATAGCGCAACTATTGCGATTTTTTTCATCAGTAATAGCCAACGCTAGCTCAACATTTTCAAGCACAGTAAGCTTAGGGAGCATACTGTAGTTCTGAAAAACCACCCCCAAATCAATATTGCGTACCTCTTCCCACTTTTTACGTGAAAAAAGCGTGGTGTCCTCGCCGTTAAACCAATAGTCACCATCAGACGGTTTTTCTAAGCCTGACAGTAAATTCAGGAGAGTGGTCTTTCCGCACCCGCTCTCCCCTACTATACAAACCAATCCGACGTGATCTAAGTGTAATGACTCTATCTCTATTGCATGTACTACTTGATTACCTTCAAAATAGTCCTTTCGTACGTTACTTATTTTTATCATTTTTTCTTTATCTCCCATGCCATTTGGTCTCTTCCCCAGCCCCAAAAGCATTGTTTACGTTATAAACCAGACAATCGTACATTTCACTCACTATGAATTCAGGACTCATGTTAACAATATATTCATCAACCAAATGAACTGCATACAAATTGCCATATTGATTCTGTTGAACATATTTTCCAACCCTATTGCTTCCTATGTACTGAAAACTAAACTCATTTTCATCAAAACGAACCGAAAAACCTAATCTGACAAACGTATCGAATGCAGCATTTCCCATATAATACATGTCATAACCGTTTTTCTCACATATTTCTTTAACAATCAGCCATTCTTCATCCGAAATCTTCAATTTTCCACTACAGTCATTAATTATAAGTGCATGATACGCTGCATCACTTATTTTTGATAACTCCTCCAATGAAATATTAGAAATCCAACGGGTTTTTAAGAACTTGGTAAATTCAAAATCATCTCCATATAGCATTATATCACAGCCTATCCCTTCCTCGAGGTATTCTGTTCTGCTGTCGCTATAATTATTTAAATAATGATTGTGTTGCTTAATATAGTATATTTTTATACCAATAACCGCCATGATTATGCTAAGTCCAAACACAACAAACTTCAGGCTTTTACGTATTATATTTTTCAAAACATGTTTCTCCCTAGTATGCCAAATGTGTATATTCATCATACTGATGAATTTCAAATTTTTGATCATTCCATCCGATTTCAAAGTCGGTTTTATCATGTAATACAGGAATACACATATTATTTGCTTTTGTGTCCATTATGCCAAAAGTGCCCTTGACATAAACATTCATATCCACTTTAAAACATCGATTATTAGGAGTGTTCCACGAGAGTATTCCTCTTTCGACTATATTCTCTCTAAAGCACTTATTCAAATCTTTATTAACATTTTGCGGATTCTGTACATAGTCCGGATTATAGTCAAATTGCCAATAAGCAACATCCCCCGCATCCCTATTAGTAACAATAGTAACCGGTCCCTGTGAAAACGATCTTGTGCATGAAATTGACGATGAAAAAGATCCTTTTCCAGTAAATGAAAGCCCTTTATCGGACCATCCAATATCCAACCCACCACCAAGTTGTGATGAACAAGAATACGTATACACCGTTGTTTTTTCTGAGGTGTCCTTCGGAAATATTTCCACATTCCTCATAACATTGTAATCAAGCCCGCCAATCTCAACGATTAGCTCCTCTACATACCCAAAAAATCTTCCATTATAAAACTCCGTACCATCTGTATTTCGGACAATACATGGTAAAGTTTCTGTTTTATACATTACACGTTGATATATTTTCCCATCAATAGCAGCGTACGATGTTGCATATCCAACATGCATTTCTACCATTCCAATTTTCTTTTTGTCTTCCCACTTTATTCTTTTGTTAATTGACTGTACAATTGTAGATTTATCGCACCTAAGGTTAAAATAACGTCGTTCAGTCCAATTTATGTCGTATAACTTTTCATCAACATCAAATCCATAATCCGCAGATTCTCCAGCTTGAGTTTTTTCTCTACTAGTCTCTGCAAATGCATGGTTCAGTTTCTCAAAGCACAAAAAACTATAAATCATACTAACAATAATAGTGCACAAAAATAATATCTTTTTTCTCATAAGACTCCCCTTCCTTTACAAAAAAGATAGATTAATAATATTATTAAAATAACAACCTTTTGATTGTACTATTTCTTTTACTAACAGTCAATCAAAAACTTACTTTGCAATGGTCATTTTATCATTCACCTATTTCACTATTTTTCTCATGTTTCCCAATAGTGAACTCTTTAAACAAAATCGGCAGCTCCAGAATAAACATGCCTATCCAGCCTGCCATATATGCAAATGGCAGGGCCTCAAGTCCAAGAGAAAATCCCAAAAAAAGTATTGCCGTAACTGCTACTCTAACGCCCATATTTATCATAGAGGCGGCCAGCGTGATTTTTAATCTGCCCATACCTCTGAAATAGCCCTGTATGCCGTTTGTCAACGCCGGGAATATGTACATGAACGCGATAAGCTGCAGGTACTCTGTGCCCAGCTCTACGACATTTATATCATCACTCTGGAAAAATCTCATTATGGGTCCCGCAAAAAAGAAAGTCACAGTCCCCACCAGTAGTCCGTAAACCACTTCTATTATGATACCGTTTCTAAATCCAAGCTTTACACGTTCTTTTTCTCCGGCACCACGATTCTGCGACATAAAAGCCGACATGGCGTGAGCGATATTTTGCTGCGGCACCATGGCATAGTCGTCCATTTTGTTGGCTGCTGTAAAGGCAGCCGGTGCCACAGTTCCCAGTGTATCCACCATACCCTGTACACAAATCTTTCCAAACTGAACAGTGGCCTGCTGCATAGCCGAAGCCCAGCCATAGCTAACAGTTTTCCCCAGTAAACTCCTGTCAAAAACAAACCACTTTTTTCCAAGTCGAAGCACGGGCACTTTCACCTCTATGTACACAAGGCATAGAATGCAGGATATTGCTTCCGATAGCACTGTGGACACCGCACATCCCTCAATGCCCCAATGAAAGGCAACAACAAAAAGCAGGTCACCAAGCACATTTAAAATAGAACTGATAATCAGGAAAACAAGCGGGGTCACGCTATCTCCAAGTGACCTAAGCGTGGCAGCCAGACAGTTGTATATATATGTGAAAACCATCCCCGCCAAAATAATTCTAAGGTATACCGCAGACACTGAAAAAAGCTCGGAGTCTACCTGCATGAGTACTAAAATACCGTCGGTCCCCAATATGCAGGCGATGGAAAGCACTATTGCAAACGCTATACCAGCCAGCATTGTTGTGCTTATCTGACGCTCCAGCTTTTCTATTTCGCCGGCCCCGAACTGTGCTCCCATAAGAATGCCTGCTCCCAGAGTAAGTCCGTTCAAAAGCAGGATAAATAATGACACCACCGGATTGCCTATACCGGCAGCCGCCATAGCATTTTTGTCAACAAAATTACCCAACACCGCAACGTCTACAGCGTTGTAAGTAAGCTGGAAAAGCTGTCCCAATACCAAAGGAAGTGTAAACTTTAAAATGAGGGGAGTAATACTCCCCTTTGTTAAATCTTTTGCCATATATGTAAGCCTGTTAACTACTTTCCGTATTTCTCAATGAGAGTACTGTATTCATCATCCGTAATCGGTAAAATGCCGCCATGACGCTTCAAATTGGTTCCGAGGTCAAATTCCGAATCCTTAAGTACTCTGAAGTCACCATTGATAATGTTGTCTGCGAGAAGCGGTATATATCCTTTGCCCTCAGCATATCTGTCTACCATGAGGCACCATTTTTTCATGCCTTCAATATAAAAACATATAGGTCCCTCCACTCCAGGCATTGCCTCAAGCGCAGGACAATGAATATCCGTAAAGCTTTCTTTGTCTAAGGAAGTACCAAAGTCGGTGCGAATATTCTTTGTGGTCTCATCTTTGGAAAAACGTACATATCCATCATGTCCGTCACGCTCCTTGGTAACTCTTACTATGTCTGTATCTATTACATGATTTTCTCTTTCTATATAAAGCTCCGGCTCAGAAAAATTCTTGAAGTCCTTTGTATAGCTTCTGAAAATCTTTTGCTTCGCCTTTCCCGGCTCGTTCTTCGGAGTCATTGACGCCCAGAACACCATGAAAGCCTTTTTCTCCTCATCGTATACAGCTTCAGGCGCCCATACGCATCCGGCATCTTCCGTGCCAACTTTTACCGCCCATGCGTCAGACCAATTCACCAAATCATTGCTTTCCCAAACAATGAGATTTTTAGAGGCATCAAACTGAGCCCAGCCCCAGTCCCAGTGCTTGTTGATACAAAGATCTGTGGCTATAATGTAAAACTTGCCGTTTTTGGAATCTCTTACGAGAAAAGGATCACGCACTCCCCTTTCTCCGATAGCCGATAAAAGCACGGGGGCGCCGCCGTTCAAATCCTCATAGTGCAGACCGTCTTTACTTACCGAGAAGTAAATCTGCTCTCCGTTTTCATGCTCTCCTGTAAAATGAACAAACAAATATTTATCCTTCATTATCTTTTTCTCCACATCTTGAATAATTCTATTGCTACTACACCAAGTGCTATGACTACAAGCATAATATTAATAAGCTCTGCTCCGCCCTCGTCGAACATATCTACCTACAGGAAGATCCGTTGCCATTATATGACAAATACTTTGGCTTCGCAACGCTTTTATCTTTTTTCCGGGTAGTTGACCTATCGTTTTTATAGTGGAAAAATAATTCTTTTGGTGTATAATTCCAAATATCAATGGTTATAGGGACATAAATATTTATACTTAAGGGGGATTTATGAATAATAAGAAACAGGGCCAAACCATGATTATGGTTGGCGCCATCATTATTGCACTTGTTTTAGAGGCCGGATTGGTTGCCGCAGGGGCCTCAGTCGCGGAGCCCGGAAGTGAAACAGCATTGATTATTTCCTCGTTCTACGTTTTTCCCGTGATTTTACTGATGCTGGCAAACATGATTACGGAGAAAATAATCCATAAAAAATATAAGGATATGAAGTCCAACGATTCCTTTGACATGTTTATGAAGAAAAAGGACTGGGCAAGACAGGATGCCGAATCAGCCAGAAAATCCGTGTTCGCAAAATATATCGGATGTATCTGCTATGCCGCTTTGATGAACCTGCTGATAGCAGGCTTCCCGTTTTTTTCAGGAATGTTTGTAGCAGCACAAAAGCCGGAGGATCGAGATATAATCTTTGACGTGTTTCTGCTCATTGTAGGAACCGCAGGATTCGTTCTTACAATAGGCGGTATAATAAACAACCTTCTGACAAGACTTTTTTACAGAAATAATCAGGAGGAAGAGACGCAATATCCAGAGCTGAATGCGTTAATTCAGGAGATATTGACCGAGGAAGGAATAGATGTACCTTTTAGCGCCAATATTTTCTGGGCCACTTCGAACTGTGGAGTATCAGAGTACAACGGAAAACTTCATATCGGCTTCGGTTCTCTTATGCTGAAATTTTTGTCCAATGAGGAGATAAAAGCAATTCTCTATCACGAGATCGCTCATTATAAGCACAACGACACCAAATATTCGTTAAAGGTGGAGCAGCTGCAAGAGGTACTCTCATTTCTGCTTCCTTCAAAATTAACAGTTTTCATGTGCCCTATGTTGCTAAAAACTGCTCTTGAAAATCATATGATTGACGAGTCGGTATCCATTATTTACGAGAATATGGCAGATGACGAGGTAATAAAGAAAAATGTCCACGAGACCTATGTAACGGCCTGCTGCAAGATGGATGCACTCGATAGAGTATCAAACAGAAATTTTGCCTATGCGGATTATAAAATAGATATTGACGGAAAGTGGACCGATGAGACAATAGAGTATATTTTCCGCGAAATCGAAGAAAACTATAACCTGCACAAAGACTTTTTTGAACAGATTTCAAACAGCTATCTCGAAGAGCGTTTGTCCACTCACCCCAACATCAGACAAAGAAAAGAAAAATTCAATGTCACGAATGTTGATTTTTCCATAAAGAGAAACAATACATATGACAATGCAATAATGACATACATCGGTCTCTGCAATAAGCAGATCGAAGAGCAAAAAGAGCTTTATAAAGAACACGACGAGCGTTTTGTCAGACAGTACGAAGGATACCTGCAGCTCAAAGAAAGGGAAATAAACGGTGAGTTTGAGAATGACCTGGACAGATGGCACGGTATAGTCGATATGGCGATGAACTCCGGCGACTATGACGAGGCAAAAAAACTCTGCCGAAAGATCCTTGAGGTCAATCCGGAGAGCGATAGAGCCAATGCCACACTTGGTATCATACTTGCGAAACATGACTTCAGCGATGAGTGTATCGGGTATCTGGAAAAAGTCATAGCCGATCAGTCCTCATTTTCACTGGAAGTGTTGGAAGTACTGGGAGAGTTCTATGTAATAACCGGAAATGTTGCCGGCAGAGATCATATACGTGAAGTGCAGTTCGGTGTTATCGATGAAGACAAGGACTACTCTGAATCAATGGAGCTTAACATGAACGATAAATTCAGCACCTTCGAAGACAGGGAAGTAAGAAGCAAAGTGCTTGATATCGTGAAGAACTGTAATGAAATAGAAAGCGTGTCCTTCGTTGTCAAAAAAGTCGGAAAATACACCTGTACCCATGTGATTGTCTGGCTCAACGATAAAAATAGCAATCAAAGTGTCGATGAGTGCATGCAAGCTATTTTCAGCTACCTGGACACTCTGAAAGAACAGTACAATCTGCACAGCATGTGCGTCAAAGATATTGCAAACAATCACACCTTCCGTAAGAACGGATTCAGGTATACAAAAGAAGGTATTCCATCCGCAAAATAAGATTAAAAAGGATTAGTCAAAGCGCTAATCCTTTTTCTTGGCCTCAACATCCTTTCAGTCCTCATTCGTGCACCCTATTTGTCGCACCATATAGTTTATCATTATCATCATAAAGGGCGCAAATACATCACAAAACCTTAGGAGGACACTATGAAGGGATACAACGTAGCTAACGGATACATGGGATATATCAATGGACATTACAGATTGTTTTCAACAGAATCGGAATATGAAGAATTTTTTCTGGATAGTGAAGCAGATGACAAATAAAAGACACCACCCGATGTACACGAGTGGTGTTGTCGATTGATCTTATGACATTATTAAAGACATTACTTCAGGTCTTGTCATATTGGCCTGGACCATTATATTTTCAGCCTTTTCCTGAATATTCTGTGTAGCTGCGGCAATCTCTGCTGAAGCCTTCAGCTCTTCGGCAGGCTTTGGCTGCTCCACTGCTCTGCGGACAGGAAAATCACTGAGCTCCACCTTATAGGCAGGTGTCTCCACCTTTTTCTCTACTGTTCTTACAGCAGACTCTTCCAGTTTTGGTGATGCTGCATTCAGATCCCTGTTAATCTGATTCAGCTCACGAAGTGCCGACGATCTGTCAGACACAGATACCGCAGACTTTGCTGCAAATCTATCCAATTCAAGTTTTCTTGCCATTAAGGCTGCTCTCTTTTCTACAGAGCCATCTTTCATCTGCCCCAAAAATAATGCTTTACTGTACTTTGTTTCTGTCATAATAATGCCTCTCGCATATTTAAAAACTAAGCCGTTGACTCCCTTCAACCGAGCTTACTGACAGTCTGTGCCATGCCCCAATGCACGCACTAATAAAGGCATCCATGCCCCTCAATTATGATATCGGAATTATCTTCTTTATCTTTATGGATATTTTAGAAAACGGGACTATATTACTACTCAAAACTGGAAAATCCCTGGGGGATGGGAGCCCTCAGGGATTAGAAAAAGGAAATATATGAAATACAAACTTATAAGCTGAATAATTATCGGTCCTCTCTGAAATATGAGAGTCCCAGTGCTTCCGGAGGCTGATTTTCTCTGGCCTTTTTGAAGCTGGTAACAATAAGAACTATAATTGTAACCACATATGGCAGGGCCTGGATGAGGTCTGTCTGATATACATTTACAGTAAATCCAAGTAAGCTTGGCAGGAACTGGTAAAGCCAGTAGAGCATACCAAAAAGATAAGCCCCCCAGATAGCATTTAATGGCTTCCAGGTAGTGAAAATAACCAACGCTAAGGCCAGCCAGCCCAGAGCCTCTATCTGACCTGTAGTAGCCCAGATACCGTTATTGTAATCGAGTACATAATACAAGCCGCCAATACCGGATATGGCACCACCCAAAACAGCTGACAGGTATCTGTATTTTATAACATTGATACCGGCTGCATCTGCAGTGGCAGGATTCTCACCTACGGCCCGCAGATTGAGACCTGTATGTGTCTTATTCAGAAAAATATGAAGAAGCACAGCCAGCACTATGGCAGCATATGCCAGAAAACCATATCCGAAGAATAATTCTCCTACGACAGGTATCTGAGACAGGCCGGGTATCTTGGCAGAAAAAGCACTATTTGCCAGAGGCGCAGCTGTATAGCTTTGTCCCTTCAATAAAAACATACCGAAGAAATTGGCAATACCCATGCCAAAAGTAGTAAGAGCAAGACCTGTAACATTCTGATTCGCTCTTAAGGAGATAGTCAGAAATGCATAAATAAGGCCGCCCAGAGCTGATGCAATCATTGCTGCTATCACAGATAACAGGATAGAAACAAAGGGATTGGGATGGGCTACTCCATTTTCATAAAGGTAGGCTGTGGCAAATCCTGAAAAACCACCCAGATACATGATACCTGGCACTCCAAGATTCAGAGAACCTGACTTTTCCGTCATTGTCTCCCCCAGAGCTCCATACATAATGATGGTGCCGAAAGCGATGGCACGAATAAACCATGCGATAAATGTTGCCATTACTGCTCTCCTCCTTCCTTATGTCTCAGGATAATCTTATAGTTAATAAAGAATTCACATCCCAGTATAAAAAACAGGATAACGCCACTTAATATATCAGAAAAATAGTCATTCAAATCATACTTTGATGCTACCTGATGAGCGCCTTTTTCCATAAATACCAGAAGGAAGGAAATAAGGATCATATAAAAAGTGTTAAATTTGGCCAGCCATGCAACTATTATGGCTGTAAAGCCTTTACCGCCTGCAGTGCTTACAGAAATAGTCTGGTCACGTCCACCTACCAAAAGGAATCCGCAGAGGCCGCAAATGGCTCCTGACAAAATCATGGTACGAATAGTCACCAGCTTGACATTAATGCCGGTATAGCGGGCAGTGTTTTTTGACTCGCCCACTACAGCTATTTCATAGCCATGCTTTGTGTTTTTCAGATAGAAAAACATAAGTATCGTAATTATCACTACAACAATAATGTTGATTATATAACGCTGACCTGCTATCTCCGGGAACCATCCTGCTTTGGTAGCCATATTCAGCTTACCTAAAGCAGAAGCCTTGCCTCGAAGTATATTGACAAAACAGGATACTATCTGAATGGCCACATAGTTCATCATAAGTGTGAACAACGTCTCATTGGTCTGCCATTTTGCCTTGAAATAGGCCGGGATGAATCCCCATACGGCACCGGCTATTACAGCTGCCAGGAACATCACCAGGAAAAGCAGAGCTGTCGGCATACTGTTGCCCAGGTAAACCATTACAAGAGCAGTAGCAAGGCCACCCACAAGCACCTGTCCCTCTGCGCCTATATTCCAGAAACGCATCTTAAAAGCAGGAGCCAGGGCAACGCCCAGGAGAAGAAGCGTAGATAAATCACGGATCATCCACATAGTTCTTCTTGAGCTGCCAAAATTACCTTCAAACATGGCAAGATATATGGCAAAAGGATTTTTTCCGGTAACACTTAATATAAGTACGGCATCTACAACAAGCGCCAGAATAATAGCAAGGACACGCACCAGGATGCGGCTCTTAACTGAAGGAGCAGCCTTTCTGGCAATTCTTAAAAGTGGTTCTTTACCTGCCATTATGCTCCCTCCTTTTTCAAATTGGTCATAAGTAAGCCTATCTCTTCTTTGGAGGCCTTACTGCCATCAAGAATGCCGTTTACATGACCATCACACAGTACTACTATACGATCACAAAGCTCCATTAATACGTCTATATCTTCGCCTACGTAGATAACGGCTACTCCATTTTTCTTCTGCTGATTCAGCAGATGATAAATGGTATAGGATGTATTAATATCCAGACCTCTGACTGCATAAGCAGTCATAAGCACAGCCGGGCTTTGAGCAATCTCTCGTCCTACCAGGACCTTCTGAACATTGCCTCCTGAAAGTCTGGAAACAGGGGTATCTACGTCAGGAGTCACTACGCTAAGGCTGTCCTTTATCTCACGGGCAAGAGAAGTGGGCTCCTTTTTATCTATGAATATGCTGTTGCCATTACGATAGGACTTCAGCATCATATTACCGGGCATACCCATAGAGGCTACAAGCCCCATGCCCAGTCTGTCCTCGGGTACAAAAGAAAGATGTATGCCCGCATCACGTATCAGACGGGGTGTCTTGCCTATAAGCTCCAGTGTCTGAGGCTCTCCCTCATCTCTGTCGCCTGCAATACTTTCATGAACAGCTGCTCTTTCTGCTGCCCCATGAAGACTGCCCTTTTCAGGGTAGTATTTAACGGAAGATCCAAACACTGTGGGCTGGAGACCGGCAATAGCCTCCAGAAGCTCTTTTTGTCCATTACCGGATACTCCGGCAATACCAAGAATCTCTCCTCCGTAAACATCAAAGGATATATCGTGAAGGACCTGAACGCCATAATCGTTATAGGCAGAAAGATGGGAAATTTCCAGTCTTTTCTGTTTATTATCGACCACAGGTCTCTCTATATTCAAATCAATTTTTTCACCAACCATCATCTCTGTAAGAGCCTTCTCGTTGGTATCACATGTAGCTACTGTACCTACAAATTCTCCGCGACGCAGTACAGATACTTTATCAGAAATCTCCATAACTTCATTCAGCTTATGGGTGATGATAACAACTGTTTTACCATCCTTTTTCATGAGCCTGATAACGTTAAAAAGCTTCTGGGTCTCCTGCATTGTAAGAACCGCTGTAGGCTCGTCCAAAATAAGGATATCTGCACCTCTGTAAAGCACCTTGACTATCTCCAGGGTCTGCTTCTGGGATACGGACATATTGTAAACCTTTTGAGAGAGGTCCAGCTCAAAGCCATATTTTTTGCAGATTTCCTCAGCTTTTTTTCTAACTGCTTTTATGTCATATTTTTCTGACTTTGGTATAGTCAGAGCAATATTTTCCACGCCATTAAATACATCAATCAGCTTGAAGTGCTGATGGATCATGCCGATTCCCAACTCCAGGGAATCGTGAGGAGAAGTGATTTCACGCTTTTCTCCGTTTACAAAAATTTCACCTGCATCAGGATAATAAATACCTGCGACCAGATTCATAAGAGATGTTTTGCCACTACCGTTTTCCCCCAATAGTGAAAGGATCTCACCCTTTGTAACGCCCAGAGTCACATTATGGTTCGCAAAGACTGTACCAAAAGACTTTGTGACATTTTTAAACTCAATAGCATATTCCATATTTTACCCTTTTGCAAAAAATATCAACGGCGGCCTTCATACGGCGCGAAGCTCGCACGAAGGCCGTATTGATCTGATTAATTAAGCACCAATGCCCACTGCAATGATATTATTTCTCGATAACGCCACCCTCTGTGATGCCATCAATAATAAGTGAGAAATAAGGTGCACTTCTGAAGTAAGACTCCTTGAATTCGCCATCAACAATAGCCTCTACAGTCTCACCCTGGTAAATAGGCTTCATAGCCACCCAGTCCATGAAGGAAAGGTCAACCTTTGCGCTTGTAACCTTTTCACCCTTAACAGTGAATTTGCTTGTATCAAATACCTTAAGTGTACCTGCCTTGAGAGCTGCCTCAACTTCCTTAACCTTCTCAGCTGTACCTGCTGCACAGCTTGTACCAAGAGCTGTAATACCTACAGCATCATTTGAATAGCCTTCTGCCCAGTTGGTAGCAATAGCTTCGCCCTTCTGCAGCTGCTTAAATGCATAGCTGTAATACTGCTTCCAGTTGTTTGTAGCAGATGTAAGAGCTGCTGTTTTTGCTGTATCCAGCATGTCTACATTGTAGCCTACAGAGTAGCAGATCTTGCCCTGATCCAGAAGCTTCTGAGTAGCTGCAGGAGCGCCTGTAGAATCCGCATGCTGACCAATGATTACTGCGCCGTGAGCTATAAGGGCCTCAGCAGCAGCGCCTTCTTTATCAATATCAAACCAGGAATTAGTGTAAATAACTTCCATTACTACATTTTCATAAACACTCTTTACGCCCAGGTAGAAAGCTGTAAATCCGGAAACAACCTCAGCATAGTTGAATGCACCAACGTAGCCGATCTTAACATTACCATTTGCATCGAAGGAATTGGCCTGAGTCTCTTTTGTAAGCTTGCCGGACTCTACCAGCTCTTTAATCTTCATGCCGGCAACAACACCGGATACATATCTTGATTCATATACTTTAGTAAATGCATTGGAAAAATTGGAAAGACCTGTAAGGGCTGCAAAGTCACCTGTCATGGAAACAAATGCCACTTCAGGATACTCCTTAGCCACCTCTACCATAAATGTCTGATGTCCATAAGAATTGGAAATAACTACTGTACAGCCATCTGACTCAATAAGGTCACGGGCAGCATCTGAGCAGTCATTGCTCTCTTCTACCTTGTATTTGAATACAACGTTATCGCCCAGGCCCAGCTCTTTGGCAGCAGCCTTGATGCCTTCCATATGCGCTGCAGTATAGCCTTCTGTCTCATCACCAATAAGAATAACGCCAACTTTTACTCCATCATCCTTTTTGTTACCACATGCTGCCAGAGACATAAGCATCATAGCTGCCAGTAACACACTGATAATACGCTTGATTTTCATATTTTTCTCCTCTTTTTGATTAATAGGGAAGTCCAAATTAACTTCATATATATACTACACCAAATATTAAATTTCTGTAAAATTTATAAATCTTATTTCTTTGATAAGTATTACTGAATTGTACTTTTTTTCAAATGAGTGTATAGTTAAGATAAATGTTGATTTTATGCCTATAAGGGGGACATATTTTATGAAGCTTCTTGAAGAAAGAATAGTAAAAGACGGTATTGTAAAGCCAGGCAATGTGCTTAAAGTAGACAGTTTTTTAAATCATCAGATTGATGTCTCTCTTTACCAGGAGATAGGAAAAGAATTTTACAGACTCTTCGGTCATAAGAATATTACTAAAATTCTCACTATCGAGGCTTCCGGCATCGGCATTGCCTGCGTCGCAGCTCAGTACTTCAATGTACCGGTTGTTTTTGCAAAAAAAACTCAGTCTGTGAATCTGGATGGTGAGACTTACAGCTGCAAGATAGAGAGCTTTACCAAAAAAAGAGTTTACGATGTTATCGTTTCCAAAAAATTCTTAAATAAAGACGATCATGTCCTTATTATTGACGATTTCCTGGCCAACGGATGCGCCGTTCTGGGCCTTCTTGAGCTTATAAATAATGCCGACGCCACAGTCGAGGGCATCGGCATCTGCATAGAAAAAGGCTTCCAGCAGGGTGGCGAGATTATACGCCAGCGTGGCCTGAATCTGGAAAGCCTTGCTATCATCGAAAGTATGAACGATGAGACCGGAGAGATAGTATTTAGAGAACAGTAGTATTTATTTATGCTCTTTTTCTTTTTGCACTGATGCAAACAAGAGTAATTGTAAATACTGCTACGCCTGCCAGCACCATTCCTACGCAGTTTTTGGTAAGAGTGCTAATAAATTCACTGTCGGCTTTTACCATTTTTCCAATCATGTCGTTATTTGTGGTATACCAGTAAGTAGGGATATATCTGCATACAGCCTTAACATTATCGCTAAATACTGAAGACGGTACAAAAATGCCTCCCAGGAAGCAAAATGCTAAGCTGAAAACATTAATCATTCCGTTCATAGCCGCGTCGCTCTTGGTGATCATACCTGCGAAGTAGCCCAGTGAAAGTGAAAATATCATTACGCATACTGAATTAATCACAAAGTATGGCAGTCTGGCGTCCATAAAGACTTTAAAGCCCGAGAAAATCACAGCCAGTCCGATACCAATAAGCTGCATTATGAGTCCCATTACAATTACTCCTGCAATAAGTCCCATATTTCTGCTGAAAAGAGTAGCAGGTGAGCACTCCGTCCTGTCTTTTACCTCTCTTTGGTTTATAGCGTGAAGCACCAGTGATATAGCAGCGACACCTACAGCTATAAAAAAGTATGGCATGTGGTTATATACGCCTGTCATTGTATCGCCCTGAGATCTGCTGACAAAAGAAGCCATTTTTACAGTAGGAGTCACGTCTCTCAGCTCCATTATCTCCTTTACCGCCTCTTCCATCGTCATGCCGCACTCCAACAGTGTGACGAGCTTCTGATTGAACATATTGAAATCAGCCTCAAAATAATTTGAAGAAAAGCTGCCCGGCACCACCATTTTTTTGAGCTCCATAGGCTTTTCGCCGGTCAAGCTCTCATAGAAGCCTTTTGGAATAACCACAACATAATCGTAGTCTCTCCAGTACAGTCCCTCTGCTATTTCTTTTTCATTATTCTCTATTTCCGTAACATGATGTTTATCTTCAAAAAACTCCATAAATGCTTTAGAGTATGCAGATTTATCTTCGTCTACCACAGCCAGCTTTATCTTGTCCTGAGAATAACCTGTCTGGGCTTTACTGTACTGCAGATTAACCAAAATGGTAATCATTCCGATAAATACCCCAAAGTATATCATTAAAAGTTTGAAATTGGAGCGAAGCATTTTAAAAAACAATTTAAACACTTGCATATTTAGTCCTCCTAAGCTTAAGAACACTGATGAAGAGGAATAACATTCCAATTGCGAAAAGTGTTGCTATGCTAATCAAATAATTTTTCAAATCCCCAAATACAGCCCAGGATTTAAAGCTGTTTACAATAAGTGTTGCAGGATTGATTCTGTTGACAATAGGGGCATTCTTTTCCAGTATTCTCACTATATCTCCCCACTGAAGGCCTGCAAGGAAAGAGCTTCCCATAAAGAAGGCAACACAAAGTCCCTCTTTCTTTTTAACTGAACCCCTTACACAGACACCAATCATGAGGCCCGCTGCCAGTCCACAGAAATCACCAATCAGAGTCGCTACAATAACAGGCAGCATGAAGTCGCCAAATCCTACTTTGAGCACAAATTTCATGTACATTAGCACTACCATTGACAGTACCCCATAGAGCAGATAGGACGCCAGAAAATCATTGAAAATCATCTTGGCTTTTCCTGTTGGCGAAGAACTTCTTCTGGCACCGACGGGAGATGCATCTGCCTGGATTAATATTGCAATATAGCTACCCATGTTGCAGGCAACAAGACAAGTCATGCCAATAACAGAATACATATACTGTCCGAAAGGATCCTTATCTGCACCCTTTAGCTCTATTGCCTTTACGGTAATCTCCTTAGATATCCCTTCTGTAACTGCACTGATTATTCTTTGTGCATTTTCCGGGTGCAGCTTGATGGCATCCTCAATCATCTTCATATTCTGCATATACTGCTCTACAAAGATTTTTATAAGAGATTCGGCCACTCCGTTTCCTTTGAAAGTAATATCATAATCGTTGGATAAATCTACGATACCAAGAATTTTTCCGGACTTTAAGTCCTCATTGGCATGGTCAAAATCTTGGTACTCGCTGACAACAAACATTTTGTTGTCTCCCAAAGCGACTTCTTTTGCAATACTTAAAAATTCTTTTTCTGCTTCACCTGCTGTTTCGCTTACTACAACGCCTACATTGGTTTCGGAAAAAGCCGTAGAATCAGCTATTCCACCAAATATAAATTTAAAAAGTGTACTGAGAACAATGGGAAAAGCTAAAACCCAGAATAGAGTAGACCAGTTTCTCAGCTCCATTATAATTTTGTATATTCCGTTCATTTTCAACTCCCTAACTTTACTAGTCTCTAAGCTCCTTACCGGTAATAGCCAAAAATACATCGTTTAATGTAGGTACTTCCGAATGAATGTTTCCTACCTGAACGTCATATTCTTTAAGCACATCCAGCAATCTCAAGAGATTATGTTTACCCTTGGAATATCTTACCTTAAGCATCTGATTCTCGTATGACACATTAAGTGCATGTGGAAGCTCAGTAATTGTTTTAATGGCATCTTCCGGTATATCAAGCACTTCCATACTGATAGTCTCCCCCAGATCCAGCATAGCCTTCAGCTGGTCCTTTGTACCGATAGCCACATTTTTCCCCTTGTCCATAATAAGGATTCTGGTACAAATCTGCTCTACCTCTTCCATGTAGTGGGTAGTGTAAATAATTGTAGCCCCCTGGCGGTTTAATTCTTTTATACCCTCAAGAATCTTGTTTCTGCTTTGTGGGTCTACTGCTACTGTGGGCTCGTCCAGAATAATAAGCTTCGGCTTGTGAGCAATACCACAGGCTATATTCAGTCTTCTTAACAGACCGCCTGACAGCTTTTTAGGGAGGAACTTTTTGTAGTCTTTAAGATCAACAAAGTCTATTGCTTCCTCTACCAGCTGTTTTCTTTTAGCCTTGTCCTTAACATAAAGACCGCAGAAATAATCAATATTTTCGTATACTGTAAGCTCATCAAATACAGCAACATTCTGCATAATGACTCCGATGTTTTTCTTTATATCATAGCTTGTTGGTGTCATTGGCTGGCCAAAGATTTCTATATTGCCTTTGTCATACTCCAAAAGTGAAAGCAGGCAGTTAATTGTTGTTGATTTGCCGGAGCCGTTGGGGCCAAGCAGTCCAAATATTTCTCCTTCTTCGATAGAGAGATTAAAATGATCCAATGCCAGCAGGTCTCCATATCTCTTTACCAGGTTTTCAATTTTTACAACCATTTTTTTCATTCTCCTTTACAATTCCTTTTTCTCAGGTTTTCTTTATGATGCCACTATACACCTTGCAATCTTTTAAGATAAGTGTAATATGTAAGTATCTGACATGACATTTGTCACATGGTGCAAAACACCGGTTTATCATACAGAACACGGAGGAAAAAGTCTTGGCCAAATATATAGAGCCATACATATTAATTATACTTGGAGCAGTTATTCTCCGCTATTCCTTTTCTGACTTCACGTCAATACTGATTCTGCTTGGCGGAATAATTGTCGTATCCCTTCTACTCATAGTACATCACGAACAGGCTCAATTAATCATCACAATGATTTCAGCTGTGGCTGTTTGCATTTTTCCTCCTGCTTTACCATTTTTTCCTGCCATTATCTATTGCAGTTTCTATTCGAAAAAGCACATTGCTGCCTGTAGCATAACACTTCTCACTCTGGTCATTGCCGGCAGGGGCTTTACTCTTTCCTTACTTCTGCCCCTTATTCTATGTGGACTTTCTTCATATATGGCTTATGTGGCCTCCAAAAAAGAGATGCTTAGTAATAAAGTAAAGGAGCTTCGAGATAATTCTGCCGAGCGCGAAATCGAGCTTGGCCGCAAAAACAAACAGCTTATGGAAATGCAGCAGGATCAGATACATCTGGCCACTCTCACTGAGAGAAACAGAATCGCCAGAGAGATACACGATAACGTAGGGCATCTTTTGTCCAGAGCCATCCTGCAGACCGGATCCATCAATGCCATTACCACCGATCAGACCATCAAGCCATTCTTATCTCAATTAAAAGACACGCTGGATGACGCCATGAATAACATTAGAAACAGTGTACACGACCTGCATGATGAGTCCATCGATTTAAACAGCAGCATTAAAACACTATGTCAGGAATTTGAATTTTGCCCCGTAGAGCTGCAGTGTGATATTTCCGCGCATATACCCAAAGATGTAAAATACTGTTTTATTACTGTAGCCAAAGAAGCACTTAACAACATAGCCAAACACAGTAACGCCAGCAAGGCTTCTATCTACATTCATGAGCATCCCGGATTTTTCCAGCTGCTAATCCAGGATAATGGCCATGCAGCTACTCTACCTCAATCAG
Organism: Lachnospiraceae bacterium; assembly: GCA_045616485.1. Taxonomy (GTDB): domain Bacteria; phylum Bacillota; class Clostridia; order Lachnospirales; family Lachnospiraceae; genus RGIG3528. The sequence continues at coordinate 32,596 of JAZLGU010000065.1, forward strand.
ACCATTCAGGTATAGGTCTCACCAATATGAGAGACCGTGTCACCGCCCTGGGAGGGGTAATAAACATATCCAATGATTCCGGATTCAAGATATTTATATCTATACCCAAGAGAAAAGAGGATTAATACCATGAAAGTTATTTTGATTGACGATGATACCTTGGTATCCATGTCTTTAAAGATGATTATAGAAACAGACCCTGATATTCAGATTGTTGCCACAGGTAGCGATGGGGAAGATGCTTTACCGCTCTACAGGGACTACGATCCTGATGTACTGTTGATGGACGTCAGAATGCAAAGAATGAATGGCACTGATGCTTTGGCCCGGGTTTTATCTGAATTTCCCCAGGCCAAGGTGCTTTTTCTAACTACTTTTGTGGATGACGAGTACATCGTTAAAGCCCTGCAGCTGGGCGCAAAAGGCTATATTCTCAAGCAGAACTACGAGCATATTATTCCTGCTTTAAAAGCAGTAGCCTCCGGGCAGAATGTATTTGGAAACGAGATAATAAATAAAATACCTTCTCTTATGAAATCCGCCTCCCAATTTGATTATACAGCCCAGGGGATTACCGAAAAAGAATATGAAATAATAGAAAAAATAGCAGACGGTCTGTCAAACAAAGAAATTGCAGATGCGCTATTTTTGAGCGAAGGAACAGTGCGTAACTATCTTAGCGAGATACTGGACAAGCTCTCCTTAAGAGATCGCACCCAGCTGGCCATCTTCTACTATCAGCATAGATAGTTGCTTTTATCCGTCTCTCCGTAAGTCTGCCCGCAGAAAGTGCAAAAAAATCAGAGAGAAAAAATCTCTCTGACTAACTTCACCAGGTAGCAGGCGAACGCTTTTATTAATTTTTATTAATGGTTACTTCATAGAATGCATGGCCTTCGTAGACAACCTGCTCTACATGGCCATTTTTTGTTTCTTCAGTAAAATCATCCAGACCTCTCTCTACAGAGATAATAAGCTTGGTATAATCACGGCCCTCTTCCATAGCTTTATAGTACTTTACTGCCTGATCATAAAGAATCTTGGAGAGGACCTCCGGAGGACATACAGTAGAGTCCAAAACCAGATTGTAATTTGTATAATCAAAATAGGAAATATCATAGATCTCTTTGTAACGCTTACCCTCTTCAGCTACACGAGCAAGCAAGGCTTCCTTGCACTCTTCGGGAGAAGCATAAGTCTCTACATTGCCTCTGGAATCACCCATAATACGGGCAACAGCAGTATCAAGACTAACGGATAGGAAAACACGAAAAGCCTTTCCTACAAAATGCCATGCAAGACGTGAATCAAAGAAAATATTATCTGCCTGTCTGTCACGTGAAATCTCAGCAGACTTATTATCAATCATTTTGTCATACTTAGGGTCTTCTGACATTCTCTTATTCATTTCAAGAACGCTGATCCCCATATCCGCAGCTATTTCACGGATAACTTTACCGGTAGAATAAATCTCATAACCATAGTCCTTCTCGAAGACTTTACTAAGGGTAGACTTACCGCTACCCAAATTACCTGTCATTGTAATATGCATGATACCAACCTCTTAATTCTTACCCATTGCTTTTAATGTATCCATCAGCTGCAAATCGCTTTGCTGCACCTTTATACTGGTCTCCAGCTTCTCTCCGCTGGGATCAGTAATAATAATCTCGACTACCGAGCCCTCTTTTATACCTCTTCTCTGAACTGCCTGTAAAAAAGCGGGAAACTTCGGATGATTAGCTGTAAAAGTATCCCAGGCCTGCTTGATTTTCATGATGCTTCCTAAATCACCAAGTGCCATGATGCCCTCCAAATATATTTCTTTTCTCATGTGTCAGATTGTTACTATGTACAGTAACCTCAGATTTCGATTATTATAGTTGAAAGCGGTCAAAAATTCAATAATAAAAAGTGGAAAAAATGTAGTCTCTGTGGTATAGTAAAATCGAGAAAACATTAAGGTTACAGGGTTAAATTATGAGGGCAAACAATATTACACTTAAAAAAATAATATCGGTCATCCCCTTCTTAGTGATGATTTATATCATTTTCTTTTTTTCAGGACAGGATGGCGAGACATCAGGGGGACTGTCTCATACCATTTCCGTGTGGCTGGTAAGTAACTTTAGCAAGTTATTTAATCAGGGTTTAACTTCTTCCGAGTTAGCTGAATTAACTGACTTCTGGGAGTTTTTCATCCGCAAGGCTGCCCATGTTACAGAGTACGCAGTACTTACTTTTACCATCTTTTTCCCCATCACTCAGATATCCATGACTTATAGAAGAAATCTCGCTACTGAGGCTTCCATCTTTGCCCTGGCCAAGATCAATAAAAAAAGCAAGTACCATATGGAGTGCACCCCTTCCCTTAATATATGGGAAAGACTCTTCATTACTGTACCTGCCAGCGTGTTGTGCGCAGCATTAGATGAGCTGCATCAGTATTTTGTACCGGGTAGATGTGGTATTATTACAGATATTGGGATAGACTCCATAGGTGTTGCCATTACCACTGTGATAATTCTTATTGTTTATATGATCCAGTCCCTTTTACGAGCCAGCTCTATCCACTCGTCCAGAGTAAGAGGCTGATAATCTGAATACATACAAAAGCAGTTTATCATCTGAATGGGAATATACGCGTCATTCCCTTCATAGTCTTTATGAGTGGAAAGACGCGTTCTTTTTATATACTCTTCTACAAGTCTCATATCGTCTGTATCATGCACATGACCATAAAGCATATATGTACGGGCTTTATCCTGCTTATCTTTTGCATATTGTCCATTGTAGCACATGATAGGATAGTGAGATAGGACCACACGCCTTCTATCATCATAAAGCTCTGCATAATCACGAATCCACCTGAATCGTGAATAATCATACTTCTTATTATCCACCTGATCGTGATTGCCGGTAATAAGATGCAGGTGACCTTGCAGCCTATCCAATATCTCTGATGTTTGATTGGGAGTACCCAGAGAAAAATCTCCAAGCACTACCACATCATCATTTTTCCTGACTTTTTTATTCCACTGACTCACCATGTAGTCATGCATTTCCTCAATACTGCCGAATCCTCTTTTATCAAATTTTTGCAGCATTGCCTCATGCCAAAAATGGGTGTCAGCTATGTAATATCGCATATTTCACCATTTATTTAATCTTGTTTTAATTTTAGTAGCTATCACTGTGTTTCAAGAGAACTGCTACTGTTTTAAACATAATCTGAATGTCTAATAACAGACTCCAGTTATCAATATACTCTGTGTCCAGTCGTACTATTTCTTCGAAATCCTCAATAGCACTTCTTCCATTTACCTGCCACATGCCTGTGATACCAGGTCTGATGGAAATACGTCTCCAATGATTTCTGCCATACTTGGCTACCTCATCAACGGTCGGCGGTCTGGTACCTACCAGACTCATGTCGCCAATAAAAACATTGAAAAATTGCGGGAATTCATCTAATGAAAGCTTACGGATGACCTTACCGACCTTGGTGATACGTGGATCATCCTTCATCTTAAACATTACACCGCCCTTAATCTCATTCTGAGCCATAAGCTCAGCTTTTCTCGCCTCTGCATCTACATACATACTACGGAACTTAAGACATTTGAAATGACGTCCATTCTGTCCTACTCTGGTCTGCTTGAAAAGAATAGGTCCCGGAGAGGATAACTTAACGGCAATCGCTGTAGCCAGCATAATAGGTGAAGTAAGAATAATAGCAAGACCTGATGCCAGAACGTCTACAACTCTTTTTATAGCCTGATCTGTAACATTAAAGGATATGCTATGGTATGTAATAACAGGGTATGTACCCATGGAAGAAACATAGCTGCTGGAAGAACCTCCATCGTAGAGATCCACTATAAGCTTTACTGTCACGCCCATATCAACACACATATCGATATAAGCCTGAGAAACATCAATATCCTCACCATGGCGCTGCATAATATATACCTGATCTATATGGTGATCACGGATAATATCCTCCAGCTGCTCCAGCCAACCGATATACTGCTTGGAATTCTCTTTAAATCTATGCTCAGATACAGATACATAGCCAATGATATCCATCCAAAGATTGGTCTTATGCAGATATCCTCTAAACTTATCAAATCTCTCAGCCTTACCTACCAGAACGACACGAGGCGCTCTTTTTTTATAATAGCTCTTGTTCAAAGGCTTGTACCATATAGGCTGAGTAAACATAATCACTGCTACTGTTGCAAGATATCCCAGAACATACTTGCGATCCTCTCCAGGAATATCTGTAGCAAAGAAGAGCAAAAGTAAGGCATTTAACAGGGCAATCAGGTAGGATTCGAAAATCTTCTTGAAATATCTGTCCCTGTAAAAAAACATGGTGACATTATATATATATGTAGCTTTAAGTACGAACATGAAGATAAAAGTAAAAGCTGCACCTATAGCAAACATTGGCATAAGGCTCTCAGCGTCACCAAAGATAGAACAAAGAATCATAAATGCTGCCAATGAGCCCACATTAATTAATAAATCAATATTAATCTGATGTAGATCCGTATTGGCGTTTTTGTTAGAATGGTTCATTTTATATACTCCCTTAATATAAAATAAATATGCGTAATTCCCTTATAATCAAAAAACGAAAAATTTTCACCTATGGAAATAATATCATTATAAATCAAAAAAGTAAACGTATTTGTAACAATTAATCAAAAAATTAGATTGTAGCGAAAGCCAATTTTTAATAATTTATACTTTTTTAATATTTAGTGTGATAAACTATATGTATATATCTTTTCCAGGGGGAAATTGCATGGCTACATTACTATTCATTGATGACGACAGAGAAGTCCTTGTTTCCAACAAAAAATATTTTTCAGAAAAGGGCTTTAACATCTTTGTTGCCTCCAACCCTTTTGACGGCATTAATTTCGCAAAAAAAGTGCATCCGGACTGTATTCTTCTGGATGTAATGATGCCTGAAATGAATGGTATTGAAGTATGTAATGAAATCAGAACCTTTTCATCTGTGCCTATTATCTTTGTAACCGGCAAAGGCGATGAAGAGGATAAGATTGAGGGGCTTATCAGTGGTGCTGATGACTATATAGTAAAGCCTTATTCCCTAAGAGAATTAGAGGCCCGTATCAATGTTCATATCAAGCGCACAAAGCAGATGAAAGCAACAATACAGGCCAATAAAAATGTTCTGATATTCAAAGATTTAAAAATAGATAAGCTGGAGCATAAAGCCTATTATAAGGACGAAGATCTGTGCCTGGCCAACAAAGAGTACATGGTGCTTTTGCATCTGGCCAGCCACCCCAATGAAGAGGTATCCTTCGCCGATTTAGGTCAGGCTTTGTTTGGTATTGCCGATGATAGCGACCGCAGATCCGTCATGGTAAATGTATCCAGACTTCGTAAAAAAATGGCCATCGATAAGTCTTTGGAAGACATGATAGAGACAGTATGGTCAAAGGGATATAAATTTATTACAAAATAACCCTGTCTATGACTTCCATAATCTCCTTTTTTGTATCTCTGGCACCGGGGCGATGGAGCTCATACATCTCCGGCACTCCTGCAGATATCTTTAAGCACTGGGCGCCCAGTTCAGGTGAATATGCCTGCGGTCTGGTCATAAGTCTTGCAAGGAACATGGAAGAAATCGTATGGTGAAGCCTGTCTATACCTGAAATTGGCTTTATCTCTACTTCGTCTCCTTCGCTACGGTAAAGCATAAGCATGCATCTGAGCTTTACGGGCTCAGCGGAAAAATCGCCTCTGTATGGCACCAGAAATTTATCCTTTTCCTCATTGATATAAATAAGCTCATTAAGATCATATCCATTATCCAAAGCTGCATCTCTGCAAAGCTTTTGATAAGGGAAAGCCGGACAGGCATACACGCCATCTTCACGTATTTCCACCATGGCCAGGTCATCAGCCATAAGACGATAGCCTTTTTCAAGAAAATGGGCTGTAGTAGTCGACTTACCTGCACCACTGGCACCGCTTATAATGACAGCACCGCGCTCGTCTGCTACGCAGGAGCAATGGATACCTACCACGCCTCTCTGATAAAAGAGGATACTGATGCCCCATCCCGTAAGATATGCATTAACCGATCCTGTATTTTCAGGAGTTTTGATTTCGTAAAGAATGGTATCACCATTACTGATGTACATATACATGGTATAATTACCAAAATGTGCTTCAGGTGCTTTTATTTCTGCAAAACACTGCACTTCTCTTCGGGTAGTGTCTGGTACTCTACCCTCTTTTATTGTAATTTCCTGCGGCATTGCTTTTTCTTCCTCTGTCTGAGGTAAAAGCTGACGCAGCTCCCAATCTGACTGTATTCTTTTCCCATAAAATTTGTAATAATACATCTTCTCTCTCTTTTCTGCTCTTTAAAAAAGAACCTGAATCCAAGTTAATTAATTTTAGTATATCTTGTTTTTTCTGAAAAAACAAGTGGAGTTCCTGTATTCTTGCTAATACTCCTAGACTGGAATCAGAGAGAAGGTTATAATATTTGCAGTAGTTTAAATACATTTACAGAGGTCTTTTATGAACACAAATGAAAAACCCACATTCAACGCTCCGGACATTGAATCCGAACAGGTCAATGAGTTATCCATTAAGCTTTTTCAGGCAAAAGAAGAGCTGGCCCGGGCCAATGAGCAGCTTAAATACATACAAAAACAGCGCGAGGAGATGCTGTCCAATATCTCCCACGATTTACGCGCCCCTCTTACAGCCATACGCAGCGCTCTTGATGCCATGCTTGAAAGCAAGAATCTGACTCCCGAAGAGACCCGGGAATTCCTTGGAACTATTGACCGCAGGGCCAGGACCCTTGAAGATATGGTAAATGATATGTATTACCTCTTTTGCGTAGAAGACACAGGAAAAAAGCTGGATTTCACCGAGATTGATGCCCTTCCTTTTTTCGAGGAATATTTCTTTGATGCCACTACTGACGCCCGCTATGACGACCGTGATATGCAGCTGGATATCCCTGAGGATTTGGAAGCAGTTATAAATATTGATGTCCAAAAAATCATTCGAGTTATGGACAACCTTTTTACCAATGCCGCCAAGTATTCTGAGTCCGGTGATTTTATCAGACTCTCCGTACATAAAGACTCGGCATCTGATTCACTCACAATAGAAGTAGCTGACAGTGGTATCGGCATTCCTCCTGAGGCTTTACCCAATGTATTTAACAGGACATATACCGTATCCTCTGCCCGTACACCCAATGGAAAGACCGGCTCAGGGCTGGGTCTTTCCATTGCAAAAGCCGTAGTTGAGCGCCACGGTGGTTCCATATTCGTGAACAGCGCCCTGGGCGTCGGCAGCACCTTCATTATTAAGCTTCCCATTGTGAAGTAAAGACCAGTAATAGACATCATCAGGAGAATAATATGTCAGCAATTTATGGTAGAGTAGGAAGAACAAAAGCCCCCGACTTTTCGGAGTTTTTTGAAAATGATTATAAAAAGAAATGCCTCATAGATGTATATTCCCACCTGGAACAGGAAGGCAGGCTCTATGTCTCCTTCGGTGAATGTCTTCAGCATATTACGGAGGAAAGTTTAAAAGAAAAGCTTCCCATTGCCGGTAATGATTTACTTTTAACTGCAGATCTCATACTGGACAACAGGGAATATATAGCAGAAAGATTGGCTCCTTCCTCATCAGAAGAAAGGGAGCAGCTACTTACCGAGCCCGATGGCAGCCTCTTATACAAATTACTGGAAAAGGACTCAAAAGATGCCGCAAAGCACCTGCTGGGATTATTTTCCTATGCTGTTTTTGACGAAAAGAAACAAAGCCTTACATTAACTGCAGACCAAGTAGCTTCACGTTGCCTGTATTACTATTACGATAAGGATCAGGTAGTCTTTTCCACCATACTGGCCCCTCTGGTAAAATGGTGCCCCGACACTGATTTTTCCCTGGAATATCTTAAGGATTACCTGGGCGCTCCAGGACTTATGCCCAACATTTTGTCCGATATAAGTCCATTCAAAAACATATATATGCTGAATCCCGGCAGTCAGGTCACATTCACCTTTTCAGCCTCAGACATCCTGCGACAGGAAGAATTTTACATCGACTGGACCAGTGGGCGAGGCATAACAGATGGTGCCATTGGCGGCTTTACTTTGCGTAATAATCCTTCTGATTATCTGAAGGACTTTAGAAAAATATACACAGAATGCGTTAAGTCGGCCTGTCGCACGAAAGATAACGTGGCCATAAGCCTTTCTTCAGGATTCGACTCTTCCAGTGTAGGTGTGTTGGCAGCCCTTACTTTACAGGCTCAGGCTAAAAATCTCTACACCTTCACTTACGTCCCATATGAAAAGCCTGCAAAAGACTTTAACGCCAACAATATCCACGACGAAACAATACCGGTAAAGGAAATCGGAGCCATGTACCCCAATATGGTGCAGACCTTCCTGAATAATAACGGAAAAAACTGCGTGGAAGACTTGCAGGATATTACTAACACCCTGGAAATACCTATAAAAGCTGTAGCCAACATGCCCAGTCTTTTCGAAGTATTTAAAAAAGCCGGAGAAAATAACTGTCGCATACTGCTTACAGGTCAGACAGGCAACGCCTCTGTTTCCTGCGGCTACATAGACCATATACTTTTCGACCTCTACCTGAATCACCATTACATACGGCTCATAAAATATCTTTTCAGCTTTTCAAAAGATGTAGGGGAAAGCCGAAAGAAGGCCCTTTTGGGAGTTTTCCGTATGTGCCGATGGGAAAAGAAAATGCTTAAAAAGTCTAAAAATGCAAAGGCCTATTACCCCGCCCTATCCCAGAGACTATACCCTTGGATTAACAGCGAGATGCTTATGGATCTGGATCTTACCAGTCGCTTTAAAAAAGCCGGAAGCAGCTTTAGCCAGGTAAGCCTGCGCCATCATGAAGCAGCAAAGGACTTCCTTACCAGCCGTTCCTGCCATTCTTACCTGGGTGCCTATGAGACAAAAGCCGGTCTTAAAAATGGCGTCATTCTGCGAGATCCTACCAGGGATCCAAGAATAATATGGTTTTGCTACAACCTCCCGTACCATCTTTTTGCATATCAGGGTAAGACCAGATGGCTAATAAGAGAAGGTCTTAAAGATCTTTTACCTAAAAGCATCACAGCCAATCAGATTCGCTACGGTGTACAGAATTCAGATTGCGGCAAGCGTCTTCTTAGGGACGAAAAGGCAGTCAATCAGCTGATGAAGGAAAAAGCAGACAGGGCTAAATTACTGGTTAACAAGAGCATTTTTTCCCTGATCCATCCGGAACTTTTACCGGAGCTTAAGGATCAATACTACCACGGGGAGCTGCCACAGCTTGCTGAAGTTCAGCTATTAACCGCCTTTGGCTTTTTAGCCTTTTTAAATATAGAATTATAAGAATAACAGGAGTATGAAAAATGATTGAAGAAGGAAAAATTTACCTGGGGCTTAATGATAGCGACATCCCCCAAAGAGTGTATATGCATTTATCTCAGGCCAATCGTCATGGTCTTATAGCCGGAGCCAGCGGTACCGGTAAAACTATCACCATGAAGGTTTTAGCAGAAGCTTTTTCCCAGGCAGGTGTCCCTGTTTTTATGGTAGATGCAAAGGGTGATGTCTCAGGTATCAGTGCCGATGGCGCAGATAATGAGGGCATTCAAAAACGTATCGATAAATTCGGGGTAAGAGACAGCTTTACCCTCCGTTCATATCCCACCATGTTTTGGGACATTTATGCCGAGGGTGGCCATCCTGTCCGCACCACCGTATCAGATATGGGACCAGAGCTTCTCTCCCGTCTTATGGGCCTTTCTGACGCTCAGGAAAGCGTCATGAACGTTGCTTTTCGCGTGGCCGACGATAAAGGTTACAAAATACTGGATCTTAAGGACCTTAGGGTAATGCTGAACTATGTAGCAGAACACAGAGTGGAAATCGGTCCCAAATATGGCAGTGTAGCTACCGTATCCGTAAATGCAATATTAAGAGCTCTTATTCCTCTTGAGGATAAGGGCTGTGAGCTCTTCTTTGGAGAGCCTGCTCTGGATATTCGTGATTGGATGAGAGTTGCTCCTGATGGACGTGGTTATATTAATGTGCTTCATGCTGCAAAGACCATGGAAAATCCTTCCATTTACTCCATGTTTATGCTGTGGCTGCTGGCTGAGCTTTTCGAAAACCTGCCGGAAGCCGGGGACGCAGAAAAGCCCAAGCTTGTATTCTTTTTTGACGAGGCCCACCTTCTTTTTTCTGATGCCCCCAAGGTACTGATTCAGAAAGTGGAGCAGACCGTAAAGCTTATTCGTTCCAAAGGCGTAGGCGTATATTTTGTTACCCAGTCACCTTCCGATATCCCTGATGCTGTACTGGCTCAGCTTTCCAATCGTATTCAGCACGGCTTGAGAGCCTACACGCCTGCTGAGCAAAAGGCTGTAAAAGCAGCTGCCCAGACCTTCCGCCCCAATCCACTCTTCAAAGCAGAAAACGTCATGATGGAGCTGGGAACAGGCGAAGCGCTGGTATCCTGTCTGGATGAGCATGGTGTGCCTCAAATCGTCGAAAAAACCAGCATCATGTGTCCTGAAAGCCTTATGGCTCCATGCACTGAAGGCACCAGGACCTATGCTCTGGAACATTCACCTGTATTCGGAAAGTATGACGACATGGTGGATAATTTCTCAGCCTATGAGGCTCTGGAACAAGAGAAAGAACTGCAAAAAAAGGAAGCTGAAATAGCTGCCAAAGAAGCTGAACTGCAGAAAAAAGAGGCAGAGCTGCAAAAGCAAAAGGAAAAAGAAGAAGCCTTAAAAAAGAAAGAAGAAGAGAAAAAGAAAGCCCAAAAGGACAAGGCTGCAGAACGAAGAAAAAATAAAATCGAGTCCCAGTTGATACAGGCCGGTGGACAGATTCTAAAAAGAGGTCTTTTAGGCATTTTAAAATTTTAGAAAAGTCAAAAAATTGTCAGGGGGACGTGTCAAATTGACAACTTTTTCAAAAAGTTGTCAATTAGAAACGTCCCCCTGACAATTTTTATATCACACTCCCGTAGGTCCGGAAGGTGTATTATTACTAGGTACAAATGGCATTTCAGTCAGATTCACCTGATCCATACCGGAAAGTCCCATGGAAAGGAATTCATCCGGCACTTCTGCCATTTCTTTATTTTGAATCTTAATCTCACGATCACAGTATTTAATAATGCTGCGTCTATGCGTAACAATAAGGCATGTAGGTCTGGGCGTCAGCTCCTGCAGCCCCTGAATAACCTTCTGTTCTGTTTCTTCATCAAGAGCAGATGTAGCTTCATCCAGGATAAGGAAAGGTGCATGACGTACAAAAGCACGGGCTATGGCAATACGCTGAGCCTGTCCTTCTGAAATGCCATGACCACGCTCACCGATACGAGTATCGATCTGCTGAGGAAGCTCCATAACAAAATCATATCCCGCTGCCAGCTTAAGTGCTTCATACATCTCTTCAGTAGTAGCATTCAGATTGCCCATACGGATATTTTCTCTGATTGTTCCTGAAAACAGGGTATTACCCTGTGGCACGTAGGAGATAAACTCTCTGGTACCGGCATTGGCGTTTTCCTTGCCGCCATCTGTATTGTAGAAGGAGATGTCGCCCTTATAGTCACTCATAAAGGACATAATAAGGCGAAGCAGCGTAGTCTTACCTATGCCTGACTCACCTACGATTACTACAAACTCTCCTGGCTTAATATCCAAAGAAACGCCCTCAAGTACGGTTTCGTTCGCCAGATAGCCAAATGTAACATTATTTACATTGACACCGATCTGGGTACCATGCTCCATATGCTCAGGCAGCTTCTTTTCCAATGGAATGTTCTGCAGCTCCATTATACGCCCTGCTGAGGCTAATATGGATACTACACGGGGCACCTGCTGAGAAAGGGCTATAATAGGCGCCTGAACACGGTTAATCAATGTAAGATAAGCTGTCATGGTACCTATCAGAATCTTACCTAAAGCAAGCTGAGTAACACCGTAGGAAAAAGCCACAATATATCCCAACTGGAATGTAGTAGACATTACTGTCGACATTGCTATGGACAGCTTTGTCTTTTTAAATACCCAGTGAAATCTGTTCTCTCTAAGCTCTGTAAGCTTATCGGCAGAGTACTGCTCATTGGCAAAAGTCTTAACGATAAGCAGATTGGCCAGACTTTCCTGAAGGAAAGAACGATAATCCGCCTCGGACTCCTGCACCTTGACCTGAAGCTTCTTCATCTTTTTTCCCAGAAGCATGGCCGCCAGGGCTGCAACGGGAGCTATAAGAAGGGCAAAAATTGCCAGCATCGGAGACTGCGAGAACATATAGATAAACATTCCAATCAGCGTAAAAAACTGAATAATAATCTGAGGAACAGTACCTATAATACCGTCAGCAACAGCACCTGCGTCACTGGTAAGTCTGGTCATCAAGTCACCTGTGTGGTACTTCTTCACATCCATCCAGTGTGCATTTATTATCTGTTCATACACCTGTTTTCTTATACCAAAAGAAAAGTGCTCATTCAGCATGGTAGAGAGAATACCCGTAATCACCCCTACTACCTGCAGAGCCACTATTAATACAAGATAAGAAATAAGGAGTGTTTTAAACTCCTTACCCTCAACTGCATTATTTTGTACATTTTTTGTGATATCGACCATCCAGATAGACACGAATGTCTCTCCCAGGCCGACCAGAAGGAGCAGACCTATCTTCCAGGCATATGGCTTGGTATAGTGCATAAGCCATCTAAAATATCGGCCCTGATTTTTGCGGTCTCTCCATAAGGCTTTAAGCTTATTATTCATTTAGATAAACTCCAGCTCACGCATCTTGTCCAAAAATGCCATAACTTCAGTCTCGCACTGTCCACGGGACACCTCATATTCAGCTAAAAGCTTTTCAATAATATCAGCAGCTGTAGTCTCCTCTTTAAGCATATCCCAAATGTCATTACCAACACCCTTAATCATGAAATACTTGCCGGATTCAAAATCAATCATTACTTTTTCGCCAGCAAGGTCAGTCACGTTGAGATTTTTTTTAATAACTAATTTTTCCGTCTTATCCATAAAATTCTCCTTACATATATAGTTAGTCAAAGTATACTACAAATTTGTTGAAAAATCCACATCTATCTTTAAACTGACTTTTACTATTTACTATTTACTTTCAGCCCTTGAATAGCTTCATTTCTTTAACTATCCTGCCTCGTCTACCGGCTTTTTCATATATTTCCCTTGTGTCAGTCTGCCTCAGCTTCTTATTATTTCTTATGAAAACTACGTAAGTGACTACCCAGAGTACCGGCCAGAAAAGAATTATCCTGGAAGTCCTAGGATGATTTAATCTCATCTGGTGATGGAATTCTCTTATGTAATCCCATGGACTGCTGCCTCTTAATGCAACCATTCTTTCCTTGTTGGCATGTCCGAATTCTTCACCTTCGAAGATATCCAGTAACATCGCTTTACGATCCATGCGTCTTCTGCTTTGATCCAGATCCATAAAGACCACATTTTTTTCATCCAATCCCAGATAATCGAGACAGATTAAGGTAATCATATCAGAAAAGCCCTTCACTCCGGACTCTATTACAAGACGAAGATATATCTCTTTTTCCTCTTCAGACATGACCTCATTATTCCAAAACACTACCCAGTCACAAAGGAGCTTCAAGCCAAAGCCTGCCCTCAGAAAATGCTGCAGCATATGCAGCAGCAGCTCATAAGCATGAAAAGCGCCGGTTAATGCAGGTATTCTGACTCCGAAAGCATTAATATACTTAGTATGATAAACGCATTCTGCCAGCAGTCCGTCCACATATTTGTTGATGGTGTTATTATCAAAAGGCTCTACCAGCATGGTATGCAGCTCTATGTCAATATTGGTTTTTTTGTAATTGAATACAATATGATGCAGAGCCGGCTGCTCTTCTTTCACATCACACCCTAGCGATATGACAATTTCCTTGGCCTGGGCCAGTTTATGGGGCTCCAGTAACAGAATGTCCACATCTCCCGACTTACGTTTTTCCGGCTTCCCATAATATTTTCCTGTGGCTATCCCCTTAAGTATCGCCACTTTGCAGTCGGCTTTTTCAAAAGCATCTGACAGATTTTTTGTCAGGAAAATCTGCCTCATGGCATAAAGCGTCATACTGTCATTTATTGCTTTTATTTCTCTGTGTAAGCCCAATGCTTCGGGCGCATCGCTACCCTGCACCAGCTCTTCTGTCTGCTTATCAAGAAGCGGCGTAACAGCATGGGCCAGCATTAAATTAAGTGTAGCCAGGATATTCGGCCGGCACTCCTTGTATTTTTCCTTCTTCTTACCTGTCAGACTTTCCTCAAGAGCCTGTAAAATCCAAGTCTCAGCCTCAGAAAACTTATCGTATAAATCTTCATCTTCTTTGTTTTCAGTTTTTCTTTCAGCCCGCTTTTCCTTGCGCTTACCTACCAGAAAAAGAAACTTTGAGTAAAGTGTCTTAAATGCCGGCATAGGTAAAGAAATCAAAAGGTAAACAAGATTGGTGAAAATCACACAGCATATCAGCCTTAGGAAAAAGGCCCGAACCAACTCTGCGCCCATCTGACTGTCAGTATTAAATATACTTACGGATGTATAAATATACTTCTGCACCAAAGCCAAAGCCACGGTAAGCATCGTATACATCATAAGCTTCAGAAAATACATGAGTGAGCTTACCTTAAGTCTGTATTTAAAAAGTATAAAAGGCTCCACCCAAAATGAAGTAAGCAGTGTGGAAATCATAGTCCCCAAAAATACGCCAATAATGCCGTATCTCATACCTAATGCTACGGACACCACCAGATTCACCAGAGCTTCTATCAGTGATACCCAGCGGTCATGCTTAAATAATCCCATGGAATCTCTGAAGACCAGGGAGGGCTGGCGTACTCCCGTAAGGTAAAAATTAATACACAGAATCATGGTGATTTTGCTATCAAATACATAGGACTCGCCAAAGCAAAATCCCACAAAAGGATCAACTACCAGGTATAAAGTGATGGCAGCAAAGCCATACAGCCATACCGCTGCTAATACTGAAGCATTATATACTTTTTTAACATGTTCATTGTCATTTGAAACGCCAAGATTACCTACAGATGCAGTAATCCCCATAAATGCCTGACTTAAAATCTGTCTGATGGAGCCTATTACCAGGTAATAATTGGAGTAACATCCCACAGCAACAGATGAAACCAGTCTGGCTAAAAGTATATTATCTGTATTATTTACTAAGACATTGCCGATCTTATGCATCATCAGGGATCGAACATTGTTATGAACGTCCCTTGTTTCAGCCTCCGGCAGCTTTTCCACATCCTTTTCCTTGAGGAAAGGAAACATTTTTTCAGCCTTTTTAGAAATGGTTATATTATAGCCCAGTGTGCAAAGAATAAGCACTGCAAGGAAGAGGATGAAATTGCCTGTTGTCAGCAGAATAACTATCTGTAAAACATTCTGAAGTACTAAAAACACAGTATGATAAAGAACATCTATGTAGCTCTGCTGGCTGGCTTCTATCAGCGTCTTTTTGTAGATCATAAAATAAGACAGCACTGAATTGGAGAGGTACATAAGATATATGACAGTCAGCCCCGGAATATGAGGATCATCCTTCATAAGATATGGCAAAAAGGGTACCAGTGCCAGGCCTGCAATAGCCACAATCCCTGCCACCATTCTGTAAAACACCTTATAAAGTCTCATTAAAGACTTCTGCTTCTCCAAATCATTGTCAGCAATGGGCTTGTATAAAGCAAATGTAATGGCTGTCCCTACTCCCATTTCCGAAAGTGCCAGCACGTTAAGTATATCTGTAAAAAGGCCATTTACACCTACGTATTCTGCAGATAAGGTACGGGTAAAGATAATACGGGTAAAAAAGCCCATTAAAATCGCCAGGATACGGGATCCCACCGCTACTCCTGTGTTTTTAGCCGAGTATTCTGTTCTGGTCCTTTGTTTAGTCATGATCTACTTTAATTCAAATGATGATGGCGCAGGCAGACTCTTTTCAAAAGCCCTGCTAATTATTTTTTTGGTTTTTTCAAAATCCTGTACTTCTGCATCATTGATGCAGATTACCTTCCTAACTCCATTTACTATACAGTCAGCAATCTTTTTATCATCACGTCCCATTTCCATATAGGCAAAATCTTTTTCAATATTGGCTGGCACAAATCTTCCTGTAAGCTTTTGCCACTCACGGAAAAGGTACTGATTCACATCTGTATCATCTCTGAATCGATTGTGGCCTGTACTGTCCAAGGCTTCTTTTTCCTCTCCCCACACCTCTATAAAAGTAGACTTTAAAAATGGCGATGGTCCATGCTGGGTATAAAAGCCCGTGAATCTGGGAAAAGCCAGCTCCAGCATATTGTAAGCAAAATTTTTGAAGGGATAACCTAGCTTAAAATAGGATATCTTCTGAGCTTTCATATTTTTCCGCTTGTCAAAATGCTTGGCTATGGCAATGGAATTATTAGTATATATGTGAGTCATGGTAAAATTGGTAGGATTGGCCACCACCGGCTGCAATGCCAGCATATCTCTGGGCAGACCTTTCACAAAGAAATATGATGGCTCCACTTCGCTGTTTAAGAACATATCGTCGTTGAAAAAAACAAAATGTTCTGCCAGCCCGGGAATTCGATTTATATATATCTCTATCGCACTGGAATTAAACACCGGCAGGGTATCTGCAGGCATAAAATCCGAATGCTTAACTATATTTAATTTGGGATGTTTTGTATTCAGCCATGAAGGCAGATGCCCCTCTGTAACAAAATGAATTTTTCTTACCCAGGGAGCATAATGCTCTACCGACCTGAACCAGTATTTCAGCAAATCCCAGTCTCTAAATCGTATTTCATTGTCATTTACGCTTTGATGTGAATATTCAGCCTTCTTTTTCTGCCACTTTTCATCCTGGCCATCTACCCACAAAATAACAAAATCAATAGCCTTCATAGTCTTCCCCCAATAAATATTTTACTCAGTCACTTCAACCACTATATCTCCTGTTGCACTATTGATAACGCGAGTCGTAATCTCACCTGTTTCCGGATTAAAAATGTATTCCACTATATAATCCCCTTGGTTTTCTTCTTCAGGTCTGCCGGATACAGGCGGCTCGACAGTAGGTGCACTTATCGGATCCTTCTCTATATTCATCTCCTGTATTGCCAGCTCAAAGGTAGCATTTGGATTTTGTTCAAAATAGTAGCATACAAAATCCTCATCCTCATAGTACACCTTTAAGGTTCTCGGATATAAATCTTCGAATTCTTCTATCCAGTTCATAGCTCTGGATTCAATAAGTATGCGTGTATTCTTATCTCTGTACAAGGCCGACAGAGACTTTGCCAGCTTTGCAGTAAATCGCACTCGTTCTGTTTTACCTTTTTCAGCATCCAGCTCATATCCGATGACATTACTGCTACCGGTGCTTACCAGCCTTGTAAATTGCAGAAGATTCTGACTTTGCTCCCCATCTGCCAGCCAGAACGGAATCTCCGGAAAATGCTGCTGAATGTATTGTATTGGATGCTTTTCCACGTATATGTATACTTTGTCGGTAGGCAGCTTGTAGCTCTTTGCTATGGTACCATTTACAAAATTAATCAGCTCTTCGTGGTAGCCGCTACCTGCTATCTGCCAGGTCTCCGTACCTGTAGAAACAATAGTAAAGGACTCTTTTTCATTTTCCCTTATAATCCTTTGAGTGATACTGGCTACACTGGAGTAGCCGGTAAGCTCAAAGTATAAGGCACCATGGAAGATACCTGTATTCACCACTACAATGAGACTGCTTATTACTACAGCTACAGCTATTATTCCATCCCTGTTACCCTTTAGGAAAAGCTTAATGTAACCAAAGCACAGATCTACAGGTATTAAAAATACCATAAGATTCAGAAGCGTTGCATAGTAATTAAGCCTGTACATGTCTATAAGGCGGGGCAGACCAAAGAGCTTGGGATTACCCATTATCATTATATTAATCAGCATTAACATAAGGGCCCCAAGGGGAGCCAGACACAGTCCTTCTTTTTTAGCCAGTCCCTTCTTTTTTCTTCGAAGATTGATTATGACTATAGCAAGACCAACACCTATAATGGCGGCTAACGCTACCAGTGCACTGATTTTATAGATAAGAGCAGCCCTATTTCCAAACACCACACCATAGGTTCTATCCAGTATTTCAGAAAGGCCGGGCGCTGTATTTTTATTTATATAGTCATCAATAATAATATCAGTACCCGGTCTATCCGTGTCGGAAGTACCAGGCGTAGGTATTACACCGGGCTGTATTATCACCTCTTCGGTATTTCCCTTTTTCCCCTGCATGACATCTATCGCCCATCCGATAGAGCCCTGAAACTGCATACCTTCTGCCAATGCCAGCAGCATAGGTAGAACCGCTATAAATACAGATGTTAATACTGTCAATAACAGTCTTAAAAAATGCTTTCCTGAAAACGTCTCTTTGAAATATACAGGTACAATAGCCAGGCACAGGAAAAAAGCTATAATAGTACAATAAAAATGAATAGAAATTGTATTAAATAAGGCCAGGCCAAAAATAATCAGATTGGCATCTTTATATAAGGCCGGATACTGAAACGTCTTGCCGTTTTTTCTTACGTCCTTCAGATAACGTAGTAAAAACAAAGGGCATATAAGGGTGGCAGATGCGCCAAATTCCATGGGCAAGGTACACTGAAGACGTGAAAACATAAATACTGTCTGATGGTAACTGTATCCCACTGTAAGAAACAGTATCAGCGCAGTGACAGCTGTATATCTCCAGTTATATATTTCTTTGGCCAGGAGAAAAATCACTAATAAAAGCAGCGCTATATGTACAGGCTGCAAAAACAGCATAACAGAGTAGAGCGACACACCAAAGCATGCATTTATCATATAAGCATATGTATGCATTCCTTCAGGGTAAATGCCCCCTGAAAAAATATGCCCTTTGGTCAGCTCATATGCCCATTTCTCATGAACATAAAGGTCAGTAAAGCCAAAAGTAGGGCTTTCAAAAACCCCCATACTATAATAAATCATACCGTATATCACTGCTAAAGCTAGAAGCGCATATATAAGAATATGATTCGTAATTTTTATATTAACCTTTTTCCGGCTTTTTTTGAAAATATTTCTTGTATGAAAAGCCACATTTCTGCCAAAGCTCTTTATGCCATATGCACCAATTAGCAGGGCCTTGAATCTTTCCAGAGTATGGTCTCCCTTTTTTATAAAAAAAGGGATAGCGATACTGGCTAACAGTCCTCCCCAGAACCCTACTCGTACCACCCAGGGATTAAGAATATGACACAGCCCCAGCAGCAGGACATACATATTTACGGCAAATAACATGAACATGGAATCAAAACACAAATGTTCTGTCAGAGAGCGTCCACGAAGCCATTTTCTAAATACTATTTCCGGCCATACAAAAGTCAGGATGCCATATGCCAAAAAGACCAGTATATATTCTTTTATCCAATAAAAAATATCCAATACAGCCTCCAAATTTATTCAATGATGCCTAAAAGCAGTTCACCGCTTTCATCCGTCTCATTGGAAAAGTGAACCGGTGCCCCATCTATCTTTCGTCTGGCACAGATATATACTCTGCGTTCTGCGTATCTAAGCCCTGCCAGGTCACTTCTTTTAATATCAAGGGTAAAGACCTTTTTATCCCCCGGCATAAGGCCATCCAGCCTGTCGCTACTCTTTATTTCCACAGGCCCTATTTTAAAATAAATTTCAGTCTTTCTGTACATAGGTGCAAAGCCCTTGTTTTCTACAGTAATGCTCAGATGCAGCCTTTTACTGTATCTTTTTCTCAAAAGACCTCTGCCATCAGATACCCTTGTTACCACAAATCTGTAGCCCAAATGGGCACCTATATAATCATACATGGATACCATCATCCATCTTCCCGGGAATCCGGTCTTTTTCCTCTCCCAGAAATCTAACAGCTGTCTGTCATAAAGGCTGTTCAGATATGTAACTCTGGTGGCTTTAAGTATATTAATAACATCGGTATTGGTAAAATGCTTTGTATAGGTAGGTCCCCATACCACTTCTCCGCCCACCGGATAGCGCCTGCCTATTCTATCAATAAAACGAAGCTCTCTCGCTCTGCTCCGTCTTCCCAGATCATCCTCAGCTCTTTTTGACACCTGTCCATATGTCCCCATATCTGTCTCAGATGACAGCATGGCATCATTAAACAGGCCCATATTTTTAAGCTTTACCTGACGATACTGGGCCGGAGTCCGGACAGATGTATAAGTCCTGCTCTTAAAAGCCTCCTGATATATTGACATCAGCTGCTTGACCTCTGCCAGCTCCTTATCCAAAGTGTATCTGCTGTCATGCAGCTCCCCCCAGGCGCCTACTCCTGCTCCCTGCATAATAAAAATATTATACTCGCTAAATATTTTGGCAAGGGTACCTGCATGATCTGCCACTTCGAAGAAAAATGAAGGCTCTGCCTCTATGGCCCTTCCCAATCTGTCGTAGGTAGGTCTTATGATAATATCCCTATTTTCTTTCTTGAAAAAGTCCAAAAGATCTCTTATTTCTTTTTTGGCCCCATCGTCTAAGGGCCTGTTTTTATAGGCTCCTATATCAAGTAAAATAAGGGACAGACTTTCTGATGCGTCCAACACATTGGCAAACGCCTCGATCTTCTGTCCCCTTCCTACCCTGTATGGATAAATCTGATACCATCCTCTATCAGGATTTTTTGTATTTGTGTTTGTTTCCTTGATTTTTGAAGCCTTAAATAACATATTACCTCTTAGATAAGGTGATCCGGAACACCCATATCTACATGAAAAACTTTAATTCTTATTGCTACAGCCAAAATACAAAAAGCCATTCTCAGCATATATATAAAGGGCTTAATGCCAGAATGCATACCCACTCCCTGGGCTCTGTTATGCATGACTGCAGGTATTTCCGTTACTTTAAATCCCAGCAAAATCATCTGCATAATCATATTGGCATCAGGATATCTTTCATCGAAATGATTGTAGCCCTGATAATAGGTAAATGCCCTGGATGACAGACCCTGAAGACCGGATGTGGGATCTGTAATTTTTACCTTAGTAGCATGTTTTATCTGCCTGGAAAAAACTTTCATGGCGAATCGACGTATTTTACTGCAATGATATACAGCTGCTCCCGGCAGGAATCTGGAACCTATTACAATATCCGGATGCTTCCCATCTTTATCAGTACCGGTCAGCGCTTTATACAACTCCTTAATATTACAGGTATCATGCTGTCCATCGGCATCCATCTGTATAACATATTTGTAGCCATGTCTCACAGCATATTTGTAACCTGTCTGCAGACCACAGCCATAGCCCATATTATAAATAAGATTCACTACCTTAAAGCCTTTTTCCTTTACTATGGCAGCTGTTCTATCTGTGGAAGCATCATTAATAACCAAAACATCAAAAGACAGAGTCTCCAAAAGCTGCTGGAGCTCCGTAAGCACTTTACCTATATTATCTTCTTCATTATACGCAGGTATAATGATCAGCAATTCATTCTTCAAGTGTCTTCTCCGCCTAATACAATAACTTATTTATATCAGTGTTATCTCTTGAAAACTCTTTTTCTACTTCAGCTTCTGTCTCTTTTAAAAACTTTTGGCAAAGCTCTTTGTCACTAGCAAGTGTCAGTATAGCATCTGCTATTTTTTCAGACTTAAAAGCTACCAGCAGGCCATTTCTATTATTTTCCACCTGTTCACGATTGCCGGGAACATCAGAAATAACCAGGGGCTTTCCCAGTATCTTGGCTTCAGAAATCGCAATACTCTTTCCTTCGTAAGCTGAGCAATGAACATAAATATCGGCTCTTTTTATATACGGGTAGGGGTTGTCTACGCTTCCCGGCATGATAAAGCAATCGCCTACATTGGCAGCTTTAATCTTGTCCATAAGCATCGCTTTCTCTTCTCCGTCACCAAGCAAAAGCCATTTAAAATCTATGCCCTTTTGCTTTAAGCGCCCTGCAGCCAGAATGCTCTTCTCCCAATTTTTCTGTCGTGTAAGTCTTCCCACCGTCAGCAGTCTGATACCTGTATACTCAGGATCAAAATATGCTTTTACTGAATCAGGATAAGCTATTTTCTCTTCCGCCTTTTTTCTGATAAGATCCGCATTCAGAATATTTCTAAAAGTATCAGTAAGCCTGAAAAGCTCCGGGTGTATCTTGATAAAGCTGGTCCTTACTTCTTCAGATATACAGAATATCTTGTCAAAGCTGGCATATGAATCCAGATCCAGCTCCTTTGTATAGCCGGCCTTCTCATAATCCACATGAATAAAAGCCACCTTTTTTAGAGCTTCCACCCTGTCAGCCACATAATATGCAGAGCCTCCCTCTAAAAAAGCTACCGCCAGATCATACTGCTTTTTTATATCCGGTGCAGTATCACTTATCATTCTCCAGAGAAGCTTGTCTTTTCTGACTGTTCCTGCAGCTTTCATCAGGCGTCTGTTTTTAATAATATATCTAAAATCCTTAAATATTCCACCCTTAAGGAACAAAGCTTTAGCTACGGTTTTTCTTAAAACTTTTTCTCCTTCTGCAGAATTTACAGGTGTTTGGTCTATCTTTTTATTGAGTATATTTACCCGGGCAGGAATGTCTGTAAGCATTTCTCCCTGTCCCAAAAGTACCAGCAGATCTACTTCGTATTCTTCCGGTATTTCAGACAGCAGATTTAAAAAACTAACCTCAGCTCCTGCTCTCCCCATAGTATTTATTACAAACAGTATACGATTCATAGGTCTCCCCCTCTTCCCCAAATCGTTTTATTATTTTTGGCTTAATTCTGCCACCTGCTTTTTAAGCTCCTCATTTTCCAAAGACAAAATGGAGATCTGGGATGCCATTTCTGTAGTTTTTCTGCTAACTTCGGATACCTTACTGCTGATAAAATATATACAAAACAGGAAGCAGCCTCCTACCAGGATAAGGAGAATAAGGCCTGTCCAGGACATAAATTTAGTCCAGCCAACAGGTCTTAACAGTATGCCTGCCAGTATTACCAATACAGCTATAAAAGCCCATACCAGGCAGAAGGTCTCTGTCATTTTTCTTTTGGCAAGAGACACTACAGATACCGTAAGCAATAACAGACCTGTAATTACCATTATGATTTGTAAAGCAAGTCCTGCCATATTAACGACCTCTTACACTCACTGTTTCAATAGCATACACTTTGTTGGAAGGGCGTCTTCCATGACCACGTTTCATTATGGATCCTTCGCAGAAAACATGATAATCCAGCTTTTTCTCCAGTACTCTGATACGGGCATAAGCTACGCACCAGCCGGAAAAAGCTCCTAATACCAGACCCAGTCCATACCACATTGGTGGCAGATGGGTAGATACAAATGTCATTCCTGCAGTAACTGCTGCAAACGTAAATGCAGTCAGCAAAGCACCATTCAAATCATTGAAATAATACAGGAAAATAATGGTAGCATACATGATAAAGAGGATAAAATATCCTCCTGCCAGACTTGGATAAATCTGAAGCACCAGGCCGCCCATGCCAAAGTATGGTAATGCAAACATAAGGATAAAGAAAAGGGCTGTTGATATAATAAACTGAATACGAACAAGACGCATTAATTCATCAAAAAGCTGTCTGAACATACGTTCCTTGCCATTTCTGATATCCATGCCTCTGCCACCAATAACAGCCTCTGTATAGGCCTTATATTTATCGTGGAAATTCATCTCGATACCGGTAATAAATATAACTGAAGCGCTGATATTGGTAAACATGGCTATACAGGTAGCCAAATCATAGCTGGTAAAGCATACAAAGGTATTGGCTACTATTGTTCTGTCAGGAGTGGTCCAAAACACAAAATTGTGCATGTAAAGACCAAGAGTATAAATGAAATTGGTAACTATCAACTGCCAGTTTTTGCCAAAGTAGATAAATACCGCTCCGAATTTTCCTGAAGATTTTGGGAAATAGCTTCTGATAAGGGAAAATTCCAAAGAAGCGATAACAAGGAAACCTACTGTAAGTGAAGCCAGCATTGCATATGTTTCTTCTACTTTGAGTACCTTGGTAAGTATCAGTGAAAGCACTACTGTAATCAGCATACCTATAAGATAAAATAAGGACTGCTGTCTGAATGCCTTACATATAGACAAATAAAGCATGGAATAGAACACCAGTGACAGAGCAAGGAAGGCAAACAATGACATCGTTACGTAATTGATGCTTACATGTCCCACAAGATGCTCTCTTATGCAAAAAGGCACTGCTACAGCCATTGCTATCATTATATTGATGAGCAGACCTGCATAGTAACATGGCATAATGTCTTCGTATTTTTCTCTGTAAATAACATCCGACAAATATCTGGACAATACTGCATTTAAGGGTGATCCGCAAAGCAGAGCAAATATGAAAACATAAAGAATAGTACAGGAAAACAATTCTCTGGACATATAATCAAGAGTATTGAATCCCAACAGCCACTGCATGAGAATTACAGTACCAATAACAAGAATCATGGGGGCGATAGTAACTACGATGGAGTAGCCAAAGCCCACAAGATTGGTGGTTACAGTATTTTTTGAATATATTCGGTTAAGTCTGATACCTATTCCGGCCATATATACCCTCTTCTATCTAATTGTTAAATGTGCTGTCGTAAATTTCCTCATAAAGGGAATTGTACTTAGCCCTCATAACGTTAACATCATAAAATGCATTTACTCGGTTTTTACCGGCCTGACCCATTTTCTCTCTAAGCTCACTATCCTTGGCTAAAAGAACAATGGCATCTGCGATTTCCTGCACATTCATAATATGCGTAACAACACCGGCATCACCAAATTCATCACCGTGACCATAAATCAGTCCTTTACAGTCACCTACATCTGTAGCTATCGCAGGCTTTCCTGCAGCAAAGCCCTCCAAAATGGTAAGTGGCTGACCTTCGGAAATAGATGTAAGAATAGTCATGTCCATGCGTCCCAGATACTCTCTGGTATCAACAGTGCCTGTAAAATGAACATCTCTAAGCCCCATCATCTCTACCATTCTCATACACTCAGAGGCATACTCTTCCTCTTCGTCCATAGGTCCGATTATCCAAAGGTGCAGATTGGGTACCTCGTGTTTTGCAAAAGCAAAGGCCTGAATCAAAGTCTTTACGTCTTTAATAGGCGCCACTCTAAGAACAGCTCCTACATTAATTACGCCTTCTTCCAGCTCTTTTTCGGTCTTGCCCGGAGCATCAGCAAAGCGCTCAATTGAAATACTGTTGCTGATGACTACGGCTTTATCGGGATCACAACCATTTTCAATCTGAAGCTCCCTTGCGTGATCATAAAGAGATGTAATCTTATCTGCCTTATCATAAGCCAGTCGGCTCATCTTACGGAACTGGTCGATCCATATGTCTTTGTATACGCCGGACACCCATGAAGCCTTAATAATTTCCTCTTCACGTTCACGTGTGTAAATACCGTGCTCAGATACTAAAAGTCCGCACTCATCCTTATACTTTGCCATGCCACCCAGCACACCTGCATATCCGGTGGCTACACAGTGATATATATTGGCCTTGGGAAGATTGGTCTTTAATATCAGGAAAAATGGCAGATATATGGATCTCATGGTCCACAAAAAGTCCGAAAATACAATAAGCGGATACTTTCTGTCATATACTTCCCTGACAGCATCCAGGAAATCCTCTCCCATCAGCAGATCGTCTACAGAAAACTTGTGATTCTGGAAAAGATCAAAGAGCGTATCCCAATCTATATCATTGTTCATAATAAGATTTTTAAGGGCTGTGCTCTGCTTTGTGCTAAGCTTTATTTTTCTAGTGAATTTAGACTTTTTCTCCCAGTCGTAGTCGTTCAGGTAAGTCTCGTATACAGCTGTTACATTTTCCGGCAGCTCCAGCTTGAATTTACCACGCTGGCTTCTGTCAGAAATAATAGCCATAACTATGAACTCTACCTTGGGGAAAGCCTTTATCATACTGTTTATCCAGCTGGAAACACCACCTACAGCATATGGATAGCAGCCTTCAGCAATAATACAAACTCTCATGTTTGCTCCTATTTACGCTCTTCTATTGTGATTTCTACTGCTTCATTATTGGTAATGTTAATTACATATACATCCTTCTCAAGATATGTGAAAGACGCATTTTTAATATTTGAAATAACCTGATCGTGAGTACGAAGGAGAAAATATCCAGGCTCAGCTCCTGTAATAATAATGGATCTGCCTTTAACAGTACCCAGCGCTTCGTTTTTAATGGCTGTATTCTTTAAATATGCCGCAGCACGACTGGCTGACTCTGAAGCTGTAACAGCTTCAAAAAGAGATATCTTGCTCCAGAAATCACTGAGATAACTGGATACAGGCTCTGAATAATTCTGCCACTCATCTGCTGCACTTTCAGGCCTCATAACTCTCTCCATATCAATAAGAGTATGCCCATATCCCAGTGCAGTAGCGAGGCTTCTGTATGCAAAATCCGCCTTATAGCTGTAAACACTTGCATCCTGAGTAGCTGCATTTATTATGATAGACTCTGATGCATCTACATAACCGTAGTTGCCCTTGTCTTTAAGCACCAGGGAATACAGCTTGCTGTCCAAAGATGTGATAGTCTTAACATCACCGGCATTCAGCTTTTTCAGAAAAAGAGTCGTAAATTCAAACTTGCTGCCTGTTCCATTGTAAAGTCCCAGGTCTTCAGACAGCTTGTGACTCAAAGTATCATTAATTGTATTGGCTGACAAGCCTGCTTCTGCGCCATTATCTCTTAATTCACGAAGATAAAAATCGAAATTGGACATGGCAAGATCTGTAGTATTCTTATCAAGCTTTGTATTGAAATAGCAGGTAAATGGCACCTTTTCACGCTTGGAATAGCTCTCAAGTCTTGGCCAGATAATCTCTTTCACCAGTGACTGAGTGGAGCGGCTATAGATGCTCTCTATTTTGCTTGAATTTTCTTCTCCTAAAAGAGCAAAATCACTTACTGAAAAAACATTGGCATTTACGATAGGAGAAAGTGTAAAGTCAGATGCCTGGTAAGTACATGCTTCTAATACGCCCTGAATCTCCTGATCACCGATAAAATCATCATGGATAACAAATACAGATGCACCCTTCTGCCAGATAAGGATAGGACCTTCAAGAGTCTCGCCTTTTTCATCCTTTTCTGCAGTGCCTTCCTCATTGAGGATACCTGCAGCATATGTCTTTACACCAACACCTTTAATGAACCATGGTACCTGCTCAGTAAAGTCCATATACTTCTTTTCGCTTTCTTTATTGGGCAGATATCTTTTTGCGCCTCCTACAAGAAAGCCGGCAAATAAGTCAACACCATAAATCTGTCGGGATACAGCCCGTACTTCTGCTACGCCAATCAGCTCCCGCAGACCTTTATTATTCTCAATAAGCGCTGTATCCGGAAAGCCTGCAAAAATAAGAATCGATCCATTGGACTGCTTTTTCACAAGCTCTTGAATCATTTTGGCATCCAGACTTTTTGAATCAACTACTATAATCTTGGCAGCATCATCTACAAAGTTTTTCTTAGTATATCTGCACCAGGCAGTAACACTATTCAGTAAAGAGGCATTATCTCCTATGTATTGAACTTTTACTGCATCGGCAGCCTTCTCGTTATTTGGGTGAACGATAGGTGGCACCTTTGCATGGCCATTGGCATCGTACCCTGAATCAGTACTCTTTACGATCTCGGAAAACATAAACATAAAGAATAGTACGAGCATCATGGCTGTTATGCCCAGAAAATATTTTCTTGATGTCATATCCAACCCCCACAATTAGTTAAATACTCTAAGAAGTTCCAAGGTCTCATTGTCTATAACTATAGGTGAAGCCTTCAGCTGGCGCACCACCTCAAAGAAATGATCCTTTTGTCCATTGTTAAAGAAAAGCTTAAGCTGCACAGTATATGTAGCCAGCTCATCAGGGAAGTAGAATTTCATTCTTTCTGCCCACTTCAGAGACATCTCATACTCGCCTACTTCAATAAGTCTTAAAGTAACACCTTCCATAGCCTGCAGAGACATCTCTGCAGCTGCTTCCTCATAGTAAATCTCACATATAT
Source organism: Lachnospiraceae bacterium (assembly GCA_045616485.1). Lineage (GTDB taxonomy): Bacteria > Bacillota > Clostridia > Lachnospirales > Lachnospiraceae > RGIG3528. Next base: position 60,878 of record JAZLGU010000065.1, read on the forward strand.
CATCCAGAGTATGAACATAATTCTTCTGTTCCATCTCTACAAATACCTTCTGTACCAGTATCTGATTCATATACTCTATAAATGACTCTATGTATACTGTCTCTTCTACACCATTTTCTCTAATGTAGTCGGAAGACTTACGTACATTATCCCTAAACTTTGACAGCTCCTCCTGAAGGACTGAAGCTGCATAGTGAGAAGTCTCGGAATCAGCTGAATTGAGAGCCAGGGAGATAACAGACAGAAGCTTTTGTACATCGCCCTTGACTACATTCATCATAAGCCCACGCAGGTCTTTTTCCCCTGTGACTTCAATAGCCTCTTCCAAAGGTACCATATTGGTCTCATTGTTTTCATCTGCTCTTACGAAGGTCTTTACTCTTTCCTTGGAGAAAATAACGTCTGCCAGATCCACCGGTCTCGAGAAAATAATATATTGAAAAATATGTGACAGCAGGAAAAACAAAGGGCCTACAACAGGACATAAAAGCATGATTAATACTTTAACCAAGGCATTTTTGCGCCCCGTGAAAATATTGAAAAGGAGAAATCCCAGGGCAAGCAATGTATTTATAATTAATACATATATCAAATACTCCATTTACTCCTCCACTGCTTCACAACTTACGCCCGCTGCCTGAAGTCTGTTGACAACAAGTGAAAGATCGGAAGACTCTGTGTTGGGAAGGAGCATGTAGATCTCATCCTGTAAAATACCGATATAGTCAGTATTTCTGAGAAGCTTGGATACTCTTTCCACATATGCCATTTGATCTTCGTTAACATTATTACATCTAAGGAGCAGACACTCGGTAAGCCCCTTGGCACCGGCTGCCATGTAGGCATCTCGAAGTGCTGTAAATGCAGCAGGCTCCAGTGCTCTGGTATCCTTGATATATCTCTTTTCTTCCAAAGCATCCAGATATCTGGTAGCTCTGATAACTGCGTTCTGAATAAGAGCACCGATAACTACCAGCTGATTAGCCTGTCCCAGAGTCATGTTTTCCCAAGGAATACTCCAGAGCATGATAATAAGCTGCATATCGCCGCTATCATTGTATACGGCGCTGGCCATCAGAGGATATCTGTCATCCAGCTTTCTGTTAATAAATACTTTTCTGTCCTTAAGAGTCTCTGTCAGCTCACCCATCTCAGAATACTTAATGGAGTTACCCAGCATCTGAGCTTTTTTGGAGGTGAAAGAGAAAAGACGGGCATAGTCTTTATTGGATACTGTATAAATAGCAATATCACGGCTCTTGGTCAGTCTGCTGATCATATCAGCAGCGTAGAAAAGCACCTCTTCCGGTGAGTAATGATCCAGCGCTGATGTAATAGAGTAAATCTTTCCTACTGAGTCGGACTGATTGACGATCTGAGTCTCCAGGGCATCCTTTACGCGGACATTGGAGGTATTAATATCCTTCATATCAGCCAGCTGCACATTATAGAAGACGCTTTCAGCCTCATGTTCTTTTCTTATCTTATCAAATCTGTCATGCATATATCCTACAGACAGGCCCAGAATAAAGATCTCGGATATCCAGATGTAGGTAGATGCATCCATTACTACTGATATGCCGCTTCTGCTGGCAGTCTGAATAAAATAGTAGCCTACCATGGAAAGCACGCCGGAAAGAATAGCCTGATTCTGTCCGTATACCATAGCAAATATAAGCGCATAAATCAGGAAAATATCAATACGCTGTAAAAAGTCAACATTTCTGGTAAAATATGCCAGCAGCATGGCCAGTGCAAAGCCCAGAATATTCTCTAAGAAAGGCACCAGGGCAGTAGCAACGGTGCTCATACTGTTCTTACGTTTTTCTTTGGTTTTATCCTTATCTCCCAGCTCTCTGTATTCAAATCTGCTGGTCTTAACTCTTTCTATACCGCGTTTTAATACCTGTACCAGGTCGCAGTAGAAATTGTTGTCAAATTCCTTGTCAAAAAGAGAGCCATCCAGCTTACATCTTACTTCGCTACCCTCAAGAGGCACAATTTCAGCCTTAGCCCCGGTCACCTCAAGTACAAGCTTAGCAATCTCTTCTTCAGACATAAGCACGTTGCCGGATATGTTATATTCGTGGCAGTTATGCTTATCAGCTACAGCCAGAGAGAAAATACGGCTAATGGCATCGGTCTCAAAAAGAGGTGCAATCTTACGATTATTAACAGTAACGCGATGTCTCTGAACTATCTGATATGTGATCATGGAACAGATATCTGTGCAGTCATCAGTACTTTCAGGTATGGAAAACAGACTGCCCAGTCTGAGAATGACTGTATCCAGCCCTGATAATGTATTATAGCTTCTTACAAGATTTTCTGCCTGTGCAGCTGTAAGGCTCTTTGACCCGTCTGTGGAGTAAGCGGTACCTTCTGAAATATCCTCCTGATAATTGGAGGAATAAACCACTTCAGAGGAAACATATATAAACTTACCGTGTCCCAGTGTCCTGAAGCCCATCAGCAGGCTGTTAAGGCCATTAAGATAATTGACGCCATCTCTCTCCTGCTTGTGCCAGCGGTAGTTGGTGTCGTACATACCTGTGTAAATAACTACGTCAGGATGAACGCTCTCGTAGATATCATCAATATTCTGGCTGTCATATGGAAAATCATAACGCTCAAATACCTTGTGATAGTACTCTTTGCCGGAACGATTACCAGACAGCAGGTAAACCTTATGGCCCTCTTTTTTAAACTTGGTAATAAGATTGTTCATGAAACTCGAAGAGCCACCAATAAGTAATATGTTCATGTTTCCCCCTTGCGCCTCGCGCTTAAGTAATATGTTAGGTATAGAATTTGTCTACTATACTATATTCACTACCATTGCCACCGGTTACATATATTTCTCCCACTCTCAGCCAGGCATGGGCCACCATTTTGCCCTCCTGTACTCCGCATCCCAGATAAAGAGTAGAATGAATACCTTTTCGCTTTAAAAATGCCTGTGCCGTCAATGCCCGCACCAGGCACTTACTTTCCCATTTTGTTTTATTGCATATGCGGTCTACCACCCTGGCGACTCTGTATGCATATCTGTAGTTTTGTACCGTATCTGTCTCCGGACTTTCCTTACCATGCTCTCCCCAGTATTTATGCAGATACTTAGGCTTAATAGTCAGTATCGTAAATCTAAACCAGGCAGAGTAAAAATAGGAGGCCAGAGTCATCTTTTTTGCATTGTTTTTCTTCAAAAAACCATATAGATTGACCATTTTATATTTCCTTTTTTACCCTTTTTCAAAAAAGCCAACAATCCATCTTTTAGTATATAATTATTTTATAAATTTTTCAATAAAAAAAGATGCGGAAACCCATATTTTAAAAGGAGTTTCCGCACTTTACTAACCAAGCACCTGGTTTCTTATTTTGCCTATGGAAATACATTTTCTTTCAAGTGCATCCAGGTCTGTACCGGGTACTACACCGGGCACAACAGGACGCAGGGGTGATATGGCCCAGACCTTGCCGTCTTTACTGATTTTCTGAGACTTGGATACAGCTTCGTCCAAAGCAGGCGCCCCATATGTGTGGTCCAAAAATCTGGGGTCATCCTCACAAGTAGCTTCTGCTTTAAAAGTATCAGGCCAATTGGGCACTCTGGAAAGCTTTCTATCCCTAAGTATGCCCATGCAGTCAGCTGCAGGAATGCCCGGGAAATTTACATTCCATATTTCCCCTCTTTCCTCGCCGCTTCTTAATATCTCTTTGATAACATCATTGATATATGCATCAACAGTGCCATACTCTTCATTGTAGTCCACGGAAAAAGCGATGGCAGGAACCCCCTTTAACAGGGCCTCCATAGCTGCTCCCACCGTTCCTGAGTAACAGGTCTCCACGCCACAATTGTATCCCTTGTTTATGCCGGAAAATACTATATCCGGCTTGGTATCAAGTATGCACTCTACAGCCACTTTGACACAGTCAGCAGGTGTACCTGTAAGAGAATATGCAGTAACTCCCTCCACAGGAAAATCATCATGCTTTTTTAGTCTCATGGAGCCTCGTATCGTAATACGCTGGCTCATGGCACTGCACTGCTCTGCAGGTGCCACCACTGTCACATTACCAAAAGCCTTGGCTGCTTCAGCCAGATGTACTATACCCGCCGCATTAATGCTGTCATCATTTACTACAAGAATATTCATTTATCCTCCGACCAATGCATAAAGTCACAAATTAAAGCAAAAGTTTCTTAGCCAGAGCGTTCAGCTGAGTCTTTGAAATATTTGTCTGAACAGCCGCAGCCACTACTGTCTCTGCCAGAAGCTGTGAACACTTAACCAGGTCATCATTACCTGTATTCTTTAAAAGAGCCTTAATATGACCGGACACCTCATCCTGAAGCTTCTTATGCATATCTGAATTGGCAGTATAGCAGCCGCCCTGCTTTGCATAGTCTGTCCATGTACGCATATTTTTTTCGCAAAATTCTAATATGGCATCATATATAAGTCCGTAGCCCTTGACAAAATCCTTGCTTTCCTCAGCCTTTGTCATCTTGCCTATTGTAACTCTCCAATCAGTCACCATAAGCATGGCTACAATCTTGTCCTTACCCTCGATGTAATTGTAGATGGTACCCAGAGCTACGTGACATTCTTCAGCCAGTCTTCTCATTGAAAGAGCTGAATATCCCTCTTCTTCAATAATACGCTTTGATGTGGTAAGCAGTGTCTGCTCAAGATTTTTAATAATTTTTGGCATATTTTTTTCCTTTCTGTTCACCGTTCACAAAGATGTGAACACGTTTAAAAACATGGTATCATTTAACATTTTTTATGTCAACTGTTCATAACAAAAAAACCTAAACACTAGATAATGTTTAGGTTTTTTTAACTTATTTTTCAGCAGTAAGCTTTGCTATCTCTATCAGGATATTAGTACACTTTTCCATGGACTGGGTAGTAATGTACTCGAATCTGCCGTGGTAGTTGGTACCACCTGTGCAAAGATTGGGGCATGGCAGACCCATAAAGGAAAGACGGGCGCCATCGGTACCTCCGCGAATAGCACATACCCTGCCTTCGATACCAAGGTTTTTCATGGCTTTCATGGCATTATCTATTAATTCCATGTGAGGCTCTATCATCTTTTTCATATTGCTGTAGGAATCTGTTATTTCTACATTTACAGTGCCTTCGCCGTATAAAGTGTTAAGATAGGCAGCCGCAGCTCTTGCCAGCTCCTTTTTCTCTTCCAGCTTTTTCTCATCATGATCACGCAGGATATACTTAAGTACTGCCCTTTCGCAGTCTCCTGACATATCTGTCAGATGGAAAAAGCCTTCGTATCCTTCTGTATGCTCCGGAGTCTGATCCTCAGGTAAAAGAGCATTGTATTTCATAGCCATGGTAGCAGCATTTTTCATAACATTTTTTGCTGAGCCGGGATGTACGCTCTTACCTGTCACAGTAACCTTCATGGCAGCTGCATTAAAATTCTCGTATTCAATCTCACCCACAGGACCGCCATCAACCGTATAGGCTATATCGGCGTCAAAGTCTTCTACGTCAAAGAAGTCCACGCCTCTGCCTACTTCTTCGTCAGGAGTAAAGCCGATACGGATATCTCCATGAGGCACCTCAGGATGAGTAATAAAATACTCTGCCATGGTCATTATCTCTGCCACGCCTGCTTTATCATCTGCTCCTAAAAGTGTTTTTCCGTCAGTAACAATCAGATCTTCTCCTACTCTTGTAAGAAGATCAGGGTACTCTGTGGCATCCATTCTGATACCCAGTTCTTTATTGAGTACTACCTCGCCGCCATCATAATTTTTGATTATTTGAGGCTTAACATTTTTGCCGGATACTGCATCACTGGTATCCATATGTGAAATAAATCCCAGCTTCGGTGCATCTTTAACATTGCCCGGTATCTCTGCATAAACATAGCAGTTGTCTGATAAGCGTACTTTTTTGGCGCCTATATCGTTCAACTCATATACCAGCATTCTGGCCAGATCGAACTGCTTTTCGGTGGAAGGCACTGACTCCACCTCTTCCTGTGACTGCGTGTCAATAGTCACATACCGTAAAAATCTCTCAAGAACTGTCTCCATACCCCTGCCTCCTAATATAACATTTGCAACTGTCTTAAATTATCAATCAGCTCCTGCAGCTGCTGAGCCACGCTGTCACCGGCTGAAATAAATGCCACCGCCAGTAATACAGTGAATAGCAGACTGATAATAACCTGAATAAGCCTTGCCCTGGAAAAATTGGTAAGACTGTCATTCCCCGTAACACCACATGAAAAAACCATGGCCATAAGGAAACCAACCAAAGGCATCATAAAAACCAGATCCAGGAAGAAAAACACCGCTGTTGATGGCGCTTTATCCTGACGTCTTGCAGAAGGCTCCGGACCTTTTACAAATGAAGCTTTCCCCTCTGCCTCATGTACTGCCATACCTGCGTCATGTACCGACGCCTCCGCTCCACTTACTGTCTGCTCCTGCTCTGCTTTATAGCCACAGTTGATGCAGACCTTTTCTCTGTCACCCATGACGTTTCCACACATTGGACAAATCATATAACGTCCCCCCTGTTATTACTTTGCCAATAATTCTATACCAAAGCAGACTCTTTAGCAAGTATCTCCTGACTTATATATAAATTCATGATCAGCCAGCCTGATTTTGTCATTATTAAAGAGCTGTTCATCATGTCCCGGCAGCACTTCCTTATCATTTACATAGGTACCATTGGTGCTGTTCAGGTCCATTATGGTATATCTGCCTTCTTTTTCAGTTATTGCGGCATGCAGTCTGCTGATTCTGGGGTCGGTCATGCAGAAATCATTGTATTCAGGAAGACTACCCATGGAAAAAGGTGTTTTTATAAGCTTTACTATTTCTGCAGTCTTTATATCTACCAGCCACGGTGTGGAGCCCATTATCTTTTCCGGCAAAAACACTGTTCTTTCGTCCTCTGCCCGCTCATATACATATGCCCCTTTGTTCAGAAATACAGTCTCACCGTCGTGTCCCACTTCTTCCGTATCATCCTCAGGGTACGATATTTCTTTCTTTGCAAAAAAGCCTTTAATCTTGTTAAATATTCCTTGTAAAGCGCTTTTATCCTGCTCTTCGTCACACATATTTTCGATGAGGAATTGTTTTTCACCTTCCTCTGCTGTCACCCGGTTAATGTCAGGCATTACCTTTTCCAGACGTTTTTTTATTTCCGCAAGTCCTGCATTTTCAGTCTGATTTCCTGCAAAGCAGTCATACAGAAGATTTACTGCAGGCTTATCGTCATAATCCAGTCGATTCAGCATAAATTCCATAAGCTGTCCCAGCTGCATTCCCAGTTCTTTTTTGTAGCCCGGAAGATAGACCAGCTGCGGTTCATAAGTATTAAGATCCACAAATACCACATCACCATTCAGAAAAAAGCTGTCTCCTGATAAAAGGTATTCTTCTGCTCCTTCCAGTATTTTGATGATACCGCCCAGAATCTTTCTTATATGCCACTCTTTCATGGGCAAGGCTCTGAACACCGAGCTCAGGGGCTTTTTCCCGGTTACCCTGTATTTTATGTGGTGTTCCACTCCCTCTTCGTATTCAATAAAAGGGACTACACCCAGGGGCTCGTTTTTAGATATCATTTCACCTTCAAAATAGAACTGGGGATAGGCATCCCATATTACATCCAGATATGTTTCCATCCACTCTCTTTTTATCTCGTATACCGGTTCGCTCATTTTAGTCCTTTCCCACCCAATTAAGGGCAAATCTGGTAAGTCTCATATTGCTGAAATTGCTGTCAGTGTCCAATAGTTTTTTAATGCAGTCTTCTCCAAAGTCCTTTACTTTCCCATACATACTGAAGGTAAATCCGGTCTGATAAAGTATTATCAGAAGGATAATGCCGACTACAAAGACTGCTTCCACCGTTATTGAACCCGATACTTTTATTTTTGTTATATCCATCTGCCTATCCCCCATATCACTACACCTGCAAAATAAAAAGGAATAAAGGGCAGCTCGGTTTTCAGCCCTGCCTTCTTTATGATTAGGAGGAGGATACCCACTACAGATGAAAGAATAAGCCCGGTCATTAGCACCGCCAAGCCTTCCCAAATACCAAAAAAAGTCCCGGTAGCCAGTAAAAGCAAGGCGTCTCCCAGTCCAAAGCCACCTCTGGTAAGCTTGGAGAAAACCAGAGCAAACGCTCCGGGTATCAGGCCTGTCAGAATAAATACAGGTGTATTGCCCTGCCATATAGAGACAAAAAGCATCAGCCCTCCCAAAACGATTATGATCCATAGGGATATTTTTTTATGTAACAGATCTTCTATGGTCATGCAGACTAAAGCCATCGTCATTATTGCCATAGCTGTTATTTCCTGTATGGACATTTCAACCACCTCCACACTTACTGCAAGGCCTTCGGTCTTCCACCTCAGACTTGTCCACTTCTTTTACACTGCGAAAGAGAGCCGGGCATTTTGCCGACAGATGGTATCTGTTTCCGTAATCAGTTATGTACACCTTACCGGTATTCCTGCTGCTCTTACACTTTTCACAGCTATAATATTTGGCACCTCCGGCATTTCTCCTTTCCCCCACTTCGCTGTATTCTACTTCTTCTGCAGGCATAAAAAGATATGAACATGTCCTGCTTAAATGATAGACCTGACCATTTTCAGTAATAAATACCTTCTCATCGTCTTTATCCTCTGAATCTGTATCTTCTCTCTGAAGCTTGTCTGCATCATACACACCAATATAAGGATGTATAAGAAAGGCCTGTTGTACCGTAAGCCTGATAGCCGGAAAGCCGGGTGCCTCCAGGGGAAAATCATAGGAGATACAGACCTTGACATTTTTGTCACTGTCGTCCAGGCAGATAATTTTCAGATTATCCATCTGCCTGTTTTCGCCAAGGACTGCAAAGAGCACAGGATAGCAGATAAGCGACGGCGCTGTCACTTTATCCTTAAGCAGGTATCTTTCTCCATAGGATACCGCTGCCATATCCTGAGGCAATCCGCACACAGTCTCCGCTACAAATATTTCCGTCAAAAGCAGCAAAAACAGCCTGTAAAATAGCATTATGCCAAAAAAGAACACCGGAAACACCAGGCTGGCTTCCACACTGACCGAGCCTTTCCTGCGCCCTCTGCTGTCTGTTCTGAATAATAAAGTGAAAATGTTCATTATACCCTGCCTGTTATTTGAAGACTTCTTACTTGTCCGGGAGAATGGGTTGTATTTTTTTAGGTCAGGATGTATCAGAGCAGACAGCAGAAGGCGCTAATAGGAAAAGGCGCCATCCGTGGATACTTCATATACCGCGTCATCAAAAAAGCCCTCATGAAATTTTTGTCCAATCTTACCCTTCACCACAAAAGTGGCACTGCATACACAGTTGCCTATACGAAAGGAATCACGATATCTGTACCTGATGTTTTCCTGAATCAGGTCCAGGGCTCTTCCATACTTTTTCCCGTCATTCTGCAGGAAGGACAGCAGTATTATATACGCGTCATAGCCTACGCCTGTCTGGGTCTTGCCCATAGCTTTGACCTTGGCACTTACCAGCTCCGGAGTAAAGATAAAGAGCTCATGCAACTTTACATTACCTTTCAGGTTGAAGACAGGCACACTTTCACCAGCCATTAATGCCGCTACTTCTACAATAGCCTCCTCTATGGCCCAGACCGTAAGTATCAGATATTTTGCTATATATACAAGAGCCGGAACACCAAATACCGCCATCGACTCTGCGAGCAAAGTGACTTCGCCATTCCTTTCCTGATCAGCCATAAGTGCCGCAAAACAAAATACCGCTCGTAATGCAATCAGCCTGGTGGCTGTAGCCAGGAGATTGGCCTCGTCACTCTTATTGCCAAACAGCATATACTCCCGTTCATAATCCAGCCTGCTGCTGCCATCATGAGGATCCTGAAAGCTTTTAAAATGATTTTTCATATAGACTTCCATTAGAAAGTCCATAGACATATTTTGATATCCGCTTTTTAAAAGGCTTGCCAGCTGTCCATTAACAATATCAGCACTCACTTCTTCGAAAAGCTTTTTTATATTGCCTGTCTGACCGGTGGCCTTACCCTTTGATGGGAGGGCAGAGCCTTCCAGCTCCTTTTCTGACACATCCTTTACTCCCAAAATCGAAAAAACGCCACCTGCCAGAATAGAGGTCACTGTGTCCTCCAGCTTGCTTTTTAGCCCATCTGCCGCCTTCAAATTGCCATAATCGAATCTGAGGCTATCATAGACCATGCCTGAAATAATGACGGTAAAATTGGACAGACAGTTTTCCATTTCATCTACAATAATTTCTCCTTCACCATCCACAAATTCCTGTATTTCAGGCAGAGCTGCCGTCTGCATCACATTTAAATTGTTTAGCAGATTTTTCTTTATATTGCCTGCATTGTAGCCTTTTTCATTAAGGCCCACATAGTCCTTTAAGTGATCGAGCTCTGCAAAAAGTCCCGCCAGCACCTCATTGTCGATACCTATACTGCCGATCAGCTCCTGCTCATACTGCAGCACATCCGACTGGGCCACTTTCTGAACTCGTTCCAGTATGTCAGCCTGCTTAAGGGCCTCCAGATAGGCTATCATGCTGCCGTCCCAGCCCAGATACAGAGCCTTGTACATCTCTTCCAGTACTATCTCAGTACTCTCCTTATCCACATAGGTTCTAAGCTTTTTGTAGTCCTGTATCACCTGCCAAAGGTTCTCTATGGCGACTTTTACATCAATAATATATGGCTTTACCAGCTCCAAAATAACGGAATTGCCATAGCTCTGCTCCAAAGTCTCCGTGTCTTTTGCAAAGAATTTTTTTGCAAAGGACGAAGCCACCTGATAATTACCTTTCTTGTCAGTTTTTAGGCCTTCATCGGTAGTACATACACCATCTACCAGCTCCATCATTTTTAGTATTTCAATACTTACAGCTGCTGTAGCCTTTCCCGCTTCCTGCTGCTTTACCTGCAGCCCGGTGACACTTTCCACTGTTTCCAGACTGTTATCAGTAAAAAATGAGCACAGAAGCTCGGCGCCTTCATATACCGCTTCTTCCTTTATCTGTTCCTTAAAGGCCTTAAAATCATTCGATACCAGAGTCTTTACCTGAATAGAGGCTACTGACAGCTCCGATGCATCAATAAGTCCGCCCAATGTATTTTTTTCAGCATACTGAAGGCTTTCATTCATTATATTTTCCAGCTTTTTTCCGTCGGGCAAAGTACCGCCAAAGCCACTATCCACGGCCAATAGCCCATACTCCTTAAACAAAGGATAATAATATCTGCTCTCCAGTCCTCTTCCTGCATTTAAGCCCAACATGGCTATATAGGAGCGACCGGCGCTAATCCTGGCAGCCTCTACAGTTGTCATAAGGAAATTCAGGAAAAACAGAAATATAAAGGAAAGAAAAACTGTGATAACGCCTTTTTTTCTCATTAGTTTATTATATTGCTGGCATTATCATTAATGCTCTTAAAAGCCTCTGCCACCAGATTGGTAAGCTGCTCTCTAAAAATAAGTACCAGGGCAATCAGTACCACCAGAATCAATACAATTTCAATAACACCTACTCCGCTAATCTTTTTTCCTTTCATACTCATTTACTTCCTTTCTGCTAAAATCTCAGCTCCTATATAGACATCCCGGAAAAAGCAGGGACTATTATTATTAAAAAAACTATGGCCAAAAGCCCCATAATAGGCAAAAGTAAGGCTGTGCCTGCTTTTTCTGCCTTAAGGCGCAGCTCCTCTTTTTCTGTCTCTTCCAGCTCCTTAAGCTCCTGTTCCAGCACGTGACTGACATGACTGACTCCTTTATGGGATTGCTGCGACAGTATCTCTGCCAGTCTTTCGTAAGGCCTGCTACCCATTCTTTCACCAAAGCGCTGATAGCAGATCTCTTCACGGATGCCGCTATCCTGCTCCCTTAATGATACCGCCAGTACTTCAGTAAGCAATGAATCCTTTTTTCTGCCTCCATCGTCCATACAGAGTTTCTTCCAGGCCAGTCTGACAGACATGCCTGCTGCCAGCAGCAGATTCAACTTTCGGACAAAGTCCTTATACTCAACCACGCCCTTCTCCACTTTTTGCTTTCTTTTTTCTGATATTTGTTCAAAATAAGCGAAGTAGCCCGCTATAGGAATTAGCACTGCAAAGAAAAGACCCACCAGGAGAAAATTAACCGGCTTATCAGCCAGACCTATCCTGACTCCACGGATCTCCTCAGGTAAGGTAAAGCTGTCCTGCCCCCTGCCACTCTCTATTTTTTCTATTTCTGCCAGAGCTTCCATGATAGTTCTTTCATCTTCCGAAAGCTCCCGTGGGGCTATCGTGAGAAGCCTTTCGTACAGGCGATATTCTTGCCCGTAGCGCACTTTTCCCCGGAGAGTGACCGTGGTATCTTTTTCCAGATCCTTATTGTTTACACGGCCTTTGGGATCTACCAGATTCACATTATCTGTGGCCCAGCTGATAAGTAGTGTGTTCTCCTTATATTCTATTTTTTCAGGCAGATTCAAATCTGCAGCAATATGGAAAAAATCAGGGTTATCCCCCAGTATAAAGCTGTCCAGAGCTACCTCTGCCTTTAGCTGAATCCTGTCGATGTCTTCATCACTGAGCTCCATGCTGCCTATCATCAAATCATAGCTAAGCACCTGGTCTCCAAGGCTCAGGGTAATGCCCACACTGCTGTTCCCCTGATTCATGGGGCTGCGGTGAAATACAAGGTCCTCCTTTCTGCCGCTGTAATCCTTTATTATCATGGCAATCAAAATCATTAAAGACAGAATTCCCATGTATATAAGCCTCTTTACCAGTCCTTTTTTAAGCGTCTGTCTTATTTCTCCCTGCCCCTGTCCCGGATATAGCTTTTCCGCTTCTCTTACCTTACTTTCCGGTAAAAGCAGGCCCTCTATTTTTGTTTTAAATGTTTTCTTAATATCCATTGGCCTCCCAGGACACATAATGCATATAGAAAAATCATGGATGTCATAAAACTTATGCCCTTAAAATTGTGATAAAGCGCTGCCATCATATCAGCAGAGAATACCTTAAGATATAAAATCATGGCCACAGGAATAAGGCACATTATGTAGTATTCGTTTCTTTTCCCTGCTATTACTACGTTTATTTCTCTTTTCAGATTCATTTTGTCAGTAATATTTTTGACCTCATGGGCCAGGAAGACGTTCATATCTCCACCGCTTCTTTTTAACACGGAAAAAACGTCTCCAAAGTCAATGATATCCTGCACTCCGCTCCTGTTGGCAAATTCAAGAACAGCTTTTTCCAGTGGCATGCCGTTTTGTACTTTTCTGCATATTTCCGCAAAGCCTCCGGTGACCGGAGCCTGACTGCCATATAGCTTTTTTAATGGCAGTACAGCAGCTCCAAAAGCATTTTCTGCTGAGTCACCGGCGTCCAAAGCGTTCTTTACATAAGACAGCCCATCTCTAAAAGCCAGCAGGGTCTTTTCTCTTTCCCGTTCCCTGCTTCTCTTTTCAGTAAGTAATGCAACGGGTGGTATCAGAATCAATAACCAGAGTGAAACAGAATCAAGATCATAGAAAGTGAGAGAAAGTACGAAGACAAGGCCGAGGCCTAAGATAGAACCTGTTGCATATAATTTCAGTTTTTTGGGACTAATCTTCACATTCATTTATTTCAGGCAGCTTTCCCCCGTGGGCGTAGAGTTTTTCTGTATTTTTCAGCTTATTATCTGTAGGCAGAAGCGAATTTCCGCTAAAGAGGTAGAGAGGAGTCACTGTTATTTTACTTTCTTGGCAGTGACCTATTTCAGCTATTTCCACCACTTTTCTGCTACCATCCGACAGACGTGCCACATGTACCATGATATCCAGTGCTCCCGCGATCTGCTGTTTAACAGCCTCCATGGGAATATTTAAGCCCATAAGCGTCATGGTAGCCAGTCGTTCCAGCATGTCCTGAACATTGTTTCCATGGGCAGTAGACAGACTGCCATCATGGCCTGTATTCATTGCACTCAGCATGTCTATGACTTCCTTGCCTCTTACTTCACCTACGATAATGCGGTCAGGCCTCATACGTAGGGAAGCCCTTATAAGATCTCTTATAGTCACTTCTTTTACTTCGTCTGAGGACTTATTTCTGCATTCCAGTCTCACCAGATTTTTAATATTGCGTATCTGAAGCTCTGCCGAATCCTCTATGGTGATTATTCTTTCATCTTCCGGTATAGCAGCAGACAGAGCATTTAGAAAGGTGGTCTTGCCGCTGCCGGTACCCCCGGAAATAAGTATGTTATATCTGCATCTTACCAGCTCTTTTAAAAAGGCCGCTGCCTCCTCGGTCAGAGTTCCCAGCTCCACCATTTTCTCCATGGTAATGGGCTTTTTACTGAATTTTCTAATGGTGACTGTAGGCCCGTTTATTGATACCGGCGGCAAAATAACATTTATCCTGGAGCCATCTGCCAGTCTGGCATCCACTATGGGCGAAGCCTCATTAACTGCTCTATTGGCACCTCCTACAATGCGCTGTATTATATCCTGCAGCTTATCCTCCGACTCGAAGCATTTATTCCACGCTTCCAGCTTTCCGTTTTTTTCAAGAAAAATCCGGTCTGCGCCATTAATCATAATCTCGGTGACGCTGTCATCAGCCAATACTTCTTCCAATATATCCAATCCCCTGATACTGTTAAAAACAGCACTTCGCACCTCTTCCATTTCTTTTAGCGGAATAAAGCTGATCCGGGATCTGCGCATAACTTCGCCATCTATTTTTTCATACAGCTCTGCTTCTGATACATCTTCATCATATGTCAGCTCCTGCATGATTTTTTCTTTTACCTGCTGACTGAGACTGTTCATGGAGCCTCCTTTATCTTGTTCACTATATCTTCTGCTCCTGCGGCTGTAAGCTGCCTGATAAGCTCTATGCTTCTGGGGCTGTCCAATGCAGGAATATAAATAACATCGCACCTTTTAAAAAGCATATGGATGGCATCACTCATAAAGCCTGCGGCAATTACCAGATGCTGATAATCCATATCCAAAAGAGCCTTTAGCAGTCTGTCCATCTGATCCTCAGTGTACTGCCACATATCAGAAAAGTACTCAGGACCTCCAAAGGCATCATATGCTCCATTTGATACACTACTCATTAGGTCATTAAGGCTATCCTTGCTTCCCAGCCCCCTGTATAGCAGCTCAGTAATGCTTTTTTTACCCTCAGTTCCCATAAAATTATCAAAGGGCAGATAGAGAGTTTTCCCCAGCCGGGCCTGCTCTTCAGCTATTTTCACAGCCCTTTTTACCGACTCATCTACAGAGTCAGGAGAAAAGACCACGATCAGTCTTTCCAGTTCTTTCTGCCTTTTTTCCTCTACTTCGGAAAGGAGTTTTTCCACAATATCGTTCACATTGCTGTATCTGGATATCACTTTTTCGCTTGGGTCCGGCGAGTCGTTCCTTTGCAGGTCCGACACAAGGATATACATTGGTATGGATGCACCTTCCATTTGACAAGCATACTGTTCAGATACCAGCAGCAGCTGCAGCTTATGGTCTGCTATTTTTTCTTTCACCTCAAAGGGGTCGGAAATGAAAGTGGCGCTTAGACTAGAACCTTTGCGAGTATTGATAGTTGCTACCAGTCGCTGACCATATTCCACTACATCGTCAAGAACACCTACTGTTTTTTTCATAAAAAACTCCTTTCCAAAGTCTGTATAAAGCATACTCCCAGGACTTTTCACGGTCAACGTTTAGGCGAAGCGCTTACGCTTTTTCGTCAATATGTATTATTTCACCTGCCATTTTTATTCAGTTTGTATAAAAAAAGCGCCTTCCTTTCGGAAAACGCTTCTTTCTGTTTATTCATTTTTTACTTTTCTTCTGCAAATTTTCTACCCATAAGGACACCCATGGCAGAAGCCATCATAAGGCCTCTGGTCCAGCCGCTGGAATCTCCCAGGCAGTAAAGTCCTTTAACGTTGGTAGTAAGGTCAGGCTCCATTTTAACCTTGTTGGAATAAAACTTAAGCTCAGGTGAGTAGAGCAGGGTCTCTGTAGATGCAAAGCCCGGAACTACGTAGTCCATAGCCTGAATAAAGTTAATGATATTGGTCATGGCACGATAAGGCATAGCCGCTGTAATATCACCTGCTACCGCATCAGGAAGAGTAGGTCTTACATTACTGAAAGCCAGCTCTTTTTCCCAGGTACGCTTTCCATCCAGAATATCTCCGTAGCGCTGTACCAGAATCTGTCCATTGGCCAGCATATTGGTAAGCTCTCCTACCTTTTGAGCATATTCGATAGGCTTGTTAAAAGGTATGGAGAAATTGTGGGAGCAAAGGATGGACAGATTGGTATTATTGGACTTAAGCTCCTTGTAGGAGTGGCCATTTACCACTGCCAGATTATTGTCGTAATTTTCCTGACTGACAAAGCCACCGGGGTTCTGACAGAATGTACGTACCTTGTTTTTGAAAGGAAGTGGGTAGCCTACCAGCTTGGACTCGTAGAGAACATCATTTACTTCTTCCATAACTTCATTTCTTACTTCTACACGTACTCCGATATCAACAGTGCCCGGCTTGTGGGCAATATCATACTTGGCGCACAATTTTTCCAGCCATTCAGCACCACGGCGACCTGTAGCTACTACAACATTCTCTGCTGCATACTCCACCTGTCCTGCGGCCTCTTTCAGCATAACGCCCTTGCACACACCATCGTCTATAATAAGGTCCTCGCAGTCATGGCCAAAAATCATATCAACGCCATGTGCCTGGAGGTATTTCTCGATATCGCCGTAGAGCTGCTGAGCCTTCTCAGTACCCAGATGGCGTATAGGACAATCTACCAGCTTAAGGCCTGCCTTGATGGCACGGCGTCTGATTTCTTTTACCTTGTCAGGATTGGAAACCCCTTCAACATGAGTATCTGCTCCGAATTCCAAATAGATGGAATCTGTATAGTCAATAAGATCCTGTGCCTTGTCAGCTCCAATAAGAGTAGGGAAATCTCCACCTACTTCGTAGGACAGAGACAGCTTACCATCGGAAAAAGCGCCTGCACCGGAGAAGCCTGTTGTGATGGCACATGGCTTACAGTTCATGCAATGCCCTGTTTTGCTCTTGGGGCAGCTTCTCTTCTCAATAGGCTGACCTTTTTCAATAATCAAAATCTTTTTGGTACTGCCCTTCTTAATCATTTCCAGAGCGGTAAAAATACCGGCAGGACCAGCACCCACAATAATTACATCATATTTGTTCATATTTCATCTCCCATTATTTTTTCCCCATCGGGGCATTGTATGATAGCACCCAAATCCTCTCTTGTCAAGCAGATGTTGCCGGATTTGCTTACATATTAATTATCGGCAAATATTCCCGATATTCTTGCATTTACCCCATTTAAAGTTTATGATTATACAGAAAAAAAACTAAAGGGGTTGAAAAAAATGGATATATTTTTGAGAATTTTAGCTTTTGTATTAGGTGCTTCGGGCCTGTTTTTCTTTATCAATCCGCTGTTTCGAGGAAGCTCATTTAACTCAGGGACAGCTGTAGGTCTGGGACTTACCTTGATTTTTCTTCTTTATGGCATTTTCCAAAAACAGATAATCAACTGCCGGGGGCACGTAATTTATAAAATAGTTCTGATTCTTTTTATTCTTGGTATAGTTTTTATGGGCTTCGTTTCCAGCATTATCATCTCAGCTTCTTTAAAAAAATCTGCAGATAATGCAACTCTCATTGTGCTTGGATGCAGGGTACGTGGCGATCAGCCCACACAGATGCTTCGTACCAGGATAGATGCTGCTTATGATTATCTGACAGCCCATCCCGATGCAGTAGCTGTTCTTTCCGGCGGGCAGGGCTCCGATGAGCTTATCAGCGAAGCGCAATGTATGTACAATAGTCTGACTCAGAAGGGGATAGATGCTTCCCGTCTTTACCTGGAATCCGAGTCTACTTCTACCGTCGAGAATTTCAAGTACTCCATGAAGATTATAGATGACCATAATTTGTCAAAAAAAGTGGCCATCGCCACCAATGAGTACCATGAATGTCGTGCTCAAATGATCGCGAAGGCCCAGGGTATTGAATATGGCGCAGTCAGCGCCCATACGCCTTTTTACCTTTTTCCTACATATTTCATAAGAGAAATACTTGGAGTCGTATATATGTTTATTTTTGGATGATGTAATACTATATAACCATCAGTTTTCCGTCCACATCATCTACAGTAATTGTACCATCAGCGCCTACTTTACCTTCCAGAATGGCCCTGGCAACGATGGTCTCAACACTTCTTTGGAGATAACGTTTCAGTGGTCTTGCACCATATGCAGGGTCGTAGCTTTCTGCTACGGCTCTGTTTTTTGCTGCAGGAGTCAGAACAATCTTCATTTCTTTATCTGCCAGTCTCTTATTCAGATCGGCAATTAGTAAGTCCATAATGCCATCTACATTATCTCTGGATAAAGGATTAAATAATATTATTTCATCCAGTCTGTTCAGAAATTCCGGCTTGAATCGCCCACGGAGCTCGTTCATTACCATGTTTTCTGTATTTTCGGTAATGCGTCCTTCCTCCTCGATGCCGCTTAATATAGTCTGAGAGCCAATATTGGAAGTCATGATAATTATGGTATTTTTAAAATCTACAGTACGCCCCTGAGAATCAGTGACCCTGCCATCATCCAGTATCTGAAGCATGATATTGAAAACATCCGGGTGTGCCTTTTCTATCTCATCAAAAAGCACTACTGAATAAGGCTTTCTACGAACTGCCTCAGTTAGCTGGCCGCCTTCTTCATAGCCCACATATCCCGGAGGCGCTCCTACCATTCTGGATACAGAGTGCTTTTCCATATATTCACTCATGTCTATACGGACCATATTCTGCTCGTTATCAAAAAGTGATGCTGCCAGGCTCTTGGCCAGCTCAGTCTTACCTACGCCTGTAGGACCCATGAAAAGGAAGGAACCTATGGGCTTATCCGGGTCTTTAATGCCTGCTTTTGACCTTAAAATAGCATCTACTACTCTTTCTACTGCATTATCCTGACCTACTACTCTTTTATGCAGCTCATTTCCCAGCTGTAAGGTCTTTGTTTTCTCGCCTTCTGTCAATTTATTAACCGGAACACCTGTCCAGCGGGCTACTACTTCAGCTATCTCGTCCTCATCCACAGCTTCATGTACCAGCTCGTTTTCCCTTGTCTTACTCTTTTCTTCCAGCTCAGCCAGCTCTTTCTGCAGTGCCGGCAATTGACCGTATTTAAGCTCGGCCGCCCTGTTCAGATCATACTTTCTCTCTGCCTGGGCTATCTCAGCATTTACTGCCTCTATCTGCTCTCGCACCTTGGTGATACGGTCTACCTGGGCCTT
This sequence comes from Lachnospiraceae bacterium, assembly GCA_045616485.1. Taxonomy (GTDB): domain Bacteria; phylum Bacillota; class Clostridia; order Lachnospirales; family Lachnospiraceae; genus RGIG3528. The sequence goes on from JAZLGU010000065.1 coordinate 80,295, forward strand.
TTCTCCTTCCCATTTTGCCTTTACCACATTATATTCATCCCGAAGTTCAGATAACTCCTTTTGCAGATTCAGCAGTCTCTCTGCAGACTTCTGATCAGTCTCTTTTTTAAGAGCTGCTTCTTCTATCTCCATCTGCATAATGCGACGACGCACTTCATCCATTTCTGAAGGCATGGAATTCAGCTCCGCTTTAATGGAAGCGCAGGCCTCGTCCACCAGGTCAATGGCCTTATCCGGCAGGAAACGGTCTGATATGTATCTGTGAGACAGTACTGCTGCAGACACCAGGGCGCCATCAGTAATACGAACGCCGTGGAAGACTTCATATCGATCTTTAAGGCCTCGTAAAATGGATATCGTATCCTCTACAGTAGGCTCTGATACCAGCACCGGCTGGAAACGACGGGTAAGTGCAGCGTCCTTTTCTATATACTTTCTGTATTCATTAAGAGTGGTAGCGCCTATACAATGGAGCTCACCTCTGGCCAACAAAGGCTTCAGCATATTACCTGCATCCATGGAGCCTTCAGCGTTACCGGCTCCAACAATGGTATGAAGCTCATCGATAAAGAGAATAATCCTTCCGTCCGAATTTTTCACTTCATCCAGTACCGCTTTTAGCCTTTCCTCAAATTCACCTCTATACTTGGCTCCCGCTACCAGGGCTCCCATATCCAGGGAGAAAATAGTCTTATTCTTCAACTCTTCCGGTACATCTCCGGCCACAATACGTTGAGCCAGTCCCTCTACTACCGCTGTTTTACCAACACCCGGCTCGCCAATAAGTACAGGATTATTTTTTGTTTTTCTGGATAGAATACGTACTACATTTCGTATCTCACTGTCTCGACCGATAACAGGATCCAGCTTTTGAGCACGGGCTCTTTCCACCAGGTCTACACCATATTTTTCCAAAGCTTCATAAGTACCTTCCGGATTGTCCGTAGTCACCCTCTGATTGCCACGTACCTCCTGCAGAGCCTGTAAAAATCTGTTTCTGTCCAGTCGGAAATCTCTGAAAAGCTGCTGTAATTCGCTGCCACCATGCTTTAGGATACAGAGGAAAAGATGCTCTACGGAAACATAGGTGTCTCCCATCTTTTTAGCTTCATCCTCAGCATAAATAAGGACTTTATTCAGCTTATCTCCCACATATACCTGACCACCGGATACCTTTGGACGTTTTCTCAACAGTCCTTCTACCTGAGCTGAAAAAACAGCCGGGTCTATCTCCATCTTTTCCAGGAGTCTGGGGATCAGTCCCTCGCCATCCTGCAGAAGACAATAAAGCAGATGCTCCGGTACCAGCTCCTGATGGCTGTAATCATAAGCCAGTTTCTCACAGCCATTTACCGCTTCCATTGATTTTTGTGTGAATTTACTTATATTCATATCTGCACCTCCTGTCACAGTGCGATAGTTGGCTATAAAAAACGAAGCCAACCTTTTTCCCTTTGTTGACTTCGTTATATCACCTTTTGTTAGCACTGTCAAGAGGTGAGTGCTAATATCTTAATTTCTCTTTTTATATTTCTTTATACCACTTCTTTACCACTTCTTCTGCTTTCTTCAGATGGATATTAAAGCCCAAATCTTTTTCCGCCTCTTCCAATGTATTGTATATCTTTGTGGACCAATCCCACCAGAAAAATCCTGCAAACCAGGGCTCGTTATGCATTACTTCAATACAAGAATCGTAAAAATCTGCCTGTTCCTCATCGGATTTAGGTAAATCTTTATGGGAAAAATCCCATGGCATAGCAGCACATCCCTTAGCGCTTCTGCAGCCTATTTCCATAAAAATAATCTTTTTACCTATACGTTCAGATACTCCTGCCAAACGGTCCCGGATTTTTTCCCATTCCGCCACCATGTAGTCACGACTCGCCTCTGTGCACCCTCTGGTCACAGGATAGTAAGCCGAAGTGCCCACATAATCCAAGGCATCAAACCACTTGGCCACTTCTTCTTTTCCGTGATTTGTATTATAGACCAATGGCCCGTGGTAGACTTTTCTCACCTCGGCAATAGTATCACGCCAGTATTTCTCCTTGCGTTCAGTCCCCAGCATCTCGCAGCCTATACAAAACATCTCGCAGCCCAGCTCCTCTGCAATCTCCGCATAATGCATAAGAAATGCTGTATAATTTTTAAACCATTCGGCCCAGTACACATCATTGCCATGCATGTCCTCATCCGGAAAGTCAATAAGCGCTCTCCATATTCCATCCCGGCAATTGACCATAGGCTTTAAGCAGACTTTCACACCGTGTTCATGAGCCCTGTTTACAGCTGCCATTATATCCCAATCAGAAGAATTGTTTTTAAAATCAAAGGTCATTCTGGTGGAATGGTAGGTGTCCTGAGTAACCGCTACTGCCAGACACATCCAATTTATACCCAGCTCGTACATAAGCTCCTGAGACTCTACACCGGCCGCACTTCTGTAGTCACCATGTTTTCCGCCATATCCGTATGTGTATCCCTTTATCTCCATTGTCCACCTCGCAAGAATTATTATTATATGAGTATATATACACTCCTTTAGAAAAGCAAAGGAAGACAGAAGTTTTAATTTTTATTTAACATTTTGTTTTACGAAAATGTTAAGATGTGATACAATGCCATCTATGCCAATCTTTTTGTAACTGTTCCAATAAATTTCAGACAGATAGATTCGGTTATTTACCAATTATTCCGGAGGAAAGAAAATGACAGCCATGGAAATTATTGAAGCCAGACATAGCGTAAGGCGCTATCTGGATATCAAAATTCCACAGGAAAAAAGAAAGATACTCGATAAAAATTGTTCTGAAATCAATGCTAATTCCGGACTCAATATTCAGATATTATACGATGAGCCTCGGTGTTTTGACAGCCTGCTGGCTTTTTACGGTAGATTTGAAGGTGTGAGAAATTATATCGCTATAATAGGTCCGGAGGGGGATGCACTGGATGAAAAGGCAGGTTACTACGGACAGCAGCTGGTGTTGACCGCTCAGGAGATAGGACTTAACACCTGCTGGGTAGCTATCACTCACGGCAAAAGTCAGGCCAAAATCGGCCCTGGTGAAAAGCAGGCTATATTGATTTCTTTGGGCTATGGTGTTAATCAGGGTATACCACATAAAAACAGAAATATGAAATCGGCTATTGTACTTTCAGAGGATGATCCACACTGGTATAAGGAAGGCGTTAAAGCTGCTCTCCTGGCTCCTACCGCCCTAAATCAACAGAAGTTTTTTATTGCACGAAAAGGGGAACTGGCCAAAATAACGGTTCCTTTGGGTATGTTTACCCAGATTGACCTGGGCATAGTAAAATACAATTTTGAATATGCTACCGGCCACGCAACAACCTCAGAATGTATATAAAAAAACTCAGGGCTTTAATACTTACCGCACAATCCGGTAAATATTAAAGCCCTGAGATTTATATTATATTTAATTACATAGCATGCTTTGCGCCATAGCTCTCAGCAAAGTCTGTAGGCTTGATACAGCCAACAGGACACTCTTTTGTACAAGCACCACAGCCGTTACACTTTGTGTAATCAATAGTAGCAAGATTGTTTACAACCATAACAGCACCCTGCTCACATACTTTCTGGCACTTCATACAGCCGATACAGCCGTTCTCGCATTCTTTACGGGTAACTGCGCCCTTTGCTGTAGAAGAACACTGAACAATAGTCTTAGCCTTAACAGACACAAGAGAAATAATATGCTTTGGACATGTACGAGTACAAATGCCGCAACCGATACATTTTCTGATGTCCACTTTTGCAATGCCATTGTCCATGCAGATGGCATTTTCAGGACAGGCTATAGAACAATCACCAAATCCAAGACATCCGTATGAACACGCCTCAGGTCCACCGTAAATAAGGGCAGCTGACTTACAATTCTGTACGCCATCATACTCTGCACGACGCTTACTGTCATCACAGTTACCATTACATTTTACAAAAGCAACCTGCTCTTCTACATCGGCAAACTCTGTACCCATGATGTCAGAAAGCTTCTTAGCAGCAGCATCTGCACCGGGAACACAAAGATTGGTCTTGTCTTCAGAGCCATCTGCCAGAGCTGCAGCATAGCCGTCACAGCCTGTATAACCACAGGCACCACAGTTGGCACCAGGGAGACACTCACGAATGTTTGCGTATTTTTCATCTACTTTAACTGCCATAAAATGTGATGCAAGAGCAAGAAGAACACCTGCTACCAGACCGGTCACACCTACGACTACTATTGCGATAACAATTTCCATTCTTCCACCTCCTATTTGAACAGACCATCAATGATTCCGGAGAAGCCCATAAATGCCATGGAAACTATTGATGCAGCAATGAGTGTGGAAGGAAGGCCCTTAAATGCCTTTGGAGTAGCAGGGCTGTCAAGTCTGGAACGAACGCCTGCAAAAAGGACCATTGCCAGAAGGAAGCCTAAACCACAGCCAAGAGCACTTACAAGTGACTCTACAAAATTGTAACCGTCGGAAATGTTGTTAATAGTAACACCAAGAACAGCGCAGTTGGTAGTGATAAGAGGAAGATATACGCCGAGGCTCTTATGCAGAGCAGGAATATACTTCTTCAGAACTATCTCGATAAACTGAACCAGTGCTGCAATAACAAGAATAAATACAATAGTCTGCAGATATTCATACTTTTCTCCCAGTATGAATGTCTGAATAGGCCATGTAGCACAGGTAGCAAGCAGCATGACGAAAATAACGGAAACGCCCATACCTACTGCCTGATCAATTTTCTTTGATACGCCAAGGAAAGGGCAAATACCAAGGAATCTGTTCAGTACATAGTTATTAACAAGTACTGATGTCATAAGAATAATAATAAGCTCTTTTGCCATTTTGCCCGCCTCCTTTACTTAGTCTCTGTAACTTCACCGGTCTTTGTAGGATCGGGAGTACCACAGGTCTCTTTATTTGCTGTACAATGAGCAGCTGCAGGACATCCTGCACAGCCCAGCTCAGGAGCTTTCTTGCCCATCTTAGTAGATATAACTGTTACGATAGAAATCAGAAGGCCAAATACAAGGAAACCACCCGGGCTTTGTGTAAGGAAGCTAACCTTGAAATTGGAAATACCAGGTATCTGCATGCCCCAGAAAGCGCCTGCTCCAAATACTTCACGAATAGTAGCCATAAGGAAGAGGGCCAGTGTGAAACCAAGACCCATGCCCAGACCATCCAACATGGAAGCTACAGGACCATTCTTGGACGCAAACATCTCAGCACGTCCCAGGATAATACAGTTAACTGTTATAAGTGCCAGATATACACCAAGCAGATCATAAAGCTCAGGCAAATATGCATGCATAAGCATCTGTACCACAGTAACAAAACCTGCAATAACTACGATGTAGCAAGGTATACGCACCTTATCAGGAATAATCTTACGGAGTAAGGAAATAACTAAATTGGAGCAAATAAGTACTACTGTTGCTGCAAGTCCCATGGAGACTGCACCCTTTACATTATTGGTAGTAGCAAGAGTAGGACAGGTACCGAGAACCAGTACAAATACAGGATTCTCTTTAATCAGGCCCTTTGTAAAGGTCTGTAAAGCTGAAGGCTTATTTTCCATTTACTTGTCCTCCTTTTTAACATTTACACCAAATGGCTTTTTAAGAGTCCACTTATCAATGTAAGGAGTAAGGATATTCATAAGAAGAATAGCATAGCTTACACCCTCAGGAAGGCTGCCATAGCGTCTGATCATAACGGTAATAATAGCTGCAAGAACACCAAAAATTACCTTGCCTGCAGGACGGGTAGGAGTAGTAGCGTAGTCTGTTGCCATGAAAATAGCACCGATGAAAACACCACCAGCCATAGTATAGAAAAGTGATACTGCTGCAAGTCTTGTAAGAAGAAGAGTGAAAAGGAATACAGTAGCAATAAAGCAAACCGGTGTGTGCCATGTAATTACTTTTCTTACCAGAAGATAAATGAAGCCGATAAGAAGAGCTACTGTACAAACCTCACCGATAGCACCGGCATGTACGCCGAAAAGCATCTGGAAGATATTAAGACCATCCATATACTGTGCAAGAGGTGTAGCAGATGATACTGCATCTACATCTGTGATGCCAACAAGCTTAAGCACATAAGCTGTAGGCTTTGGAGCCTCAGTCATCTCGCCAAAAGCAATCAGCATGAAGATACGGGCTGTAATGGCAGGGTTGGCAAAATTCTGACCAATACCACCAAATGCGCCCTTAACAATGACGATGGCAAAAATAGAACCAAGTGCCACCTGCCAAAGTGGAATATTTGCAGGTAATGTAAGAGCCAGCAGTAAGCCGGTAACTACGGCAGAAAGATCCTGCACTGTTGCAGGCTTTTTGCAACATAAATTGAAAATAAGCTCGGAAAGTACTGCAAAACCTACTGCTGTGGCAATAACAGCCAGAGAACGAATGCCGAAAATTACTGTGCCGGCAATAGTAGTAGGAAGAAGTGCAATAATAACATCAAGCATAATGCGCTGTGTTGTAACAGGAGCATGGAAGTGTGGAGAAACTGCTATATGAAGTTTATTCATTTCTTTTCTGCCTCCTTTGCTTTCTGTTTTGCCTGATAATCACGTACCATAGACTTGGAGAGCTTATTGATCTCTACCAGAGGACGCTTTGCAGGACATACGAATGAACAGCTGCCGCACTCACAGCAAACATCTACTCTTAAACGTGCCAGCTCTTCTACATCATTTTTTGCATATGCTCTTGCAATAGCAAATGTAGTAAGATTCATAGGACAACGCTCTGCACATCTGCCACAGTGGATACACTGAGTAGGAACAGGTGCCACTGCATCCTTCAGATTGAAGAATGTAAGCGCGTTATTATTTTTAACTACAGGTGCTGTAGTATCAGGTACGGAAATACCCATCATAGGGCCGCCCATAAGAATCTTGCCTACCTGCTCCATATCGATGCCAACAAAATCTGCAACATCAGAAATCGGTGTACCAATAGGAACGATAACATTCTTAGGCTTTTTAACTGCACTGCCATCTACTGTAACGATTTTCTCGATCAGAGGCATACCTGTACGAATATACTTGGCGATGGCTGCCATGGTGGTAACATTGCATACAATACAACCCACATCAATAGGCAGCTTGCCGGCAGGTACAATTTCGCCAACAGTATTACGGATAATAACTTTTTCTGCACCCTGTGGATATACGCCGGGAAGAGTAATTACCTGAACAGCTGCATCATCCGCAAATGTCTGTCTCATTTTCTCGATAGCTCTAGGCTTATTGCCCTCTATACCGATGCGAACATCCTTGACACCCAGATATTTTTCGAAAAGCTGAACAGCCATCTTTACATCTTCTGCGTCGTCAATCATGGTACGTGTATCTGATGTGATATATGGCTCACACTCAGCACCGTTAAGAATCAGGTGCTTAATGCGGCTGATATCTTTGACATCAAGCTTAACAACAGTAGGGAAGCCTGCTCCACCAAGACCTACAATACCTGATTTTCTTACGGCTGCAATAAAGGAATCGTAGTCGTGAACATCCGGTGGTGTAATACTCTCGTCGATGGTCTGCTCACCATCAGAATCAATAAAAATTGCCTGGCAGAATGAACCACCTGCTGTCAGTATGGAATCAATCTTCTTAACAGTACCGGACACTGAGCTGTAAACAGGTGATGAAACAGGACCTGTGCTCTCAGCTACCAGAGTACCAACATTTACATGGTCATTGATCTTGACTACCGGAGCGGCAGGCTTACCAATATGCATGGAAACTGGCAACACGATATGTGCCGGAACACCCATTCTGACAGGGGGCATAGCTGCTGTATTCTTGTTATGTGGAACTTTTGTTCCTGTCTTGGAAAAAGACATACATGGCCTCCTATGTAGGTTATACTTAAAATCTAAAGGGCATACGCCCATTCCTTAATATTTTACTTTAAAGTGAGCCTATCGTCAATTAAAATAGGTTAAAAACCCCTGTTTTTTACAAAAAAAATGTGGCCTATTTTTAACTTTTTACAATTTTCCCGCCATTTTTATACTTATTTAAGAAACTCCTTTTTCGTGATTTAGTTTCCGCCAATCCCTATTTTAGGGCTAAAATGGAGCTTTTGCACCTATTTCTTGTGCATCTTGCACAAAAAGTTATTGAAATTAGATGCATGTTTGTGAACACTTACAGCGAAATCGTGCTATAATACACACTCGTAAACCCCAATACATTATATATAGTTTTTGCTACAACCCCATAAGTAACAAAAATACCTTCTCCTAAAGCGTCGACTTCCCAGGTCGACGCTTTTTCCTTTTGTTATAAACCTTATTTTATAACCAGATTCAATACATTCTTTTGAAAAAAGCTTTACATCATTTGGCACATATTGTAAAATATTCCATGTTATTTTGCTATAAAAGCAAAATAAAGCATGTTATTACCAAGGAGAGGCGTAATGGGAAAGAGATCAATCAAAGAAAACAAGAATATATATCAGGAGTCCCGTGAGGAATGCGGACTTACCCGTGAAAAGGCCGGCGAGCTCATGGAGTTTGTCTCAGCAGACCGTATAGAAAAGATCGAAAGTGAGCGCAGCTACGCCCGCCCTGAAGAAGTGCTGGCTATGTCTGAGTGCTATCGCCGTCCTGAGCTTTGCAATTACTACTGCACTCATGAGTGTGCTATCGGTATGAAGTATACCCCAGAGGTCAAGGTCAAGGAGCTGTCACAGATAGTACTGGAGACACTGGCGTCCATGGAGCGCTTCAATGCAGAGAAAAATCGTTTTGTGGAAATCACCGTAGATGGTCGTATCACAGATGATGAGCTGAAAGACTTTAAGCGCATCAGAGAAAATCTTGAGCAAATGAGTATCGCTGTAGATTCACTTAAATTCTGGGTAGAAAAATGTGAGCAGCAGGGTACAGTAGATGGCGCACTTTTCTTAAATGAATAAGTAATCAATAATATTATTTTAAAAAAGGCCCGCAGGTATTGCCTGCGGGCCTTTTTACTATTTAGACGTTTTACGTCTTATTTTACAAAATCAGTTTTCTTCTTTCTTTAATACTCTAACAGCCATAACACCTGAAAGAAGCATAATAGCAGCTACAGGAATAACAACGGAAGCTACGCCTGTGTCAGGAGATGTAGGTGCATCAGCCTGAGTCAGCACTGCCTTTGCAGATACAAGGTTTGGTGTCTTAACAGCATCATTATCATATGTGCTTGCAGGCATAATTGTGATAACGTTAGCACCCTTGTTAAGATGAACGCTGATCTTCTTTACGCCGCATGTTGAATAATCAGAGCCGGTGCTTGCCAGCTGTACATCCTGTGCAGCTGCGTTATTTACCTTAATTGCTATAGGTCTGTTGTCACCCTTTGCATTGTAAACAACTTCGATATCATATGTACCAGCCTTTTCAGCTTCTACTGTATAGGATACCTTAGCCTTGTCCTTATCATCTACAGTCTTTGGCTTAAGACCAAGGCACTTGTTGCTGATAACTTCGCCATTAAGAGTCATCTCTTTGTCCTGAACAGCAGCATCAAAGTACTGCATATCCTCTTCAAGAACTAAATCAAAAAGTAATGCATCCTCGTCTACTTTAACCTTATCAGCATCAGCAGCCTTGGAAAGTACATAATCTACAGCATAGAAATTGATGGCCTTGATAGAATCATCATCAAAATCGGAAGGAGAACAAATAGCTATCTTATTCTCACCAGCCTTAAGGGTGATTGTAGCCTCCTGCTTTACAATCTTGAACCAGCCAGCATTGCCGTCTGCAGAGCTTGCGTCACAAATACCGCCATCACCTACAATGCCCTTAGCCTTAAGATCAGCTACAATAGCTAAAACATCAGCGTCATCCTTTTTTGCGGAATTGGTGTACTCGTACTGATGATACTGAACACCCTCAGCATACTCATCGTTCTCAGCATTTACCATATATGCAAAAGATCTGGGCTGTGTAGCAGACTTGAACTGAGCTGCATAATGGAAATTTACTGTATACTCGCCAGCCTTCTCTACATTAAATGTAAAGATAATCTGAGCAAATGCCTTACCCGGCTGTCCCTTGGAATCACCGGCATTACCTACAGCCTTATGACCCGCTGTGTATGCCTCAAGAGACTCTGTGCTGCCACCCATATAACCTCTGTTATCAATAAGGCGGGCTGTGTTTGTAGAAGGATCTACCCAATGGCCTAAATACTCTACTGTGTAGCCATCTCCCTCAGGAGTATCTGCATACATAGTCTTTACAGACTCTTCTGCATGTGCCTGTTTTACTGGCATTGCAACACATGTTGCTACCATCGCTGTGGCAAGAACAGCGGCTAAAACTTTTTTAAGTTTCATTTTTGTGTCCCCACTTTCTTTTATTTCAAGAAGTATAAATACCCCTTTTTATACTAATAATTTTATAGTAATTTTACTAAATATTCAAGTAAAAGTTTACTATTTTTACCAAAACAGTTGCTAATTTTTTACCATTATTGGTAAGTTTTTAACAAACTATTTTTCATACTTGGCCACCCATTTATCGTATATCCTCTGATACTCTTCGTGGGTAATATTGAGCACTGCACCGTGTCTGGCAATAGGAGTAGGCATGGAAGAAGTCACCTTCTTCATGGTCCCACGATCCAGGTCGGAAATACCAATGGAATAGTAGCCGCTGCCACCATAAGCATCTGCTACCAGTATCCACTTATAATCGCCTACCACATCTTCTTCTGACAAAGCAAAGGCAAAAGGACCCTCTATGCCCGAAGTCTTGGACAAATATGCAGCCGAGAAAACCTGTACCCAGTTGCCAAAAAGTGAGTCACTGTCCTCCAGGATAACCCTGCTGGTGCCTTCATATTTTGTAAAACGGTAGTAATGACCGTCTACCTTAAGAACTGTGGTATCGATAGTATCAGTACCTTTATCAATCCATATTTCAGGCTCTGTAAATGTCACAAAATCTTTGGTACGAACATAGTAAATACGCTGGTAATCAAAATTCTTGGAAGCCACACGAGATGCCCAGAAAACAATATAGTCTCCCTTTTCCTCATCGTAAAAAGCTTCGGGAGCCCATGTACATCCGGCATCATCTGAATTGACCTTAACCAGTCTGGGCTCAGACCAATTTACCAGATCGTCTGACTCCCATATAACTATACATTTGGAGCCTGCAGACTGTGCTCTCCACCAGTCACCATTTTTTGCAATACAAAGGTCTGTAGCAATAATAATAAACTTTCCTTCCTGTGTCCGGAAAATGTATGGATCTCTGACTCCGCCTTCTCCCACATTGGATTTAAGAACAGCCTGTCCCAGATTTGTTTTATTCCAATTGAGGCCATCCTCAGACAGGGCGAAATAAATCTGCTCCTGACCGCCACCATTACCTGTAAAATATACCATCAGATAATCTGTATATTGAGCCTCTGTCGCAGGAGGAGTAGGCTCAGGTGTCCCGGTAGACTCAGATGTCCCGCCAGGCTCTCCTGCAGGTCTCTTTTTCCCGCATCCTATCAACATTACTGCCAGCATTGCAACTGTGAGTAAGTACAAAATTTTCTTTTTCATATGATACCTATTTCTTTTTTCTAAAAATCACAACTATAGCTGCAATAACAGCCAGTACGCCGGCTGCAATACCTGCAAATAAACCTACAGGTACCGGCTTTTTCTCAGTATTCGGTGCTTTCTCGCCGGCTGCCGGAGTAGGTGCTGCCTGTCCATCAGAAGGTGTCTCACCGGAATCCTTTAAAAATCTGGGAGCTACGCCCTCCAGTGTAGGCTTTACCACCTTCATAAGGCCTGTAGAAGCATCAAATTCTACTTTATCAATGCATGTCTCTCTATGGATGCCATAGGCACCGGTATAATAGCCAATAGGTGTAAAGAATCTATGATATGCAATATAATATTCATCCTGTCCGGGAATCTGAAGCATGCAGTGGTGACCTGTGCCCAGGATACCGTTATCGCTATCAGCCTCAAGAATAGTATACTTATAATCAATAGGACCATATATGCTGTCGGATACACCATAATTTACGTGGTACTTTGGTGATCCTGTGTCATCACATGACCATGTAAAGTGATATACGCCGTCCTTCTTGGTAACGGTAATTGCCTCACGGAAATCGTTGGCACCCTTATAATTCTTACATGTGGACCAGTCTACTGATACCATGTCATCATTGAGCTTAATGATAGTAGGAGCGCCATTACCGAAAAGCATATAGCTTACGCCATCATCATCCGTAAAAATAGATGGGTCAATAGTCTGACCGCATGCACAGCCTGCAGCCTTAACCTGTTCAGGAGTAAGTAAAGGCTCCGCAGTAGCTGTATATGGACCTTCAGGAGCATCTGCCACAGCTACACCGATACAGGAGTCACCATTCTGACGCTTAGCACAGAAGTAAAAATAGTACTTACCATTTTTCTCCTCGATGGTAGGAGCCCAAGCATTACCGATAGCCCAAGGCACCTGAGCTGACTTAACATTAAGGATAACTCCGCAGTCCTCCCAGTCCACCAGATTGGCTGATTTGAAGCAATGGAATTCATATCCGCCCCATCCGTCAAAACCATCTGTGGTGGTGTACATATAGTAATAGTCGCCAAAAGCATCTATATCAGGGTCTGCAAACTGTCCCTTAAGTACAGGGTTGCCTGCAAGATGGGACTTTACAGTCCACTTCTGGATATCGTCTATATCCTCTTTTTCCACAATAAAAGTCTTTGTAGTCTCCTGAAGATCAGCTATAGTGAGACTGTCGCCATCACTGCCCTTAACGCCTTCATTAAGTCTGAAGGTCACTGTGGACTTCTTTAACTGTGCTTCTGTACTTTTGGACTTGGAAAACCAGATATCTACTGTCTTTGTATCATAATCAGCAGACCATCTTACGATGTATGCATCTGCACAAACAACGTTATTAAAAGGTAAAGTCTCTACACCATTCATTTCTGCCACCTGTGAGGCCGTAAGCGCCTCTTCATAAATTGTAAAATTATCTATATAGCCTTTAAAGTAATTGTCTCCGCTGTAAAATGACTTGCCGATATAGGCAATAAGGTCAGTGCCAAGATCAGATATTTTAAGGCCGGTATCCCTATTTTCTGATACCATTTCTCCGTCGAAGTACAGAGCCATATAAGTATCTCTTACCACAAGAGTAATGTTGACCCATGTATTTTTAAACTTTTTAACGCCTGATACGTCACGCTCATTTCCCCAGCTGTCTACAGAAATGGCCACTCTGCTGTCGCCCTGACGTGTACGTAAAAACAAATACTTTTTATCATTTTTTCCCAGAGCAAAAGTAAAGAAATTCTGATCATCCATCATGGTATATACATCCATGGAAAGTGTAAAAGAATTACGTCCGTCAAAAAAGCCTCTGGGCAGCTCTACGTATGCGCCGCTCTTCCCTGATAGGGACAATACATTGCGGCCACTGGCGCTGTCATTAATAATAGTGCAATTACCGTGAACAGTAGGATTATTATTTCCTGCTTTGTCGATAATATCGCCCTTTACTTCTTCAAAATCATACTTCAGTATAGGTGTCATAGTGTCTCCTGCTCGAACTGTCTGAGCTTTGCTTCCTATCCCCGCTAGGAAGCCAGCCAGCAGACAGCAAACCATGGTAGCTGAAATCAGCTTCCGCCTCATAATATTCCCCATGTGAACTATCCTCCTCGTCATGTTGGAACAGACATTAACTCTGCATTGTGCATTATACACAGTTTTTAGTAAAAACGCAAGGTGGTTTTAGTAAACTTTACTAAAATTGTCACGGGGACGTTTCTCATTGTCAACTTTTTAGGTCCGCTTGCTCCCTGGCTCGCTGTTTCCGTATGTACCGGCAGGAAGGTGCGCTCCGCAGGAGGTGTGACAGCGAGAAACGTCCCCGTGACAAAAAGTTGACAGTGAGAAACGTCCCCGTGACAAAAAGTTGACAGTGAGAAACGTCCCCGTGACAATGCCCGTGACAATGATAAAAAAAACGACCTCAGACCTGCGAGCTTTGACTCGAGCAGAATGAGGTCAGTTTATTTTTATATCACTTAACAGGGAGCAAGCGGAGCTATTTTATTTAGCGCTACCCCATTTTACGCTGTCTTTGCCTTTCATAAGAGCATCAACTACTTCTTTGTAATTGGGAACATTTGTACGTCTGTTAATCCAGGCATGACACTCGCCGCCTGATTTTTTATCGTTACCATTGTCCCAGATAACAATAGGAATACCGAAAGATGCAGCCTTTTGCGCTGTATACTCCGCCCACTGGGCACGAGCCGCAGTATTGTCTCCGGTATTGGTAGCACTGGTCTCACCCATAACTACAGGGATACCCTTGGAAAGGAAAGTGGACTTAATAGCATTAAATACACCATTAATATCATTCTTACTCTGTGCAGTAAATGTATTCTGATTATCAGAAAGACAGAAATTGTATGGTGTGTAGCTATGTACCGAAATAATAATATTTTCAGCATCTTTCCCGTTAATCTGAGGGATCTTGATAGCCTTCATGATATTAGGGGAACAGCTGGCAGCATATCCCGGGATCATAAGGCATCTCTCTGCATTTCCCGCTTTTTTACTTCTTCTTACCGTATCTACGAATACCTGATTCAACTCGTTAACTACTTCGTATGCCTTGGCATTTCCGGTCCACTCTGCGCCGCTGCCCGCCAGTCTCGGCTCATTCATGCCTTCAAAAATCAGGTGCTGATCGTAGTCGCCAAAATATTCAGCTATCTGTTCCCAGACACAAATAAATTCTGTTTTGATGGCATTGCTTTTTGTAACAAGATTCTCGTTATTCAGCCAGTTTTCATGATGCATATTTATAATTACAAACATTTCATTATCATAGCACCAGTCAACAACTTCTTTAATTCTTGCAAAATAATCCTCGGAAATTTTGTAGCCTTCCTCGCCGGTAAAAGCTCTGTACCAGGTAATAGGGATACGGACGGTATCAAAGCCTGCATCCTTACAGCCCTTTATCCACGCCTCTGTAACCAAAGGGTTGCCCCAGCTTCTTTCAAAGCTTTTTACGTCCTTGAGATTGCCGTCGGTAGAATCAAAGCTATTGCCAATATTGATGCCTATGCCCATCATATCAACGATTTCAGCAGCCTGCTTTCCTGTCAGGCCCTTGTTTTTGCCGCATGCTGTAAAGCAGGAAACGGTTAATACGCCTGCAAAAACAGCCGCCAGTACTCTTTTCAACATTTTTCTCTGAAACATAAACTAGTCCTCACTTACTAAAACTTTCTTTTTATACAGGTCCATGGGCAGGTACTTTTCATTACCCTTTTCAAAAACCTCCGGCCTCATAAAAGTCCTGTAGTATTCCTCCAGATACTTCGAGTCATCCAAATGCTGTAATGTATCCAGCACAAATTCCTTAAATTTCCACGGCTCTTCTATCTTACAGAAATCCACCCTTTTCCACATACTAAGAGCTTCATCGTAATGCTTCGCCGCATTTTCATACTGGGCTGCAGCCTCAGCCATACTGTACATAAAATTCTCGTCACTGAATTTTGGAAAATCCAGCTGCATCTGCATCATCTTTTCGTCAGGATGGATCTGAAAAAAATCGTATATTCTGAAGTATTCATGGCAGGCTTCTCTGACTCTTTTAGCCTTGATGCCTCCCTGAAAAATTGCGCCCTCAATTATATTCGAATTCAAGGTCAATTTGCAATAGTCAGAAAGGGGATATTTTTCTACCACTTCATCGATATAATTCAACATTCCGTTGACATCATTCTTCATCATATGGTATCTGGAGCCCGTTGCTATAATCCACTGAGCCATGGGCGTTTCAATAAATCCTTCTTTCTCAAGTATATCCAGATACTGCATTCCCAGCGCAAAGCCCTCGTCTCTTTTGTCGGCTACGGCCATGTGCTCCTGCACCATCTGGCCATAAAGCTTGGCTACTCCCGGATGATTTTTTATTTCCTCTTTCAAAATACTCACATTACGATCAAATTTTTTCAGTCTTTCTTCTTCAGTCTCAAATTTGTATCCGTAATGAAGTATTCTCGTCTCAAACTGCTTTGCAGGCAGATTGAACTCATTGAAGCTCTCATGCACTTTCCAGATAAAATGTGTATCCGGCTTACGTCTTATGAGACGCCCCACTATACCTTTTGATGTATCCTCTTCATTTAATACATCACATGTATAATAAAAGCCGGAATTATACTTGTTCCTGTCTTTCCCCTTAAAAAAAGCAATCAGCTCAGATACATCTTCAAAGACTTCATCATCATCCTGAAACATAAACCATTCGCCTGAACAGTGTTTCAAAATCTCATTTCTGGCAGCCGAAAAGTCATTTATCCAGTCAAAATGATAGATTTTGTCAGTGTACTCCCTGCACACTGCCAATGACCCGTCAGACTTCTCTTCACCCACAGTATCTACTATTATCAGCTCTGAGGGAATGGCCTTAAGTAAGGGCTGCAGCCCCTCCATAGCCCGTCTTATATACTTGATGTTATTGGATACCAGAAGTCCCACAGACAGTACAATATTGCTTTTTATATATCCATCCGGATAAGTTTGAAATGCCATATAAACCCCTTATTTAAAAATCGTAAGCCACGCCGATATAACATTAGCCATGTCCGGTCTCAGCTTGGCTGCCTCTAAAAGCAGCTTCCGATCCTGGCCTCCATCCATGACAAATCTATAAAGATAATCGTTATACTGTGCTTCTTTAGGCAGCCAGTTAATGGACTTCTCGGAAAAACTTTCATCCTTATAAAGTGATTCATAAAATCTTCTTTCTGTCACTATACAGTCCACAAAGATTTCCGCTATAGCTTCACCGTCGGCCCCATTTTTTACAGCTCGTTTTATCTCTTCTTCTGACATCTCATAAAGAAGCGCCAAATACTCCACAGGTTCATTTTCCTCAAAAAACACCAGGGCCTCGTTTAAAAACGGATCTTCAAAGCAGGAAGGCACTGTTGATATATACTCTCTGGTCTTAGCCAGAAAATCAGCAAGATTGGCCTTATAAAGCTCTTCAATAGTTAGTCCTTCTACCATATGAAAAATCCCTTCTCCAGAATCCTGAGAATCGCTTCTGTCAGGAAGTAATCACCATATATAATCTTCTCCTGCAGACATTTACCACCATCATGATAAGCCACCTTACCGCCGGCCAGTATGCCGTCATTAGAAGAATCAAAATCTCCAAATTTATCTATCATGGCTTTTACGCAGTTTAAAGCAGCCTTTTCGTAAAGCTCTTTTTCATGTTCAGGCACATGTTTAGCTATTTCCAAAAAGCCACAGGAGGCTATAGCACCCGCTGTAGTATCATACAAAACAGGCTCTGCAGGGCTTCTGAAGTCACATAAAGGAAGCCAGTCATTGATCGCAAGATTGGATATAAAGTAATGAGCCACTCTTTTGGCAGCGTCCAAATATTTTTTATCCTTGGTATGGGCGTAGCTGATAGCCAGGCCGTATACAGCCCAGGACTGTCCACGTGACCAGGATGAGCCACTCTCAAAGCCCTGTCCTCCGGGAAGCTCTAAAAGCTCTCCGGTCATAGGGTCAAGAATAGCTATATGACCGCAGGAGCCGTCGGGACGTACCAATTTATCCAAAGCAGTGGCTGCATGACGCTCTGCTATAGCACGAAATCTGGGATCCTTACTCTCTTCCGATGCCCAGTAAAGAAGGGAAAGATTCATAAGACAGTCAATAATCATCCATCCTGACTTGTCATCGTTCCAAGCACGAATAAAATCTCCCAATACATTGAAACGTCCGGCCAAAACATTGGCCATATGCATGCCACGACTTTTTGACTTCTCATTGCCGGTCAGACGGTAATCAGCTACAGCTGTATGCATCCACATAAAGCCCACGTCATGATAGAGCCCGTCAAAATCCTCGATGGCTTTATCCAGGCGAAGCTCCTGTTTTTCTGCCATTTCACGATACAGAGTATAGCCGGTAGCATTGTAAAGCTGCCAAAGCATACCACCGTAAAATCCATTGGTCCACCAGGCTATATCGGTAACATCCTTATATCTGCCATCGGCACTGGGAATATAGGGAATGGCTTCCCCTATTCTCTCCGCTTCAACTCTTATCTTTGCATCTATTTTTTCAAGTATCTCTGATGCCCACTTCTTATCCTCAGGTCTCATATGTCTGATCCTCCTGTCAATACATCTTCATAAAAAAATATAGGTGGAAAAATCTCTCCACCTATACTATACACTATTTTATATCTTTTTGTATTAAATATTTATTTTTTCTTATTCCAATTCAAATGAACCGGTATAAAGCTGATAATACATACCCTTCTGCGCTATAAGCTCGTCATGATTACCACGTTCCATGACGTGACCGTGATCCAGAACGATAATAGAATCGGAATTGCGCACGGTAGACAGGCGGTGAGCAATAACAAATACTGTTCTGCCCTGCATGAGCTTATCCATACCATCCTGTACCAGAGCCTCTGTACGAGTGTCGATAGAGGATGTAGCCTCATCCAGTATCATGGCTGGGGTATTGGCTACCGCTGCACGAGCGATGGAAAGAAGCTGTCTCTGTCCCTGTGAAAGGGAAGCTCCATTACCTGTAAGCTCTGTATTATAGCCTTCAGGCAGGCGGGTAATGAAGTCGTGGGCATTGGCCAGCTTGGCCGCCTCGATACACTCTTCATCAGTAGCGTCCAGACGTCCGTATCTTATATTGTCCATAACAGTACCTGTAAAAAGATTTACATCCTGCAGTACCAAGCCTAAAGAACGACGAAGATCAGCCTTCTTAATTTTGTTGATATTGATACCATCGAAACGGATTTTTCCATCAGGAATATCGTAAAATCTGTTGATAAGGTTGGTAATGGTAGTCTTTCCGGCACCTGTTGCACCTACAAAGGCAAATTTCTGACCAGCCTTGGCATGAAGGGTAACATCCTCCAGTACCAGTTTTTCCGGAACATAGCCAAAATCAACATTTTCCAGCTCTATATCACCCTTGAGCTCTGTATAGGTAACAGTACCCTCCTGTACATGAGGATGCTTCCATGCCCAGAGATTGGTATGATCTTTGGTCTCTGTGAGAGTGCCATCAGACTCACGACGTACATTGACCAGCTCTACGTAGCCCTCGTCGTGCTCAGGCTCTTCGTCAATAAGCTCAAATACACGTCCTGCACCGGCGAGACCCATAGCCACCATTGTTATCTGCTGAGTCATCTGACCCACCATCTGGGACATCTGCTTGAACATGCCCAGGAAAGTAACCACAATACCCAGTGACAGGCTGGAAATCATAGTTGTGCCTACCTCAGGATCCTTAATGGAAGCCACCAGGGCTCCAAAGGAAATATCCTTGGCACCTACTGCAAAAAGAACACCACCTACTGTAGCTACAATAACGTAGAAAAGATTGCCTACATTATTTGTAATTGGTCCTAAAATATTACCGGCCTTATTGGCAGATGATGATACGTTGAAAAGCTCGTCATTAAGCTTATCAAAATCGTCTTTCGCCTTTTCCTCATGAGTAAAGACCTTAACCACCTTAAGACCTGTCATCATTTCTTCAACGAAGCCCTCTTCCTTGGCCAGGGTTTTCTGCTGTCCCATCATAAAGCCTGCTGATTTTTTACCCAGATTGCCGGTGATGGCCAGTACCATAAATACTGATACCATAACCAGTGCAAAAAGAGAAAAGCTGTAATAAAGCATAACTCCTATCAAAGATATGGTAGATACCATGGATGTGAGCAGAGAAGGCAGGCTCTGCCCTATAAGCTGACGTGTAGCATCAGTATCATTGGTATAAGTACTCATGATATCACCATGAGGGTGAGTATCAAAATACTTGATAGGCAATGTCTGCATCTTGCTGAACATGTCATCTCTAAGGCGCTTTTGTGTACCCTGAGTCACCACAGCCATAATACGTGGATGGATAGCGGTAGACAGGATGCCTATAACATATATAATGATAACACTACCGATAACCATCATAAGCTCAGGAATGATAGAATCCCAGCCATCAGCTATACCCGGCACAATAACTCTGTCGATAAGATTTTTCATGACAACGCTCATGGCAATGGAGGAAACGGATGATAAAAGCAGGCAGATGCCCACTACTATTACCTGAGGTCCGTAATATTTAAAAATATACTTAATCAGGCGCTTTACCACGCCTTTTTTGATCTTTGGTCTGGGGCCCATGGCACGTCCTCTTGGTCCCGGTGCCGGAGGCCTTCTGTTTGTATTTTCTGCCATATTTATGCCTCCTTTCCCTTGGTCTGAGTCTCATAGATCTCAGCGTAAATACCATTAGCTGCAATAAGCTCTGCTGATGTACCGCTCTCCACGATGCGGCCACCATCTAAAACAAGTATCTTGTCTGCATCTTCTACTGAGGATACACGCTGGGCGATGATTATCTTGGTAGTACCAGGTATCATTTCCTTGAAGGAACGACGAATCAAAGCATCAGTCTTGGTATCTACTGCAGAAGTGGAGTCATCAAGAATAAGGATTTTAGGATTCTTAAGCAAGGCTCTGGCAATACAAAGTCTCTGCTTCTGACCACCGGAAACATTGGTACCGCCCTGCTCTATGAAGGTATCATACTTATCAGGGAAGCCCTGGACAAACTCATCTGCACAGGCAGCCTTGCAGGCAGCTGTGATTTCTTCATCTGTGGCATCTTCATTACCCCAGCGCATGTTTTCCTTGATAGTACCGGCAAAAAGAACATTCTTCTGTAATACTACTGCTACCTGGTCACGGAGAGCTTTAAGATTGTATTCGCGAACATCCCTGCCACCTACCATGACACTACCCTCTGTAGCATCATACAGTCTGGAAATCAGCTGAATCAGAGTAGTCTTGGAGGAACCGGTACCGCCTATGATACCTATGGTCTCACCACTTTTTATAGAGAGATTTATATCTGAAAGGGCGTCCTTTTTAGCATTGTCTGAGTATCTGAAGGATACATGATCAAATACTACAGAACCGTCTGCCACTTCTTTTTCACCATCAGGATTCGTATCCAGTGTAGGCTGATACTCCAGTACTTCACATACACGGCGTCCTGCTTCTCCAGCCATGGTAATCATAACAAAGGCAAAACCCAGCATCATAAGAGCAGAAAGAATCTGAATACCGTAGCCAATAAGAGAAGAAAGCTCACCGGTAGTAAGCTCCGGATGTGGGTCGTGAGCAGTCTTTACGATAATCATAGCACCGAAATACATAACCAGAATGCTGGCAACGTCCATGAAGAAGGTCATGACAGGGCTGAAAGCAGCCAGCCATTTTTCTGCTGTAGTAAAATCTGCACGTACTTCCTCAGAGCGTTCTGCAAACTTCTTAATCTCGTAATCCTCACGCACAAAGCCCTTAACTACGCGGATAGCGGATACATTTTCCTGTACGGAATTGTTAAGAGCATCGTACTTTTTGAAAATACGCTTGAATATAGCATGTACGCTTCTTGCAATAAACAGGATACCGCCACCTAAAAAAGGAATTATAGCTATATAGATAAGGGTGATTTTCCAGCTGAGTCTCATGCCCATGATAATAGAAAAAAGGAACATGAGAGGCACTCTGACTGCCATTCTTATCATCATACCGAAGGCATTCTGCAGATTGGTAACATCTGTAGTCATACGGGTAACCAGAGATGATGTGGAAAAAGAATCCACGTCAGAAAAGGAAAAACTCATAACACGATAGAACATATCATGTCTCAGATTGCGGGCGAAACCACAGCTGGCATCAGCAGCTTTAAGAGCTGACATTACTCCGAAAAAGAGACTAAGAAGCGCAATGACAACCATAATGCCGCCATACTTTAAAAGTTCGCCTGTCTGCTGTGTTTCCAGGCTGTCAATAAGCTTCGCCATAACCAGAGGGAGCATAGTCTCCATACTGACTTCACCGGCCATAAAAATAGGCGTCAGAATAGCAGGCTTTTTATACTCTCTCACTGATTTTCCAAGTGTTTTAATCATAGATTAGCCTTTCTTTATAGAACAAATTATACAAATCCCAATAAGTAACTGTGAATAACAACCACAATACAGAAAAAGCTCCGGGATTATTCATCCAGGAGCTTTTAAGTCGGAATGACTGGATTTGAACCAGCAATCTCTACTTCCCTAAAGTAGCGGAATAACCAAGTTATCCTACATCCCGATTTGTTGAAAGCGCATGCCTTACAACGACGGAGATTATAGCACCCTTTGAATTAAGTGTCAATGATAATTTTTATTGTTATTGATTATGCTTTCTTTTTTCTGCCTCGTTTCTTTGCTTTCTTAGGCTTTTTCTCTTTCTTTGACTTATATTCGGCAATCCTCTTTAAAAGCTCATCGTAGTCCCTCTCCAACAGCTCATAGCAAATCTGCTCACGGAGTCCCTTGTGGTCTACGTGCTCTATCAGATAATCCTGAACAAACTTTTTGCTTTTCCCCGGATATTTGGGAAATCCATTTCTCTCCATAAGAGCAGCCAGCTCCGGCCGCCAGAGGAATTGTATCTGCCTCTTTATAACATAAATATAATGGTCTCTGGGATTAAGTCTGGGCTCGCGCAGCATAAAGATATCTATCTTATCTTCTACTTCCTCCATGGTGATAACGCCCCACCAGTCCGGCACATGCTCCTCTATATGAGCCGCATGACTGGTACCCACAGCTACTATGTTGTAGTCAAAGGTCAGATTGTAGTCATGCGCCTGTCGCTCCAGTCTGGCGTAGCTGTCAGCATCGCTTTTTATTTCGATGCCGTAGAGCTCATGCTCTCCTACCATCATAATATCAGCTCTGGAGGAACCCATTACCTTTTCTTCAAAGATCCTGACCTTGCCATATTTTTCTTCCAGAAACTCAAAAAGCGGCTCCCTAAGGTCTTTATCGTGAAGCATCTTCCCTCCCCGCCATATGTATAAAAAAACAGACGCAATATATACCACATTAAAGTATAGCAGATATATTGTGTCTGTTTTATGAATTCCTTCTTATGAAAATATTATTTTTTTGTTTTTCGTGTTCTAAATGCATAACATAGGGGCTACGTAAGTGTCTATTTCACCTGCGAGAGCCGCTCAGGCATTTTCAACGATCTGATATTTCAAGGTCCTTTCTGGTTTTATAGTATTTGATTCCATGGGCATCCAAGTCAGCAATAGTAGCAATCCCCTTTTCAAAAGCTTCCGCAAAGGTCATTGTCGATCCATCAGACAGCTTGCAGATAATGACGTTTGACATAATATTCGGAAAACTGTAGACATACTCCTCATCCCGGTAGAAGTCTTCCAGGGCAGTAGGAAGCATTACGTCAGGGCCGGGCCCCTCCATATGCACGACAGTAAGCTGTTTTTCACCTCTATGAATTAAAATATCTGAATTAGAAGAATTTGTTGTACTTACCCCCGTCACTCCTGCCTTTTTGGGTACTTCCACATAGTAGCAGAATATTTTTCCCATATCATGAGTCACTACATTCCCGTGAGCCAGACCCGTGGTCTCAATTACCCATATTCCGCTACGCTCTACCGGCTCTCCCAAGTGGTACCCATAGTAACTGCCGGAGGAAGCCCAAATGATCAGCGCCACCAGGTCATTCTGTTTAAAATAATTGTCATCATATCGATTGTTAATTTCCGTGAATTCCTGTGAAGGCTCCCTTGTAAAAACAGACTCATCTGCCAAAAAAGCCGTCATTTCATCTTTACTCCGCAAAAGCACAGCCTCGTTTGATGGGTGCATCATCATTTCTTCACACAAATTAAAAGGCACCGTTTCATTGGCTTTATCTTTGCTTCCGCAGGCAGCAGCCACTAAGGCTAATCCAAGTATTAAGCATAAAATCAAACGTCTTTTCATAGTCGCTCCTATCATTATTTTCCAAAGCTAAGGCCAGCAAACCATTCTTCACCCCAAATTTCAGGATTGCAGCATACCCACACCAGCATTTGATTATAAATAAACAGATATCCATTCCTGTCATCACTAAGATACTCATGTACCAGAGCAGTGACGGTACGGCCCTGCAGCTTTATTTCCTTCTCATAAACATTCCTGTTATCAGGTCCCGGCTGCCCGATATTTACAGCTTCCGGTGCTATTTTTTTCAACAACCCCGATGCCGTCTCACCTATGGTTGCACCATATTCGTTGGGAATTAAGGTGATTTTTATATAAAAATTATCTGTGGTAGCCACATATGGTTTATAAAAGACCCAGGGCAGGCCGTAGGCCTCCTTAAGATAAAATGTGATATTTGTGCCTTCCCTAAGGGGCATTTCCTTGCCCTGCAGATATGGAATAACATTTTTTTCCATACGAAGCGCCTTAAAGAAATCCTTAACTACCGATAAATCCTGATCGTATTCCGTCTGAACAGATGAAATGTTCCCCATTTCGTTATGCTTATCCATCGCCGTCCTGAATTGCTGCAACGAATTAAAGACCGCTGTTGTCCCCGAGGGCATTTCTTTTTTAGGGTAATCCGTATTCTGCACAAACTGTGTAGGCATTACTCCCTGATTATGTACGCTGTTAGGGCCATATGGAGTATTCCCTCCGGTCAGCTTAATGCCAAGCATCACACCTCCTACCACCAGAAAAAGGCCTGCCGCTATAACCCTTACAAAAACCGGCTTAATTATGCGAAAAGTTGAGCTTTTTATTTTAGGCTCTTCTTCAGCTTCCAATATGAACTTTTCATTGATTTCCGCCAGTGTTTCAAAGAGCTTTTCTTCCTTCAATCCAAAAGCCCCCTTTCTGCAAGATATTTTCTTAAATTTTCCCTTGTGCGATTCAATATAACAGCCACATGATTTTCCGTCAGATTGTATCTTTTCGCTATGTCTTTAACACTGTCAGCATACCAATATCTTCGCACAAATACTTTTCTTTTGTCCGGTGGCAGCTCGCCAAGGTATTCATTAATGGTCTGTAAAAGAAAGATCGCATCCCAGTTTTCCTCCGGAGTACCACTTCCCTCCAGCACCTCCGACAGCTCCTCCAGTACCGGGCCAACCTGTCCGCCACCCCGCTTGTCGGCTCTTTTCTTTTTGTACCTGTTAAAAGAAAGGTTCCTGACAATCTTTCCCAAATATGTGGAAAGCATCTGTGGTCTGTGAGGCGGTATGGAATTCCATGTATTCAAATAAGCGTCATTTATGCATTCTTCGGCATCTTCGCTGTTACCCAGAATATTACCTGCTATGGACATACAGTAAGGACCGTATTTTTCTGCCGTTGCTGCGATAGCCTTCTCGTCACGGTCCCAAAACAGCTGCACTATGGCTTCGTCTTCCATGTCTATACCCCCTCTCATCTATATACACAACTTTTTTTCATTAATATTACAACTTAAATAAAATTATTTAAATATTTTTTATGGGCAATCTTTGACAAAAAACAGACGGCCAAAATCGCCGCCTGTCCTGATTATTACTGTCCCAAAAGCTCCTCCAAAAGTCCCTTGAAACCCTTTTCCTTAAAAATCTTTTTATAGTAGTCTATTTCAGAGCCTATCAGCTCATCCATCATTTTCATGCCCAAAAGCTCTACCGGCGCCTTGTCATCAGTAAGAATATGGTCTGTGCCATGGTAAGGCTCCATTTCATTTTGCACTCTTCCCATCATATATTTAAGGCTGGCATTTTCGATGCCTGCTACAGTATTCTCCAGTTCTGCCTTGAAATCGCCTTTATCGGATACTCTGGCAAAAAGCTCCATGTTGGTACCATTATTTACGCGTACTGTAGCCACTTCACCGAAAACAGAATCAATGGTGTCACAAAGGTACTGATTGATGGAGCCTTCAGTCTCAGACCACATGTTGAGATTAACCACCATTACTCCATCATCGGTCAGATGCTTTTTAACTTCCGTAAAAAACTCCACTGATGACATCTGAAAAGGAATAGTAATATCCTGATATGCATCTACCATGATGATATCCCATTTTTCATCAGAGGCAGCCAGAGTAGAACGTCCGTCTGCTACAATGACCTCTACAGTGTCAGGCAGGTTAAAATATTTGCTGGCAAGAGCGGCTATTTTGGCATCGATTTCAATACCGGATATGGATGAAGCCGGAATATACTTGGTAAGCTGGGTCGCATAAGTCCCGGTAGCCATACCCACTATCAGTACCTTTGGAGCATCCTTTTCCGAGTAGCCTGCCAGAAAAGGCGCTGCCATAGCATAGTCATAGTACATACCTGTCAGGTCCCGGTCCTTTACATATATGGACTGAACACCAAAAAGTACATTGGTGGAAAGGATTACGTTATAATCATCTTCCTTTACCTGAATATAATTATACATGCTCTCGCCTTCATAAGCCAGATCCTCTTCCCAAAAAGCAAAGGAATCGTTATAGCCGAAGACGGAGCTTACTATTATTACTATTATACCTGCTACTGCCAGCTTGGAAAATTTCTTGATGCCAATAAAGTATGTCAGAGCCAGGGCAAAAAGAACTGCTGCAAAAATAATAAAGGTAAGGCTGGTACCCACTGCCGGAATGGTAACAAAGGTAGGAATAAAGGTGCCGATAATGGAACCGATTGTATTTAAAGCTTCCAGCCAGCCTACAGTGCTGCCGTTGTCCTCCAGAGTGCCGGTGGTATACTTTACCAGGCAGGGAGTCACTGTGCCCAAAAGTACCAGAGGATATACAAAAAGCACAGCACAGCTCATGAATGCCGCTGCCACAAGGAAATTGGATGGCAATATCATGGCAAGAACCGCTGTTATAGCCATCAGCACGTATTTGCCTACCAGAGGGATCAGGGCAATCCAGATAGAAGCTATAATTAAACGTCTGAAAAGAATAGCAGGATCGGGATTTTTATCGGCAGACTTACCGCCCCATACATTTCCGATAGCCATAGCTATCATGATAGTACCGATAATGATGGTCCATATAATCTGCGAGCTGGAAAAATATGGTGCCAGCAGTCTGGAAGCTCCCTGTTCCACCGCCATAAGGCTCATTCCGGCAAAAAACTCAGTAGCATACATAAAAAGCTTTGTGGATTTGGTGTTGGTCATTTTATCTACTTTCTTCTCCTTTTCTTCTCCTTTTTTGAACGCAGTGAAAATCCTATCTTGTAATATTTCGTAGCCATACATACTTAAAATGATGTTTAAGCATAAATGGGAATTTTACCACTTCATCCAGCGATATACAGATAAATACTGCCTCTACCGGCCATTTGAACAAAAATGCTGCCAGGAATGAAAGTGGCACACCAAAGCACCACATGAAGATCAGATTCCCCTTCATATCAAATGCAGAATCTCCGCCTGCGCAGGCTATACCGTCCAAAAGAACCGTATTTAGCGACATGATACATACGTTGACACCACTAACTATAAGAGTGTATCTCAGATAATCCTTGGCTGTGTCAGACAGATTGGTCATGTGCTGAGGCACTGTAAAAGCTATAAGGCACATTATAGCACATATCACGAGTCCTACATAGAAGGACAAAAGCACCAAGCGATTGGCATAAGCCTTGGCTTTATCAAATTCGTCAGCGCCTAGGAGATTACCAATAAGAATTCCTGTACCTGCAGAAAGGCCGTGAGCGCCACAGGCCACCAGACTTCTGATAATACCTGTCACTGAGTAGGCTGCTGATGCATCCTCGCCCATGTGTCCCATGACCACAGAGTATGAAGAGTAAGCAAAGCCCCATACCAGCGCTGCCCAGAGAACAGGGGAGGAATATTTCCAAAAATCCATATTCAGATCATGACCGGCTGATGCAAAAAATTTGCTCCATCTCACATGGACGCGATCTTTTTTCGCAGAAGCAATAATTGCAAAAATCAGCTCGTACAGTCTGGCACTGACAGTAGCCAGCGCTGCTCCCTTTACCCCCATGGCAGGGACAAAGAGGAAGCCGAAAATGAATATGTAATTCAGAACTATGTTCAATACCACTGCGGTACTGCTGATAACCGAACACGTACGGGTGTGACCCGTATTTTTAAGAATGGCCATGTACACCTGGGAAATGGCACAGAGCAGATAAGAGAAGGCCACCCATGTCAGATATTCGCGGCCGATAGTCCGGATGCTGTCACTATCTGTCAGTATATTCATAGGTATCCAGGGAGCAAAAAGCGCCATGGCTGTAAAGGCAAGGCCTATCAGCATATTTAGTCTTAAAGCTATGGGCACTACTTTTTCTATAGTAGCCTTATCTTTTTTCCCCCAGTACTGGGCCGCCATGACTCCCAGCCCGGCTGCAATTCCCGTCACAAACATGCTTAAGATAAACTGCACCTGCCCGGCAAAATTTACCGCTGTCATGGAGTCCTGTGTGAGATACCCCAGCATAACAGCGTCTGTGGCCGACACCAGTGCCAGCATGAAATTTTGCACCACAATAGGCGCCACCAGGGTAATCAGTTTCTTATAAAAATCTTTGTCTATATACTTCTTGTCCATTTTCTAGCCTTTAATTATATCCTTTACTACTTCTGATGCTATTAGTAAACCCGCTGCCGAAGGCACAAAAGCCAAGCTTCCGGGTGTAACTTTTTTATTTTCATTTACTATTTTTTCCCTGACTTCCATAGGCTTTTCCGTAGAAAAAACTACCTTGAGCTTCTTGATTCTCCGTTTTTTCATCTCGATACGCATGACCTTGGCCAGAGGGTCCATCTCAGTCTTATAGATGTCTGCCACCTGGAATTTCGAAGGGTCGCACTTATTTCCTGCTCCCATGGAGGAAATCACAGGCACTCCGGCGGCCTTGCATTTTTCAATAATAGCCACTTTCGCAGATACTGTATCCACTGCATCCACTACATAAGTAAACCGGGAAAAATCAAAGGTGTCCGCATTCTCCGGCAGGAAAAACATGCGTTTTGCAGTAACCTCGGCCTCCGGATTGATATCCTTAATACGGTCCTGCATCACGTCTACCTTGTATTGTCCCACGGTACTATGAAGAGCGATAATCTGCCGGTTTATATTGGACACGGACACTGTGTCATTGTCCACCAGCACCATATGGCCAACACCGGTGCGAGCCAGGGCCTCACACACATACCCGCCTACTCCGCCTACTCCAAAAACACAGACTGTAGCTTTATTTAGACGCTCCATTTCTTCCGGAGAAAAGAGCAGCTCTGTTCTTTCTAAAAAGTCAGCCATAAAGTACCTCTCCTGCTGATTATTTTTTTTATTATTTGTTACATATGGATAAGTATATCATTGCGTTACAGTGTAGTAAATAGTATAATTGTTATTAAAATAACATAGCGACAAAAGTAACAAATCATTAACAATAATATTTTATAAAGGGGTTAAATTATGTATAATGTCATGTCACCTGTGGCTTCAGAATTCATAAGCCACGAAGAAATCGAAGAAAGCCTTAGATACGGCGAAGCAAACAAGCACAACAGAGAGCTCATTTCAGAGATAATTAAAAAAGCTGAGCTTAGAAAAGGTCTCTCCCACAAGGAAGCCATCGTGCTTTTGGACTGCGAGGAAGAGGATTTAAATCAGCAGATTTATGCCCTGGCTGAGCAGATCAAGAAGGATTTTTACGGCAATCGTATCGTCATGTTCGCTCCGCTTTACCTGTCCAACTACTGTGTAAATGGCTGCGAATACTGTCCTTATCACTTGAAAAACAAGCACATCCGCCGCGTGAAGCTGACACAGGAAGAAGTAAAGCGTGAGGTGATTGCTCTGCAGGACATGGGCCACAAGCGTTTGGCTATCGAAGCAGGTGAGGACCCTGTAAATAATCCTATCGAGTATATTCTGGAATGCATCAACACCATATACAGCATCAAGCATAAAAACGGAGCTATCCGTCGTGTAAATGTTAATATAGCAGCTACTACCGTAGAGAATTACAAGAAGCTTAAGGACGCCGGAATCGGTACCTATATTCTTTTCCAGGAGACCTATCACAAGGAAAATTATGAGAAGCTGCACCCAACAGGACCAAAGCATGATTACGCTTATCATACTGAGGCTATGGACCGTGCCATGGAAGGCGGCATCGACGATGTAGGTCTGGGTGTTCTTTTCGGCCTTAACAACTATCGTTATGATTTTACCGGCATACTGATGCATGCAGAACATCTGGAAGCCTACAAGGGCTGTGGACCTCACACCATCAGTGTTCCCCGCGTGCGCAAGGCTGATGATATCAATCCCGACGTTTTTGACAACGGTATCAGTGATGAGACTTTTGCCAAAATCGTAGCATGTATCCGTATCGCAGTGCCTTATACCGGCATGATTGTATCCACCAGAGAGAGCCAGCAGACCCGTGAAAAAGTGCTGCATCTGGGCATCTCCCAGATCTCCGGCGGCTCCCGCACCAGCGTTGGTGGCTATGCTGAAGAGGAGTCTCCTGAAGACAATTCCGCTCAGTTTGAGCTGTCAGATCATCGTACCCTGGACGAGGTAGTAAAATGGCTGATGGAGATGGGCTATATCCCATCCTTCTGTACGGCCTGCTACAGAGCCGGCCGTACCGGTGACCGTTTCATGAAGCTTTTAAAGAGCGGTCAGATCATCAACTGCTGCCATCCAAATGCTCTCATGACTCTTAAGGAATACCTGGAGGATTACGCAGCTCCTGATACCAGAGAGCTGGGACTTAAGATGATTGATAAAGAGCTGGAGAAAATCACCAATCCTGTAGTTAAGGAAAAGGCTACCCAGTATATTCACGATATGAACGAGGGACAGCGCGACTTTAGATTTTAGTGCCTGCGGCAAAGGAGATAACAAGGACGCTAAGCCATAATAGTTCACGCTTTCGCGTGAAGGCTTAGCTTTTCAAACTCCTAACGGAGTTCTCCATTTTCTCACTGCGTTCAAAAAAGGAGATTACATGAATCTTAACGATACACCATCCGGAGAACGCCTGCACATCAGCTTTTTCGGAAAAAGAAATGCGGGGAAATCCTCCCTGGTAAACGCCATAACAGGCCAGGAGATGTCCATAGTGTCAGAAGTCAAGGGTACAACTACCGACCCTGTGAAAAAGGCCATGGAGCTGCTGCCACTGGGCCCTGTCGTCATTATTGATACCCCGGGTCTGGATGATGAGGGTATTCTGGGCGAAAAGCGTATAAAGAAAGCAAAAGAAATAATGGAATCTACTGATGTGGCCGTCATTGTTGTTGACGGCCATATCGGTATAAGTCACGAAGAGGAAGAAGTAGCCCGTCTTTTACAGGCACGCGACATCCCCTTCCTCTACGCATTTACAAAAAGTGATCTGGGCGGCTTCCCCATGCCTCATGCCATGAACTACATAGCCGTCAGCAGCGCCACCGGTGAGAATATAAATGAACTGAAAGAGCTTATCGGCAAGGTAGGGGCTGCAGCAGCCATTACTAAGGTGTTGATAGGGGATTTAATAAAGCCTCATGATTTTGTTATTCTGGTCACTCCTATTGATTCTGCCGCTCCAAAGGGTCGTCTCATTCTGCCCCAACAGCAGGTTTTACGAGATGTACTGGACCATGGCGCCAGAGCCATAGTGGTACAGGAGGATGAAATAGCAGGGACTTTGGACAGCTTAAAGATAAAGCCTGCTCTGGTAGTCACTGACTCTCAGGCCTTTAAAAAGGTGGCTGCAACAGTACCTGCAGATATTCCACTTACTTCATTTTCCATACTTATGGCCAGATATAAGGGCTTTTTATCTACTGCAGTGCAGGGAGTCAAGGCCCTTAAAGATTTATCGGAAGGATCTCGCATACTGATATCCGAAGGTTGCACACACCACAGACAATGTGGAGATATTGGCACGGTTAAGTTGCCTGCCTGGATCAGACAGTATACCGGCAAGGACTTTGTTTTTGAGACTTCCTCCGGCAATTCTTTTCCTGAGGATTTGTCTCCTTATGACATGGTCATCCACTGCGGTGGCTGCATGCTAAACGAAAAAGAAATGACTTACCGTATGCGCCATGCCGAAAACGCCGGCATACCATTTACCAACTATGGCACCACTATCGCCGAGATCCACGGCATCCTGGACAGAAGCATCCGGATATTGCAAATGTGAAAAAGCCTGCGGCAAAGGAGATAACTAGGTCACTAAGCCATTATAATTCATGCTTCGCATGAAGGCTTAGCTTTTCAAACTCCTAACGGAGTTCTCCATTTTTTCACTGCGTTCAAAAAAGGAGATAACAAGGACACGCTTTCTTACGAAAGCTAATTACAGTACTCGCCGTACAGGCCTCCATTGCCTGCGGCAAAGGAGATAACATGTACGAAGCTCTGACTTTAAAGAAATCTAACTGCAAAAACTGCTACAAGTGCATCAGGCACTGTCCTGTAAAAGCTATTCGTTTTTCCGAGAATCAGGCCCACATCCTGACTCAGGACTGTATTTTGTGTGGTCAGTGCTTTGTTTACTGTCCTCAAAACGCCAAAGAAATCACCAACGATACAGGTCGTGTAAAAAAAATGATAAAAGATGGCGAGAAGGTCATTGCAAGCCTTGCCCCATCATTCATAGCTGATTTTGACAATGTGGGTATTGATTCTATGCGTGATGCCCTGAAAAAGCTGGGCTTCTACGATGCTGAAGAAACAGCTATAGGCGCCACTATAGTAAAACGTGAATATGAGCGTCTGGTAAATGAAGGTAATTATGACAATCTCATTACTTCCTGCTGCCATACTGTGAATCTCCTGATTCAGAAATATTACCCCGAGCTCACAAAATACCTGGCTGATGTGCTTTCTCCCATGCAGGCCCACTGTCAGGATATAAAGAGACGCCATCCCGATGCTAAGGTGGTATTCATCGGGCCCTGCGTTTCCAAAAAAGATGAAGCAGATCGCTACCCGGGCTACGCTGATGTAGTACTGACCTTTGAAGAGCTGGCAGAAATGTTTGACGAAAAAAATATTGTCCCTGAGGAAAAACTGGACAGCACTCCCGAAAGCCTTACCCGCTTTTTCCCCACTACCGGCGGCATCTTAAAAACTCTTACCGATTTTCACACTGATTACACTTATATGGCCATAGATGGCGTAAAAAACTGCCGGGCTGCTCTGGATGATATGCTGCAGGGTAACATCAGCCATTGTTTTATCGAAATGAGTGCCTGCTCAGGCAGCTGCATCAATGGCCCGGTTATGAAAAAATATCATAGAAATCCTGTCAGAGACTATCAGGCTATCGCCAAATATGCCGGTGATAAAGACTTCGATGTGCAGCAGCCGGAAATTTCTGATATCAGAAAGATACACCACTATACAAAGCGTGCATTGGTAGATCCTTCAGAAGAGGAAATCAAGGCAGCCCTTAAGTCCATGGGCAAAACCAAGCCCACAGATGAGCTAAACTGTGGCACCTGCGGCTACGAGACCTGTCGTGAAAAAGCCATAGCTATATGCCGTGGAGTGGCAGAGTCATTCATGTGCCTGCCTTACCTTATGACCAAGTCCGAAAGCTTTTCATCATCTATTATCACCAATTCTCCTTATGGCGTAATTGTAGTAAATAATGATTTGACTATCCAACAGGTTAATCCGGTAGGCCTTGATATATTAAAGCGTTCCCGCAACGAGAATTATAAGGGTCTAATGATTACGGAGCTGTTGCCTCCTGATTATTTCTTAGATGTACTTGATTCCAAAAAAGTTATTCAGGGAGTTCACATGCATCTTTCTGAAATAGGCAGACATATATCTGCCACTTTCACATACGATAAGGACTCCGACCTCATCATAGCTCTTTTCCAGGACATCACAAAAGCAGAGCAGGAAAAGGCCCAGAAGGAGGCCATCACAAAGAAAACTGTAGAAACAGCCGATGCCCTGGTTGCAAAGCAAATGCGAATCGTACAGGAAATTGCATCGCTGCTGGGCGAGACTACCGCAGAAACAAAGATAGCTCTTACTAAACTCAAGGAGACCGTGCAAAATGACTAATCTTTTTTGTGATATCGGTTACAAAAGCATAAATCATTTTGGTGAGCAGCTCTGCGGTGATCATGTAGTAGTTAAAAGGAGCGAGGAAAACGGCACTGTGATAGTACTGGCAGATGGTCTGGGTAGTGGTGTAAAAGCCAGTATTCTCTCTACCCTTACCTCTACCATCATAGGTACGATGCTGGCAGAAGGCCTGTCAGTTACCGACTGCGTAGATACTATTGTAGCTACCCTCCCAGTGTGTGCAGATAGAGACGTAGCCTACTCTACCTTTACCATAATTCATATAAAAGGTACCACTGCTGATATTATCCAGTACGACAATCCTCCGCTGGTGCTTCTTAGAAATGGTAAAAATTTTAGCTACATTACACGCCAGGTAAAAGTAAACGACAAAAAGCTGCTGCTAAGTAATATTCAACTGAAAGAACATGACACCCTGGTAGCCTTCAGTGATGGCTGTCCCTATGCAGGCCCTGCTCATACCCTTAATATGCATTGGAAGCAGGAGGACATTGTGTCTTTTTTGGAGACCTACAGTGCAGTAGGCTACAGTGCCAAGACTCTGGCCACCATGCTGGTTGACGAATGCAACCGCCTCTATAACAATGCTCCCGGCGACGATACTACAGCTCTTGCCGTACACATCAAAAAAAGGCAATCCGTAAATATCTTTTTCGGACCGCCTCTCAAGCAGGATATGGAACAGAAGATTTTTGACGAATTTTTCGCATTACCCGGTAAACATGTAATCTGCGGCGGCACCACTGCCCGTATCGCAGCTGCTCACCTTAAAAAGACTGTAGTCCCTGAAAATTCTTCTCCCGATCCTACTATACCCCCTATTTCAAAAATAGAGGGTGTGGACCTCACCACAGAGGGCGTCGTTACCATGAGTAAAGTACTGGAATATGCCAAGGACTACCTAAATGCCAACGAGCTCTATACTGACTGGGCCTTTATGAGAGATGGAGCTTCTCTCCTTGCCCGCCTCCTTTTTGAAGGGGCCACAGACATCACCTTTTACGCAGGTCAGGCCATTAATGAAGCTCACAACGAGCACAACAGCAAATTTTCTTACGAAAGAAAAGCTCTGGTGCTAGTGGAATTATCTGATATCTTATGTGAAATAGGTAAGAACGTAACAATCAAAACAGTATAAAATTGTCACGGAAATTAAAAATTGACACGGGAAATTGACACGGGGACGTTTCTCATTGACAACTTTT
>JAZLGU010000066.1:0-29507 GCA_045616485.1 Lachnospiraceae bacterium
GTCAACAAATGGTAGTGGGAGTGCTTTGCAGCATGGCTTATGTTATTATTTATTATCAATTTGCCGTAGCATACATCTCATGCGCCCATCTCGATACAGCGAGCCCAGGGAGCAAGCGGAGCTAAAAAGTTGACAGAAAGAAACGTCCGTGACATCCCGTGACAAATATGCTATTATACGAAGAGAAATCATGGTTTAATCCACGCAAAGGAGAGAATAAAAATGAAAATCGGTATCATCGGTGCTATGGAATCGGAAGTTGCACAGCTTAAAGCTGTAATGGAAAATGTTGAAATAAAGAAACAGGCTCAGATGGAGTTTTATGAAGGAAAGCTCTGCGGAAAAGACGTAGTAGTAGTACGGTCGGGAGTAGGTAAAGTAAATGCTGCCTGTTGCACCGAGGTACTGGCTGCGGTGTTTAATGTTGACTGTATTATAAATACAGGTATTGCAGGCTCTCTGAATGCCAGTATAGATATCGGCGATATCGTGCTTTGTACAGACGCTCTCCAGCACGATGTGGAAGCTATAGCTTTCGGCTATGCGCCAGGCGTTATCCCTCAGATGAAATGCAGTACTTTCGTAGCAGACGAGAAAATGCGCACATTAGCCAAGGAGCTTTGCGCCCAGGTATGCTCAGATATCAATGTACACGAAGGCCGTGTAGTAACCGGCGATCAGTTTATCGCATCCCGCGAGAAAAAGGATTTCCTGGTATCAGAATTCAAGGGTATGTGCTGTGAAATGGAAGGTGCGGCTATCGCTCATGCCTCCTATCTGAATGGCCTGCCATTTCTTATCATCCGCGCCATCTCCGACAAGGCCGATGATTCCGCTCATGTAGATTATCCTACATTTGAAAAAAAGGCTATTGAGCACTGTGTAGCGCTGACAAAAGCCTTAGTTAAAAATCTGTAGTTAAATCTTTGTAAATCTAAACAGCTGGTCAAACTGTCGCACGGCCTTAAAGTCACCTTTGGTGCTCATAGCGCCTGTCATAAAAGCTCCCTGGAATGTAGTGCGTCCCTGTACTATACGATTCACAATCTCTCTGGTGGTGGTCGCCACTACATCCGGGCTCTCCAGCTCGCCATAGAAAACACGCAGTCGTCCATTTTGTACTTCTACTGCAAGATTCTTTTCTGTATCTGTCATCCTAATCAGGAAGGATACATTGGCATCATTTCCTGATATATAATTCTCTTTGAAATTCTTGATAAACTCCTGTCCGCTTTCTCCTGAGCCCATAAGTCCCTTAAAAAGCTCCGACAACTCATCAATGTCCTCACGCTGCTTTTTTACAAAACTGTCATCTGACACATACTTGGACAGCTGCTCGCTTTCCTGAGGTGTAAGCTGCATGGACGCCGGCTCCACGCGGGTCTGCAAAAGCGCCTTGGTACTGGTAGGGAAAGTCTTTGGCTCCTGCTTAATGGTACGATAAAGATCCTCTGCCCGCTTCTCAATAATCTTGGCATAGTCCGAATTGGTCTCAAATTCTGTCTGATCAGCCACATAAGCAGTAACTCCGGGGCATAAAAGTCCCCCAAGGATCTCCCAGGAACGATTCAGGTATGTCTCTGCTTCGCGCTCACCATAAGCCCCTGCAATGGAAACAGGCATCATATATGTAGTGGAAATCTTCTTTTTGTCACCGTAAAGCCAGCAGGCATCCAGAAAGGTCTGTAAAAGGCCACCGATGCCGTACCACTCTACTGATGCAGCCAGAATGATGCCGTCCGCATCTTTTATAGTGCTGGCCAGAGTAGCAATCTCATGCTTGCTCTCGTAAAGATTGTATCTGCTCACCTGAACCCTAAGCTCTTCCAAAACATCTGTTATCTTCTGTAAAACATAAAGTGTAGAATCCTCAATAAGTCCTCTGCCACCATAATATATATTAATCTTCATCCCTTATCTCCTTTTTTTCAAAAGCGGTAAGTATAAATCCTATAACTGCCCCGGATATAAGTCCCGCCACATGGGCCATGTTGTCCACTCCTGTGGATGTAAAGCCGGAATATACTGAAAGCCCGATAAAAACAACCATCTGCCTAAGACTTATAGCCTCTCTGCCTCTTCTGGTAAGCACCATAGCGAACACAGCACCGAAAACTCCAAAAATGGCTCCGCTGGCGCCTACGCCAACATTTATATCAGTATTATACATAATACTTCCCAGGCCTGCAAGAAGGCCTGACAAAATATACACCGCAAAATAGCGCACATGTCCTATGCTTCTTTCCAGATAGTTACCCATAAAGTAGAGGATAAACATGTTGTTGGCCAGATGGCTTATCCCACCGTGTAAAAACATGTAGGTAAGCAGTCTCCAGCTCTCACCCTGGGCAATAAGAGGCTTGTAAAGGGCACCAAAATTCAGGAGAAATGGCGCTGTAAATTCTGTGCCTCCTCCTGCCCTGATGGAAAAAAACGTCGTCACGATGAACATGACGACGTTTAATGCAATAAGTATTAGATTTACTGATCTTTTTACAGGCTTAAACAAGCCTTCGAATTCGTTAATGTCCATAATTAGACTATAGAATTCTTTTGCCCGTAAGTCAAGTATTTACTGAGCGTTTACATCACCAATACCAACGATGGTGCTTACATTTTCGCTGCCCATGTATGTGCTGGGAAGCTTGCCATCCCACTGTTGGATGTAGTAGTACTGAATCAGATCCTTTGTAAGAGACTCTGAAATAGCCTTGTTCTTTGCTGATTCCTTCTGACCTGTATACTCAGCTGCATCTGCATTGATCTTCTGTACTTCAAGGTCTGCCTGTGCCTGAATCTTAGCTACTTCTGCTGCTGCAGCTGCTTCGATCTTGGCACGCTCTGCCTCAGCCTCTTTTTCCATAGTCTTCTGAGCCTGCTCTGTCTCTGCCTTAAGCTTGTTCTGAGCAGCTACCTGCTTTGCCTCTACAGCATTGGTGAACTCATCTGAGAAGTCGAGATTCTCAATAGCTGTGGAATTAACAATTACATTGTAAGCTGCAAGGCTCTTGCCCAGCTCCTCTTCAATACCCTGTGCCAGCTCTGAACGGCTTTCAATAAGCTTCTCTGCAGTATACTTTGCAGATACTGTCTTTACTGCTTCGT
This sequence comes from Lachnospiraceae bacterium, assembly GCA_045616485.1. Lineage (GTDB taxonomy): Bacteria > Bacillota > Clostridia > Lachnospirales > Lachnospiraceae > RGIG3528. The sequence goes on from JAZLGU010000066.1 coordinate 3,106, forward strand.
TGATAGCAGGCTGAATAACTACTGTCTCATAGCTGATACCTACAGATTTGTAAAGATTCTGTGCCTGTGTAGAGTCGATACGATAGTTTACTGTGTAAAGCACGTCTACTTCCTGAATATCAGAAGAAAATGACTTGAGAGAAACTGTAACCTTCTGAACACGATTGTCCATATTTACAACTTCCTGCCAAGGAGCCTTGAAATGAACGCCTGCTTCAAAAGTCATATCCTCAACCTTACCGAAGGTTGTAAGAATACCTGTATGTCCGGTAGGTACTGATGCAAAACAGCTGCCTACGATAATGAAGCATCCAACGATAGCTCCAACAATACTGATCATTTTACCGGTAATGCCCTTCGTAACATTGCCTACTGCTATACCTACAATGATAGCTGCAGCTACTACGATAATACCAAATACAAAAAGTCCCATTTTTCATCCTCCAAATTCTTATGTCTTATAAATGGTTCCTTCAAAGCCTTATTGCTTTGAGCTTGTGTTAAGTATATAACAATCTCCCCAAAGAATAAACTCCTTTTTCAGAAAAATATAAAGCCCTATTTTGCGCAAAAAAGAGCGCCTAAGTCAGGCGCTCTTTTATAATCATTATGCCTCTGAAGACTGTCTCTCCACCAGCTCACAGCTGAGACATATTCTGCGTCCCATCTGCTCGCCCTTAACCATATCAAGGAGAAGCTTCATAGCTTCAGCCCCCTGCATACCGAAATTGGTGCGAATGGTAGTAAGACTTGGCCTTATATAGGTATCCAGCTCAATGTCATCGACACCGACTATCTTAACTGTACGAGGTACTGATACTCCTGCATTTTTAAGAGCCTCAATACAGCCTATAGCCATATCATCATTGCAGGCAAAAATACCCTGTGGGAGATTTTCTGCCCTTGTATTATCCTTGGACTGGTCAAGATATGCTCTAAGCACCTCCCTTGCCTTGCCGCGTATCAAATCACCGGACCAGGTGAACTCCGGAGCCAGATGCAGTCCTTTTTCCGCAAGTACATCACAAAAGCCTTTTTTACGCTGTACAGAGTCATAGTTGTCTGTACCCTCCATAAGGCCAAAGCGCTCTACTCCCTTACTTATAAGGTACTCCGCTGCCAGACGACCTGTATTGTAAGAATCAAAGCATACGCTGGATTTGAATTTACCTGCACGCTCTGCATTAAGGTAAACTACCGGTATTCCTTCCTCCTGAAGGGCATCCTCCTCACTTTGTGTCAGACGGCTGCTTACAATAACTGCCCCATCAATGGTCCCACCCAGTATCCTGGTCATAATGGAACGATTGGAATTGGTGACAAAAACATTAAGCTCATAGCCTTCACTATAGCAGACACTGGTCATGGCATACATAAGCTCTGTCATGTATGAACCACCCATAAATTCCGCAAAAAGACCTATGGTCTTTGTGGAAGATGCTTTTAAGTTTTTTCCGTTAAGATTGGGGACATAATGCAGTCTGTCTGCCACTTCCATAACCTTTGCAATAGTCTCAGGGCTTACCACACTGAGACCATTAAGAGCATTGGATACTGTAGAAATAGACACCCCAGCCTCTCTTGCAATATCTTTGATTGTTACCTTTGCCATAACTCACCTATTATTCTTCTACTTTGATTAACTTGAGATAGTGGAGGTCGAGACGTGGACGCACGTGCTCTACTCTCAGGCTGTAAGCTCCCTTATCCAATGCAGCCTTTACTATATATAGCTCCTGTACCTTTCCACTGGTGCCATTAGTCTGTATATCTCCTGCCTTCGTTTCATTTATAAACAATGTACTAAGTACCTGAGCCAGCTCCCAGTCAGTGGAAGATACACCTATATTTATCATATAGGTCCCCTTTTCTTCTATCTCAATATTAAAAACGTTTTTAACTATGGATTCATCACTTATAGAGTAACACTCTTTGTCCTTAATTGCTACAGCTTTTTTACAGTTTTCTGCATTAGGACTAAATGGAACTGCTGCAGGCACCAGAACTTCCCGTTCTGCACACGGAAGAGATGCTGCAAGTCTTATAATATTCACTGCATTTCTCTGAAGTTCAGATATGGTAAGTGTACCTTCATTTACGGACTCCTCTATGTTATCCCCTTTTGCATTTGTAAAGGCAGCATTGTTATTTACTACCATATACACATCATTTTGAGAACGCACCATGGATCTGAAGTCGGTAAAGCTCATCTCACCGCCTTTTTCAACATTATTGGTCCTACTCCACCAGTCAGTCATGACAAGGCCCTTAAAGCCCCACTCCTCACGCATAATCACTGTAGCCAGATCATAATTGGAAGATGTGTAATGTCCATTTACCTTATTGTAGGAAGTCATTATGGACTTAATTTTGCCTATCTTTACTGCCATCTTAAAGGCTTTCAGATATATCTCACGTAAGGCTCTTTCTGATATCACAGCGTCTACGGTATGACGCGCTCTTTCCTGGCTGTTGGCACATGCATGCTTAAATGCCCCTGCCACGCCTTCTTCCGTAAATCCTCGGGAAATAGCTATGGCCATAGTACCTGTAAGGAAAGGATCCTCTGAGTAGTACTCAAAATTTCTACCGCAAAGAGGGTGTCTGTGAATATTAATACCGGGCCCCAGAAGCACGTCTACCTTGTAGTACTTCATCTCTTTTGCCAGATACTTATACATTTTATAAATAAGTTCACTGTTAAAGGTAGCAGCCAGAGCTGTAGCTATAGGCAGCTGCGTAGCCTTGAGACTCTTCTCCATATTGAGACCGGATGGACCATCAGAACAGCAGACAGCAGGCACACCCAGCTTCATAAGCTCATCAGATACTCCGCCAAAAATAGCTGCCGTACCCGGTGTAACCTTTGAATTACTCATACCTTCGCCTCTTGCGATGCAGGCCAGCTGACTCTGGGTAAGCTGCCCCACAAACTCCTCTACAGTCGCTGTGCCGTCGGTCACTTCGCTCATATGAATCTTCCTGCCCGGATGTGGAAGCTCTGCCGGAATAGCCTTCATTATTCTTTCAGACATATCTACGGTGGCTGTAGGTACTTCCTCGTAAGCCATCTCATATCCCTTATCCGTAGCCTTTGCTTTTAGTCTCATAAAGCTTCTGACAGGTGCCATGGCCTCGTGCGCCTTCTCCAGCACCTGCAGCTCTGCTATTGTAAAAGCAGCCTTACCATTGTCAGTTATTTCTACCAGCTGACGGGCATTTCTTCCTGCATATATTTTATAGTCGCCGGCTTCAAGTACATAAGCCGATTTGTGACCGGTTATACCACCGTCATCGTAGGCTCCGAAAAGAGTAAGATCTGCCAGTATTTCCACTTCCTCTTTTTCGCCGGGAGAAAGGACCTTGGTCTTGGAAAAGCCGATAAGCTCTACCGCAGGTCTTCCCAGCAGTCCGCATGCAGGAGCCAGATAAAGCTGTACAGCATGGGCACCTGCAACATCACCTGTATTGGTGACTGTAATACGGGCAGTAGCCTTAAGTCGGTCAAAAGAGTATTTTTCCATGCGCAGGTCAGTATACTCAAAGCTTGTATAAGACAGGCCGTATCCAAAAGGATAAAGCACCTGGTCCTTTTTAAAGGTCTCATAATATCTGTATCCCACATAGATATCATCTTCAAACATGTCAAAGATAGGATCGCCATGATTTTTATCAGCGGGATGGCTGTTAAGGTTTTTACAGATAGTATCCGGCAGGCATCCGGATGGATTTACTTTGCCTACCAGTACGTCAGCCAGCGCATTACCGCCTTCCTGGCCCCCCTGCCAGCAAATAAGGGCAGAGTCAATATGTCCGTAGGTAAAGCTTTCAGTCATCCAGGTCATATCCATTACATTACTTACGTTCATGATAATGCCTACATGTTCAAAATGCTTACATACAGTCTTAATCATCTGCTTTTCTTCAGATGTAAGCCTGTAGCTGCCAGGCTCATCCAAGTTGTCTTTATCTTCACCTGAAGTACGTCCTATGAAAATCAAAGCCTTATTGCAGGACTTGGCACTTCTATCCACTGTCGCTTCATCCAGAGGCATTTCTTCCTGATGAAGAGGCTCTGACGCCCACATACCGTTACCGTTGTCAAAAGGATGGGCTTCGATCCATTTTTTATAAACTGCTAAAAGCTCCTCATCAATCCGGATCTCAGGATATTCCTTTAGTCCATCCAAAACGCTGGTCTCATAGGCCACTTTTACATTACCGCCTGAGCCTGTACCTGTACGATAGTAATTAACTGCAATACGTCCAAAAAGGGCCACTTTGTCGCTGGCAGTCAGAGGTAGTAAATTGTTCTTGTTTTCCAGCAGAACACAAGCTTCTGCAGCAGCCTCTCGGCATATGTCTTTAAGTTCCGGGATAGGTCCGTAATTCATTTCTGTCACCTGTATCTTTCTATCTTTTCTCGTAGGCTCTAACATAATTTACCAGCATTTCATTGGGCAGGTCACTATCCTTAATGGGACCTCCCATAAAACCGCCTACAGCCACGTTTATTATCATGTAGTAAGGCTTATCGTATGGCCAACAAAGCTCCAGCTCATCCTGATCTTCCATAGCCTTTTCATATTTGCATAAGGACTCTCCATCGTAAAAATACTCGATGTAATCCTCTGTCCACTCCATACCGTACTTATGGAAGCCTGACACTGCACCTTCCTTTAATGCCTTTGTGCTATGCTGTGTGGTATTGGGATTGGCATGGTTATGTTTTTCCGAATGAAGTGAGTAGACGATCACATCCTTTTCCATCAGAGTATGCTCCATCATGTCTATCTCACCGCATAAAGGCCATCGCACCGGTGGACAGTCAGTAGGCATAAACCAGAATGCCGGCCAGGTGCCTACCCCATCAGGGAGCTTGGCTTCTATCTCGAAATAGCCATACCGGAAGGTCTTTCTTCCGCGGGTATTAATACGGGCGGAAGTATACTGCCTCTCCATATAGTCCTCTTTTCGTGCTGTAATAACCAGCTGTCCATTCCTTACACACACGTTACATAAGCGGTCTGTATAGGCCTGGGATTCATTATTAGCCCATTTGTTGCCGTTTTCGCAAAACCACTTCTTTGGGTCAACAGCGCCATCATTTGTGAAATTATCCTCCCAGACCAGTTCATAATCCTTGAAGCGCTTTTCATTTTCAGGTAAATATGTAAACATGCTCCACCTCACTACGAAAAAACTATTAGTTAATCTCTGCTACTATCTCTGTAAGCTTTCCTTCTCTAAGCTGTGTTGCCAGATCGCTATCCAGAGTATTGCCACTGATTACGACTTCCGTACTGCCCTTAACAGTGAGCCTGGTTACTGCTACATTATCCTCCCAGGTATTCTTGCCGGACTTATTTACATAAGTAATACGACAACCGCAGAAATTAAAGGATGCATAGTTACAGGTATCAAAGAAATTTTTGGCAAGAAGTGGCTTGAATTCAAACTTTAAACCGCCCTCATTCTTAAAGCCACCGTTGCCCACAAACATAAGCTTCCACATGGAAATAACTTCAACTGTGGAGCCTGAAAGTCTGGCTACGAAGCCCTGTCCATGGACGGATTCGTCCGGATTGGCACTTGAGGCAATAAAGGAGGAATTCTCAAGTGTACTTCTCTTGTATACATCGGGGGAGATGAATGGAACAAGAGCAGTATTTATTGCTTCGTAGTACTCTTTGTACAAACCGGCCTTGAAGAGGCCCAGTAAGTATTTATATTCCATATGAAGGAATATGCTTTCTCTCTCCAGCCATCCCGGAGTAAATGCTCTGACACGGCCGTTTTCCATGGACATTCTTTCAATGGACTCAGAAGTCTTATACATGCCCAGTTTTTTATCATATATATCGCTGTCCTTGATGCAGGCAGCCATCTTTCTGTTTCTTTCAATATCACTTGCTTTAGATGCTGCCAAAAGTCTGGCAGGTCCCTCCAGGAACTTCGGTACATCGCATCTCTTAAAGGCCTTAACCTTTACCGAAGGCAAGCCATATGGAGAAATAATGTCATTGCCATCCTTGTCCTTAAGCACCTCGAAATCTACGGCTTCGTAGGTAATATAGGTAGGCATAATACCCCCACCTATCTCCAAAGCTCTCTTTATACTGTCAGAAAGAAGCTCTGTGGCTGTATTAAGGAAGTCAAGAATTGCAGCAATGTTTATTTCTTCTTTTTCACCTGTAAGCCTTCTAAGAGTAGCCATTCTGTGATGCTCACGTACTATGCACAGCTGATCCCACATTTCAAAGCCACGACTGCCACCTTCCACTATCTTACACACCTCGTGGAAAAGGGCTGCTATTTCCTGTGGAAGGGTAACTGTGTCCACAAGGCCCGCATGTCTTTCTGTTGCAGCCAGCGTAAAATCAATAGTTCTCTTAAGCTCTATTGTTTCCGGCATACCGCTGCCAAAAAGTCCGGGAAGTCCGTTCATGGCATCGTTCCAGCCAGGCTTGCCACCCTCCATTTCCAGTCCCAGCTGCTCATTGTCCAAAAGAGTCAGCTTGTTCAGAATAAGAGTTAAAAGCTTTCCGTAAAGATTGGTAGTAACATAGCTGCCATCGTCATTTTTCAGCCAGTTGGTACGACCTGCGTCAAAGCCTTCCTCTTTTTTCTTGCCATCATGCCACCAGAGGGAGCCATACTGGCGCACCTTTCCTTTACTAAGTACATAAGCGTCCCTACGAGGTCTTATGGTAACAGGGCTGTTATAGAATTTATACTTTTCTTCACCAAAAAGCAGGTCTTTTTCTTTCTCGGGAAAAATACTTAAATAATCGTCAATAAGGTCCTGATTGTAGTCCCAGTGGTCACTCCAGTAGCCCTCGCCAAAGGTAGCTTCGAACTGCTCATCGGAAAGAGCTATCAATCTCTCAGCCAGCTCAATCTCCGAGCCCTTTACTTTAATCTTATTTTTGCTGATGGCATTTGTTATTTCACCGGGAGTAAAAGCTCTGCTTAAAATCTTTTCCAGTGTTCCCTTGTCGTCGTCTGTTTCAGTCGCAATAAGCTTAAGAGCCACCTCCTTGCACTTTTCTTTAATTACGAAAGTGGAAGGCCTGATTTCCAGAGGATTGTAGCCATCTACCTGGATGTAGGAATAGAACTGCCAGATGTTAAAATCACCAATTTCAGGATTCAGTGATACATCCATACGTCTGTTCTGGCATACGTCGCGGTAATTTCCGTTACCCTGTGAAAAATACTCTCCTGCAGTAGAAAAGAAGTTATAATCACGCTCAGGGTCACCATGCTTTCTGGAGAAAAGATGAACTACTGATCTGCTGTCATCATTCTTGAATACGTAAGGGTAACCGCCACGAAGAAAATTGTCCAGATAGCTTTGTCTTACATATTTGTCAAAAATAGGATTAGCTGTCTTTGTATCTACTCTGGCAGTCAGCTCTTCCGTAAGCGCTCTGGCTTCATCAAATTTCTTGCTTACATAAGCCTCATCAAGAATAGCCTGAGCCTTCTCATTTAATAAATCAATGCTCTGGGCGAAGCCAACAAGAGCTACAAAGGATCGGCTTTCACCGGCCTTGATTTCAGCTTCAACAGCAGCAAAAGCACAAGGAATTTTATTGGCGAAGCACTGCTTTGCAGTTTTTATGTCTGTAAATGTGCTCTCCATAAAGCCTGCCGGCATTACCATACTGTCTTCCTGTGCAAATACCACTCTCTTATCATAAATAATGTGAAGTCGCTTGCCATCCATGGCAGCTGTATAGAAGTAACCGCCTTCAATCTCCGTAACCTCCGCCGAATCATCAGAAGAAGCTCTCATGGCAAAAAGAGGAGACTCATTTTCAATATTCTTAATATCAGCCCAGCTCTTAAAGAGATTGCTCATTTCCTTGTACTGGCCGTTCTGAATGCCGTAAGGAATAATCTGAGCCATACCATCTAAAAGCTCTACCTTCTTTGTACTACCGGAAATATTTTCCACTGTGACTTTTCTCAGGAGACCGCCTACATTTTCATGAGGCAGTATACAGTAGCTTACAGTAATCTTTAAGCCATGGCTTTCTTCTACCACAGAAAGTACGTTCATTTCGATAGACATTTGTCTCTTAACATCAGCATATGAGCAAAAAGGTTCATAGTACTGACCATCTGCCTTAACAAAGGTTCTGAAGCCTTTTACGGGAGTGTTCTCATATGCGGTATTGGCAGGATTGAACTCCATTATGGCATCACCCTTATGATTAATACCGAAGCTGTTAATACCCTGTCCACGATTAGTATAGAATGCCCAGATAGGGATACCGTCTACTCCGGCTACGCCCGGAAGAAAGCTGGAAAAAGGGGATACTTTTGTATAATTGGAGATCTCAAATTTGTCTCCGGAAAGAACATAATTACTCATGGGGACAACCTCATTTCGTTACTTTTTGTCGTGAGCCTCAACGGCCGCCTTAATTTCTTTACTTTGATACACTCTGACATAATCTACTTCCATGGTGGTGGGAAGAACACTTTCATCTACTCCCATTGCACCACCCCAGTCACCGCCCCAGGCGATGTTCAATATGAGATGGAAATTCTTGTCAAAAGGCCACTCATCCTTGGTAGGATTTGTTTTATACTGGGTCGGATTAAAGGTGAAAAGCTTAACACCATCTACATAGGTGATGATCTTATCCGGAAGCCATTCCAAAGTGTATGTATGGAATTCTTCACTTACTCCGTCCTTTTTTGTTTCTTTTGTTTTTTGAGTGCCTATCTTGTGATAATAGCTTTGAGTATGAACACTGGAAGAAACATAATTCTGGTGATATCCCACATGCTCCATGATGTCTATTTCACCTGACTTGGGCCATCCTCCATAGGTAGAAGCTGTTGGCATCATCCATATAGCCGGCCAAGTGCCCTTGCCCTTTGGGAGCTTTGCCCTTATCTCAAATTTACCGTATGTCCAGTCGCCTTTATTGCTGGTATTCATTCTGGTGGAGGTTACTTTACCATCTTCCTCCTTACGCAGAGTCAGCACCAGTATGCCGTCTTTAACATCCGCATTATCACCTTTTGTATAGGTCTGCAGCTCGTTATTTCCCCAGCCGCCGGCCCCTGTCTGATAATTCCATTTGCTTGTATCAGGCTTGCCATCCACATCAAATTCATCAGACCATACCAGGTCATAGGTAAGGCTGCCATAGTCATACTCATAACCCTTAGCCTTTATGGCACCGGGAGCCACAGTAGGTACTGTTACAGGTCCTACCCCTGGAGGTATCTCTAAAGATGAAGTAGGCCTCGCTGTAGGAGTCGCCGTATTATTTTGGGATTCGCAGGCTGCTAACAGCGACATGGCTAAAAGACCTGCAATTATCCTTATTTTCTTGTTCATTTTATTCTCCTGTAATACCTGTATTTTCAATACCCTGAATAAACCATCTCTGTACGAAGAGGTAAAGCAGAAGCAGTGGAGAAATAGATATCAGTGTACCTGCCATCTTATATGCTGCATTATTTTTAAAAGCTACACCTGCCGCCTGTACATTCTGATCAAACATTGAATTAAAGAGAGCCAGCTGTTCAGGAAGCAGCTTAATATTATTTCTTAAAAAGCTGTTGGTCATATATGTCTCATTCCAGTTCCAAACAAAGGAGAAAAGGAAAACTACCAGAATAGTTGTTCCGGACATTTTTACCACGATAAACCAGAATACCTTAAGAGCTGATGCTCCATCGATTTCCGCAGCTTCATCCAGTACACGGGGAATCATATTAAATGAAGTGTAGAATATTAATACCAGTACTGTGGAATATACTCCCTGCCCCAGATAAGCCATAAGATACTGTGGCCAAAGGGTACCGATGAGCTGGAATTTAAGTGTCTGCTGTACTGTAACAAACATCATAAGTCTGGGCACCATAAGCACCGGCACAGGAATGATAAACGCTACAATCAGCATTAAAAACCAGAAATTACGACCTTTAAATCTATATCTGGAAAAAGCAAAGCCGGTAAGTGAAGCTATTATGGTCTGTCCCAGTGCCAGGCCTGCTGACCAGAGAATTGAATTTCTAAGTGTTACGTTAAGCTTTAGTACATGGGCCGCAAACTTAAGATTTTCCAGAGAAAACTTCTTGGGGACCCAGGTAACGGAAGGATCAATAACATCCTTGGCAGACATTATTGATTTGGCAATCATTTTGAAGATAGGCTCCATATATACAAAGCCTACAACTATCAGGATAAAGTAAATAACTATCTTTGATAGCAGGTTAATTACCCATTTCCCATTCTTTTTCTGTTTAATTTTTACTTTTGCTCTGCTCATCCTCTTACCTCACGGTCTCTGTCTCTAAAGAGTAAAAATGCAATTCCTATAATGAGTAATACTACCAGACAATACAGCCAGGAAAATGTTGCCGCAAAGCCAAGTCCGCCATCAGTATTTCCTGTTGCTGTGATAATAAGATTGTAAATAGCTGATGAATCATAAGTACCCAGCTGAACAATGATAAATACTGTAGCTACAAGTGCTGTAGGCCTTACCATAGGAATGGTTATTTTCCAAAGTATCTGCCATTCATTGGCCATATCAATCTTTGCTGCTTCGTACAAGGAAGGATTGATTTTCTGCAAAGCACTGATGAAAAGTACAATGGGAATACCTGTAAACCACAGAATCATGGTCAGCTGATCAAACATCCCTTCAAGGAAATTGGATAAAACAGGAGAATACTGTGAAAGCACCTGAAGAATAAATACGTCAGTACTTTTCTCCACACCCTGTGCTGCCTTAATAGCTTCATCTGCATCGTCCAGAATCTGGCTCATAACAGGGCCTGACATAATGATTACCGGAAGGAAATAGATGGTTCTCATTATCCCCTTACCTACCTTGATTTTATTCAAAAGATAGGCCATGATGAAGGCTACTACAATGATAACAAAGGTATAAGGCACAGCCATAAGTACAAAGGATACTATTGCCGGAACAAATTCCGTACTTTTGAAGATAGCCGAATAGTAGTTGGAAAAGCCCACCGGAGTAATATCATAGCCGTTTACATTGGTATCTACCTTCATAAACGAAAGATAGATAGTCGCAATAAAAGGCGCCAGGGTAAATACTATAAATCCAATAATCCAGGGAAGCATAAATGCGTATCCTCTGCTGGTCTGACGCTTTTCAAAAGAACGTCCTTTATGAAGTTTCTTTTCTTTCTTAGCCATGAATAAACCTCCCGATGAGCTTTTTAATATGTCGTTCATCGTTTATTTTGCAACTGCTGCTGACTCTGCAGGTACTGGAATTCCCTTATAGATAACAGCTTTTTCTGTGTAGTTGATAACTACGTATTTTGTAGTACTTCCGCTTGTGTAGGTATTGATTACCACACCTGCCTCAGGCACTTCTCTTCCGATCCACTCCATATCATATACTTCAGAGAGCACGCCATTTACCTGTCCATAAATGTTCTGAATCATGTCCTTGTAGAGATTGTACTCTGTGGAGTACAAATCAAAGGAGAAGGTGTCAGAGAGCAGGTAAGAAGGCTCTTCTGAAAGAATGAAGGAAGGAGAAATACCGTAATCAATCATTCTAAGTATGCAGTCCTGTGTGTAGAAGGAGAAATTGGAGTATGGAGCATACATCTCCATGGTGCCGTAGAGCACCATCTGCAGGAAAGGAACTGAGTCATTTTCATAAATGTACTGAGAGCCACCGACCGGCACATTTAAGTATCTGTCTGTGTACTTCCACAGGTACATATTGGGATTGTCAAGATTTAATAACATATCCTTGTTTATATCTGCATAAGTCTTCTCGTAGAGCTCTATAGTCTCTGTCAGTGAAGTGACCATACCGTCTCTGTTCCAGTTGGAAAGAAGAATATTGGTACCACCTGACAGTGTAAGGCTGGTAGAAAAAGCTCCTGCATTCTTGGCCAGGGTCTTGGTCCAGGAAGCTACTTTCTGAGGGGTCGCAAAGGAGAATGTTTTAATTATGGCATTTTCTGAAAGCACCCAGGATTTATCAATGGATACATACCAGTTGCTGATAGCCTTAACGCCTGTGTAAAAGTAATTAACCATCTTTTTGTTAATAGAGATATTATCGCGGGCAAATGATACATCCACACCGTTTTTCTCCATCTCAGTAATAAGCTTCTGGAAATCTTTCTTACTGCCAATGCTCTTTGTAAATTTAAACTCTGCAGGAGTCCTTAAGGTCTCGCCCTTGCTCTGCCAGCCGTAAAGACCTGAATTAACATTTTTAATGCCTGTAGATAATACATCCTTTAATATCTTTTCCACGTCAGCTGTGGTAGTAGTAACCACCTGATTGGTACCGAAAAGACCTTTTTCGGAATCGCCCATAATGAAGTCCAGACGAAGAGGAATATCATTTTTATTGTCTGTAGTCATCAGATTGATAATACCGCTATCCAAAAGATGCTTTCTGTAGGTAAGTGCCATGCCGGTATAGTCTGCTTTATATGTACCGTCTGTGCCGTCTCCGAAAAGAAAAGCATAGGTCATATCAACATCAAAGCTAAAAGGCTTATCCATCTGAGAATAGAAACCATTTCCTTTTTCATCAAATATCTGATAGTAGTTGATATTGTACTCGAATCTGGGGTAAGCCCAGGTGTAATTGGTGCTCTTGGCGCCATCATGATTGACAATGATGTCCATGTATTCCGCACCTTTGTCAGCCCAAGCTACAAAGGCCATCTGGCCATCACCGTGAGCCATTCCGTACACAGGCATTACCGGATTCTTTGCAGGTACATCATCTCTTAATGAAGTGTTGTAGTATGTTTCTGTGGAATAATCCTTACCATAAACATCTCCAATATACTGATTGTATACTGCATTGTTATGCTGGAAACGAATCAGCGTGCCGGAGCCGTCAGGTACCAGCACATAGCCCGGTACTCTGTAATTCTCCTTTGTCTCATATTCCATGGTCTCAGGATTGAAGACATTGGAAATACCGCCGCTGGCTCCCAGGAAAGGTGTGATGTCCAAAGATGCCAGTGATGACAGGCCCTGGCCCTCCATTTCACCTGCAGGAACATGGTAAGAAATACTTGCCTCTCCAAAGGTAATGTAAATATTTAATTTAATATCCAGCTCTGTAAAATTAACTGCCAGCTTATACTCGCTGTCAGACAGTTTGGTAAGCTTGGATTCTGCATTTTTTTCTGATGCTGAAGAAATATACTTAATTTTATCTGCTGAATAGTACTCGGCTGTCACCAGGGAATTGGCTATGCCTACGTATGTGGCATTAAGATCGTCCGGGTAGCTCTCAGCCTTTTTTATAAGCTCCTCCAAGGGAGTGTTGTTGGAAATCAGCTTTTTTACCTCAGCCTTTATCTGAGATGGAAAAGGAAAATCTCCACCGGTTTTCATGATATAGCCTGTAGCCTTATCCTCTACAGCGATAACATCTCTGTCTTCTCTCCAGTAGTACTTTACCTTGCTTGTCTCATAAAGAAGAGTAAATCCGTCTGTTTTTTCAATCTCGTACTCTGCTCTTGGTGGTGCTACATTAGTATCTCTGGAAGTAGGAATGTATGCTTTTGCAATATGGGTAGCCAGAGTACCGGTAATCAGAACCGTAGCCAGAGCAAAGCTTAATATTTTTGACTTTCTCATCTGAAAATTGCTTCCTTTCCTACTGATATTATGAAGGTGTACAGGCTCTCCCACATGATGGAGAGGATGATACCGACTATTGCGAAAATAATCATGAAGAAGGCTGTAATAATAAAGCTTCTTACTGTTTCCTTGAAGGTGTAGTCATGTACTGTCATGAATCCGATAAAGCCTGTAATCACGCTCCAGATAATACCAATCATCAGGATAATGGTCAGCATAAAGGACTCATTATAAGTAAGTACATGTGAAACCAATGTTACAGCCAGCATGGAGATACCTGCAGGAACCAGTGCATAGGCAGGAATCATATATACCTGACGTAAAATGCCGTCGCCGTCTGTAATGCTGGTCACCAGGTAATTACCGATAACGAAGAGGAAAATAATGGCAAAGAAGCCTATAACAATGGCTGTAAGATCCATGTCTTCCACTTCAACATACTGATAGATAAAGCCTTTTGAGGTCTGATAAGCCATGTATATTACAAAAAATACAAGGTACAGAACTGTTGCTCCCAGAACACTGCCTTTTCTATGCTTTCTCATTTCATAGTAAAGATCAAAGGGCTTTTTACATATTTTGAAAGCCAGCCCAAAATCTTTAAACACAGGAAGCTTACCTAATTTCTCGGCAAGACTCTTTTTGAAATTGGTATAAAACTTTGTTTTCTTATCTACTCTGCCCAGTATGAAAATTACCAGCAGCAGACCGATCATTATAGCCAGTGCTATGGAAAGATGTGCCTGAATATAATCGTTTCTTACTTCCCAGAAAGCATCTGAATATCCGCCCTTATTATTGGCCACCTCAAAATGCTTCATGGCGTTGGCATAGTCCTCTGCATGGAGGTAAGACTTTCCAATGCCGTTGTGGGCCAGGGCTGACATCTGATTCAGTCTTAACACTTCCTCCCAGGCACTTCTTGATTTGTCATAATAGCCGCTTTCGTAGAGATTCATGGCTTCATATACCTTCTTGGCATATTCAGTGGTCTTGAAGCTCTGAACATATCCCTTTAAAGAATCCAAAGCCCAGATGCTGCCATGACTGTCTACAGCTATTGCGTTCAGCTTTGTGAAAAGTCCTACTATATCTTCGTCAACTACAGTAGAACCGAAGGAGAAAATTTCCTCTCCGTTTTTGGAATAAACATTTATATAGCCCTCTGTAGATGCTGTATAAATAAGACCGGAATTATCTACATACACATCTGTAATTGTAGGATAGGACCATACCTTATTCTTAAACATATTGCCACCGTTGGTGGAATGTTTTTTCATACCGTTGTAATTAAGGCCTGAAGTAGCTGTATATACGATACCGTCCTTATCTACGTGAACATTGGCAAATACTGTAGGATTGATATCCATAAGACTGGCCAGCTGATCTCTGGTAAAGAAAAGCTTCTGTATACGCTGAGATAAGGTCAAATCTGCATCATTAACCGCAAAATATCCCAGAAATTCACCGGTAGCTGCCAGCTGGATTACACCGTTATAAACACCTTCACCAATGATATAAATGCTGCCGCCATCGTCAACTGCTACTCTTTTGGGCTCGTACAGTGTATCCTTGAACATAGGAGCATCAGGCTTAGTTATGGTATTTTTGATATTAAAATCCTTATCAAAAATGAATATTGCCTTGGCTCCTGAATCCGCTACATAGATGTCAAAATTCTTGGTAACGAACACACCTCTGGGAGTGGAAAAGCCTGCGTAATTCAGCTCATCCAGTACCTTTCCGTTGTTGATATCATATTTCACAATTCTCTTATTACCTGTATCTGCAATATAGAGAATGTCATTGTTATCTATGAAAATTTCTTCCGGTCTGTTCAGATTAAGACTGGTCAGTGTCAGATTGGGAAGATAGGCATCCTGGGTACGAATCCAATTTCCTTTGCTATCCTCCGCGTATGTATAGGATGTGGCCTGTTCAGCAAATGCGCTGATGCCGGGAACGGTAAGCACTATTGCAAGTCCCAGCAGAAATGCTGTTACTATATGCAGTTTTCTTTTAAAAGTACCCATGATTTTTATCCTTATTTTGAAAAATTTACTTAATTCCTGAATGACTCATTGTGTTCATAACCTGTGACTGCATACAAATGAATATAATGAGGTTTGGTACAAACATAATGACAGATGCTGCTGCAGTAATGCCCGCTGCGGCAATTGCATTATTTGTGGAAAGAGAACCTAAGTAGTAAGCAAGAGTTCTCATGGTGTCTGATGTGGTATAGTTGTTGGATGCTTCTGTAGCCATCCATACCTGCTGGAAGGTAAGTACTACTGATGTTGCCAGCGCAGGTCTTATAAGAGGAACAATGATTTTTCTTATAATGGTCAGCTCTTTTGCTCCATCTACTACCGCTGCCTCTATAAGGGCATCCGGTATCTGGTCCGTAAACTGCTTTACCAGGAAAAGACCTACCGGCATGGCCGCCAGAGGAAGTACATGCACAGCCCAGGTATCTGTAAGATTCATTTTGGTGATAACCAGGTATCTGGCTATTGCTACTGCTGTAGGCACGAACATAAGTGCCAGCTGGTTGATTTCGAAAAGAATCTTTTTTCCTTTAAAGTTCTTCTTTGCAAAGGTGTATGCGCCCAGCACTGTAATCACCAGATTCAGTAAAACCGTAAGGAGAGTGACGATTACTGAATTCAGAAGATATCTAAGCATTGGAACGCCTGTTGTTGAAGAAAGCTTAAAAAGGTTTTTAAAATTGGTAAGTGTAGGATTGTGTGCAACAATGTGGGGAGGGAAAGCGAACAGCTCACCCAGCGGCATGAATGCACGGCTAATAATCATAATTACCGGAAGTATCATAAAGAGTGCCAACGGTACCAGAATTATATAAAACTTTATTTGCGAAGCGCTGAATCTTCTTGGGTCTATTTTGGAGCCCTGGAAGCTGCTTCTTCTTTTCTTTTTCTTTGCCATGGCTCCTCCTTAGTCTTTTTCACCGAAAAGCTTATGCGCTACCAGATTGAACAGGTAAACAATCAGGAGCAATACTACGGAAACTGCTGATGCGTAGCCCATCTCGTATCTGATGAAACCATAGTCTTCAATATGGTTGGTAATCAACTGTCCTGCATACTCAGGTGTAGGATTGGCACCGGAAAGAGTAACTCCGATCCAGCCCATGTTGAAAGCATTTACGATAGCCATAACAGCACCGAAAAGCATCTGTGGCTTCATGGAAGGTACTGTAATATATATAATTTCCTGGAAACGATTCTTGATACCGTCCATATAAGCTGCTTCATAAAGCTCTTTGTCGATATTCAGAATACCTGAAATCATAGCCAGGAAGCCAATACCCATTGCTGACCACAGAGAAACTATAATCATGATTAACATGAAGTAGTCCTTGGTAAGAAGGAACTGTATCGGCTGATCGATGATGTCCAGCTTCATAAGCCATGAGTTCATCCAGCCTCCCTGGTCACCGGAAAAGATTGTTTTCCAGATAACACCGATAAATACAGCACCTACCATGGATGGTGTATATATGCAAAGAGAAAGGATAGTACGGGGGATCGGCTGAATCTGTGACAGCGTCCAGGCGATAAGGAAGGATAAAACATATCCACCGGGTCCCACAATAAGGGCATATAAGAAGGTATTTGGTAATACCTTTTTAAGGAAAACCGTATCCTGTGTAAACAATGAAATGTAGTTCAGCATCCCGGTGAAGCTGGGAGCATTAATAACATCAAAGTAGGTAAAGGAAAGGGCTACTGCAATGATTACAGGCACCAGGATAAACATTGAGAAAAGGATAATGTAGGGAGAAAGCAAAAGGTAAGCCTTTGCATCATGCTTATTGAGCCTTTTTGATTTTTTAAGATTGTTACTCACCTTTTCTCCTTTCCGGCCTTTTCGATATTTGCTCTGATCCAGTCAATATCTCTGATTACATAAGGCTTCAGCATATTGCCTGCCTCATCGTAAAAGCCAAGTTCTTTCATTTTTTTCTTTATTTCTCTGTTGATTTCAATTACCTTTTCATCAGCTGCTACCTGAGCCGACTCACCATCCAGCACCATGGCATTCCAAATATCTGAAATGGATCTTTCCAGCAGGTACTGACCCGGTGTACGAGGTACATCTCTCAGCCACTCTGACATGGAAAGAATGATCTCTTTATCTTCCTGGTCGATAGGAGCCTGCTCCAGAGCCTCCAGATTGGATGGCAGCCAGAAATAAGTATCACCATAGCTGGACCTCAGTGTGTATGTGTACTCTACTGCTGTTTCCTTCTCTGTCCACCACTTAAGAAACGCCCATGCTTCTTCAGCCTTGTCAGTATCTTTAAAGATAACGCCGCCGGAGCCGTTGGCTACATACCATCTGGCTACGCTGCCATCTTCCTGCTTGGTACCAAGGTAAGGAGCCAATGCCCACTGACCCTGTAGCTCTGCTGCGCCATTCTTAATCAGAATGTAGGTATTGCTATCGCATATACCGATAGGAAGTGTGGAATATCTGAAGGAGTTAAAAAATTCATTTACTGTAGTGTCCAAAGAGTAAGCCACAAAGAGCTCTCCCAGACGCTTTAAGCCCTGAACTGACTCTACTGAATCAATTGCTGTAGACATACCGTCATCTGTGTAAAGGTGACCGCCATTCTGGTAAAGAAGCGGTGTAGTCTGATAGAACCATTTGTATCCAACACCTGAAGAGATGTTGTGGTAGAAATTCATACCGTATCTCTGAAGGGTAGGAAGAAGATTAATCAGCTCATCCCATGTATCCGGCACTTCCAGATTCAGATTGTTAAAAATATCCGTTCTGTATATAGTAGCTGCAAAATCCATAGTCTCAGGTATTGCATAGATACCTTCGTTATAGGTATAAGGCACCATGGTACCCGGAGCAAAGCGGCCTGCTGTTTCCCAGAAGTCAGGGAATCGGGTCAGATCATAAAGAGCTCCACGACAAGCCAGATCAAATGGCATGTATGAGGAAAGACCAAGCGCTACGTCAGGAGTATCATTGGCTGCTGAAGCCAGTGTAAGCTTGTTGGCATCAGGCATTACGGATATCTTTACCTTAATGCCCGTCTTTGGTGTAAACTCTGTATCCACCATTTTCTGTAAAAGGTCAACGTGAGTAAGGGCTCTGTTTACCCAGATCTCCAGTACTTCGTCGTCATTATCCTTGATTTTGTACTTAGGAGAAGTAAAGGAGTAGTAAACACCAGCTATGGAGTTACCGGCTGTTTTAAATACATTAGCCTTTGCCGCAGGCAGCTTTTTTCCACTGTCGCAGAGGTAAATTCTATCAAGTGAGAAGCTTTCCTTCATAAGTGCTGATGTAAATGTGGACATAGCCACCAGCATGGAATTGTCACGTCCTGTCAGATCAGATGTATAAAGAGCGATTTCATCGGGATATTCAGCCATCTCTGTCACAAACTGCTCTGCTTTATCTAAGTAAGACATAAGAGCACTGTTGGTGCCGTAGTCCATGTCATACTGGAGGGTGTAACGAATATGCTGAAGAAGTGTCTTATATGCAGCCAGGTAATCAGCAATCTCAGGAATGTACTGAGTCATTTTCCATGTCCTGTACTTGTCAGGATTTTCTCCGGCAATTTTCTTAATCTCCAGAGCAAAATCTGTAACGTGGGCCGCAATAAGTCTGCCGTATCTGAGTGCCTCTGCAATAGCTTCGCCTTCTGTCTTTATGGTAAGCTTATGCTCTCCTGCTGTCAGATATACGTAATATGGATTACCTTTCTCGTCAGCCAGCACCTTGTTAGCCCAGGAGCCACTGGTGTACTCGAAAGGATAGCTTTCAAATTCTTTAAAAGGAACCTGTCCATCGATTCTGATAGTCTGGAAGGAATTGGTCTCTTCCTTGTCATTGGAGTAGTGAAGTGCTACTGCATAAAGGCCATCTTTTTCAACCTTGACAGTATAATTTATTTCAGCTCCTGTACTGGTCCAGGAGAGAATGTTCAATTTCTTGTATTCTGCATTGAAAGGGTAAAGAGCCGGATTCTGTGAGGCTTGATATATAATCTCTGCAGAATTTTTATCTGTGTAGTCTGTTGCATTAATGGAAATCAAATCGTGGACAACATTTTTGTCCTTGTATTTTTCCTTGTAGGTGGTGTAGTCAGGAGCCTTACTCTCAGCTGACTCCACATAAAGGCTGCCTACCTCAAGTCCATCGTTGGATACATTGGTAATAGTGATGGTATTGGCACCCTTTTTAAGACTTACGGGAAGGGGTGCTGCTGAAGAGTAGGTGTTATTGAAAAGATAGGTCTTATAAACGCCTGGCACCTTGCTCTGAACAGGAGCTATCTGATCGCCGTATCTGTCTGTCTGATACTCTGATACGGAATCCTTCCAAATAATTGGAAGTGCTATGGTTTTTTGCTCGGAATACTGATTTTTACCATTTACCGCTATGGAAATGGTGTACTCCAGATAGGTATTGTCTGCAGGCTTATAGTCCAGGGCTAAATAATATATACCGTCTGCTTCAGCATTAACTGTATATTCGATAACCTTCTGATAATTTAATTCCTGCAGGTCTTTTTTCACTTCATAACTACCTTTTCCCGGTAATAATGACTGCAAAAGCTTGTAGTCCACCAGGGTAAGGTCTGCACTATTCACGGAGCCTGCCAGAAGCGTATATGCATTTTTCAGTTCTTCAGGGCTTACATCGTCTACATATTTTGCCTGATTCCTGCCAAAAAGCAGGAAGGCTCCGACGCCCAAC
Organism: Lachnospiraceae bacterium; assembly: GCA_045616485.1. Taxonomy (GTDB): domain Bacteria; phylum Bacillota; class Clostridia; order Lachnospirales; family Lachnospiraceae; genus RGIG3528. The sequence goes on from JAZLGU010000066.1 coordinate 23,501, forward strand.
AATATAACAACTGCTATTGTAATTAAAATCTTTTTTAGCTTCATTTTCTTGCGTCCTTATAGTGCCTCTTTTATTAAATTGGGGCCTACGGAATGCTCCGCAGGCCCCCGTTTTTAAAAGAGAGAATTTTTACTTAAATTTGTCATCTGTAAAACCGTAGAATCTCTTAAGACCATTTCTAAGGTTTGAGTCAGCGATCTTGAAACGATCATTAGCTTTCTTGTTCCACTCTGTAAGATTTGCCTTTACAGTATCAAGCCAGTTAGCCTCGTATACAGCTACGCCTGTAGTATCTGTTTCGGAAACGTGGTTCCACTCCTTAAGGCACTCTGTCTGCTGGTCGTTCTCAGTTACATAGTAAGGATATGTCTTATCTGAAATATCCCAGAACTTACCTTCCTTCCAAAGCTTAACAACTTCCTGGAAACCAGGCATAAGCTTTGCATCAGCATATCTCTTGTGAGCATCTACGCTGTACCAGATTTTCATCTGATCATCAAATAAAGAACCTGTTACAAGAGGGAAGGAGTCATTAAGAGATGTAACCTGTACGCCATTGTCATTGTAAAGCTGGTTAGCTCTAGCCTGCATAGACTCAGAAGATCCACACCAGAATGAGCCAAATGCATAAGCAAGGTCAAGCTTTGCCTTCTCTGCTTCGCTAAGCTCAGGATTGCCATCATCTACTGCGTAGTTATGAATAGCCATAGGGTCGATTACGAGACCGATTGTATTTCCCTTGTAAGGTGTAGAAGGTCTTGGGTAGATATCCCAGTCAGAAGACTGTACAGCATTACCAGGCCATGTACCATCAGCATTCTGAGGCTTAACAGCTGCGCCCATCATCCAAGGGTCACCTTCGTAAGCAAGAACGTAGTTCTTTGTGAAGAAGCTGTAACCCCACCAGCCGCCGTCATTCATAAGCTCAACATCCATTGCGCCTGCATTCCACTTTGCCCAGATCTCATACTCAGCCCATCTAGGGATATAAGAAAGAAGGGATAAAACTTCATCAGATGCAATATTTACTCTATCGCCGCTACCATTGAAGCCTGTCATCTGTGCGTTTACAGTAGTGGTACCTGTATCAATGAAGTGAGTAGGTGAGCCAAAGATTGTACCCCAGAAGGTCTTGTTATCCGCTGATGTGATGAAGTCTGTGTACTGGTCTATATTCCAGTTTGGCTCAGGTACATCAATATTGTTAGAATCAGCGAGCTCCTTATTTACCCAAACGCCCCAAGGCTGGATAAACTGAGGAAGACCTGCCTGGAATCCATAGTAGTTCATGGTATTCATGACACTAGGATTGAAAAGCTTGTACATAGGATCATCCTTGTAGATGGAGAGATCAGCGATCATACCATCTGCCACATCTCCTGGAAGATCGTTAGCTGCATATACATCAGGATACTTACCATGCTCCTGCTTGAAGTTATCAAGCTTCTGTCTCCATGTGGTCTCATCTGCATTTGGGTCACCAGACTGAGCGAAGAGATTAATCTTTACATTAGGATAGAGCTTATTAAACTCTTTAGCCAAAGCGTAAACCGCAGCTACATTCATACCTGTAATATCCTGAGGGTCTAAATCCTGTTTACCAAGATCCTCGTAGTAAACGCTGTCACCAGACCAAACCATTACATCGATGGCGCCGGATGTATTCTTATCAAGAGTCTTCCAAAATGCTTCTGCTGTTGAACCATTGTCAGGATTAGTAGTGTCTGTAGGATTCTTATCACCCTTGCCACCACAAGCTGCCATAGAACCAACAACCATTACTGTAGCAAGAGCTAATCCCAGAGCTCTTTTAAGCTTGTTGTTGAACATAAATTTTCCTCCACTTTTGATTAGCGTTCCTGCCTCCGGATGACAGGGACAATTTTGTTTGTGAGGACATATTACACCCATTTGTTTTAAATGTCAATAAAAACGTTTTTATTTTTTTTCAATTTGTATACCTTGCACAAAAATCGTTTTATATGGCACTGCGCAATTGGTTGCGCAATGCTATTTTTACCAAAAGTACGTACTTTATTCATAAATTATTCATAATTTACGCCCACGTATGAGGCTTCAAGTCATTGCGTTACCCAAGTAAAGAAGACTGTTAAACTTTAAACAAAACTCAAACGCTTGATTTTACTGCATTTGAAACGTTTTAATAATTTCCAAGTGTTAGCAATGGACGCTTCATATTAAAAAAAGAGCTAAGATAATAAAAATCATCTTAGCTCCCTAGTTCCTTAACTTATTAATCTTACTTTAATGCTTCCTCTGCAGAAATAACAATAGAAGATGTACAGAATGGACAGCGTGTAGCATTGTCGTCCACAACGCTCAGGCAGTATGGACACTTACGAGGCTCCTTCGCAGGCTCTGCAGGTGCCTCAGGCTTCTTAAGGCCGTCTGCCACCTTGTTCATGGCACGAATAACACAGAAAAGCACAAATGCCACAATAAGGAAATTAATGACTGCCGATATAAACGCACCGTACATAAGAGCTACTTCCGTAACTACCATTTCACCATTAACTTCAGTCTCAGTAGACTTAATCACCCACTTAAGATTCTCAAGATTGGCTGTGCCAAAAAGTCCAAGAACAGGATTGATGATATCTTTTACCAAAGAATTTACAATGGCTGTAAAAGCACCACCTACTACAACGCCGACAGCCATATCCATTACATTACCGCGACTGATAAACTTCTTAAACTCTGCAAAAAATTTTTTCATAAATAATTCCTCCGGGATAAAATTGTTTAAAACAATCTAGCCCCTCAGCCACCCGAATTAATTACTTATTTAATGCCTTTGTAGCAATTTGATTCTTGATGAATTCAATAAATTCTGCTGCAGCTACTGTTGTGCTGTCCTGCTGGCCGTGAAGTCTGTATGTAACAGTCTTCTCATTCATCTCATTCATGCCAAGCACGAGAAGGTATGGCACCTTCTGCATCTGAGCTTCACGAAGTCTGTAGCCCAGCTTTTCGGAACGATTGTCTACTTCTACTCTTACGCCTGCCGTAAAGAGCTGATCCGCCAGATCCTCAGCATACTCGTTGAGAGCCTCATCCTCATTTTTTACAGGAAGGATCTTAACCTGTACCGGTGCCAGCCATGTAGGCAGATTGCCCTTTGTCTCCTCCAGGATATATGCCATGAAACGGTCAAGAGAGCCAAGAATAGCACGGTGAAGCACTACCGGAGTCTTCTTCTCGCCATTGCCATCTACATATGTGAGCTGGAATTTTGCAGGGAGACAGAAGTCAAGCTGACATGTGGAAAGTGTGTACTCATTACCTACAGCAGGCTTAACATTTACATCCAGCTTAGGGCCATAGAAAGCAGCCTCGCCGATCTCCTCTGTGTACTCGATACCGATATCATTAAGTACACGACGAAGAGCATCCTCAGCTGTGTTCCACATCTCATCATCCGGATGATACTTAACCTTATCCTCAGGATCACGAAGAGAAAGTACGCATCTGTAATCTGTGATACCAAAATCCTTATATGTAGAGAAAATAAGATCTACTACACTCTTGAACTCCTGCTCGATCTGGTCAGGTGTAACGAAGATGTGGGAGTCATTCTGGCAGAAGTGACGTCCACGCTCGATACCCTTAAGTGTACCGGATGCCTCAAAACGGAAGTCGTGAGCTATCTCTGCTATGCGGATAGGCAGGTCTCTGTAGGAGTGCTGCTTATTTGCATATATCATCATGTGATGAGGACAGTTCATAGGACGGAGAACGAAGGACTCGCCTTCAACTTCCATGGCAGGGAACATATTGTCCTTATAGTGATCCCAGTGACCGGATGTCTTGTAGAGCTCAACAGAGCCTACACATGGGCTCATTACGTGCTGGTAGCCCAGTCTTCTTTCCTTCTCTTTAATGTAATTTTCCAGCTCCTGCCAGATAGTATATCCCTTTGGAAGGAACATAGGAAGACCACGTCCGATAAGATCATCCGTCATAAAGATTTCCATTTCCTTACCGATTTTTCTATGGTCACGGTCCTTAGCCTCCTGAAGGAGTCTTAAATGCTCAGCAAGCTCCTCGGATGTAGGGAAACATACGCCATATACTCTCTGGAGCACCTTATTATTGGCATCGCCCTTCCAGTAAGCGCCTGAATGCTTAACCAGCTTGAAATTCTTACATTTTTTCACATAATCAACGTGAGGTCCACGGCAAAGGTCCATATAATCGCCCTGCTCATAGCATGTGATAGTACCCTCTTCCAGATCCTTTATCAGGTCCAGCTTGTACTCATCGTTCTTGAAGAGCTCAAGTGCCTCAGCCTTTGTGATTTCCTTACGAACGATCTTGTCGTTGCCCTTTACGAGCTTCTTCATCTCAGCTTCAATCTGCTCGATTGTCTCATCTGTAACTACAGCATCACCCAGGTCCATATCATAGTAGAAGCCTTCCTCTACTACAGGTCCTACCCAGAACTTAGCCTGAGGGAAAAGATGCTTTACTGCCTGTGCCATAACGTGTGCACAGGAATGATTCAGTACGTGGAGTCTTTCATCCTCTTTGAAATTAACCACTTGTTTTTCCTCCTTCTTTATTAGAAACAAAAAGCCCCCCTGAATGTGGGGTAGCCACACTCAAGGGAGCAAAATATACTTGTATTTATGCTCGGTTCCACCTTGATTTTTAACTTAATTCAGGCCTTAACGCAGCCGTACGGTAGCGCTTATGTCGCGTACAACTCAGGAATGGTCTTCATAAAATCATCATCAAGGCACTCGCACCACCGGCCTCTCTCTGGGGACTCCGAAATTATTACTTTTTCCGTCACAGTTTTTATTTTAATGACGGAAGTATACCACTATCACTCCTAAAATGCAATACTTCTAAAAAAGATGTAGTTACTACTCACAGTTTTTCGCCCGTTTTATCGTCTCATTTTTCCTTAACATAACGAGAAATTTTACATGTCCAGAATGCTGAAAAGCCTTGATTTTTCTAGGTTTTTCAGCATTTTTTGCTTGCATTTTTGCTCTTTATGTGATATACTATACTCATAAAGATAGCGGAGGTTTTTTATGGGAATTGTGTATCAAACAGATAAAAGAACCGGTGTAACTTACGCCTATGAGAACCAGTCTTTCTGGGATCCTGAATTAAAACGCTCAAAATCAAAGCGCAAACTTATTGGCCGTGTTGATCCGATAAGCCACGAAATCGTGCCAACAGACGGCAGGTGTAAGAAACGCAGTCCATCCTATGTTCCCGATGAAGACGGATACGAAATGCCTAAAACTGTTAGGGAATTAAAAGAAGAAGTTAAACGCCTACTAAAGGAAAATGCCGATTTAAAACAACAACTCGCAGAATTAAAAGCAAAGTAATCTTATTGGGGAGAAGTAATGGACTTAAAAGAAGCGTTCTACAAGCAGAAGGATGAACTTCATCAGTCTCAGAGACGAGTTAATCAGCTCGAAAAAGAGCTCGAGAAATATAGAAAGACTTCTGCTGCAGACAAGCGCGTGCAAGAACTTCTCAGCAAGATTCAGGGCTTAAACAATAAAATATCAGAAGCTGCAGGCATCAGTAATCGCTACAAAAGTCTTTGCGCTCAAAAGGACAAGACCATCTCAAGGCAGGCTGAAATAATCGACAACCTTGAGGAACAGCTTCGCAAAGTTCAATGGCAGAATGACTGTCTGACAGGCAAGCGTTCTAATGCCGGTAATACTGCAGCCGAAGAAGCGGAAGCTGAAATAGCATCACTAAAAGATGAGGTTGCCAGACTTACCGCCAAACTTGAAGTCAACAGCACGAATGCAGGCATTTCCACTGCTAAGACTGCTATCGATCAGAAGAAACGTATTCCCAATTCAAGGGAAAAATCAACGTTCAAAAAGGGCGGCCAGCCTGGGCATGTAAAACACGAGATGAAATCTTTCAATGATACAGAGATATCCGAAACACAGCTGCACACACTTGACAGCTGTCCTGAATGCGACAGCCATAACCTTGAAGAAAT
>JAZLGU010000067.1:0-2402 GCA_045616485.1 Lachnospiraceae bacterium
GGGAAAAATATGTCAGATCAATCAAAAGAAATATATCGTTCCGCCAAAGCTAATAATGAAATAATAAAGTCTGTCACTCAAGAAAAACCGTAGCAATCGCTACGGTTTTTCTAACTCAATTATTCTGTGAATAGTAACAAATTGTGTATCTTTTTCGCACAATTCCTTTTGTTATTCCTGAGAGTTTTCACACTCTACAACTTCTCTTGTTACTTTGCTGATGTGGTCATCATCACAGCAGTCATCATCTTCTGCCGGCTTTGCTGCCAGCACCTTAGGACTCTTATCGATAGCCTCACCCAGGCCCAGCATCTCAGACTTAAATGTAATATCACTGGCTGCAGACACCAGCTCTGTAGGTACAACGATCTTGGTAGCACGGCCGTCGCCCAGAGCCTTAAGTGCATCCAGCTTCTTAAGTGTAAGAACAGAATCATCCATCTGTGCTGCCTTCAGCATCTCAATACCACGAGCCTCTGCTTCATATACAAGGCGGATAGACTCAGCCTTACCTGTAGCTCTTGCGATAGCTGCATCTCTCTCAGCCTCAGCCTTAAGAACCATAGCCTGCTTGTCACCTTCTGCTCTGGTAACGGAAGCTGCTCTATGAGCCTCAGCCTCAAGAAGTGTCTGTCTCTTTTCACGCTCAGCCTTCATCTGCTTCTCCATGGCATTCTGAATGTCCTTTGGAGGAATGATGTTTTTAAGCTCTACACGGCCTACTTTAATGCCCCATGGGTCTGTTGCATCATCCAGGATAGCCTGCATCTTTGCATTTACCATATCACGGGAAGTAAGTGTCTCATCCAGCTCCAGCGCACCTACCAGATTACGAAGAGTAGTAGCTGTCAGATTGCCAAGAGCAATGATAGGATTCTCTGCACCGTATGTGAAAAGCTTTGGATCAACCACTCTGTAGTAAACTACAGTATCAATCTGCATTGTAACGTTATCCTTTGTGATAACCGGCTGAGGTGGGAAGTCTGCTACCTGCTCCTTAAGAGAAACCTTTTTTACAATCTTCTGGAAAAAAGGAATCTTGAAGCGAAGGCCGCTGTCCCATGTGCCTGAATATTTACCAAGAAGTTCAGTAACATAATTCTGTGACTGAGGCACCACCTTGAGACAACTGATTAATAAGAGAATCAGTACTGCTGCAATAATATAAGGGATATATTCCATAACTCGTACTCCTTTTCTCGCCTCTTACAGGCGATACGTATTTTTTATATATACATCATAAAACTAAAGCTTTTACTTTTAAACCCCTTTATCAGCGGCTTAGCAGTCCTTTTTTCACCTTTATGATGATATAAACCTTTAAAGCACTTTGCACAGGGCAAGCACTATAACGATGACACCAAGGGCTATACGATAATAGCCAAAGATCTTGAAGTCATGCTTTTTAACATAATTCATAAGCGCTTTCAGTGCATAGAAAGACACTACGAAAGACACTACCGTGCCGATAGAAAGAACAGCAACTTCCATACCTGCAAATCCTGCACCGTCAGCCAGGAATTTTACCACCTTCAGAAGGCTTGCTCCCAGCATCACGGGGATAGCCAGGAAAAAAGTAAATTCTGCTGCTGCAGTACGTGACACTCCAATAAGCAGGGCGCCTATTATGGTAGCACCGGAACGGGACGTACCCGGGAACACTGCTGCCAGTACCTGGAAAACACCGATAAGAAAGGCGGTAACCCAAGTAATCTCTGCTACGCTGTTAATACGGGGCGTCTTACCCTTATTAATCGTCTCAATCACAATAAAAAGGATACCGAAAACAATAAGAGCTACTGCTACACTGGGCGGATTATAGAAAAGCTCTTCACACTTATCATCGAAAAGCAGTCCTACCACAGCTGCAGGCAGACAGGCCACTATGATTTTTGCCCACATAAGCCAGATATCTTTCTTGAATACATGGGTCTGCCCCAGTCTTTCTCGCTCTGACTTTCTAAAAGCAAAGGGCCATATTTTCCAAAAAAACAGCACCACTACCGCCAGGATAGCTCCCAGCTGAATCACCACATCAAACATGTCAAAAAAGCCTTCTGACGTATTATCGAAGGGGATCAGCGCTTCGGCAATAATGAGATGCCCGGTACTGCTGACAGGTAACCACTCAGTGATACCTTCTATTATGCCGTATATCACGGCCTTTAATAAGTCCAACATATTTTTCCCTTTCATAACTATAAAAATATCAAACCAATTATAGTGAAATATTATAGAGTTGTCAAAGGTTCTTAAAGTTAACGATAGCGTCAAGTTTTATTCGGAAAATGAAACGAAAATTGTCCCTTAAGAAAAAACAGATGGTAGATTTAATCGAACCAGCCATATCATACTATATTTGCTTTGCAGCGACAAGTTATAAATATCGCAAACAAACCATA
>JAZLGU010000068.1:0-7360 GCA_045616485.1 Lachnospiraceae bacterium
GAATTCACTTCCGGAGTCTGAAATGGCGAAAAAATGGGGTGTAGGGGCCTCCATTTTTCGCCATTTATTCCTTAAAAACATAACAGAGCAGATGGCGAAAGCCATCTGCTCTGAAGTGTCGACTTTGTCGACACGCTAAAACGAGTTGGTATATGCCAACTCGTTTTATATTTCAGTCTTCTGCTCTTTTTCCGGCCAGTAGTCTTGTAATCAGATACTGATATATCTCTGCATTTGCTTCTTTCCAGCGATTGCAAATAGTATCGGCTTCTTCTGATGTCGTTACACATAGATTCAGATTGATAAGATCTGTTCCTCTTTCAGTAACTCTTAATTCTACCATATACTCGTCTTTGCCGGACTCGTAATAATCAGCGGTGGAGCTCCTCTTATCCTTCAGATGGAAAAGCTCCTGCTGCAAAAATCCATCTATTTCGTCACGCTTGTCTGTATCAATATCCTTGTAAAAAAGAGAGATGGTCTCTACTCCTTCGGGAGTAATCTGGTACTCGTGAGAATTGCGTTCTTCCTTTACCACTTCTATGTACTTATCTTCTACCAGGTCGCCCAGTACATGCTGCATGGCAAAGAAGGGGGCATATTTCCCTTCCAGTACTATACGGGAAAGCTCCGCATTACTTATAGGCATGGCTAATCTGTCTAAAATATAGAGAATCACCAGCTTATAATACATCATCTCTTCAGCATCAAGTTTTTCATATAAAGAATTGTCCGAATCCATTACTCCTGCTCCCCAAATAACAACGTGTCTATATAGTCCCAAATTTCCTCTTTTCCCACCTTTGTTTCTGCTGAAAACGGGAAAATAGGTACTTCTGCAGGTAGCCCCAGTCCTACCCTTATGTCTTTCATTTTTTTCTGAAATTCAGACCTTTTTATCTTATCCAGCTTGGTAGCGATGATGACCGGCTGATAGCCGTTATTCACAACAAAATCATACATCAGCTTATCATTGGCTGACGGCTCATGACGAATATCCACCAGCAAAAATATCAGCTGCAGCTGCTTGGATGTGCGCAGGTACTTCTCTATCATTCCGCCCCATTTTGCAGCAGTTTCTTTGGAAACCTTTGCATAGCCGTAGCCCGGCAAATCCACAAAGTAAAGCTTACTTTCAACATTGTAAAAATTGATAGTCTGAGTCTTTCCCGGCTCTGACGATGTGCGAGCCAGGGACTTTCTGTTGATAAGTCCATTAATCAGAGAAGATTTGCCCACATTGGACTTGCCTGCAAAGGCAATCTCAGGCATTTGGTTATCCGGTAATTTACTTGTAATACCACACACTGTCTCCAGCGCTACATTGTTTACATTCATTTTTTCTTCCTATTTACTCTTTTAATGCTACTTTCTTTTATCCAAAGCTACTTTGCCTTTAGTGGCGTATGACAGCACTTCTGCCATACTGCTTACGGGAATAACCTCCATGCCATGAGTTATTTCTTCAGATATTTCAGAAAGATCCGGTTTATTTTCTTCAGGAATAAGTACCAGCTTTATACCGGCCTTATTGGCAGCCAGCAGCTTTTCTTTGAGACCACCTATAGGCATGACTTTGCCGCGTAAGGATATCTCACCTGTCATTGCAATATCGTGTCTCACAGGTATTTCGCTAACAGCAGAGTATATGGCTGTTGCCATGGTTATACCTGCAGATGGGCCGTCCTTTGGTGTGGCTCCGGCAGGAACATGAACATGAATACTATGCTCTTCAAACCAGTTATCAGGGATATCCTTTATCACAGAGCGGACATATGAAAGAGCTATCTGTGCAGACTCCTTCATAACATCCCCCAGCTGTCCTGTCAAGGTAAGGGTACCTTTGCCCGGCATGGTATTTACTTCAATCTGAAGGGTGTCACCACCTACTTCAGTCCAGGCCAGACCACGTACAATGCCTATATCATCTGCCTTATTGGCTTTAAGATTGTCAAATTTCTTTTTCCCCAGGTAGGTGTCCAGATTTTTATCTGTTACCTTCACCACAGAGGGAATATAATTTTCTTCTCCCTGGTGTTCCTGCTTTTCAGAAAGTATCTGGCGCGCAGCTTTTCTACAGATATCTCCGAATTTTCTTTCCAGATTTCTTACTCCGGCTTCCTTTGTGTAGCCTGAAATCATAAGTCGTACAGCAGGCATCGAAATCTTAACCTGCTTGGATGTCAGACCATTTTTCTCCAGCTGCTTTGGTAAAAGGAAATCTTTGGCAATGTGTTCCTTTTCATTCTCAGTATATGAGCTGACCTCTATCACTTCCATACGGTCCAAAAGAGGTCTGGAAATAGTCTTTAAAGAATTGGCTGTACAAATGAAAAGCACCTCAGACAAATCTGTGGGGAGCTCCACATAATGGTCAGTAAAGTGTTTATTCTGCTCAGGGTCCAGTACCTCCAAAAGTGCCGCACTGGTGTCACCCTTGTAATCAGAAGAAACTTTATCTATCTCGTCCAGAAGCATAAGCGGATTCTTTACCCCCGCTTCCTTAAGGCCTGTAATGATACGTCCGGGCATAGCTCCTATATATGTCTTTCTGTGGCCTCTTATCTCTGCTTCGTCTCTCACACCGCCCAAACAAATGCGCACATACTTTTTGTTAAGTGCAGCTGCTACTGAGCGGGCAATGGATGTTTTACCGGTACCGGGAGGCCCCACCAGACAAATAATAGGTGTCTGTCCCTTTGTGTTTAAGGCACGTACTGATAAAAATTCCAGGATGCGCTCCTTTATTTTCTCCATGCCGTAATGGTCACGGTCCAGGATTTTTTCAGCATTTTTTATATCCAGATTGTCTACGGACATTTTGTCCCAGGGCAGGTCAAGAAGAGTCTCTATGTAATTTCTGCCTACGACTGCCTCTGCCTGAGCACCGGCTGAGCCGGTAAATCGGTTAATCTCTTTTCTTATTTTCTCTTTTATGGCAGGACTACAGGTAAGAGTCTCCAGTCTGTCAAGAAATTCCTGGGCTTCATCAGCAGAATTTTTCTCACCCAGCTCTTCGCGGATGACCTTCATCTGCTCTCTCATGATATAGTCCTTCTGATTCTTGTCTACCTTCTCACGTACCTTATTCTGAAGGTCTTTTTTAATCTTTATGATTTCGGTCTCATTGGCCAGAATAACAGCTACCGCCTGATATCTGTCATATATATCCACGGCATCTAAAATCTTCTGCTTGGCAGTAGGATTGATGGGGATAGATATGGCGATCTGATTAATCAGCATATCCAGATTGTCACAGCCCACCAGCTGTTTAGCTATATCTGCGCCGATTTTCTCATTGACCCTTAGGTATTCTGCCAGAATATCCTGCAGTCCTCTCAGCATTGCTCTCTGATCAATGGCTGGCAACTGAGCTGCTGTGGTCTCGTAAGGTATAGCCACTCTGCCCTCCAGATGAGGGGATGTCTTGGTAAAAGACAGTAAACGTCCCCTTCTTTGCCCCTGCGCCAATACCCTTACAAAATTGCCGGGCATCTTTATAAGCTGCTTGACAAAAGAAATGGTACCCATTTCGTAGAGCTCTTCTATACGTACGCGACCGGCATTGGCATCCTTTTCCGTGACTACCAGCACCGCCTTGCCCTCTTTCATGGCACTATTTATGGCATTAACCGACTCATCCTGATGTAAATCAAAATGAATCATCATTCCAGGCAGCATAACAAGGCCTTTGATAGCTACAACAGGCATTATCTGCACAGGCTCACTCTCAATGGCATCTCTATTGTTTTCTTCAGTAACACGGATAAACTCAGCGTCTTTTATTTCTTTTTCGTTATTATCAGACATGTTCCCTCCAAATACACTTTACTTCCCCTACAATTTAAGAATAGCCCCCTCTGATTTTAACTGATAGCGTTAAAAAGATCAGTTCTTGGCAAATTCAGTAAGAATCAGCTCTTTATTTCTGTCAAGAACAGTCCTTATTGACCACTCATGCGCAAAAAGCAGCAGCGGTCTGTCCTTTAAGTCCAGTACCTTCTTGGTATCAGATGTAACATTAAGGGATGTGACATCAATCTCAGGATTGCCGATCCAGCGGATATACTCGTAAGGCAGCTGATCCATGCGGATCTCAACGCCATACTCTGACTCCAGTCTGAATTTAAGTACATCAAACTGCAGTACGCCTACTACACCCACAATGATTTCTTCCATACCGGAATTAAATTCTTTAAATATCTGAATAGCACCCTCCTGGGCTATCTGATTGACACCCTTAAGGAACTGCTTTCTCTTCATGGTATCTACCTGGCGGATCTTGGCGAAATGCTCAGGCGCAAAGGTAGGAATACCCTCGTACTGGAATTTTTTACCATTGGTACAGATAGTATCACCGATGGAAAAAATACCCGGGTCAAATACACCGATAATGTCGCCGGAATAAGCCTCTTCAATAATTTTTCTGGAGTCTGCCATCATCTGCTGAGGCTGGGAAAGACGTACCTTTCTGTCTCCCTGCACGTGATAATACTCTTCACCTGCGGTAAACTTACCGGAGCAGATACGCATAAAAGCTATTCTATCTCTATGAGCTTTGTTCATATTAGCCTGTATCTTGAAAACAAAGGCTGAAAAATTCTCGTCTGCGGGGTCAATAACACCTGTATTAGCCTTACGGGCAAGAGGTGTGGATGTCATCTGAAGGAAATGCTTAAGGAAAGTTTCAACACCAAAATTGGTAAGGGCAGATCCAAAGAATACAGGTGTCAGCTCACCATTTCTTACAGCCTCCAGATCAAAATCAGAACCGGCACCGCCTAAAAGCTCCAGCTCATCACTTAAAATACGATGATTTTCCTTACCGATAAGCTCATCCAGACCTTCGTCGTTAATATCCTCTTCTACTGTCTCTACTTCAGTCTGACCTGCATTGGCTGCATAGAATCTGCTGATCTTATGGGTATTTCTGTCATATACGCCCTTGAAATTTTTACCGGAACCAATAGGCCAGTTTACAGGGCAGGTATGGATACCAAGTACACTCTCAATCTCGTCCAACAGCTCAAAAGTATCTCTGGCATCACGGTCCAGCTTATTAATAAAGGTAAAAATCGGGATATGACGCATAACACATACTTTGAAAAGCTTGATGGTCTGCGCCTCTACACCCTTTGAGCCATCAATAACCATGACTGCTGAATCCGCAGCCATGAGAGTACGATAGGTATCCTCTGAGAAGTCCTGATGTCCCGGTGTATCAAGAATATTGATGCAATAACCGTCATAATTAAACTGCATTACGGAAGAAGTAACAGAAATACCTCTTTCCTTTTCTATCTCCATCCAGTCAGATACTGCATGTCTGCTGGTCTTTCTAGCCTTTACGGAGCCTGCCAGATTGATGGCGCCTCCATAGAGCAGGAATTTCTCTGTAAGAGTGGTCTTACCTGCATCCGGGTGGGAAATAATAGCAAATGTTCTTCTTTTGTTAATTTCGTTCTGATACTGTGACATAAAATAAATTAAACCTTTCTATCTTGTACTGCTTCAGGAGTAAACTCCGCGCCGCCCAGGGCGATAAGCTTTGCAGTTAATAACTTGGAAAAATTGGCTATGGTGGTCATACCTAAAATCAGGCTTCTCACGTCTTTGTCGAAATTCTCCTGCTCAGGCATAGCTACTGTATTGTTTATAACATCTATAGGATCTGCCAGTAAAATGGTGGATCCGTCATTCAACAGATTTTCAGCCTCGCTTTTTACCTGATTTACGAAAAATTTTACAGTGGACTTGAATACTTCGGAATAATCCTCATACATAGCCCTTACTTCCTCTTCATGAAGGTCATAAGGCATTATCCTTTGTATATCTGCAATACTCATAGTCTGCTTCAGAGAGCAGATAATAAGTAAATAAGCCACATGGCTTCTATAATACTTTTTCTTAAGAGGTGCAGGCATAACCTTCATACGAACATAGTTGTTAATAGTGGCTGCAGTCAGCATATTTTCGTCAGATCCCACTGCTGACAGCGGTGCCAGATACTGATTCATTAGTGTCAGTACCTGATCCATATAAAGCCCCAGATTGGGTATCTCGTCATACTCCGGCAAAGAAAACTGCCGCATGAAGCGTCCCCATCTATTAAGTTTTCCTGCTACCAGCCGGTTGTCGTACATAGTATTCTCCTGACTTCATTAGCTTCTAAATGTGCATAATAATCCACAATAAATATAATATCTTATAATAACACTAATCCCATAAATGCACAAGTAACAACTTTTTTGAAACACGGTGCATCTAATATTTCTTATTAGATGCTATTGACGTGATGACCAAAATATGTTAATCTAATATCGCACATTAGATGAGTGCGAGTTTTACATTACATGTTAGGAGATTAATTATGTCATTCGTTATTACTACAGACGCTTCTTCCAATCTTACCGGCATTTTTACAAATAAATATAATATTCAGGTAGTTCCTCTTACATATATCGTTAATGGTGTTGAGCAGCAGTGCAATGATGTCACTGAGCATTTTGATGGTGCTGATTTTTACGAGCTGATTAAGCATGCTGAGGTAAAGACTTCCACAGTAAACATAGGCCAGTATCTTGATATCTGGGAGCCCATTCTGGAGTCCGGTCAGGACATCCTTCACCTCACTATATCATCCGGCATCAGTGGTGCTTACAATGCGGGCCGTCAGGCAGCAGCTATGCTTAGAGAGGATTATCCGGATCGCAAGATTGTAGTTTTCGATACTCTTGCTGCTTCTCTCGGTGAGGGTCTGCAGGTACTTGCAGCTGCCCGCATGCAGGAAGCCGGCAAAAGCCTTATGGAAGTTGTTGATGCTCTCGTAGCTAAGCGTGATAAAACCATTCAGGTTTTCTCAGTAGACGATCTGAATTTCCTTAAAAAAGGTGGTCGTATATCAGCTGCTGCTGCCGCAATCGGCTCTGTTCTTCATATCAAGCCCATCCTTAAGGGTAATTATATGGGTCAGATTGTTGTTTCCGAAAAGGTTCGCGGCCGCAAAATTGCCCTGGAAGCTTTGGCCAACGATTTTGCAGAGCACTTTGATAAAAACTCTACCGACCCTATCGGCATCGCTCATGCCAGCTGTGAAGAGGACGCCAATTTCCTGGTATCCCTTCTGAAAAAAGTAGCTCCTGCTGCAGAGTTCATCACTACTATGTATGAGCCTGTGACCGGCAGCCACGTGGGACCTGGCGCCATCGCTCTCTTTTATACCGGCGATGCAAGATTCGTTTAATTTTAAACCGGCAAAATTGTCACGGGGACGTTTCTCTGTGACATTTTTTTGTCACGGGGACGTTTCTCACTGTCAACTTTTTAGCTCCGCTTGCTCCCTGGGCTCGCCCCATTCCTC
>JAZLGU010000069.1:0-4315 GCA_045616485.1 Lachnospiraceae bacterium
CCTATACCCGAACCGCAAAGATATATCATTGTTTTTTACCTACCTTTCTCAGTAGCTCCTGAGTATTCATCAGTGCCTTGATATGTTCTAACGCCTTAAATCTCGGTATCTTTAAAAGCACCTGTTCAACCGGTATCAAAGGA
The DNA here is from genome assembly GCA_045616485.1 of Lachnospiraceae bacterium. Taxonomy (GTDB): domain Bacteria; phylum Bacillota; class Clostridia; order Lachnospirales; family Lachnospiraceae; genus RGIG3528. The sequence continues at coordinate 144 of JAZLGU010000069.1, forward strand.
CTTCTGCCCATGCCTTGGTTGTAGGGATTATTCCATCTTGATGAGTATTTCATAGCTATCTAACTCCCCTAATCGCAACATCTACAAGCCAGGCAATCCTCTCAGGAGTATAGTCAAGGCCTATGGAAAGCCTGATATACCTTTTCCCGAAATATACGAGGTCGCCGTCATAATATGAATATGAACAGAAGGTGCGCTTACAGCCGTACGTCGGACGAAGCTCAAACGGAGTCCTCAACGCAACCTTCCATGGATCACAATCGACAAGTACGAATACTATTGAACCGGTCCGGATAACCTCATAGCCATCAGCTTTAAGTCTCTCTTCCACTTCAGCCGCAGCCTTCTTTGTTTCAGTGATAAGCTTCGTATACCCATCCAGATTCCTGAGCAGGGATTCACATTGAAAATCAAATACTGCATATCCGCTTGCACATCTCAGGAGCTTCATATTATTGCAGTCTTCTTTATGGGTATTAAAGGTTATAAGCCCCAGCACAGTCTCACAATTTACATAGTGCTTTGATAAAGATGTAACCAAAATATCGCATTCCGGCTTCTCTGTCGGATCAAGCGAATTATCTACCACTACCAAGGCATTTTTAAACAAATTGATGTATCGCTTATTCCTGAACGAAGGATAATCATAAAGCACCATATCTGGTGACTTATCGCTGTACTCTATTCCAAGAAATCTTATAAGGTTCTGGGTCTCACGATAAAGGTCTTCAGGATACCAGATTTTCTTCGGTCTATAATACTGAAGCAACAATGACAAAGCCGCCATTCCAGTAGGGACAAGGCATGAGTCTGGGAAAATCGACTCAATCTTGTCTATGAGCTCACTTTTGCCACGAATATATCTGTAATCCGTATACCTTAAGTCGTACGCATTATTCATTTCCATTTTTTTAGCCTTTCTTATTACATCTCAGCTTTGAATATCTCAACACTGCCTGATGATTCCCAATCAGGTACTGGCAATAGCCATAATCCAATGGGATACTGCTGTCAGTTTTTAGTCCGTAGGCTTTTATATATTCAAGCTGTTCAGCTTCTGCAGGCAATCTGCTTATGATACGAGCCGCATCGCCTGACGTCATACCTTTAGGCACTTCTATTCCTTTGCTTAACAGCAGAAGCTTCTGCTCTGGTGCGACAGGAAGCATATCCCGAAGCCTGAAATATGTTTCAGCTTCTTTTATGAAGGCACTTGCCTCGCCTATGGTCCAGCCAAGCTTCCTGTCATATCGTATTCGAAGATGAAGAAGATAACTTATCTGTCCTTCCGTTATGGGAAGTCTCTCAAATTTCTCCTTTAATACGGCAGGACTGTCTTCTTCAGACCAGCTGACACCGTTTTCTGTCAGCTGTTTACGCATCTTATATATTGATACCGAACTCATCTTTCACCTCAAAACCATCACAGCCATGCAGGCAGACATCACCGCCTGCACAGCTACTTTGGATAGAACTTCTTAATATTGGAATTACTGACCTTCGTTACCTTCAGATACTTTACCCTGCTTTGCACCCTTGCCTTTATCTGCAGCACCTTTCTCAGCCGCATAAGCCTTTTCAGCATCCTGATACATAGCAGTAAACTTGTCCAAGGACTCATTATACTTTACGCCGCTAGGAAGTACGGTAGCCATCACATGAGCAACTGCAACCGCAGGAACGCCTTTCTCTGCAACCATGTTCTGGTCAGGGAAAGTAATCTCGCCACGGGCATAAGCAGAAGCCATCGCCGCCTCAATACCTTCCAAGGGATCCTTCTGACGCTTATGGGCATCCATGTAGTTACACGCAAAATTCCTTGCAGAACCATATACGCTCCTGTCAGTAATATCTACACCCTCAATGGCAGCCATACGGTCTTTCACACGCTGCTCATTGCAGGCATCCGCAACCATCTTCCTTACCTCGGCGCGTTCCATGTCATTCATGTCATATCTGAAAAGCTTTTCAGTATCAATACCTGGAATTCCGTTAGGATGCTTATCAGTGTCCAGCATAAATCTATGGTTAGATGCTCCTACAAGACGGTCCAGATACATCTGGTTAACCAGAATCTTTTGAGCCTGGCTCCAGGTCATAGACTCGCTTACCTCAAGATTATGGTTCTTAAAATAAGCAATCTGCCCCTTATCCATAGGACCATTACCTTTTTCAGCCTGCTTACGTTCACTGAAAGCCTGAACCGCCTGATACAAGGCCGCAGAATGGATAACCTCACCATTGCTGTCAATGAATTTCTTGTTACCACGTTCAGCCTGGCTTTTTGCGTACCATTCAACGGTATCTTCCAATGCGTTCTTATGGACATATGCCAACTGCTGACGGGTTGGCGCTACCCCGTAGCTGTCCTTGCTCCACTGTTCATTGGTATAAGCCATACCCGGCTGTACCAGACCTGCCTTCTCTGCAACCTTACGTACCTCAGGAGTTACCTCGCTTGACATGTACTGAGCATAAGCTTTACGGTTCTCACGGATTGCCACGGACAGCTCACCACGATTAAGCTTCTCGATATCTTCTTCCTTCATGAACTTTTTCGCCTGTCTGACCTGTTCAGCCGTAGGCTCATAGGTATCAATCTTAGCCTTTGCCTCTTCATAGGTCTTATAAGCCTTAGGGTCTTCGCCATGGGCCTTCAGTTCTTTAGCTTGTTCCCTGTTGACTTTTCCGCCTTCAAATACGGAAGGGCTTGCATTGATATCAATCTTTTCGTAATATTTCATGCATTCACGATAAGCATCTCTGGGAGTCGTAATCTTCTCCAGTGACTTCTCCGTTACATAAGGTTTGAGATGAATCATCAGAGCATTAAATGCAAATGCTTCCTTAGCATCACGGTATTCCATCTTACGTGCATTATCATCAGTCTTAAGTGCATCCAGCGCTACATCGGTATGAGAATATTTCTCCCTGAACGCCTCAGGCAGATACATAGTATCGTAGTTCTTGTTTATATAATCGCATTGTTTTTGACTTGCTTTGTACATAGCCATATCAAGATTTCCTCCTTTGAAAACATTAATTTTCCCTCGTTCAAGCTCTTTTTCAAACAGCTCGACAACCTCATCGGTACTCATGGCGCAAAGACTGTCTAGTTCATAATGGGCAGACTTAACAAGTTCTTCCCTGCAGTAGATGCCCTTAAGCGCGTCCCTGGCTGCAACTGAGCTGACATCCGTCAAGTAAAGATCCTTCCTGTCTACCTGCTCTTTATAAAAATCACCTAGCGCATCATAGTGTTGTGATAATCGTTCAACCAGATAACTATCAGCAAGGTATTCCTCATTGAAGTTTTTTATAAGCAGGTCAAGGCTCTCGTCGCTGCCATAGCTAAGCATTGCTGTACGGGTCTCTTCATTATCCGGATACAAGCGGTTGGTGACTATGACTATCTCCCGGTTTCTTTCCTTTTCCCATTCCAGTTCATCGTCAACCTTGCCATGATAGCCTATCTTCTGACCGAAGGGAGTACGTTGAAGAAACCTTGTCATCTTAGCGTCATTGTCTGCTATGGCATCAGCAAGCTCTGCAATCTTGTCTATTTCTGCCCTTGCTGCCAGCTTTAAGTCTGCAGGACTCATGCCGTAGTTTCTGATCTCATCAAACCTACCCCTAGTAGCTCCCGGCCGTACATCTACCAGCTTTCCATTGCTGTCTCGCACGATTCCGAGCTCATAGTCCATATAACGGACGAAGTCCTTCCTATACGCAACATTTTCAGGCTTTACTGTAGGATTAAGCCGCTGCAGATACTTAAGCTCTTCCAAGGTAGTAAGCCTTACCTCGCCATCAAGAGTGAATACTGCAGGATTATACCCGTTAGTAGTCCGCCAGAGATTAAGGTCACGCTTTATAGTTACCCCATCAGGAAACCTATAGGTAGACCCAAGCCTATCCATACCGGTCCAGATCCTTACCTGTTCCAGTTTTCTGGCATTCCACTCATCACTGCCAAATCCAGGTTCATTAACCGGCATCTCTGCCATACGCTGTCTGCGCATATACTCGACAGAAGCACTGAATTCGTCGGAGCTTGTTTTAAAGCTATGTACATTACTATCAACAGCTTCAGAACTACTTGACCCGGCATTACCGGTATTAGGGACCGCACCTGCGGTTTTTTCTTCAGCCATCTTTTTCTGCTCCTTCTT
>JAZLGU010000070.1:0-1154 GCA_045616485.1 Lachnospiraceae bacterium
GGATTCTTGCCTTCATTGATTCTATGGGCATTCATGATAATTCGACTGGTCTGAGCCTGTCTGAATATCCTGGTTAATCTAACTACCGGAAAACTTCCTGAATCAATGATGTCTCTCAGTACATTTCCGGCTCCGACAGACGGGAGCTGATCTATATCTCCCACCATGATAAGACGCATATTCTGAGGGATTGCCTTAAGCAGGGAGTTCATCAATACAATATCAATCATGGAGCACTCATCCACTATGAGTACATCACCTTCAAGAGGGTTCTCCTCATCCTTCTGATAGCCTTCAGGTGGCTTGCATTCCAGAAGTCTATGAATTGTCTTTGCCTCCAGACCTGTGGCTTCCGTCATACGCTTTGCAGCTCTACCGGTAGGCGCGGCCAAAAGAATCTTAAGTCCATAAGCCTTGTAAGCAGGGATAATACCATGAGTAGTGGTAGTCTTTCCTGTACCGGGTCCACCGGTCAGTACCATGTCCTTGGCTGTGGCAGCCTGTCTGATGGCGTCACGCTGTACATCGGCATAAGTCATGCCAACGCGCTTTTCGATTGCTTCTACATCAACGGAAAGGTCACTCCTTCCACTTTCAGCTCTGGCTTTCATAAGCCCTGTCCACAGTCTGTCTGTAGCAGGTGTAGTAGCCAGCTTCTTAAGCTTACTTGCAGTACCTATCTCTGCAAAATAAAATGGCGGCAGGTAAATCGCTTCTATGGATTCACCGTTATCATTTGTTTTTACTATATTTTTTTCCTGGATAAGATCTTCTTTTTTAAGCATCTCATCAATGGTCATAATTATATTTTCTTCTTCAGCTTCAAGCAGCTCTGTAGCAGCCTTTATCAGCTGAGCCTTCTCAGCATACACGTGTCCTTCATTACTAAGTTCTGACAGGGTATACATGATACCACTACGAAGCCTCACAAAGGAATTTTTCTCGAATCCAAGCTTCGTCGCTATTTGATCTGCAGTCTTAAAACCGATACCCCAGATATCGTCTGCCAGACGATACGGATTCTCCTTAACAGTAGGTATGCTTTCATTGCCATACTGCTTATAAATCTTGGCAGCATAGGAGGTGCTCACTCCATTGTCCTGTAGGAAAAGCATGACATTCTTGACTTCCTTCTGCCTCTCCCAGGACTCTGC
>JAZLGU010000071.1:0-61071 GCA_045616485.1 Lachnospiraceae bacterium
GAGGTTGACCACTCGCGGACGGTCACTAACTGCTATGTCCTGCGAGTTCCGGGCTGGAACCGGAACTCGCGACGGTCATACCAGTAAGTGCCGTAGCCCGCTCGGATCAAAGCTCGCAGGTATGAGGTCAGCTTTTTTATATCTCTTTATTCACATTGTGACTCATACTGCCTTGGCTTTAAACAGACTCATGGGGATACAGCCAGTGCGGTGCGCTCCGCAGGATGTGACAGTGAGAAACGTCCCCGTGACAAAAAGTTGACAGTGAGAAACGTCCCCGTGTCAATGCGGAGCGCACCATCCTGGCGGCATCTGTGTCCGTATGTACCGGCAGGAGATATATGCGAATGCAAAAAAAATAAAATGCCACGCTGGTAGAGGGAGTGCTTTGTTAGCGTGGCATTATAATTATTAAAAAAGTAGGCATATATCTCCTGCCGGTGCATACGGATACAGCGAGCCCAGGGAGCAAGCGGAGCTAAAAAGTTGACAGTGAGAAACGTCCCCGTGTCAACTTTCCACTCTTATTCTGTTAATTATGGTGAGTTTTTCTGCATTTTCTGCAAATATCTTTTCCTGCATAAGCTCTGTAATAAAAGCAAATTCTTCGCCTACAGGCTGCAGCTCTGTCACCTGTCCAAAAATTTCGCGTGCTTTCGAAGCCTCTGTCACAGGTACACGTACCAAAAATCTGTTCTGTAAAGTGCCCATATCAGAAAGCTGCTGCTTCTCAGGCTTCCAAAGAATGGTCAGATTGCTGCTGTGACGTACACACTCTACCACATCTGCTGCTACTGCAGAAGCTGTAGGCAGCTTACCTGCGCCACTTCCATAAAACATAAGTCTTCCGGCATATTTAGCCTGTACCAGAATGGCATTATATACCTCATTAACATTATATACAGGATTGTCTTCATTTACCATGGTAGGCGCTACATATGCGTATGTGCCCTGGGCAGTGCGCTTAAGGGTAGCCAAAAGCTTAATGGCCATTCCCTGCTGCTTTGCATAATTAAAATCAGCTGCACTAATTTTTGTAATGCCTTCTACATAGATATCATCATAGTCTACCTGGGCTCCCAGTGCCAATGAAGACAAAATGGCAATCTTTCTACCTGAATCATATCCCTCAACATCTGCTTCAGGATTTCTTTCAGCATATCCCCTGGCCTGAGCTTCTTTTACAGCATCTGAAAAATCGGTATTATTTCTGTCCATCTGAGTTAAAATGAAATTGGTAGTACCATTTACAATACCATATATTTCATCAATCTCATCAGCACACAGAGACTCATTAATAGGTCTTATGATAGGGATAGCTCCACCAACAGATGCCTCAAAAAGGAAATTAATATCATTTTTCTTTGCAATAGCTAAAAGCTCAGCTCCGTGAGCTGCCACCAGCTCCTTGTTGGATGTACATACTGACTTTCCTTTTTCCAGGCACTCCTTGACAAAAGCATAGGCAGGCTTGGTACCGCCCATAGTCTCTACAACAACTGCGATATCAGGATCGTCCACCACTTCTTTAAAATCATGAGTGATAAGGCTTTCTACCGGCTCTCCCGGAAAATCACGCAAATCAAGAACACGCTTAACAGTGATAGGCTCACCGGCTTTTTTTTCAATATTTGCTGCACCTTTTGTAAAAATCTCAAATACGCCGGAACCAATATTTCCGTAGCCCAGTATTGCAATATTCATGAAAAATCTCCTGTCTGTCTATTTATTCAATATTTTTAAAGCTTCTTCAAGCTGAATATCCTTTTCTGTTGAAGGAAGAACCTCTACATCCGGTGCAATACCAATACCATGAATGCATACACCGTTTGGAGTGAAATAGCTGGATGTGGTAAGCTTTACCGCAGTACCATCTGTAAATGGCAGAAGTGACTGTACGATGCCCTTACCAAAAGTAGTAGTGCCCAGGCTGGTAGCCACTCCATTATCCTTTAATGCTCCGGTAAATACCTCTGAAGCACTGGCAGAATAGCCATTAGTAAGAATAATCACAGGGATACTGCACTCATGGCCATCCTTTGCAGTATACTTATCTCCCTGTCCTTTTTTATCCTCAGTATAAGTAATAAGCTTGCCATCAGGCAGCATATAATCTGCCATCTCAACACATACAGAAAGAAGTCCACCCAGATTGTCTCTAAGATCCACAATGAGACTGGTCATCCCCTGGTTCTCCAGGTCGTCGTAAGCAGCTTTGTACTGCTTGGCAGTAACTGCTTCAAAGCCTGAAACAGCAATATATCCCACCTTATTATCCTTCATCTCATACTCTACGGTAGGTACTTCAATTACATCTCTGGTAATAGTAAAATCCAGTGTCTCTCCTGCATCTCCTGCAGGGCTCTGTCTATACACGGTAAGCACTACCTGAGTGCCCTTTTCGCCCTTCATTTTGGATACTACCAGTGACAGCTCCTGCCCTTTAATATCCTCACCATTCACAGCGACTACTTTGTCTCCTGCTCTCACTCCCGCATTATAAGCAGGACTGCCTGCAAAAGGCTTCACTATGGTGATTTCCATATTTTCGACATTCTGGCTCACCTGAGCTCCTATGCCGCAAAATGTACCGCTGGTACTCTCGGAAAATTCATCGTACTCACTTTTGGAATAATACAGCGTATAGGGATCTTCAATGGAATTCATAATGGCATAAAGAAGACCATCCTGAAGCTTTGATACTTCTACATCCTTATAATAGTAGTTGCCTATAATATCTGCCATAAGCTGCAGCTTATTCAAAAAAGGCTTGGACAAGAGGTTACCTGCCACATCATAGTCAGGTGTAGGCGTGGGCATAGGGGTATTCTGTCCCACTATAGGGGTATTGGTAGGCATACCTACATTTACATTTCCTCTATCCTTGTGAGTCAGCACCAAGCCAACAATCCATACGCTTAACGCTGTTAATATAAGTGCTGTGAATGCACCGGTAATAAGTCCGCTAAAAAAACCTTTTCTCATATGCTTACTCCAAAACTTTATGGGATTTTAACACAGTTTAGATAATAATTCAAGACTTTACTGTGTTAAAGTTTCATCAAAGTTATTAATGTTTTTTATTATCTATTATAATTCATGTACTTTAATGGGTCCACTGCCACGCCATTAATACGAAGTCCGTAATGAAGATGCGGGCCTGTAGATACTCCTGTACTACCTACCAGCATGATAACCTGGTCGCGCTTTACCTCGTCTCCCACCTTTACCAGCAGCTTGGATGCATGGCAATAGCTGGTCCTGATGCCATTCCCATGATCTATTACCACATAGTTACCGGATGATGGCTCATAGGAAGAAACAATTACCCTTCCTGCCAGAGATGCATGGACTTCCGTGCCCATAGGTGCACCTATATCAATGCCCATATGATAGGTACTTGCCCCTGCAGTAGGCGCATTTCTTGGACCAAATTTTGATGTAACTCTGCTGCATCCCTCTAATGGCCAAAGAAGATTTTTAATATCTCTGCTTTCAGCTTCCTTACGCCTGCGTTCTTCTTCTTCCAGGCGCTTCTGTTCCAGTATTACCAGCTCTTTAATCTCATCCTCAGTCTTACTTATTTTATCTGAGAATGCCAGAAGATCATCCTGTTCTATGCCCAGCTCCTTGACCAGAACACTCATCTGTGCCTGCTTTTCCGCTGCCAGCACATCCATTCCGGCCAGCTCAGCACTCTGATAATCCTTAAGTGCCTGCAGCTCTTCCACTCTGGCTATCTGCAACACTTTTGCCTCTTCTATGGAAGCTATGGTGGCGTTGTATCTGGTCAGCAGCTCCTTATCATATTTGGTAATCTGACTTCTGTACTCCATTTCATTAAAAATCTTTTCTATGGAGCTACCACTGATAAAAAGGGATAAAAGACTGTCTTCACCGTTTTCATAAAGATACTGGACTCTTTTTTTCATAGACTCATACTGCTCTTTAGCAGTCTGCTCCATCCGCACCAGCTCGTCCTCAATGTCTTGTAGTCCGGCCTCTGCATTTTGTATTTCTACTTCTGTAGTCTCTATGCTGTCGAAGAGCTCCATATACTCTTTATCCAGTTGTTCAATGGCTTTTTTAAGATTATTCTGCTCCACCTTAAGAGCGGCCATTTTCTTTTCCAGTTCCTTCTTTTCTTTTTCCAGCTTTTCTTTATTCTCCTTCGCTTTATCTATCTGTCCCTGGTAGGAAGTAGAGCTGGCACCATACGCCCTGGTGGGCAGATAGGATGCAGGGGTATTAAAGCAACAAACCGCCAGCAAAAGAATGGATATGAATTTGTAAAATAAAGTCCTTTTTTTCATTTAGAAATGCTCCACTGCGATTTTTCGCACATGTTTTGCAGCTGTAATCCAGCTGGAAAGGAAGCCAATACCTATACCAAAAGCAAAGGCTATGGGAATAAAATCATTGATAATGGCATCTACCGGCAAAAGCTTCAAATTGCTGAAAACACTGCTGAATTCACTAGTCAGAATATTACAGATACGATTGTACAACAGCTCTATGATGACTATAGGCAAAATACTGCCCAATGCCCCGATTAATATGCCCTCTACCACAAAAGGAAATTCCATAAAAAAGTCTGTGGAACCAATAATAGACATGATAGAAATCTCTTCACGTCTGACATTTATACCATTGGTAACGGTGGTACGAATAAGGAAAACTGCTACTGCTGCCAGCATTATGATAAGCCCCAGAGATACCCACCTTACGACCTCCTGTATCCCGGCCACCGCTTCAGCCATGGACTGGGAATAATTGACCTTACGTACTCCCTGAATATCTTTAAGATATCTTACCAGAATATCCTGCATCGTCACATCCGACAGTTTTACTTCAAGAGATGCCGAATCCTTTAAGGGATTATCTTTACCAAAAACAACTGCCAGCTCAGAGGACAAAGACTCTTCCTTGTACTTTTCCCAGGCTTCCTCCGGACTGATATAGCGAACATCAGCCACTTCGACTCTTTTCGCTACATTTTCCTTTATTTCAAGTATCTGACTTTCAGTTACACCCTCGTCAAAAAAAACAGTAAGTCCTACTACCGACTGAGCCTCATTCAACATGGCATTAAGATTTTTAGTAAGTGTAAAAAAAGTACCAAGCAAAGTCAGCGTAGCCATAATGGTAGCAATGGATGCCAGAGTATACACCCTGTTTCTAAACATTCCTTTTATGCCTTCTCCTATAAGATAGAAGAACGTTCCAATCTGCCTCATCTTCTTCTACCTCCATATCTGCTGTTTACAGTATAGTGTCCCTGCTCTACATCCGAAATCACGTGACCTGCTTCAAGAGTAATAACTCTTTTCTGCATTTCATCCACAATTTCCTGATTGTGGGTCACTACGACAACTGTAGTACCGCGTTTATTTATATCTTCCAGAAGATGCATAATTTCTCTGGTAGTCACCGGATCCAGATTACCGGTAGGCTCATCTGCCAGCAAAATCACAGGATTGTTTACCAGCGCTCTGGCCAAAGCCACTCTCTGCTGCTGTCCGCCAGACAGTTCGGAAGGGTAAGCCCTATGCTTGTCATTAAGCCCTACCAGAGACAGCAGTCTGGGCACCTTATGTCTGGTGTCCGCAGGATTAGCTCCTATTACCCTCTGGGCAAAAGCGACATTTTCAAAAACAGTTTTATTTTTTAACAGTCGGAAATTCTGGAATACAACTCCTATTTTTCTACGAAATAAAGCCACTCTGTGTCGGGGGAGTCTGCCTATATCCCTGCCCACAACATATACACGGCCTGAAGAAGCCAGCGTCTCTTTTAACATAAGCTTAATCAGTGTAGACTTGCCTGAGCCGGATCCGCCAACTATAAAAACAAATTCCCCTTTCATGATATCAAAGCTGACATTATTCAAAGCGTCTACTCCTTTTTTGTAATGCTTCGAAACATTTTTAAAGGATATTACAGGCGCTTCTATTTTATTCATTTCCCTATCGAAATCAAACTGTGCCATATAGCCCCCAATCCCTGATACTTACTGAAAGAGGGCGTATAATATACGCCCTCTGAATTGTTAATTTGTGCCTGACCCTTCCATATAATTCATGTACTTGACTACCATAAGCGCGATCTTAAACGCAACGGCATCGTCAAAATTACGAAGGTCAAGATTGGTAGTTTTCTGCAGCTTATCCAGTCTGTATACCAGTGTATTTCTGTGAATATAGAGCTGTCGGCTGGTCTCTGATACATTAAGATTATTTTCAAAAAACTTATTTACTGTAGATAAAGTCTCATCGTCCAGCTCTTCAGGAGAGCCGTCACCAAATACCTCTTTAATATACATCTTGCAAAGAGTAGCCGGCAACTGATAAATAAGTCGGCCAATACCAAGCCTTGAGTAAGCTACAATATTTTCCTCGTAGAAGAAAATCCTGCCTACCTCCAGAGCCATGCGGGCTTCCTTATAAGAACGGGATACATCACGAATCTCATTAACAATAGTACCATAAGCTACATTCACCTTGCACATAGCTTCAGTATTTAACATGTCAAGTATTACTTTGCCTGTTTTATCCAGATCCTGATAGCCCTCGGTAGCCTTCAGCTCTTTTACAACTATGATGCTCTTTTCATCTACCGCAGTAATAAAATCATGTGTCTTGCCGGCAAACAGGGAACGAACTGTCTCTAAAGCACCATTGTCTTTTTCCTGATTGGTCTCGATGATATAAACTACACGGCGAGCCTCTGTGTCGATGTGAAGCTTTTTAGCCCTGTTATAAATATCTACCAGAAGAAGATTGTCCAGAAGAAGATTCTTAATAAAGTTATCCTTATCATAGCGCTCTTTGTACGCTACAGTAAGGCCAGCCAGCTGGAAAGCTGCCAATTTGCCCATCATGAATACGTCCTCACCGTCACCCTTGGCAATGATGATATACTCAAGCTGATGGTCGTCATATACTTTAAAAAACTGATTGCCCTGCATTACCTGTCCATCTGCCGGAGACTCTACGAAAGCAACTACTGCTTCCTCAAAATTCTCAGCATTCACAATGGTAGTGGCCAGCACTCTGCCTTCTGTATCACAGATGCAAAGATCTACTCGCGCAATAGATTTTATACCGTCGATTGTCGACTGAAGTACCTGATTGGAAATCATGTTTAGACTCCTTTTCCCTTGTAAAACACTAAATATAGTATAGACAATACTACTAAATAACATTTTAGCACATTATGAAAAAATGTAAACAAAAAACCAAAAAAAGAGCAGGCTGCTCTTTTAAACACCAACCAAGGGGACCGTTAACAAGCGAGTAACGGCCCCCGGTGGATTATTTTATTATTCTGATCTCAGTGCCTCTACAGGATCACGCTTTGCAGCCATACCTGCAGGGATGAGGCCTGCTATTACAGTAAGCAGTACACTGATAGCTATCAGTATAGCTCCATACTTTGGTGCCAGGAATGCGATATCCTTAAGGTTGGAGAAATGATATATTACCATATTTACCGGGAAATTCAGGATAACAGTAACTCCTACTCCCAAAAGACCGGAGATAAGACCCTCGATAAGTGTCTCTGCATTAAATACTCGTGAAACATCCTTTTTGGATGCACCGATAGAACGAAGCACACCGATTTCTTTTGTACGCTCAAGTACAGAAATATAGGTAATGATGGCAATCATGATCGATGAAACTACCAGTGAAATACCTACAAATGCAATAAGTACATAGGTAATTGCATTAATGATAGTGGAAATGGAGCTCATCATAATACCGATGTAATCTGTATAGCTGATTTTTGCGCCTTCGTTTCCTTCAGCAGTTACCTTGTCATTGTATTCTTTAATCTTGTCTTCCAGAAGATCCTTTGACTCAAAGTCTTTAGGGTAAATGCTGATAGCTGAAGGAACTGACAGATCACATACTCCCAGCTGCTTAAGATTGCCGTCATATGTTGCCTTGGAAACAGCAGCTTCCATCATCTGCTTAATAAGAGCGGCTCTCTCCTCTTCAGAAAGTGCCATCAACTGAGCTTTTTGCTCTTCAGTCAGATTATTCCAGTCAAATGTAGGCTCATTATCATCAGTCTTAAAAGGCTTACCTGTAAATACGTCTACATCCTTATTTTCCTTCTGCTTTTTAACAAGCTCAGAATTCTCTGTTTCCTTAATTACATACTCTGTAAGCTCTTTTGTATAGCCCACAGTGCCTCTGATAGCTGTAGCAGAAACGCCTTCTTTAGGTCTTACTACACCTACTATCTTAAGCTCCAGACCATTTTCCACAACCTTGTCAAAGTCATCCTTTTTAACGTCATATGCTTCCCAGGTCTTGGTAAATGAATTGTAATAGTAATGATCACTATCAAGCACTACTCTAAATGTAAGTGCCATGATCTCTTCATAAGAATAGTAATCTTTACCGGATTTATCAATAGTGCCGCCCTGTGTAAATGCAGCCAGTGTGCTCTGATCCTTAAGACCAAGAGTGTAAAAAGCGGTATCATCAACGTAGTTACGGCGATCCATAACAAAGATTACTTCCGACTTATCCTGTGGCCAGCGTCCTGCCACAACATCGTACTGATTGTTTAAAAGCTCACGATTGTCAATAATTTCAGTAAATACATCCATATCAGAGCCTCTGGACGGCATAGCGGACATCTGAGAATACATGCCCATCATGTTGCCCATGCCCATGGCGTCCATAACTGTTGAAGGATTCACTCTAAGGCGCTTTCCAAAAAGGTCTGTACCGTAGATCTTAATATTTACATCATAAGAATACTTTATGGCCGATGTGAGATCGCTAATACCATTGGTTTGATCCTCAAGATATTTTTTGAAAAGAGCCAGATCATTTTTGGTCTTTTTTGAAATGAGAGCATTATAAAGACCGGTAGTAACATCCTGAGCCTTTACCACGTCCTTGAGGTCCTCGCCGCTCTTATCAGCCGATGAGCCGCCGGCCATAGACTGCAGCAAAGCAGAGATATCAGTGGACTCGCCATTTATAGTAATAGGATAGGTGGAAAGAGTATCCTCCTGCACCTTATCAATATATGTCTGGAAACCATCAGACAGGGAGAGAATCATGGCAATGCCTATAATACCAATGGCTCCCGCGAAAGCTGTCAGGAAGGTTCTTCCTTTTTTTGTCATAAGATTGTTGGCTGAAAGAGCCAAAGCTGTGAAAAATGACATGGATGCTTTTTTACCCTTATTCTTACGGGCAACATTAACATCCTCGTCTACTTCGCCATCATATGGTCTGCTGTCATCGATCACCTTACCGTCGAAAAGCTTTATGATACGGGTAGAGTATTTTTCAGCCAGCTCCGGATTGTGAGTAACCATGATAATGAGGCGATCAGAAGAAATTTCTTTTAATATCTCCATTACCTGTACAGATGTCTCAGAGTCCAAAGCACCGGTAGGCTCATCTGCCAGAAGGATATCAGGATCATTTACAATAGCACGGGCAATAGCTACTCTCTGCATCTGTCCGCCGGACATCTGAGAAGGACGCTTGTGAAGCTGATTACCAAGACCAACTTTTTCCAGGGCCTCTATAGCTCTCTGTCTGCGCTCCTTTTTGGAAACGCCTGATAAAGTCAAAGCCAATTCAACATTGGCTAATACTGTCTGATGAGGGATCAGATTATATGACTGGAATACGAAGCCTATGGAATGATTTCTGTATGTATCCCAATCGGAATCCTTGTACTTTTTAGTAGACTTTCCATTAATTACCAGGTCGCCGGATGTATACTGATCCAAGCCACCGATAATATTCAGCATAGTGGTTTTACCACAACCGGACTGACCTAAAATGGAAACAAATTCTGATTTTCTGAAATTAATGGAGACTCCCTTAAGAGCCTGTACTTCCTGGTCACCGGTTTTATATGTTTTAACGATGTTTTTAAGCTGTAACATTTATAGTCCTCTTTTCATCTGATTTTACATATACCGTATGTGAATAAATACGTTACCACTCACAGCCACTGCGAATAGTACGTGATTTAACACATTATAAAGATTATACTGAATTTTGCAATAAAGAATTGATAAATTAGCCATTATTTCACAATAAATACAAGGCTCGAACACAAAAAAAACATTATTGAAACGATTCTAAAAAAGAATCAGCCATTTTGCCCATTTTCTATACGTCAAAAAAGAAGTCCTTGCAAGCGTGCCTGCAGGACTTCTTATTATTGTAGTAATTATTAGTGGCAGATAACCTGCTCTGTCTCTTTGTCGAAGATATGAATCTTGGAAAGGTCAAGAGCGATCTTAATTGTATCGCCAACTTTTGCTGTTGTACGAGGGTTAACTCTTGCTGTGATATCAACAGTGTTGTTGAGATCCTTAGTATTGGTCTTGTCCTCAAGTGTGAAGTAAAGGAATACTTCTGCACCAAGAAGCTCGTATACTCTAACCTCTGCATCGAAGCAGCTGTTGGAAAGAGCCTCAATAGCAACCTGCTCATCCTTGATGTCCTCAGGTCTGATACCGAGAACAACCTTCTTGCCTTCGTAACCAGCCTCAAGAAGCTTCTTGGAACGAGCCTCCTGAAGTGTAACGGAACGGCCAACGAAGTTGAGCTTAACCTGTGTATCGGAAATCTTCTCAACATCACAGTCGATGAAGTTCATCTGAGGTGAACCCATGAAGCCTGCTACGAAGAGGTTGCAAGGCTTGTCATAGAGATTCTGAGGTGTATCAACCTGCTGTACAACACCGTCCTTCATAACGATGATTCTTGTACCAAGTGTCATAGCCTCTGTCTGGTCATGTGTAACGTAGATGATAGTTGTCTGGAGCTTCTGATGAAGCTTGGAGATCTCGATTCTCATCTGTACACGGAGCTTAGGATCCAGATTGGAAAGAGGCTCATCCATAAGGAATACCTTAGGATTACGAACGATAGCACGACCCATGGCAACACGCTGTCTCTGACCACCGGAAAGAGCCTTTGGCTTACGATCAAGAAGGTGCTCGATATCAAGAATCTTAGCAGCTTCATGAACGAGTCTGTCGATCTCATCCTTTGGTGTCTTACGAAGCTTAAGGCCGAAAGCCATGTTGTCATATACTGACATATGTGGGTAAAGAGCATAGTTCTGGAAAACCATGGCGATATCTCTGTCCTTAGGCTCGACATCGTTCATGAGCTTATCCCCGATCCAAAGCTCACCCTCTGTAATCTCCTCAAGACCAGCAATCATACGAAGAGTTGTAGACTTACCACAACCTGATGGTCCTACGAAGATGATGAATTCCTTATCTGCGATTTCAAGATTAAAGTCCTTAACTGCTACAAAGCCGTTAGGATAGGTTTTGTTAATACCCTTAAGTGATAAACTTGCCATTTTATACATCCTCCGTCCGGTGTAGAACACCTCTCATTTAGTCGATATGTCTACTATACAGTATGACAAATTATATTTCCATATGCCAATTAACCAAAATACATATAAATTTTTTGTGAATAATGCCTATTGTTTTATACCCTTTGTAAATATTTCACAAAAAAATCTTAAAAAACCATAAATTAAACCCCCTTAATTGGTATTTTTTACCTCTGCAAAGCCTTCACCCATTACTTCTCTCGCATCAGCAATTACCATGAAAGCTTTTTTGTCATAATTACTTACTATGTCCTGAAGCTCCGGCAGCTGTTTTTTTGATACCACGCAGAAAAGCATGTTTTTATCCTGACCTGAGTACATGCCCTTAACTCTGATGCCTGTAACGCCGCGGTCAATAGCAGTAAGAACTTCCTTTGCAATCTCTTCCGTATGATCAGAAATAATGAAAGCTATCTTGGCAAACTTAAGACCTTCCAGAATTGCATCGGAAATCTGAGCCACCATAAATACAACTACAATGGAATAAATAACATTGCTAAGTCCAAACTGCACCAGACCAAGAGCCACTATAATTCCATCTACAATGGACAGGAATTTAGGTACAGAAAGATGGCGCCATCTGGTGTGAAGTAATGTAGCCAAAAGGTCCGAGCCGCCTGTAGTGGCCATGGCCAGAAATACAAGTCCCATGCCTACGCCAGACAGGACTCCGCCAAAAAGAGTGGCTAAGAGCTGATCATCCAGAATAGCCTTTACGGGCAGCACATAAAGCCACACGGTAAGTGCCACTGTAGCAAACATGGTCCTGGCAATATATCTCCAGCCCTTTATTTTAATAGCGGCTACAAAAAGAGGGATATTCAATACCATGGTAGTGAGCCATACAGGAATTCCCTCTTTAAAAAAGTCGGGAGCTCCTGACATAAACTGAGCACTGGCGTACTTTACTACTACTGCCAGACCACTGACACCACCCACATCCAGCTGCATAGGGTCAAATACAAAATTAATGGCTACTGCCATAAGTAATGTACCTAATAAAATAATGGCTACATCTTTAATTCTAATTTTTCTAAGTGTTTTTCTTATAAATCTGTCTTCTGTCTTTTCCATAACTATACCTGATTCTTATATCATGCCTCCGTCCATTCTGATTACCTGACCTGTCAGATACTCAGGACTTTCAGCAATTGTTCTTACTAATACTGCTGCCTCTTTTGGGCTTCCGAAGCGTCCCGAAGGTATTTCATCACAAAGTGTCTCCTTTTCCTCCGGGGAAAAGCAGCCATTCATCTCTGTATCTATAACTCCAAAAGAAATGGCATTTACACTGATATGCATAGGCGCCAGTTCCTTGGCCAAAGCTTTGGTCAAAGCATCCACTCCACCCTTTGTGGCAGAATATGCCACCTCACAGGATGCTCCTACCTGTCCCCACATGGAAGAAATATTTATGATAGCTCCTGTCTGTTTTTCCAGCATAAGCCTGGCAGCCTCTCTGGAGCAGTAAGCTGTCCCTGAAAGATTGATGCCTACTATTCTATCCCATTCCTCATCTTTCATATCCGTAAAAAGGCCTATATGAGCCACTCCGGCATTATTGACCATAAGATTAAGTCCGCCAAACTTTTCCTTTATAATGGAAAAAGCCTGTTTAACAAAATTCGGGGCTGCCACATCTCCTGCCAGTAAAAGCGGACGCCCGCCAGTCTCTTCCTCCAGCTTTTTCCCGGCCTCGGATAAACGCTCCTCATCTCTGCCATTTATGGCTACCATATATCCATTTTTCAGCAATTCTTTTGCAATTTCATATCCGATTCCTCTGGAAGAACCGGTAACAAAGGCCGTTTTCATTAGTATTTGAGCTCCTCTATAAGTTCTCTTGCCTGCACAACATTTATATTGTAATCAGTCTTATCCCATTGCCCCGGTATGGTGGCTTTGTCCACAAAGTTCGACTTACTGTATATCTCGTAGTAAGCCCACCTTTCCTTGCTCGTCTGACTGTTTCTGTAAAGGTTGGCATATTTTTTGTAGGTCTCGTAATAATCTGCCGTTCCCTTACTTTTTTCAGAAGTGAACTCCTTAAAATCCACCTCATTCATGGCTGCCCAGCCATCTATCTTAATGCCCAGATTTTCCGAAAGTATTCTGCTACAAGCCTCATATCTGTAATTGTCGGAAAAATAATTGCAGGTCCTTGACAGCTTCACAAACTGCGGCAATGTCGGCGCAAACGTAAGTAAGTCCTTGTAAAGCTCCGTAGACAGCGACAGTCTGGCATTTAATGGGACCTCCACCAGAAAAATATTTTTTTCCCTGGCATTAATCACCTGCACAAAGCAGGATGATAATTTTCCATCATTGGTCACATAGATCATGCTTACCAGTCTGGGATTAACTGAAGGTGCAGACGTCTGATTCCCGGCTGTCTCGCGGTAATCAATCCCTTTTTCTATGGAAGCACTGGCTTTATTTATAAGCCTTATATCCATTTTCTTTGTTATAAAAACAAAAAAAAGCAGTGCCAGGCCCAAGATTAAAAATATAATCAAAAGCGTGGATCCGCCTCTTCTTTTCTCTATCGTTACTTTTTCGCTCATATTTTTTCCTCATTCACCTGTTTATTATATGATACAAGTGCAAAAAGGTCAATGACCAAGCGCAAAGTTGTCACGGGGACGTTTCTCACTGTCAATTTTTTGTCACGGGGACGTTTCTCATTGTCAACTTTTTGTCACAGGGACGTTTCTCACTGTCAACTTGACAAATTTATAAAAACTTTATAAAATGAATCGTTCGCAGCTTGGGGAAGCTGTGGATAAAGTAAATAAGTATTGAAAGGAGCTTTTTTATGAAGAAAAAAGCCTGGACCGTCACTGCGATCGTTGTTGCGGTTCTTTTATTATGCGCAGCTGCAGCTCTATTATTTAGAAGCTGTAAAGAGAAAAATGCTACTCCTGTGCCTTCTAATACTCCGGCACCCACCAACACCGAAGCACCATCTAGTACTCCGGAGCTTACCGACACCCCTGTGCCTACAGACACTCCGGCACCTTCTGATACTCCGGTGCCCACCGCTACTCCGGCACCTTCTGACACTCCCGTGCCCACCGACACCCCTGCACCCACAAATACTCCGGTGCCTACTGCTACCAGTACGCCTACCAGCACTCCGCTGCCTACTGCTACCAGTACACCTACCCCATCACCTACAGTAAGCCTCAACCTGGGCTTTCTTACTCCTCCTGATGGCTACACTGTTCAATCAGGCGGTCGCGGTGTTGCCGTAGTCAGCAACAAAGACGGAAAATATGGTGCCATAGACAGAAACGGCAACATAATAGTAGAATGCAAATATGACAGCATAAAGCTGGATCCCAATCCGGACGGATACTTTGCTCTCCAGATGAAGGTCTATGATGCAACCATTAAAAACGGCAAGGGCGGCAACCGCAATGTTTGCCACTTTTTCGATAAGAGCGGAAAAATCCTCAACGAGATTACCGGTGTAAAATTCGATCCTGCAGTTTCACATGTGTCAGACGGAAAGCTTTTCTACTTCACTGATGATGAAAAAGACGCCTTCTTCTGTGTATATGATATTAAGCAGAATACTGTTTCTTCCAAGGTATTCCAGCCTGCTACCGATCCACTTGTATACTCCTTCGGTTGGGTCTGGGATGGATATGCTCACTTCGACTCATTAAAAGTCGCATCCTATCGTGTTTCTCTCAATCTTGAGATAGAGACTCTTAGAAGTCTTGAGTACATGAAAAAAGAAACTATGGTAACACTAAGCGATGGTAAAGAACATTCCATACTCACCTACAGCCTCTATGCACCTTACGATGGATGGCGTGTTCAGCGTCAGTATGAAAATGCAAAGGTAACCAACAAGCCTTCCAATGCTGATGTAATGGGTATCTACAACATTTTCACCGATGAATACAAATTTATTGACCTTACGGTTTTTGCCACAAAGTTTAATAAGAGCATTAAGAATTCTTCCATATCCTATCTGAACAATAATGGTATCAAGCAGGGCTCATACGGCCAGATCGTTGCTCTTACTCTGGTATTTGACGATGATACAAAGATTCGTACTGTTATTGATTTTACTAAGGGTAAATACGATAACGTGGTAGGTCAGTACAAGATTGCCTCCAATGTGGATGACATGATTATAGGCGGATATTGTACCGGCATTAACCTGTGTGATAATGGTTACTTCCACTGCTACAAGGACAAAAAATGGATTATGATGAGACCTGATGGTACTTTCATTGACAGCTATGACTCCATGGGCAGATTTATTAACGGATACGCTCCTGCCTTAAAGGACGGCGTTTGTTACCTTATAAATGAGCAGGGTGAGATTGTTATGAAGGTTTCTGAAGCCTCATCTGTAAGTGCTACAGGCTTCCTATATCAATTTAAAAAGAATGGAAAAACCACTTACTTCTGGATAGAAAAATAAATATGGATTTATCCGCGAATAAAAATAAGGGCCGATTTGGCCCTTATTTCAGACTGTAGACAAACTATATTTTTTATAAGACAGACATCGTAAGCCTGCTATAATCAGACTTCGGAATTCACTTCCGGAGTCTGAAATGGCGAAAAATGGGGTGTAGGGGCCTCCAATTTTCGCCATTTGTTCCTAAAAAACAATAACAGAGCAGATAGCGAACGCCATCTGCTCTGAAGTGTCCACTTTGTCGACACGCTAAAATAAGGGCCGATTTGGCCCTTATTTTTGAGGATTACTTATGAGAAATAATATAGTTAATTTAGTTAATTAGCAAACACCCTGAGCAAGCATAGCATTAACAACCTTCTCAAAGCCTGCAATGTTAGCACCTGCTACATAGTCAGTCTTGCCGGCTACTGTCATATCATAACGCTTTGCAGCGTCAGAAATGTTAGCATAGATTGTCTCCATGATATTCTTAAGCTTGCCGTCAACTTCTTCAAATGTCCAGGAAAGTCTCTCGGAGTTCTGGCTCATCTCAAGTGCGGATGTAGCAACACCGCCTGCATTGGCAGCCTTACCACCTACGAAAAGAACGCCGTTCTGCTGGAGGTACTTTGTAGCCTCAAGTGTAGTAGGCATGTTAGCACCTTCTGTAACAGAGATAACACCATTTGCAACCAGCATCTTTGCATCTTCCAAATCAAGCTCATTCTGAGTAGCACATGGAAGAGCCAGGTCTACTTTGTACTGCCATACACCGTGCTCACCATTCTTCTTTTCGAAGTACTGAGCGGAAGGTCTCTTAGCAGCATACTCTGTAAGGCGCGCACGCTTAACTTCCTTAACGTCCTTAAGAAGCTCAACATCAATTCCTTCAGGATCATAAATCCAGCCGGTAGAATCGGAGCATGTAACTACCTTTGCGCCCATCTGATGAGCTTTTTCGATAGCATATATAGCAACGTTGCCGGAGCCTGATACTGCACATACCTTACCTGCGATATCTACGCCATTGTCCTTAAGAAGAGCATTGGTAAGGTAAAGAAGGCCATAGCCTGTAGCCTGAGTACGAGCCAGGGAACCACCATAAGAAAGGCCCTTACCTGTAAGCACGCCCTCATAAAGATTGGTAATTCTCTTATACTGGCCATACATGAAGCCGATTTCTCTGGCACCTGTACCAATATCACCTGCAGGTACATCTACATCAGCACCAATATACTTGTAAAGCTCTGTCATAAAGCTCTGACAGAATGCCATAATCTCTCTGTCTGACTTGCCCTTAGGATCGAAATCAGAGCCACCCTTACCACCACCGATAGGAAGAGTTGTAAGGGAATTCTTGAAAATCTGCTCGAAACCAAGGAATTTAATGATGCCAAGATTTACTGAAGGATGAAGTCTAAGTCCTCCCTTGTATGGTCCGATAGCGTTATTAAACTGAACGCGGAAACCTCTGTTAACCTGCACCTGACCCTTGTCGTCTACCCATGGTACACGGAACATAATCTGACGATCAGGCTCTGTAATTCTCTCAAGGATAGCATTCTTTCTGTAAACTTCCTCATTTGCCTCTACTACAGGTCTCAGTGAGTCAAGAACCTCTGTAACTGCCTGAAGAAACTCTGGCTGGTCAGCATTCTTTTTCTTGACAATTTCAAGTACTTCATCAACGTATGACATCATTATGTCCTCCCAATTTTTATAATAATGTTTTTTTGTATACAACCGTACAAATTTGAAAATATTATAATCACTCCCCCAAATAATTGTCAAGACTTTTTTGCGTTAAAGCGAAAAAAAGAAGCAGTGTTACAGTACTGCTTCTTTAAATGGCTATAGTCGCCTTTTTGTTTACAGAATAAATTTGTCCATGCTGGCCTTCAGGCTATCCGCAATATCCTTTAATGCTCCTGCCTCAGAGGATATTTCTGACATAGCCTCATCCACTCTGACTACACCGGCATTTGTATTTTCAATATAGTCAAAGTTTGATGCTGAGATGGAAGCAAGGTTTTCTACCTTTTCAATAACTACCTTTCTGGACTGATCCATATTATCCGTAGCCGTAAAGATACGTCCTACTGCTCCCAGACTTTCTCTTACCTTGTCATTAGCTTCTGCCATAGACTCTCTGGTGGTATTACTGTCGTCCTGCTGTTTCTTCATTATCTCTATTACTTCTTCCATGGTCTTAACCATTTCAGCAGAATCCTTAAGAAGAATTTTAATTACTTCATCAATCTGTACCGCAGATGCTGTAGACTGCTCAGCCAGCTTTTGTATCTGATCCGCAACTACCGCAAAGCCTCTGCCGGCATCGCCTGCTCTTGCTGCTTCAATAGAAGCATTCAATGCCAAAAGATTGGTTTCATCAGCAATATTTGTAATGATTGCTGTAGCTGATCTGATTTCCTGAACAGAAGCATTTGTATTATTAGTCTGCTCATATACCTTATCCACAGCCTTTTGAGAAAGAATGGATGTTTCTACCAGGCCCTTAAGTGTCTCAATTGCCTGTGAGCTGGATTTAATGGTTTCCTCAGTCTCGTCATTAAGTGACTTAACTTCGTTATTGGTGTTAAGAATCTCATCACCCATAACTGTGACCTTTTCAGATACTTCTTCAGCGTCCTGCACCTGGTTCTGAGCACCATTTGCTACTTCCAACATAGACGCTCTTACTTCTTCAAGGATAGCTGCCACACCTGTTACTCGTTCATCCAAAGCTACTGCTGCCTTTGTGATGTCTTCGGACTGCTTTTGTATTCCATATACCGTTTCTTTTAATGTCTCACGCAGCTTTTCTACTGCTTTTCCTACCAGACCAATCTCGTCTTTTCTTCTGGCGCATTTATTAAGTACCGTACTGTCAGAAAAATCCAGATTGGCGCACCTTTGTACCTCGGATGCTATATTTTTAATAGGCTTTGCAAAACGTGATGCTGCAAAGCCGGCAAGTCCTGCTGCAACAATAATAATTATTATGTCAAATATAACTACTTTAGATACAGCCTGGTTTACTACTGCTTCCACTTTAGTCATTTCGGCCACCAAAACTGTAACAAATTTCTTGTCCTCATCCGGAGCCATAGCTGCATACATCTTTTTATCACCCTCGTAATAGGTGACTATCTGGGGCTCAGTAACGTCTCCATTCTGAACCATAATGAGATAATTCAGTATCTCCTGTTTTTGTATCTTATTGCCAATAGCATCTGAATTGGGATGGTATAAAAACATACCGTCCGACACCTGAAGAGCATACCCGTAGCTGCCTTCAATACCGTCGCAGGAAATACCATCATATAATTTATTCAAAACCCCCATCATATACATGTAGTCAAGGTTATTTTTCGTAGACTTCTGATACATAGTAACTTCGTCAGTATATCTCTCTGCTACATCCATTATATAGGTGCTTACCAATGCTGAATTTACTTTTTTCACATTCGAGCTGGTCATTTGCACATTCATAAATGCAACCATAAAAATTATAGCCAGAAAAATAGCTGCCAGCTTAAGTCCAAAAGAATGTGAACTTCTAAATTGTACGATTCTGCTTTTTTCTTTCATAGCTTTCTCCATATCACGAATTGTCTAGTAATATACAAACTACCACTATAAATTTTACCTTGAAAGCACCAACAAAACTCCAACAAAAGAGGAGGGAATGCTTACCCTCCTCTAAAGCTTTTATTAACTTTCTATTATGGTATTCATACCTTTTCTCAGGTCTCGATCTGAGTAATCTTGGAAGCTCTTGCTTCTATTTCTCTCTGCTGTACATCCATAGGCGCCTGCTCATATCTTATAAAAGAATGAACATACTCGCCTATGCCTCCGGTCATGGATCTAAGGTCTGTCGAATAGCCATAAAGCTCAGAAGAAGGAATCTCCGCTTCAATTACCTGTTTGCCATTTACAGGCTCCATTCCCATAATACGGCCGCGTCTCTTATTGAGATCTCCCATAATATCACCGGTAAATTTATCAGGCACTGTAACCTTAAGGCATTCGATAGGCTCCATAAGTACAGGCTTTGCAGCCATAAAAGCTGTACGGAAAGCCAGCATGGATGCAGTCTTAAAGGCCATTTCCGAAGAATCCACAGGATGGTAAGATCCATCCACCAAGGTGGCTTTAATGCCGACTACAGGGTAAGCCGCCAAAGGTCCTTTTATCAATGACTCCTGAATTCCTTTTTCTACTGCAGGGAAGAAATTCTTAGGTACCGAACCACCAAAAATCTTTTCATGGAATTCATATGTTTTTTCAGTATCTCCCAGAGGCTCATAATCCATTACTACATCGCCATACTGTCCATGTCCACCGGATTGCTTCTTATGCTTACCCTGGATCTTTTCCACCTTCTTGGTAATGGTCTCTCTATAAGCAAATTTAGGCTTACTAAGCTCTATTGCCACTTTATATCTTTCTTCCAGCATGGATGCAGCGATTTCCATCTGCTGCATGCCAATACCGTAGAGGAGCATCTGTCTGTTTTCTTCATCATTGACCATCTTAAGTGTAAGATCTTCAATGGTAAGCTTAAGTAAAGCCTGGGCTACCTTGTCCTCCTCGCCCTTTACCTTGGCTTTATATCTCATATACTCCTGAGGCTCAGACATGGTAGTAGGATGGAACTCCATAGGGCAATCTCTGGTGGACAGGGTGTCACCTGTTCTGGTAGACTGCAGCTTACCAATAGCGCCTATATCACCCGACTCCAACGCATCCACTTCAAAAAGCTCCTTGCCTCTCATCACATAAAGCTTCTGCAGTTTTTCTTCTACTTCCTTGGTCACATTGTATACTGTATCACCTGTTTTAAGTGTACCTGTACATACTTTTACCAAAGAATACTTACCAACAAAAGGATCCATTATTGTCTTGAAAACATATGCACTGACAGGCTTTGCCGGATCCTTATCAGCCAGTACCTCTGAGCCATCCTTTTTATTGATGCCTTTCTTGAATACAGCTGATTTATCCGGTGCAGGGAAATACTTCATAAAGGACTGTAAAAGCATATTACAGCCATATGTCAAAGTACCTGCCCCCATCTGTACCGGTATGATATCGTGCTCGATTACGCTCTTTCTAAGAGCTCCTGATATTTCTTCCTGAGTAAAATCCTCCCCGTTAAAATACTTATCCATAAGAGCTTCATCAGACTCTGCTACTGCTTCCAGAACATAATTTCTGGTATCATCCAAGTCTCCCTTAACTCCTGCAGGAATATCTGTTTCTATATATGTGCCATCAGGATTAAACTTTCTTGCTCCCATCTTTACGACGTTTACAAATCCTGTAAATTTGCCATCTTCATATGTTGGCAGGTGGAAAGGAGCCACCTTTTTGCCGTACATTTCTTTAAGTTCCTGTACAATTTTCAAATAATCAGCATTAGGATCGTCCATATTGGTAACGAAGAAAATACATGGAATCTTTCTTCTTTCACATATATCCCAAGCCTTCTGTGTACCTACTTCAATCCCCGCCTTACCATTAATGACAATAACTGCAGCATCTGCTACACTCATCGCCTCCTCAGCCTGGCCCACGAAATCAAAATATCCCGGAGCATCCAGCAAATTAATCTTCAGTCCCTCCCATTCTATAGGAATCACCGAAGCCCTGATAGAAAACTTACGCTTAACCTCTTCCTTGTCATAATCGCTGATGGTGTTACCATCTGCGATCTTCCCCATTCTGGAAATCGCTCCGGTATGATACGCCAGCGCCTCTGCAAGTGTAGTCTTACCGGAGCCTCCATGGCCCAGCAATACAACGTTTCTGATTTGTGATGTCTTGTAAACCTGCATACAAATTCCGTCCTTTCATATAGTTTTCTGTCAATTCACTTCCCAGATCGAATTGATAAGTACATCTTATCACTTTAATAAGGTAGATGCAAGAAAATAGCCAGTGAAAAAGTATAAAATTTGCACACTTTTAATCTTTCAGGGAAATATTAAAAACAGGTATGTCTCCGTCTTGAAACATACCTGTCAATTCTAAAGCAATAACATTAATATACAAACTTAATCTTACCTATAATTTTAGATCTGAAATGTCTATACTTGCCTGGTGTCTCACCATCATAATGGACCATCTTTGGCTCAGAAGAATGAACCGTCACCTCTTTGGTCTCCATAATAGTAACGCCTTTTCTGCCCAGATGTCGTCCTTTTTGCAATCTTGGGATGAGCATAAGCGCACCAAGTCTGCTCCTGCCGTGAATCAGGCAAAGACCCAGCTTACCATCCCTATCATTGGCATGGGGGCACATAGGAATGCCTCCACCCTCTACAGACTGATTCATTGAAGCCAGAAAATAAAGCCTGCTAAAGCTCTTCTTACCACCATCACAGTAAACATCAATATTGGCTAAAGCTGTAGTAAAGATATTTTTGAATCCGTAGAAAATATATACGGACTTGCCTAGCCATTTCTTCATTTTAGACTTATTGGCATTGTAGCAAATATCTGCATCGTAGCCATATCCTGCACTTACCATAAATCTATGATGACCATCCTCAGCATCACCATCGGAATAGTACACTTCACCAACGTCTATCTCCATAGTGTGCCTGCCACTAAGGATACCCTCCAGCTGCTCTTTAACATCTACAGCCATATTCTTATCATGAGCAAAATCGTTGCCTGAACCATTACGTATAAGGCTAAGCTCTGTACCCTCCAGATCAGTAATCCCCTCAACACATTGATTCAGGGTACCGTCGCCTCCAACTACAACAAGCCTGATAGGACCACCCTTGTGCTTCTCTATGATAGCCTCATACTGAGCTTTGATGCTTTTACCTTTTTTTGTATAAAAGCTCTCATACTCTACGTGACGGCTGTCAAGAATAGCCTTAACCTCCTGCCATACTATCTCGCCCTGCCCGGACTTGGCAGCAGGATTAATAAAAAAATAATACATATACCCTCCATATGATGCAAATAATACCCCAAAACTCTACTCACACCATACCAAGAAAAAGGAATTTAGTCAATAAAAAACGAAATCAACTATTAACCGAAAATCCTGCGACCGGTAAGCATAAAGAAAAGACCGGCAGGAATAGTAGCTACAGCCAGACCAAAATCACCACCTGTGGCCATAAGAGCAGCAAGACTAGCCAGGATAATACCTGCGCCTACTGATCTCTGAATAGCAAAATATACTCTTCTCTCATGACGAGCTGCTTTCTCTGCAGCCTCCTGAGCTCTTTTTTCATTCTGTTCTCTGACAGATACTTCTCTTATAGACTTAAGTGCTGCCTGGTAACCGGCCTCGAATGCGTCATTGTAATAATTTTTGTTCATGGATACTGCTGCCTGCATAATAATCTCCTTTAAGTAATCCCCTGAGTATTTCAGATAAGAAGTAATTTTGTCTCATCTGATATATCTACTATATCATGTGGCGTGTGGCATTTTCTCCCCACCAGGCCTCAAATTGTCTTGTAAGTCGAGAATTTGTAATTTAGTAAATGCTTTTATCTTAATTATTAATTCAGTACTTTGCCAAATGTCATAAGCTCGCTGTCTTCGGTAACATCAATCGGCGCATAGTCAGGATTCAGTGATATGAGCTGCACCCCTTTTGCATCCTTTTTGTACTGCTTACAGTATGCATTGCCATCAAGAAAGAATATGCCAATGTCACCGGACTTTAATGTGCTGCACTTCTTTACCCATACTGTCTGCCCATTGCTGTATCTGGGCTCCATACTGTTACCCTTAATCCTGATACCAAACTCTGCAGCAGAAGGAGCTGTATCAGCCTGCACTTCAGTATAATCATCGCTGTCCAGAAACTCGCCGTAACCTGCTGATGCCGGAAGAGTGTAAAGACGAAGTACTCTGCCTCTGGAAATATCTGTGATAATAGGCTGAGCTGCTGCAACAAGCTCGGTATCCGTCACAACAGTCTGCTCTGCCCTATACTCAGGTGATGCAGTAAGAAGTGTAATGAACTCCTGGGCTTTCAGCCTGCCCATGGCGTTCAGTCCTGCGAAGGCACCGCCGTGATCATCAATAAACTCACTGTATATATCTGATATATGAAGAATGCTGCAAAGGGCCAGGAACTGCGCTGCACTGGGAAGAGAAACATTTTTCTCCCATGAACTGATGGAAGCCACCGAAGGTGTAAAACCAAAAGCTCTCATAGCCTCAGCCAAAGCGGCCTGTCCCATACCGTTCTTTTTTCTATTTTCTGATAAAACTTTGCCGAAATCCTTCATATTGTATCTCCTTTGCTGACACCATAATACACCCCATTTTCAATTTTGTCAATATTTTTTCAATTTAAAATTGAATTACTTCCCAATATTCAATTTCTTAATATAATTTCCCCCATAAATGAGGAGAAGCCCATCGGAAGGGGAGGGTTTCCAATGGGCTTTAATTTATGAAAAATGTCTTATCAGCTATTTAATTGTAAGCTTTATTGCTTATCTGTTGTAATTAATATACCTCCATGCTTTGAACATGTCATGTCATAAAAATGAACAATCCGTTAATTATTCTTATTATTTCTTTTTATAAACAAAAAATCCCTCTTAAAAACATTGTTATTAGTAAATTTTACCATTGCAAAAAAATCGTTTTTTTGGTATTCTATGGACTGTTAATTTTTTAGCATACATATCGGTATGCTATTCCTTATATGTTCAAAGGAGAAATAAAATGGCAAATTGGAATAATCTTGATACCCTTTCTTCTTATAAGAAGCTTTGTGGTATGAAAAATGCTGTTGTTCTTAAGGACGTAATGGCCGGCGAGAGCGGTGCAGCCAGAGTTAAAAATTACTCAGTACCTATGTCTTCAGGTCTTACCTATAACTACGCAGCTAAGCAGGTCAATGACGACGTTCTTGCAGCTTTAGCTGAGCTTGCTGCAGAGGCAGAGCTCTCTCAAAAGTTTGAAGAGCTCTACAATGGAGCAGTTATCAATACCGGTGAAAAGCGTCTTGTTCTTCACCAGCTCACCCGTGGCCAGCTGGGTCAGGATGTAATTGCTGACGGTATCAATAAGCGCGAATTTTACGCTAACGAAGTAAAGAAAATCACTGAATTTGCCAATGCTGTGCATGAGGGCAGAATCGTTAATGAAAAGGGTGAAAAGTTCACTACAGCCGTACAGATTGGTATCGGCGGTTCCGATCTTGGCCCACGTGCCATGTATCTTGCCCTTGAGAATTGGGCAAAGAAGAACGGCACTTTCAAAATGGATGCCAAATTCATTTCCAATGTTGATCCGGATGATGCAGCAGCTGTACTTAATTCAGTGGATGTCTCCAAGTGTATTTTTATCCTTGTTTCCAAGTCCGGCACCACTCTTGAGACTCTGACCAATGAGTCCTTTGTAAAGGATGCTTTGAAAAATGCAGGTCTTGACGCTTCCAAGCACATGATTGCAGTTACATCAGAGACCAGCCCTCTAGCTCATTCTTCTGACTATCTGGCAGCATTTTTCATGGATGACTACATCGGCGGACGTTACTCCTCCACTTCAGGTGTAGGCGGCGCAGTTCTCTCCCTGGCTTTCGGTCCTTCCGTTTTCCAGAAGTTCCTTGCAGGCGCAGCTGCAGAGGACAAGATGGCTACAAATACCGATATCAGGAAAAATCCTGCTATGCTGGATGCTCTTATCGGTCTTTACGAAAGAAATGTTCTGGGCTTTGAGTCCACAGCAGTTCTTCCTTACTCACAGGCTCTTTCCCGTTTCCCTGCTCATCTTCAGCAGCTGGATATGGAGTCCAATGGTAAGTCAGTTAACCGTTTCGGTCAGCCTGTTGATTACGTTACAGGTCCGGTTATCTTTGGCGAGCCGGGTACCAACGGACAGCATTCCTTCTACCAGCTCCTTCACCAGGGCACTAATATTATTCCTCTTCAGTTTATCGGCTTCAAAAACAGCCAGCTTGCAACAGACGTTCTGATTCAGGACAGCACTTCACAGCAGAAGCTTTGTGCCAACGTTGCTGCTCAGATTATGGCTTTTGCCTGCGGTAAGTCCTCTGACGATAAGAACAAAAATTTCGAAGGCAATCGTCCTTCTTCCATTATTATCGGTGAAAGCCTTACACCTGAAGCATTAGGTGCTCTTTTAGCTCACTTTGAGAACAAGGTTATGTTCCAGGGCTTCCTTTGGAACGTTAACAGCTTTGACCAGGAGGGCGTACAGCTCGGCAAGACTCTCGCCAAGAAGGTACTGGCTCACGATACAGATGGCGCACTTAAGGAATACGCAGCTTTACTTAATATTTAAATAAAGGAACATCAGCGACTGGACAAAGGGCTATACTTATGGCTCTTTGTCCAGCCTTTATATTTCAAAGGTTTCGCGGATATATACTACCATGTGGATGTTATTAGTTTTATTTTACGGAATAATCAAGGGTACCCGTGAAATTTGCAAAAAGAAAGCCCTTGCCAAAAATACGGTAATAGAGGTGCTGGCAGTATCTACTCTGCTATCCTTTCTCCTTGTCGTCCCGGAGGCTCCAAAGGCTACAGGCCTTTTGCCTATTTCCTATCTTTGGATTGCCATCAAATCTTTTGTTATTTTTGTAGGCTGGATTCTGGGATTTAAGGCCATAAAAAAACTGCCCATCAGCATGTATGGCGTACTGGATCTTTCCAGAGTAATTTTTGCCACTTTTCTGGGCATCACGGTGCTTAAAGAGGCTCCCACCCCTACCAAGACCATAGGGATGCTGCTGGTATGTGCCGGCCTGCTTTTTCTCAAGTTCAATCCCTTCGAAAAAAAGAAGGCTGTCGCAAAAGAGAAGGTTAGTTTTAAAAAAGGCTCTACTACCTGGTATGTTTTTCTGGCTTTTCTGTCCTGTGCCTTAAATGCCTTTTCCGGACTTTTGGACAAAATTCTTATGAAGGATATGACCCATTCCCAGCTGCAGTTCTGGTACATGCTTTTCCTTCTGATTTACTACCTTTTGTACGTACTTATTACCCGTACCCACATCAGTCTGAACACCTTTAAAAACATCTGGGTATGGCTCCTTGCCATCCTGCTCATAGTTATGGACAGGGCGCTTTTCATAGCCAATGCAGATCCTGCTTCCCAAGTCACCATCATGACTCTTATTAAACAGTCCGGAGTCATTGTGGCTATCCTGGCAGGCAAGTTTATCTTTAAGGAAAAAAATATTTTACACAAGGTCATCTGTGCTTTTATTATTATCGCCGGTATAGTTGTGGGTGTGCTGTGAGACAGACAGCCTTTTAAAACTTTTACTAATATGTTTTATCAAAAAAACATATAGCTTTTTCCTTATTTTCCCAAAAACTTCGTACACATTTATGCACTTTTGTGCTAAACTTTTTTCTTGTAATCGACTACTAATTATTATGTTAAAGAGGTCAATATGAAAATCGGATTTGATAATGACAAATACCTTAAAATTCAGTCTGAACACATCAGGGAGCGTATCGGAAAATTCGATAACAAGCTTTATCTTGAATTTGGCGGCAAGCTGTTTGATGACTACCATGCAAGCCGTGTACTGCCAGGCTTTCAGCCGGATTCCAAGCTCCAGATGCTCCTCCAGCTTAAAGATCAGGCTGAGATAGTTATTGTTGTAAGTGCTGAAGATATTGAAAACGGCAAGGTGCGTGGCGACTACGGCATTACCTATGACATCGATACCTTAAGACTCATTGATGCTTTTACCGGCCTCGGCCTTTTTGTAGGTTCAGTATGCCTTACAAAATATGCCAGCCAGCCTCAGGCAGTCAGCTTTGAAAATCACTTAAAGGATCTTGGCATCAAATCTTACAGACATTATCGTATCCCCGGCTACCCCAACGATGTAGCCCGCATTGTAAGTGACGAAGGCTTCGGTAAAAATGACTATATCGAGACCGAGCGTCCATTAATCGTAATTACTGCCCCCGGTCCCGGCAGCGGCAAAATGGCCACCTGTCTGTCACAGGTATACCACGAGCATAAGAGAGGTGTTACTGCCGGCTATGCTAAATTTGAGACCTTCCCTATCTGGAATATTCCTCTTAAGCACCCTGTAAATCTTGCTTATGAGGCTGCTACCGCAGATCTTAACGACATGAATATGATTGACCCCTTCCATCTGGAAGCTTATGGCATCACTACTGTTAATTACAACCGTGATGTAGAAATCTTCCCGGTACTTAAGCGTACTTTTGAGACCATTATGGGCACCTGTCCTTACAATTCCCCTACAGACATGGGCGTTAATATGGCAGGTAACTGCATTATAGATGATGAGGCCTGCTGCGAGGCTTCCCGTAAAGAAATTCTTCGTCGTTACTACAAGGCCATGTGCCAGAAACATAAGCACGGCGAGACCAAGGACGATATCTACAAGCTGGAGCTTCTCATGAATCAGGGTGGTCACTCTACTGAAGCTCAGAAAATCATTGATACAGCTATAGCTAAAGAGAAAGCCACCGGCCATCCCGCTATGGCTATGGAGCTGCCTGATGGCAACATCATTACAGGCAAGACCGGTTCTCTTTTAGGACCTGCCGCATCAGTTCTCATGAATGCACTAAAAGCTATTGCCAAGATTCCGGACGATATCGACCTTGTATCTGCCCAGTCCATCGAGCCTATCCAGTTATTGAAGACTCGTTACCTTGGCAGCAACAATCCTCGTCTTCATACTGACGAAATACTTATCGCTCTTTCCTCATCCGCTACCAACAACCCTCTTGCAGCCAAGGCCATCGCCTGCCTGCCACAGCTTAAGGGCTGCGATGCCCATTCTTCCGTAATTCTTTCATCCATCGATGAAAAAATGTTTAGAAAGCTGGGTATCTCTCTTACCTGCGAGCCAAAATACGAAGAGGAAAACAGACTTTATCACGATTAATCGGCGCTGTGCATTGTCAGAGGGACGTTTCTCACTGTCAACTTTTTAGCTCCGCTTGCTCCCTGGGCTCGCTGTATCCGGCCAGGCGCATGAGATGTATGCTACGGCAATTGATAATTAATAATAATATAAGCCACGCTGCAAAGCACTCCCTCTACCAGTAGTAGACCGCTCGCGGACAGGCACTAACAGCCGTGTCCTGCGAGTTCCGGGCTGGAACCAGAACTCGCGACGTTCCCGTCTGCAAGTGCCTGTATCCACTCGGGTCAAATATGGTAGAGTTGAGTACTTTGTCAGCGTGGCTTATTTTTTGTTCTCAGGCCGCAACATACATCTCATGTGCCCGGCCCGACACAGATGCCGCCAGGAAGGTGCGCTCCGCAGGAGATGTGACAGTGAGAAACGTCCCCGTGACAACTTTTAACTCTCCCAAGGTCTTATTCTGTAGGTGGCTCCGATTTCATCACATATTTTTTGGCATTCTGCTTCTTCAGCCTTGGTGATGGTGGTATCTACTGTAGTCATCACTACATGGGGCACTACCTGCACGCACTCTTTGGCAAAAGCAATCATGTTGTCGAAAGAGTTATCTCCGAATTTACTGCGGACCAGCTCCTGATATTTTACCCTGTCAGGATGATTGAGACTTATGGAAACAGTATCGATAAGTCCCTTCATTTCAGGCACTATGTCTCTGCCATTAACCTGATTACCGGCACCATTAGTATTGATTCTAATAGGCATGTGATAGGTTTCTTTTACGTACTTGGCTACCTTTATCAGCATATCGAAGGCCGCTGTAGGCTCGCCAAATCCACAAAATACTACTTCCTTATACTCTGCCATATTAAATTTCTTAAATTCTTCTACTACTTCCTCGTAAGAAGGCTCCCTCTCCAGCCAAAGTCTGTCTGACTCTCCTATTCTGTCCATAGTCTGACGCAGGCAGAATGTGCACGCGTATGGGCAACGATTGGTAAGATTTACATATAAATTGTCATGTACCTTATATAAAATTTCCATTTTTTCGCTCTTTCCTACTTTAGTGATCCCAGGAGCTCCTCAAATGGCACTCCATCGGTAATTGGTATGTCCATATCTATAGCCTTTTGGATACATCTTTTTACAAAATGTGAGGCTTTTCTTATGGACTCGTGAAAATCCACACCGTTGACAGCATCAGCCACTACTATGGAAGTAAAAATATCGCCGGTTCCGGACCGCTGCGTCCCCACCTTTGCTGTTTTTATCATATAGCTTTCCCGTCCTGCCTCGAAACAGTAATTACAGATAAAATGCCCTCTGGGAATACCGGTAATAACTATTTTTTTAGGCCCCATCTCAGACAGCTTTCCGGCTATCACTTCTATTTCTGCATTTTTATACTTTTCATTGTAGGGCACACCGGTTAAAATGCAGGCCTCTGTCAGATTGGGAGTAATAATATCCGCATACTTTATAAGGCTTTTCATACGGTTACATATTTCCGAAGTGTAGGTAGCGTATAATTTTCCGTAATCCCCCATAACAGGATCAATAACTACAATAGTCTCAGGGGTCTTAAAATCCTTGAAAAAATTTTCCACGATATCAATCTGCTCTGCACTGCCTAAAAATCCTGTGCAGATGCCATTAAATCTAAGATCCAGCTTTTTCCACTCATCGGCATACTTTCCCATAGACTCAGTAAAGTCCGTAAAAAAGAAGCTTTTAAAGCCTGTATGATTGGAAAAAATAGATGTAGGCAAAGGGCAGCACTGTATCTTCATTTTGGAAATAATAGGCAGCTCTACAGCCAGTGAACAGCGTCCAAAGCCTGAATAATCATTTATTACAGCTATTTTTTTCTGATTGTTGTGTGACATAATCCGGTCCTTCCTTACAGCTCCAGCAGGTCAATATACTCCTCACAAATAAGGTCCGGATCCTCCACCTGGCCAAAGCCCCAGGCAGCATGAACAAAGTCAATCCCTGCCGCTCTGGTAGCATTGAGGTCTCCCTGAATATCACCAATATAACAGCAATCCGCCTTATCCAGTTTATTTCTTCTTATAATCTCTTCAATGGTGTAATTCTTTGGCTTAAGTGTATCGCCAAAGCAAAGGAAGTCTGTAATATAATCTCCTATGCCATTCTTTTTCATTACCAGCTCTATATAGCCTTTTTGACAATTGCTGACTATATACAGCTTATGGCTCTCGGAAAGCTTCGCCATAGTCTCTCTCATATGAGGATATGCCAGATCTTCTTTAGTCTCTTCCAAAAACTCATGTTCATAAACGTAAAGCAACTCCTGCATTTTAGCATGGATAGCCTTGTCAGCCTCTGGAAAAAGGCTCTCAAATATCTCTGTCATAGGCTTACCAAATTCCTTTTTCAGCCTGTCAGCGCTTATCTGCTCATATGGAAGCCCCAGCTCCTTGGCAGCCTTTATCCAGGCTAACGCTACCACTGCAGTGCTGTTCCATATAGTACCATCAATGTCAAAAATCAAATTACCGTACATCTATTGCTCCTTTAGTATTTTTTCCATATAAGTTTTCATAGGCTTAAGCCCCATACTCTGATAAAACTTTTCCGCAGAGGGATTGCAGCTCCATACATTCAAAGTAACGTTGTAACAGCCCCGGACCTTGGCATAGTCCAAAACATACTCGTATAGCCCTTTACCTATATGACAGCCTCTGTGCCCCTCATCTACACAAAGATCATCAATGTAAAGAGTCTTCATATCATGAAGAAGGTGACTGTCTTTTACTTCCTGAAAAATGCAGAATGCATAGCCAAGTACTACATCTTCATCATTAACAGACACAAACACCGGCCTGCTGTCATCATTGATAATATCCTGCAGCTGGCTTTCATTATACTTGGTAGTATCGCCGTAAAAAATGTCAGGGCGACCTTGATGATGCACATTACATACCTGCACCAAAAGCTCTTGAATCTTTTTTATATCCTTTTTTTCCGCACGTCTTATCATCCCGAGCCTCACATAAATCAAACCTCAGCTGTCATAAACTGCTTAAGTCATTAATTCGTTTGACGCTCATTATAGCCCTTGTTACAGTTTTTTTCAATAGTAAAAGCACCCCTGATAAAATTACCAGAGGTGCCTGCTTTGAAGGTTATATTTTACTTTTTCAGCTTATATCTGTGAACAACATTTTCAAGAGCATCAGCAACATTTCTCTGATCTTCAGAAATCTTACCAACATTTACTACGTGGTCAGATACTGTATCCACACTCTCGATAATTACAGCACTCTCGCCTGTAGCATTCTGTGAAGCTTCAGCGATGTTCTGAATAGCAAAGTTTACAGTCTCCATAGTCTCGTTCAGGTTGCCGGCTGTATCAGATACGAAAGCGGCAAGCTCCTGAATGCTCTGGGCATCAGCCTCATACTGCTTTGCAGTCTTAACGAAGGACTGATAATCAGGTGTAATATCCTTATTGATAAACTGAATAACTGAATGAGAATCGTTTGCCAGTGTATCTACAGCACTACGTACCTTGTCGATAGTCTCCTGAATCTCATTAACTGTGCTGGATGTCTGATTGGCCAGGCTACCGATCTCCCCGGCAACTACTGCAAAGCCTCTACCAGCTTCACCTGCCCTTGCAGCTTCAATGGAAGCGTTAAGAGAAAGCAGGTTAATCTGATCTGCAATATCATTAATGGCAGCAGCCATCTGCTGGATGTCTTCTACTACCTTTGCATTCTGTATACTAAGCCCCAGTCTTTCCTCGTACTGATTGGTAAGCTTCATAGCGCGCTCGAAGCTTGTATTGGTCTCCTGACCGATCTTGGTAGCTCTGCCCATGATCTCTGTAGCCATAGCATCGCTTTCCTTTGCACGTTTTGCCAGGTTGCCTACTGCGTCCTTTACTTCCTGAACTGATGCAGACAATTCCTCAGTAGTTGCACTGTTATCCATCATGGCTTCATTAATGCCACGAATAGATGTATTAATGACCTGGAAGCTCTCAGTCAGGTCTGTTACAGCCACCTTAAGATCCTCACAGTTACCACCAACGGTTTCAGAATTGGTAGCGATTTCCAGCATCTCATTGCGGTTTGCTTCCAGCATCTGATTCAGAGCTCTTGTCATATTGCCGACTTCATCCACAGTTTTTACAGGCAGTGGATCCAGTGAGAAATCACCCTTCGCCATAAGCTCGGACATTTCCTTTACTCTGGAGATAGGCTTTGCAATGCTCTTGGAAATAAGCCAGATAACAACTACACAAATTATCATTGCAACAAGCATTACCAGCATGGCATTTCTGGTCATGTCATTAACATGCTTGTTAATCTCAGACTTATCAATTGTCAGC
Source organism: Lachnospiraceae bacterium (assembly GCA_045616485.1). Taxonomy (GTDB): domain Bacteria; phylum Bacillota; class Clostridia; order Lachnospirales; family Lachnospiraceae; genus RGIG3528. The sequence goes on from JAZLGU010000071.1 coordinate 33,070, forward strand.
ATAAGTACCCAGTTATAGCCGGGAATCTGTCTGGTGAACACCAGCTCGTTTCCTACTTCTTTTACAGTAGAAGCCTCGCTTAAAATAGCCTCGGAAATAGCATAATACTTATCAGACTTATTTGTTACTCTGCAATCAGCATTAAGAACATTGTCTTTTTCACCTGTCAGGTACATACCGCGGGTACTGGTATCTACTCCATCTTCACCTACAGCTGCCGGTGCACAGGAAAGAAGTGAAGCACGACCGGTCTTACCTACCTTGATCTCAGCGATATCTGCCTGAATACGGCTCATATCGATATCTGTATTAAAGCAACCGATAAATCTGCCAAAAGCATCATACATAGGCACTACATATGATGTCATAAGAATTCCCATGGTCTCATCAATATATGTATCTGTATACTGAGGCTCACCGGAAGCTTTACCGTCTATGAACCAGGCTGTACGAGTAAGGTCAGTAGCAGAAAGATCATAAGAGTTATATGTACCATTCTCATTATTGATATAATAATTAATCAATGGAAACAGGGTATAATACTCCGGATCCAGGAAAATACCCAGTGCACATATGGAAGAATTCTCTGCCATATACTGAATACAAAGAGTTCTGTATGCAGTGATATCAGAAGAAAGAAGCATCATGGAGCTACCAATGCTTCGCCCAAGTCCCTGTGTAGCATACTCTATTTTATTGAGATTATCACTAAGGTTCGCATCTATCCATTCAACCTTAGCCTGCATCTTATCGCTAATCTCATCATTAAGATTGCTGCGTGCTGAACTTACACACAAAAGTGTTACCACTCCCAACGCAACAATAACAATGGGAATAATTGCTGCTAAAAGTTTTGTTGTAATTCTTTTAATCTTCACTGCTTTTCTCCTTGTGAATAGAATTAATATTTGCCAGGTTTTGTGCGTGTTTTTGTGAGCACGCGATATCCCTCGTTTTGCTATTAATAGTAGTCCAATTCCATATTAATTGCCATTAACAAAGTGGTGTATTTATCTAAAATAAATATTAATAATTATTACAAAATAAAAAAAGTCAGAGCGGATGGCAAATGCCACCTGCTCTGAAATATCGACTTTGTCAACACGCTAACCTTAGGCCTAGTGCAGCATGTGGTTTACATGTCAAAGCTTTATTATATTAATTGTGAGCTGCCGCTGTAGCAGCAGCAGTAGAACATGCCATAATACTGCATATTACAGCCACTTCCTCGGCAATAGCTGCTGCAATCTCAGCCGCAACAGCATTTGATACTGCACCGGATACAGTTGCACCATCAGACAGTGCTGTCAGCACCATAAGCGCAGCATAAAGTCTGCGTTTAGTAGTATCCAGCGAGAAACTTCCAAATCCTTTTTGAGATTTAATATAAAGGTCTGCTTCCACGATCTCCTGTACAAGCTCGTCTACGCTTATTTCCGTAGCAGCCAGGCATGCCAGTATGGAAAACTCCCTGTACCCGCTGCCAATGCCACATTTAGCTGCTTTTAAAGCATCATATATATCTATCAGTCTCTGGCATTTTACAGTGATGTCCATGGTAGACAGGGCCAATACCTGTGATACGCTTTGAGTCCCATTGGATCTTTTAAATTTTGTTTTCAGGATATTAAAGCATGCTTCCATATCCTCCGAAATGACTTCCACCGGTCTTCCTGACAGAGCCAGCAGAGCCGCTGCAGGCATATCATCCGAGGCTGTAAGAAACTTATGATGGCTCTTCATATCATTATAGATAAGTTTGGTAGTCTCAACCATTTCTTCATACTGACTCTCATCAGCAAATTCTACCAGACTGATAGCGGTAAGAAGTCTGTAATTGGCATCTGATATAGGCTTTTTAAGACTTTTTTCCACCTTCTGCACCTTGGCAATAAAATCAGCAGGATCCTCTTTGTAAATCATTTTTACCAGCAGTGGCAGCTTGGCAAAACCTTTGAGCTCAGAAAATGCACCCGTGTTCTTTTTAAGTATCCCTTCGCATTCCTTCATTTTTTCCACGTCTGCCATGGCACCTTTTACTGTAAGCTCTGCTGCAGCCACAAAAGGCATGTGGGAATTTTCCCACGCAAAACTTTTTCCTATGCGTCTTTTGTTTTCCATAAACAGATCGCATAAATTCTTTACATTTTCTCTCATGAAACCTCCTCCTTAATCCCATAACATAAAGATACCTGGTATTGTCCGCTTTTTGCTCTCTTTCGTCAATACTTTGTTGGCAAAAATCCACTTAATCTTTGACATCCGGCTACTCTATATGATAAAATCTCCAAGGTTATGAAAGGAGTTAAATATTATGAACAAAAAGACCTTATGTATTATTTCAGTACTTTTTATAAGTGCAATTTTATCAGGCTGCTGCCTTAAGCATCAGTGGGCTGACGCCACATGCACTCAGCCTAAGACCTGCGAAAAATGCGGTGAGACCCAAGGCGAAGCCCTTTCCCATACCTGGGGCGAGGCCACATGTACAGCCCCCAAGACCTGTAGTGTGTGTAATGCAACAGAAGGCGAGCCTTTAGAGCATTCCTGGATACCTGCCACCTGTACTGAAGCCTCTCACTGTGTAGTATGTAAGACCACCACAGGCGAGGCAAAAGGCCATATATGGACCGATGCTACTTGTGATCGTGCCAAGACCTGTCTGTCATGCCATGCTGAAGAAGGTACACCTTTAGGTCACAATTGGGCAGAAGCCACCTGTGCCGCACCAAAGACCTGCAAACGCTGCTCCGCTACTGAAGGCACTGCCCTTACTTTGGAGGAATACCTTTTAAGCGATGAGTCTCACGCTGAGCCACTTCTTACAGCAGTCCGTGCTGCCATATCCACTTACCCCGATATATATGAGGATTATGAGATATTTGTAGAAGGCAATACTTTGGAATATGTATACTATTACAAAGATTCTTTTGCCAACGTTATCGATACCCTCAGAGAACAGATGGCACAGCTTGATTGGCAAGCTTTAATCGGGGCCGAATCCATTGGCTTTAAATCTCTGTACGGTGTAGCACCGGAGAGAATTATCATCACTTACGCTGTAGGTGATCAAATCATCTTTTCTTCATCAGAATTTGGATTATAAATGCCAGTGCCTTTTAAGACATATTAAAAAAGTCCTTCTTCAAAGCTATGTTTGCTTAGAAGAAGGACTTTTTATTCACTTCGCTTAATGAATTTTGGACAAAAGACATACCGTCTCCACATGCCCCGAATGACAAAACTGATCGACAGGGCAGTATTTGGTCAGCTCGTATCCACCCTGGGTCAGTATCTTTACATCTCTGCCAAGGGTGGCAGGATCGCAGGAGACATAAACAATACGTTGAGGGGCCAGCTTCAATAAAAGTGCCAGCAGAGTTTCGTCGCAGCCCTTTCTTGGAGGGTCTACGCAAATTACATCAGGATTAAACTTTTTTACAAGTGTGGGTGCCACGTCTTCAGCTGCGCCCACATAGAATTCTGTGTTGGTAAAGCCGTTCAAAGCAGCATTTTCTTTAGCATTTACAATGGCCGCAGGCACGATTTCCACTCCTATTACCTTGGCTGCCTTTTGGGCCAGGAAGAGGGATATAGTACCTGTGCCACAGTAGAGATCCCACACGTATTCTACACCTGTAAGACCAGCATATTCCAAGGCTTTGTCGTATAGCTTCTTAGTCTGGACCGGATTCACCTGATAGAATGAAAGAGGGGAAATATGAAAGGCTACATCCCCTATTTTGTCGGTAATATAAAGCGGTCCATACACAGGGTAAAGATCTTTTCCAAGTATTACGTTGGTTTTTTCCGTATTAGTGTTTATACAAAGCGATACAAAGCCGGGCACCTGCTCTCTAAGTCCTTTAATCAGTTCCTGCATAAAGGGTGAATCTTCTGAAAAGTCCCGTTTCACCTGCTTGGCACCGGCATTAAGTACCAGACACACCATGACTTCCCCCGTCGCTTTTCCGGATCTTATAAGGCAGTGACGCATTATCCCCTGATGCTTTTCCTCATCATACACTGCCACTTTATATTTTATTACCGCAGATCTTATAAGCTTTAAAATAGTAGAGCAGACAGGGTTCTCTATCATACACTCGTCATTTTCAATTATGTTATGGGAGTGATACGCATAAAATCCCAGCTGCACCCCACCATCTTTAGATAGTCCAAAAGGGTACTGAGCCTTATTTCTGTAATACCAGGGCTCATCCATGCCTATTACATCTTCCCTGACAGACAAAAGCTTTTCTGCTTCAATGCCCCCCAGCCTGTTCAGGCAGTCAAATACTTTCTGAGCCTTCATCTCCAGCTGCTTTTCATAGGATAAATGCTGTATCTGGCAACCTCCACATCGTCCTGCCACAGGGCATTTTGGCTCTACTCTGTCAGGTGATGGGGATATAATCTCCTCAATCTTTCCGAAAGCATAGCTTTTTTTATCTTTCAGCACTCTTGCTATTATCTCATCTCCGGGTATAGCACCTTTAACAAAAAGGGGAAGGCCATCGACTCTTCCGATGCCTTCTCCTTCGTTACCCAGATTCTCAATTTTTAAAGTTATGAGATCGTTTTTGTTCATAATTATGATTATCCTCTTTTAATTCTCGGACCAGGTAGATGTCTTTCTCACATTACTTTCAAAGCTCTTCTGGAAGCCCAGCCATCCTTCATCACCTGCTGTAGCAAAAAGCTCCTTTATGGTTTCCATCTTCGCATCCAGATTGTCTGCCATGGAAAGTGCCATTGCCTCTGCCAATGCCGGCTTCTTGGGAGAACCATACTCCAGCTCACCATGATGAGCCAAAATACAATGAATCACCTCATTTTTAAGCTTCTTGGGAAATCCCGGAATCGCGTCTATATGTCCGGATACAAATTCTGCCCCCATATAAATATGTCCCAGGAGCTGACCCTCATCAGTATAGTCATTTTCCGGCATATTGGACAGTTCAACAAGCTTTCCTATGTCATGCATCATGGCAACAGAAATAAGTAAATCACGATTTAACAATGGGTAGTTGTCCGCAAAGGAAGCACACAGCTTAGTCACTGACAAAGAATGCTCCAAAAGTCCTCCCTTAAATGCGTGATGTATGGTCTTAGCTGCAGAATGCTCTGAAAAAGCCTTGGCCCCTGCCTTATCGTCAATAAAAATACTGTCTAAAAGCTGTTTAAGATAAGGATTTTCAACTGATCTGATAAAAGCCATCAGCTCTCTGTACATGCTGCCTATGTCCTTTTCAGAAGTAGGCAGGTACTCATTTTCATCATATTCGCCTTCCTGGCATTTGCGCAGTCTGTTTATAGTCAGCTGAGGACGCTGGTTGAAAAGCTTGATAAAGCCTTCAACATAAACATAGTCTCCCCCGTCAAATTCACCTACTGCAGGATTGGCGGTGTTCCAGATTTTACCGTCAACGGAACCTGTTTTATCTGTAAGTGTAAGAGCAAAATAGTCATCTCCTGACTGTTTTTTCCCGATTTCCTTTTTTCTACAGAGATAGATCTCACGAATATTGTCACCATCTCTCATATCTCTAATATATTTCATCAGTTTTTATTCCTTTCAGATGAATTGTTTTTCAAGGCAGGTACTACTACTACCCTCATGTCAGTAATACTGTTTTCTTCCACACGTCTTAATGCTAATGTCAATGATTCTCCGCCTGTCATGCCCGCCAGATACATGGTAAGATCAGCTGGGCTTATCACCGCACCATCTTTTATGGCAGTGATAATATCTCCTGCCTTTATCCCTACGGTAGCTGCCGGGGATCCGTTTTTCACTTCTTTCACATATATGCCGGTACTTATTCCGGACTTCTCTATTATCGCAGGATTAAGCTCTCCCACACCAAGTCCCAGAGTCATAAGTGAACGTCCATTAATCAAAGCAGTGATAACGTCTTTTAACCTTTCCAGGGAAATACATGTAGTAATACCATCTGACGAATCCTGCTTATAGGTATGAGTAATCATACCGCATACTGCTCCACTCATATCGTAAATGAAAGCACTGGAATTTTTGTAGTCGGTCCAGTCCGTGGTAAAATACTTTATCTCACCATCAGTCACGTAATTCTTGTAGTTGATACCATTTATAATGCCAAAGGCTATGGAGCCCGGGTGTCCATTTGCATTGCCTACCGCGACTACCGGACTGCCCATTTTTATTTCCCCATCCGGGAATAGCTTGGCATACTTTATAGCGTCTCGCTCCTCACCGGAAAAAGCAGCCATATCCACTGCCAGCACTGCCAGACCAAAATCGGAATCATATGAATAAATCTTTCCGATCATTTCCTTACCCAGTATCTTTACATTAATGGACTCAGAATCCATAAGTACATTGTAATCCGAAAGGATCAGCAACGACTGGCCATTTTGTGCCAGCACGAGACCTGATACCTTTGAAGTAATATAGCTTATATTCCCAAACCAGTCCACCAAAGTTTTGGAAGCCGTAATGTCAGCTATCTGTGGTTTTACCGCTTCTGCTAAAGCTGTAATCTCCTTGTAAAAACCGGCATAGCTGAATTCCGGATGAGGCATACTGGGATCCACCACCTCTACCACTATCTCTCCCTCTATAGGTGCCAGTGTAGGCCCGGGTGTTGCAGGCACAACTGTGGGAATAGGAGTAAGTGACACCGGTATGGACGTTACCTCAGGACCTGTAGGCTCAGGAGTCGATGTGCTGGGCACGTCAGAAGGCCCCTGTGATATCACAGGCGTAGGAGTTTTATCCAAGCCACTGAAGAGGTCCTTCAGTCTGCCATCTGTAAAAATCATAGCCATGCGCACCGCAAAGCCGAATACAAGTCCGCACACCAGAACAAAAAGAAGTGTGAAAAACATTTTTAGTGTTTTCTGCTTACGCTTATTTCTGATTTTCTCCTGGATAAATTCATCATCCTGCTTTAAATTGTATTTTTCCTGATTCTCATTATTTGCCATAAGTACCCCTTAATTAGAGTGCTGATTTCAAAGTAAATATAAATTCAGTACCAACGCCTTCCGTACTTGCTACGGAAATATTTTGATTATGTGCATCAATTATTTCTTTTACTATGGAAAGTCCCAGTCCGGATCCCTTCTTGTCACGTCCTCTTGAGGTATCCTCTTTGTAGAAACGCTCCCATATCTTGCCTATAGCCTCTTTGGAAATGCCCCTGCCTCTGTCCTTTACAGCCACAAAGACTTTGTTACTCTTCTCCTCAGTGGATATCTTAATCTCCGAATCATCAGAAGAGAATTTTATAGCATTATCCAGCAAATTATATATAACCTGCTGAATTCTGTCCGGATCCGCCGATACCAGAGCTTCCTTTCCCGAAAACTCTAATCTTAATTTAATTTTCCTCTTTTTGCAGGTGCCCTCAAAAGTCTGAGATATCTGCCGTATCATGTGATTAACATCAAAGATTTCAACATGTAGCATCAGACCATTATCATCAATGTTATTCAGCTGCAGGAGATTGGATGTAAGCTTGGTCAGTCGATCTGTCTCATACAGAACTATATCAAAGTACTTTTCCTGCTGTTCTACAGGTATAGTACCGTCTTTCATAGCCTCCAGATAGCCTCTTATTGAGGTAAGGGGCGATCTGAAATCATGGGACACATTGGACAAAAACTTCCTTTGTACTTCGTCTGTGTTTTTTAGGCGATTGCCCATATATTTTACAGCTCCCCCTAAAGAGGACAGCTCATGAGGATAATCCGCCACAAATTCGTCCTTGAATTTTGAGTCCATAAATCTTTTGGTAGACCTGGTAAGCTTCTGTATAGGGTATATAGCTGCTATATATAACACCAGCACTATAATAAGCATAATAGGCAAAAAGGCCAGTACACAAAGATTAACAAAATCCGTGTAATAAACACCATTGGAATAAATGGTGTCCATATTCTTAAGCAATGACAGATAGCCCTTTTGACTGTCTCCTACCATAACCGGCACAGTGACTACCAGTACCTCATTCCTTGTAATCCCCTCTGCAAAAAAACCTGAAATGGTACTCTTATCAAGAAATTCCGGATAATGGTTGTCCACTTTTACATAAGACGCATACTTATCTGTATCCACAATGATAACACTTTGATTATTCATCATCCAGATAACTGTATCACTGGCTTCAGCAGCTATCCCAAGATAGCTCTCCACCTCATCGATCTTAAAATAGGTGCTGTAATAATCCAATAAATAATCATTTACCAGAATATTGGCTTGTTCTGTAAGTCTTGTCTCTTCAGCCTTGACCAGGGAATTTTTCATAAGCCTGAAGCCCAGCGTATTTAACAACACATACATGGCCACTACCAGAAAAATATATGCAATTAAATATCTAAGAATTACTGATAATCTGTTCATCAGTCAACCTCGAACTTGTATCCCACGCCCCAGACAGTGGAAAGCCTCCAGTTGTCACCATCTTTGATTTTTTCTCTGACACGTTTTACGTGTACATCTACTGTTCTGGTATCTCCTACGTAATCGTATCCCCAGATCTTATCTAAAAGCTGTTCTCTGGTGAAAACACGATTGGGATTTACAGCCAGATAGTAAAGAAGCTCCAGCTCCTTCGGAGGCATATCTACACGTTCTCCCTGATATGTAACAGTATAATTGGTTTTGTTTATAATAAGGCCCGGGAATTCAGCTACATCTCCGGACTGCTTCTGCTTTTCCACAGGAGTCCCAGTCTCGCTTGCACGGCGCAGCACTGCTTTTACTCTGGCTAAAAGCTCTTTGGGATCAAATGGCTTACCCATGTAGTCATCAGCCCCCAGCTCCAGCCCCAGTACTTTATCAAATACTTCTCCCTTGGCGGACAGCATAATTACCGGAGTCTTCGATGTCTTTCTTATCTGTCGCAGCACTTCATAGCCATCTATGCCCGGCAGCATAATATCAAGTAAGACCAGCTGAGGTGCAAAGGCTTCAAATTTATCCAGGGCCTCCGGACCATCTGATGCCACATCAGTCTCGTAGCACTCCTTATTCAGGTAAAGAGTGATAAGCTCAGCAATGCTTTCATCATCATCTACCACCAATATACGCTGTTTATCTGACATAATTTTTCTCCTTTTTTGAACGCAGTGAAAAAACTACTTAAACTCTACCACGGTAACACCGGCATCTCCTTCACCAAATGCTCCCAGTCTGTAGGCCTTTACATACTTGGTCTTCTTCAGCTTTTGATGAACGGCTTCTTTTAGGGCACCTGTACCACGTCCATGGATAATCGTTACTTTTTCAATATGAGAAAGATAAGCATCATCCAGATATTTATCCAGTACGGGCAAGGCTTCATCCACTCTCATTCCTACCAGATTGATATCCGGGTGGATAGTCATGGCTTTGCTTATGCCTACAGATCCCTGTCCTGTCTTTTGAGTACCATTACCCTGCTTCTGTTTTTCAGCATGCTGTACCCATTCTATATCATTTTTATGCACTTTTGTCTGCATAACACCGGCTCTCACAGTCATCATTCCCTTGCTGTCAGGCGGGGTAATGACAGTGCCTGTAATATTAAGAGAAAGGAGTCTTATCACATCGCCTGCCAGAATTTCCTTAGGTGCTGCACTGTTATTTTTAGGCTGCTGTTTCTTTACTGCCAGTGCCTTCTCATTTTCTCCCAATCTGTCACGAAGAGCTGTACGCTCAGCTTCCATCTCTTTTAATGACCAGTCAGCCCCCATTTTATTCAGACGCTTTATAGCTTCGTCTGCATACTCTTTGGCATCAGACATAATAGCTCTGGCTTTCTCATTGGCCTCGCGCAGTATTTTTTCCTGGGAAGCCTGCAACTTCTCGCTCTTTTCCTGATATCTCCTTTTATACTCCTCCGCTGCCTTACGGTCTGAAGCTATCTTCTCTTCGTCCTGCTCCATACGGATTCTTCGTATATCCAGATCGGCAATAACATCCTCAAAATTACGATCCTTGGTGCCTATAAAGGAATTGGCCATCTGAATAACATCATCGGTAAGCCCCAGCTTACGTGATATCTCAAAGGCATTGGACTTGCCCGGTATACCTATTAAAAGCCTGTATGTAGGCTGTAAAGTCTCCACATCAAATTCCATGCAGGCATTAGTCACACCAGGTGTAGTCAGGGCAAAAATCTTAAGCTCGGCATAGTGCGTAGTCGCAACGGCTCTTATATTTTTATTATGCAGTGTCATAAGTACTGCCTGCGCCAAAGCTGCACCCTCTGTAGGATCCGTACCTGCTCCCAGCTCATCAAAAAGACAAAGGGAATTTTTGTCCGCCCTCTTTAAGATATATACTATATTGGTCATATGTGAGGAAAAGGTCGACAGAGATTGCTCTATAGACTGCTCGTCCCCAACATCCGCAAACACTTCCGTAAAAACAGACAGCTCACTATTGTCATCTGCAGGTATATGCAGACCTGCCTGGCCCATAAGGGTAAAAAGTCCAAGAGTCTTTAATGTGACTGTCTTACCGCCGGTATTGGGACCGGTTACAATAAGGAGATTGAAATCCTTTCCCAGATATACATTGGTAGGAACGACCTTTTTAGGATCAATCAAAGGATGTCTGGCCTTTTTAAGATTGATATATCTGTCCCTGTTAAAAACAGGCCTTGTAGCCTTCATATTTTTAGCCAGCATACCCTTGGCAAAAATAAAGTCCAGCTCAGACAGTGTATCAATATCATACTTAAGGGCCGCAGTGTAAGACCCTGCTTCTGCTGAAAGCGCAGCCAGTATTTTTTCGATTTCTTTTTGCTCAGCAAGATAAAGGTCAGTAAGCTCATTATTCAGCTTAACCACTACTGCAGGCTCAATGAAAACAGTGCTGCCCTTTGAAGACTGATCATGGACCATACCCTCAAAGGAAGACTTATATTCACTCTTTACAGGCAGACAGTATCTGCCATTTCTCATGGTGACCAGACTATCCTGCAGACGGTCCTGATTGCTGTTTACTATCTTATTCAGCTGCTCTCTGATCCTGTCGTTAATAATCTGCATTTTACGACGCACGCTTTTAAGCTCAGGACTGGCGTCGTCGGCTATTTCCTCTTCAGATATGATACATCTTTGTATCTCATTATTCAGTGGAGACAAGGGCTCCAACAGCTCAAATCTTTCTGAAAGAGAGTCCTTTTCCTCATCTGCCGTCCCGGAGTATCCATAATTTCTTACTCTAAGCGTGGCTGTAAGCACAGAGCTTATTTTCAAAAGCTCAGATGCCAGTAAAGTGGAGCCCACCTCCAGGAGCTTTATATCGCCTCTTATATCCGGCACGCCGTTAAAAGAAAGACTGCCCTTTTTAAAAATGCGGGACAATGCATCCTCTGTTTCCTGCTGTGCCTTTATAATATCGTCATAATCTGTAGAAGGCAGCAGCTTTTCGCACATATGGCGCCCTCCGGCGCTTCCGGCGCATTTGGAAAGCTGCTCCAGTATTTTATTATATTCCAGTATTTTAATTGCTTTTGAATTCATATCATATACCTGCAGGCTTTTAACCTGCCGTTCCAATTTTCAAATAATCCCCTACCACTTATGCCGGTGCAGCTGTCCCTGCATATTCATACCGCAAAAGTCATTTTGACGCAGAGCCTCGTAAAGAACAATGGCCGCTGAATTGGAAAGATTTAGTGATCTGATATCTCCCACCATAGGGATTCTGATACAGGTCTCTCTGTTGTCTAAAAGAATCTCTTCAGGGATACCTGCGCTTTCCTTGCCAAACATGATATAGGCATTTTCAGGAAAAGTCACCTCTGTATAAGCTTTTTGAGCCTTGGTAGTAGCCATAAATACCACGGGATGACCATTTTTTTCGCAAAAGTCCTCATAATTCTCATAGACATGCAGGTCTAAGTCCTTCCAATAGTCCATCCCTGCCCTTTTTACTGCTTTATCAGAAATATCAAAACCTAAGGGCTTAATCAGATGAAGACTGCTGCCGGTAGCCACGCAGGTCCTGCCTATATTTCCTGTATTGGCAGGTATCTCCGGCTCCAGTAAAACTATATTCATCTTTATCTTTTTGCCCTGTTCTTCACTACTCATGCTTTATGCTGCTCCATAAAATGTTCAATACGGTCCAGGGCTGTCTTTAAAGCTTCCAAAGAATATGCGTAGGAAATACGCAGGAAGCCTTCTCCACTGTCACCAAAAGCAGTACCGGGTACTACTGCTACTTTTTCTTCATGCAAAAGAGCCTTGGCAAACTCCTCTGAAGTAAAGCCTGTGCTTTTAATGCTGGGGAAAACATAGAATGCTCCCTCCGGCTCAAAGGTATGCAGCCCCATTTTATTAAGCCTTGCCACCAGATATCTTCTTCTCTCGTCGTAAGCCTCTCTCATACGCTCTACATCTGCATCTCCATTACGCAGCGCCTCGATAGCAGCATACTGGGATGTGGAAGGGGCGCACATGATGGCAAACTGATGGATCTTTGTCATCTGACTTAAGATTTCCTTTGGTCCGCAAGCATATCCCATTCTCCATCCGGTCATGGCATAAGACTTGGAAAAACCATTAATAACAATAGTCCTTTCCTTCATCCCCGGAAAAGAGCCAATAGACACATGGTCACGCCCATAGGTCAGCTCAGAATATATCTCGTCGGAAATAACAAAAAGATCGTGCTCAATCACAACATCACATATATCCTGAAGATCTTCCCGCGTCATGATACCACCGGTAGGATTGTTGGGGAAAGGCATAATAAGAATCTTAGTCTTATCTGTAATAGCCGCTTCCAGCTCCTTTTTTGTCAGCTTAAATTTATTTTCTTCCTTTAAGGGGATGGGCACCGGCACACCATCTGCCAATACTACACAGGGGTCATATGACACATAGCATGGCTCAGGTATAAGCACCTCATCACCTGCATCTATCATGGCACGCAGAGCGCCGTCAATGGCCTCAGAGCCACCAATAGTCACCAGAATCTCACCATTCGGATCATAATGAAGGTCATATCTGCGGGCAAGATATGCAGATATCTCCTGTCTCAGCTCTATAAGTCCTGCATTGCTGGTATAGATAGTCTTACCACGCTCCAGGGCATAGATACCCTCTTCTCTAATATGCCAGGGCGTCTCAAAGTCAGGCTCACCTACACCCAAAGAAATAGCCCCTTCAATCTCCTTTACCACATCGAAAAACTTTCTGATGCCGGAAGGCTTTATGTCTTTCACTTTTTTATTTAACGGATCTCTCATTTATATAACAGCTCAAAAAAGCTCCCTTTCCTATAATGATTACGGTGTTACCAGCAGTCTCTCATCCTCATCTGATGCATTTACCAGCGGCATGCCATTTTCCTTGTATTTTTTCAGAATGAAGTTGGTAGAAGTGGAAAGAATAGCCTCCAGAGGAGCCAGCTTGTCTGATACAAAGGAAGCCACCTCTCTCATGCTCTTACCTTCAATAATAACCGCCAGGTCAAAATTGCCGGATACAAGATAAACCGTAGACACCTCATCAAACCTGTAAATACGCTCTGCAATACGGTCAAAACCACGACCGCGCTGAGGTGTAACCTTAACCTCAATAATGGCTGTTACTCTCTCGTCATCAGCGAAATCCCAGTTGATTAGTGTAGGATAGCCGCAAATGATATGCTCTTCTTCCAATGCCTGTATCTCTGCCTTTACTGCTGCTTCGCTGACGCCCAGCATAAGCGCCAGGTCAGAAGTGGAAATTTTTGAATTTTTAGCTATAGCATGTAATATTTTCTCTCTCATAAAATCTTGTCTCCTTTATTGAAATATGCTTTGTGCCAAATACAGAAAATGTCAGCTCAGATAATATGTGTCCTCTTTTACCGGGGTAAGAAAAGATCTGGTCTCTCCATTTACGACCACCCTGTCAGCGCTGTCATTAAGTCGCCCGATGACTACTCCCTCACTTATATCCTCTGCTTCTTTATCGGTAATGTATAAAAAAGCACCGTCTCCCCGCATCAGATAGGGATTAATGTCAAAAAACTCTGCCACCTCTACAGTCGCCTGCTTTATGGGTATAGCTTTAATATCCACTTCACAGCCACAGTCCATATGCTGGCAAAGAGTCCATATGGCTCCAAAAACTCCGCTGTCCGTCACCGGCTCTATAAAAGTCTCAAAGCCTGTATCCTCCAGCACTCTTTGAACTTTTCCGGTAACATCAGCTTCTTCCATAAGTCTGTCAGAGCCCGAAAGAAAGTCCTTCGTATAGACTTTATTAAGCCTGTCCTTATGATGAATGCTAAGCATGGCAGACCCCGCTGCCCCGGTAAGTCCCACCATTACAAGATTGTGACCTTTGGGTGCCTTCAATTCCTTTTTTTGTCCGATTGCGGTGACTGATACTGTAATCTGACTGTTTTTAGTAACCTCTGCCGCCACATCTGATATTCTGATATTTTTTCCATTTAATGCCTTTTCCAGATCAGCCATCATTTCCTTAACAGCATTTTCACTGGCTGATGGGGCAGGACCATTTTTAAAGCGGTCCGTATCTTCCGGAAAATTCTCCGGAAGGCTTATGGCTATTGCCATCTCCAGAGCCTCTGTCCCTCCAGCTGCCAATGCATTTAAGGCTCGCACTGCCGCCAGATAGCCAAGGCCCTCTTCGTTGCCGGTAAGTACTACGGTCTTCATACAGAGGGAGCTGTCACTTTCGGCATTTATTCTTTTTACATAGGGAAGCACGCTGCGATTAAAAGCCACCTCCGAAAGTTTGCCTTCCTTCATTGACAAAACTCCTTCTTACAACTAAGATTGTTAATGTACAAGACTCGCCAGCATAGGTATTAGCATTGCCAGTACCAGTATAGCTACAATGATGCCGGAAGCGATTTTTCTTTGTCTTCTGTTCATAAATTTACTCCTAGATAACGAGGTATAAAAATGGGTATCCCCGTATTTTTTATAATGACTATATTTATAGTCCTGATCATCCAGTCGTCAGTGTCCCGTTCCAACCGCTCTGAGAAAAAAGAAGCCGAGGAATACATGGCCAGGGAGCGAGAATCCAACATGACACCGCGTAAGGATTTATCAACACTTAATTTTATCACAATTCCCAGTGAGATAGCAAGTAAATCAGGTGATTTTAGCGAGGAAATCACAGCCTGCGAAGAAGAACTTATTTCTTTGTCACAGAAAAAAATAGTTAATCTTACAGGCATCTCCAATACTGATCTCAAGCTCACCTATGGCACAGCCAATCTCCCTTTTCTTACTGAGTACGATGCCAATTACACTAAGCTTGCCCGCACCCTCAACAAATACGGGCGTCTTATGTATGACGCAGGCTTTATCGACAGAGCCATTACCGTGCTGGAATTCGCCCTGTCCACAGGCAGCGACATATCTGAGTCTTACCTGAATCTGGCAGCTCTTTACAAACGAAAAGGCAGAAGCTCTGATATAGATTCCCTTTGTGAAAAGGCTGAAAAGCTGAATTCTCTGACCAGCGCTTCCCTGTTAACAAAATTAGAGAATATAAAAAAAGATTGCCAGGATTGATTAACCTTGGCAATCTTTTTTTATGGAATTAAATTGTATTCTCTACTTATATACCAGGTGCCCCTAGCTTCCAGATAATCTCTTGTGTACTTGGTACCCCATCTTATCTGGCAGGTCTTAAAGTCTGCATTCACCTCAGCTACCAGTACATAATCATCATGTTTTTCTATAATCATCGCCGTATGGTAAATACTGCTATTGCTCCCGGGCTTCACCATTATTCTGAAAAGGTCACCTACTCTAAGCTGGGAAAAGCCGGTAAAAGCATATGCGCCTGTTTCAGTACCAAAAACGGCATCACTCAAAAGATTACCAAATCCCAGACACTGGGTGCCGCCCACTCCATGCACGTAAAGCCTGCTCACCAGACTGTTATATTTGTTACAAGTCTTGGTGGATACCGAATGATTACATGGCTTGTCTGTCACACCTCCATTATTCCAATACTTTCCTGCAGGATAAGCCTGCTTTAATTCAGCTATCTTATCCTGTATTTCCCTGGCACTGAGAGACAAAGAAGGCTCCGTAATCCACCTGTTCATATAGCCGTTATAAGCATTTTCTGTTCCCCTTGCAGGATAGGTCTCTGCCAGATCATAATAGTGAAAAAGAGTCTTAAGATCGGCAGTCATAGCCTTTACCTGCTGGTCGGTCTGCATAAAACAGGCATAGGTACCGCTTACAGGAATATAATAGTCAAAATGATACCATTCACCATCCACCTTGCAGAGATTCCAGCTATGATCATACTTTGCGTCCTTTGCTGTGACTCTTATGTGTTCCATTCCATCCACTTCCATAACAGCTGCAAAGATGGCATTTTTTGTATCAACGCCGCCCTTTTTGTCCTTTAGACCCTGATAAGCAGCCTTCATTTCGTCATTTTTGTAGACATCTTCCCCTTCACCTATATTTTTCTCTATCCACTGCCACAATAGCAGTGCCTTTTTTCTTTGATGGACTACAGCCGTATCTATCTCCGCCCAGACACTCCTTCCCATCTGCTCTACGCCGGCTTTTATTCCCTCCTCCGTCATCCTGTCCGTCTCCAAAAGCTCCACAGGAGTAGGAGTGGGAGTGTTAGTAGGACTGGGGCTGTTGGTAGGACTGGGGCTACCGGTAGGGCTGGGACTACCGGTAGGCTCTGAGCTGTTGGTAGGCCCTGGTGTCTCTCCCTGCGTACCGCCTCCACCTTTCCCCGGCAGACCGCATCCATAAAAAAGGGTAATTATTATTAAAGCTGTAAAAATAAGCTTATGCTTTTTTATCATCTTTTTTACAATACTCCTTTAAAAAACACATGTCACATAATGGTCCCTGAGCTTTACATATTTCCCGCCCAAAGGTAATAAGGTGAATATTAATTAGTATCCAGTGATCCTCAGGTATCTTTTTTTCCAGATCATGTTCTATCTTTTCCGGCTCTTTTTCCTCAGTAAGCCCCAGCCTGTTGGAGATACGCTTTACATGGGTATCCACTACTATGGACGGGATACCGTATACATTACCTCTTATTACATTGGCTGTCTTTCTTCCTACTCCCGCCAGTGAAGTCAGGTCTTCCATGGTGCTTGGCACCTCTGAATTGTACTCTGTCACCAGCCTGGTAGCCATAGCCTTAAGATTGGCTGCCTTGCTTCTGAAAAAGCCCAGCTCATGTATCTCTTCCTCCAGCTCATGAATATCTGCATTCATAAGAGCCCGGGGATCCGGATAATGTTTAAATAAATGCTTTGTGACTATATTTACCCTCTTATCCGTACACTGGGCAGAAAGGATGGTAGCCACCAAAAGCTGGTAGGGATTTTTATACTCCAGAAAGCAGTATTTTTCTGTACCATAGCGGCTGTCCAATATTTTTAATATTTCTTCTATACGTTTCTTTTCTTTCGGAGTCAAGATGGTCCTCCTTACTCACGTCCTACTAAAAGCCTGATAATCGTAAACTTTTTGTTTTCCTGACCTTCGCAGGGCCTTATTGTAACAGTATGGCTGCCCTCTTCCTCATAGGTCTTCATTTCCATGGTATAGCCGTAATTACCCCAGTCATCAGACCTGTAGGCGGCCATTTTACCATAATTTTTCCCATCTATAATCACTTCATAGCTGCCATAACTACTATCCGTAGTACGGTAAAAAAGGAAGCCCAAGGTCTTAAAGCTAAGGGTAAAGGTGATACCCTCACCACCTTCAGATGTCCAGCATTTATCCCAGACCACACTGTGTCCGCCCTCTTTAAAGTTGCCCAGGCTGTCCGCCTTTATATCTTCGCAGCTTAGCATACCTGCATTCTGATACATGACCTTGGTAGACTCTTTTATTATTGGCCTTTCATATGGCTTATAGCTGTCCACTTTTTCATAGACATTGTTCAGATATCGCCAAAGCATTTCTCCCACTATAGCATGGCCCAGCACTGAAGGATGGGAAGAGTCCGACGACATATCCGCTTCTGTATAGCCGTTTTTATACAGATGCTCCATGACATTCTTATAAGATACCATGGGCAGCTTGTAAAGTATGCCAACATCCGAGTGAACGCCCTGAGCTGAAGCGCCATTGGACTGAGCCATAAAAAGCAGCATTACTGCAGGAGCATTTTCCTGATTCATAAGTTTTATCACCAGATTTTCATATGACTTTTTATGACTCAAGTCATTGCCGTCATTAACAGAGTACTCTAAAAGTACCAGATCCGGCTTTTTACTAAGGACATCCTCTTCCACACGATGTACACCCAGATATGAATTGGTACCGCCTATGCCGGCATTTACCTTTGTGACCTTAATATCAGGAAAAGTTGTTTCCCACCACTGAAAAAATATATCTGCATAAGGCCTTCTGCTCTTTATCTCGCTGTCTCTTTTGCCGTTGGAGATAGTGCCCTGGGTAATGGAGCCTCCCAGGGTCGCTATTACTATATCCTGACCGCTTTCAGCCTTTTTCATTACTTCCGCCAGGCGGGCAGCATTCTGCTCTTGCCAGGGGGAGGCCAGCTTATCGCATTCTTCATCAAGATACGAAGTAGGTGCATCTATGGTTTCCCTTTTCTTATAGCTGTCTCCACAGCCTGCCAGTATACCTGTAAAAAATGTCAGCAGTAAAACTGCTGACATAAACTTAAACAATTTCTTCATATAAGCCTCGTCAGAATAATCATTTCATGCCATTGGCACGTTCTCTTACCTGCTTGTCAAAATTGATTACCTTGTGCTGATATTCCTTATCCATAAAATCTGAATGCAGCATAAAATCAGCTGTCGCACGGGTATTGGCAATAGGAATATCATAAACTGACGCTATTCTAAGTAAAGCTTTAACATCCGGATCATGGGGCTGTGCCGTAAAAGGATCGGAAAAGAATACAACATAGTCTACTTTACCTTCGACTATCTTGGCACCAATCTGCTGGTCACCACCTAAAGGGCCTGAGTTATATGCTCTTACAGGCAAGCCTGTCTTTTCTGTGATAAGGCGTGCTGTGGTGCCGGTACCGCAAAGAAAATGATGCTTTAATATATCTTTATTGTCTTCACACCATTCAATAAGCTTGGGCTTCATGCCGTCATGAGCTATAAGGGCAATGTTTTTCGTTTTTCCAATGGTCATGGTTATATAATCTGCTTCCATTTACACCAATCCTCCTTCATCAGACTCTCTTTTCAAAATTGCCATATATCTTAATATTTTCATCTACAATTATAAATGCATCAGGGTCTATCGAATGGATTATCTCTTCAAATTCTGCCCCCTCGTATTTATTGATACAGGTTACAAGAACATGGGTGTCCTTTTGAGTATAAGCGCCTACACCCTGCCATTCTGTCACTCCTCGTCCGGTTTTGATAAGCTCTTTATCCACACCGTCCACCTTCGTGAACACCATTACACGCATATTAATGTTCTGATAATGCACCTTATCAATAGCAAAAGCGCATCCGAACAAAACAATAATGGAATAAATAACTACTGCCGGATCTCTGTAGATTAAAAATACCACTGCATATAAAATAAGATTGCCGGCAACCGTTACCTTACCTACTGAAAATCCCGGATTCTTCTTGGTAAAGTATACACCTACAATATCAAGACCGCCTCCGCAGCCGCCGGTAATAAGAATAAGTCCGATACCGATACCAGTCAGCACACCACCTAAAATAGCTGAAGTCAAAAGCTCAGGCACCAATGGCTCTGAAGCCACCGGAATAATAAGACCGAATATGGATATGGATGCAATGCCAAGGATAGTACGTACGAAAAATTTTCCGCCTACTCCTTTATATGCCAATACCATAAGCGGTATATTTAAGACCGCATAACAGATAGCATAAACATTTACGCCATCAATCACCACAAATCTGGCAATAAGCTGGGCTATACCTACCGAGCCGCCGTTAAAGATATGAACAGGCTCTACAAAAAGATTGGTGCCTGCAGCATACAGCGCTCCTCCGATTACTATAAACAGAAGCTTAAAAGAAAGCTTGTCCAGAATATTGCCTTTTTTCCCTGTACTTTTGCTTTTCATACATTCCTCTTCCGGTAACACTACCGGTATTACTAAAAATTTTGTATATACTGAGCACTTCTTTCACATTTTGGATGCTCAAAAAATTCTTTTGCCGGGGAGTCCTCTACTACCAGACCACCCTCCATAAAAATTACTCTGTCAGCCACATCACGGGCGAAATCCATCTCATGAGTCACTACTATCATAGTGGTCCCTGAATGAGCCAGATTCTTCATGCACTCCAATACCTCGCGGGTAAGCATAGGGTCCAGAGCGCTGGTGGGCTCATCAAAAAGAATAACTTCCGGCGACAGAGCCAGGGCTCTTGCTATAGCTACTCTCTGCTGCTGTCCGCCCGACAGCTCGTCCGGATAAAAATCCACGCGTTCACTAAGGCCTACTCTTTCCAGCTGCTGAAGAGCTATCTCTTTTGCCTCTGCTCTGGGTATTTTTCTGGCTACTACCAGACCTTCCATAACATTCTGAAGGGCCGTTTTATTACGGAAAAGATTAAAAGACTGAAAAACAAAGCCCATATTCATGCGGATAGTTTTAATATCTTTGGCCTTGGCACGTGCCAGATCAGTCGTCACTCCCGCAAATGAAATGCTGCCACGGTCTGCTTTTTCCAGAAAACTTATGCAGCGAAGGAAGGTAGTCTTACCGGAGCCTGATGGACCGATAATTGCTACTACTTCTCCCTTTTCTACAGAAATATTAATATCCTTAAGGACTTCATTTTTCTTAAAGCTCTTTCCGGCGCCTTTTACTTCCAGCATAATATAGCCCTCCTTTCATTCTTGTCTGAGGACCATACCATTTTTTTCTCCACAAAGCTCTGTATCCAGGTAAGCACCGTACAGAACACCAGATATATCAAAGCTGCCTCTGAGTACAGCAGCAAGGGCTCATAGGTACGGGCTGCGATCTGCTGTGCCTTGGTGAACATCTCAGCTACTGTAATACTGCTGGCAAGAGATGTATCCTTAACCAGAGAGATCAGATTGTTCCAAAGAGAAGGAAAAGCTACTCTGAAGGCCTGAGGCAGGATTATCCTCATCATCAGCTGAGGTGTGGAAAGGCCTACCATCAGCGCCGCTTCAGTCTGTCCTTTGGGGACAGACTCAATAGCCGCTCTTATAGACTCCGCATTATATGCTGCCAGATTCAGACCAAAGCCGATAATGGCAGCAGGAACAGCTTCTATTACTATTCCTACATAGGGGAGTCCGAAAAAGATTATGAAAAGCTGCACCAAAACCGGTGTGCCTCTGAAAATCCATATATATATTTTTGCAATCTGTTTTAAAACCTTTACATTGGCTACCTGGACCACTGCCAGCAGTATCCCCAGTAAAACGCTGATGGCAAAAGCCCCCAAAGTAATGGGCACTGTTACCTTAATGCCTGCCATTAAAAGTTTGGGAAAAGAGTCCAGCAGAAGCCGGATAACACGTTCTGACATTCTGTCTCCTTAAAAGCTCTTATTTTGTACCTGAGATGTCTCCACCAAAGTACTTCTCAGAAAGCTTCTTAAGTGTACCATCAGCACGAAGCTCCTCAATAGCCTTGTTGATAGCCTTGCGCAGATTTGCTGTCTCATCTCCCTTTCTCATAGGAATAGCAATCTCATTGGCATTCTTTGTAGTATCAACGATCTTAATTGCTGCATCCGGCTTTTCTGCCTTGTAGTCATAGAAAGATGTCTCTGCATTAAGTGTTGCATCAATACGACCCGCCAAAAGCATATCGATAGTCTGAGCCAGAGTATCCACGTTCTGTACCTTAGCGCCATAGTCAGCTGCCAGATCAGCATATGTAGAGCCTAAGGAATTGGCAGTATTCTTATCCTTCAGATCCTCAAAAGTCTTAATGCTTGTATTGTCAGCTTTTACAATAAGTACAGTATGGTCAAAAGCATAAGGCAGGGAAAAATCATACTTCTGCTTACGCTCATCAGTAATGTCTACACCGTTTATGATAATATCGTATTTACCTGAATCGAGACCTGTGAAAAGTCCATCCCACTCGCCTTCAATGAACTCAGCTTCTACGCCCAGCTTGGCAGCAATAGCCTTACCTACTTCTGTATCATAGCCTACCAGTGCCTCTGTATCATCATGATATGTCCAGGGAGCCCACTGACCCTCCATGGCAATAACAATCTTACCTGCTTTTTTGATGGCCTCCAGCTGATCGCCTCTTGCCTTACCACAGCCTGTAAGGCAAGCAATAGCTAAAACGCCTGCAAGCACCATTGATAATAACTTCTTCATGTCGAAATCCTCCGTTGTCGTTTGTATATAGATTATCTACTCATCTCCAGGCCGTCTGAGCATTTGTGTTCTTTAATTACACGATCAATCTCAGCCAGATCTGAAGATGGCATATCTCCTGGAATAGTGTTTTTTACTGCAGCTGTGGCATTACCATACTCCATAGCCTTCCTGCAGTCGCCATACTTAAGGTAGCCGTAAAGCACTCCTGCTATATAAGCATCACCGGATCCGATTCTGTCTACCACATCAATATTTCTGTATGGCTCTTCCTCGTAAAAAACATCATTTTTGGCATCATATATAACAGAGCCAAAGGTATGGCTCTTGGGACTGTGTACCACTCGCTCCGTAGATGCCACAATGGAGAGTGGGTAATCATTGGCAAAAGATTTCATGACATCATGCAGATCTCCGTCTCTGCCAAAGGTAAGTCTTGCGGTATCCTTGGAGCAGAAGAAAATATCTACATAAGGTAAAATCTTTTCTATAGTCGCCTTTGCCTCTTCACCGCTCCAGAGATTGCCTCTGAAATTAACATCAAAAGATATAATAGCTCCCGCCTGTTTGAAATTCTTAATCATTTCAATAGCAGTTTCCCGGGTAGGCTTACTTAATGCCAGCGTAATACCTGTGGTGTGGAAACATCTGGTATTTTGATACATATGGTCACTAAAATCTGATAATGAAATCTTGTTAATGGAAGAATTCATTCTGTCGTATACTACACTGGGCTTTCTGGGATAAGCACCATTTTCATAGTAATATACTCCGAGTCTGGCATCCTTTTCCTCATCATATACCAGATAGTCATCGGATACGCCTGAAAAACGAATTCTGTTTTTGGCAAAAGTACCCAGCGCATTGGCAGGAAGCTTGGAAATAACACCTGTACGAAGCCCCAAAAGAGACACGCCGGATGCAACATTAAGCTCAGCTCCGCCTATCTGCTTATCAAATGTCTCGCCTCTTACTATTCGCTCATTATTGGGAGGAGAAAGTCTAAGCAGCAGTTCTCCCAAAGTTAGTAAATCGAATTTCTCGCTCAAATTCAGATCCTCCTAATATTTTTATGGCCTTATTCGTTCTTTAATACCCACTCCCAGTAGCATTCTGCATCCGGGCTGAAGCCATTTTCCACCAGCATCTTTTTAATAAGCTTTGAATAATATGTAATCTTTTCTTTCAATGCAGGGAAAACGCTGACATCCAGTTTATCCCACATTATCTGTTCAAAAAGTCTGGATCTGTCCTCGGTAGGATATGTCATGGCATAATCATCTGTAAAAAGCACCTGTGAATATTTGTTAGGATACCACTCCCAGGATTCATAGGTGTATTTATAATTTTTCTTGTATCCATAGTACCAGTCAGAATCCTGATGCATATATGACTGGGCATAGTACTTCCTGTCACCGCCATACTTGATATTGATACCATTCCAGATATCCTCATCCAGATCTTCTGAGCTCAAATGTCTTATGAGTACTTCAATGGAATGGCTGATCTCATGATGCACTGCAGCCTCATATCTGCCGTCATAACCATCCAAGGCAATATTAATGGAATCCTCATCTTCCGTACGCAGACCGCCTGCCCTGTCCAGATTGCCACTCTCATAGCCTATAAGTCCGCCGGTAAAGAATATTTCCAGTCCGTCCGGATAATAAGGCAGCTTTTTATACAATGAGAAAAATCCCTGAGGATACTTGGCAAACTCTTTATCCATAGTCTCCAGACATTCTCTGAGCTTTGCTTTGTCATTAAGTATCTCAAAAATATAGCCGCTCATAAGGCATTTTGCCTCATCAGCTATATATATTTTTATATCGTACTTTTTTTCCAGTTCATCAGCATATTCCCGCTCTTCTTTTAACAGATCAGGGCATTCTCCCGGTACAAAATCGCTGCGGACATAATTGCCCTCAACCTTAACGACTTCAAAGCCTGTAAAATTCTCTATTTTAATATCAGAAAGGTATGTGAATTCATAGTCGGAATACTTTTTACCATCCAGATCCCAGAAGTAAACGTCCATGGATCCGGCCTGGTCTGAGAATACCAGCATCAGCTTGTCTTCACCTACTATATCTATTCTGCTAAGATCTCTTTCAGAGAGTACTTCAATAGTATTGGTGGAAATCACTGTATTTGTGGCAAGATCTACTATGGCTACATCGATGATAGTCTTATCGGTGATCTGGAAATCGTACTCTTCACCCTGATCTACAAACACCTCATTATGATACTCATAGCTGGTACGTACCACCGCCAGCCTGTCTCCCAGGAAAACATAAGAATAATAAAACTCATCCTTCTGGGAATAGCTGATTACTCTGTTTCCATCAAATATACGGTACTTAAGTCCGTCCTTTTCATTATACTTGCTGTTAATGGTAAAACGGTCTTTTTCACAGTAAATATAGCTTACCTGATCCTCGCCTGCTATAAGAAGAGGCTCACCGGTCTGGCAGTTAATAACGGCCTCATACTCCTTAAGATCCACTCCCAGGAAACTGCCGCATAAGTAATCCACGCCATTTATAGTACTTACACCATAAAAGCTCTTTAACAAAAGCTTATCGTGGTATTCAACCGGGCTCTTTTCACCTGTTGCAATATTTACTCTGGTAACCGTATATGTCTTATTGTCAAACTGATAGTAATAATCTGAAAGACCTGACAGCTGAATGGAGCCTGCTCTGTCCTCATCAAGGCTTATGGTGGACAGCTTCTGTCCATCATAATCATAGGTCACTACATAACGCCTGCTTTTATCGTCCTCTCCGTTCACAGACTGGGTCAGCAGGATATTTTCACCACTTTCCTTAAGCCAGCAGTACTGCATGTAGCCCAGAGATATATTGCTGTCTACACGTACTCTGTTACCTACCAGACTGGATAAGAGCAGGAAAAACTCGCTGCCACAGTCATCCGGGCCATTCGCGTCCTCCTGGACAGAATAAACAATAGCTATCTTCCCCTTGCCGTCAGAAGCCATCTGAATATCGCCTACGACCTTGCCCTGATATATAGCCTCATAGCCCAGGAAAAGACTGTGTGTAACTGTTTTATCCGTGGTATTGAAATGATGAAGTCCCTCTATCTCAAGGCTGTCCAAAAAAACCTCGGGCGACGGGGTAGGTGTGGATGAAGGTGTAGATGTAGGTGTATTGGAAGGAGTACCGGTCACTGTCGGTGACACTGATGGCGATGCATTACCTGGTGCGCTGGGCACAGGTGTATTGTCCGCACCATTTCTCTCCTTACCGCACCCTGCGAAAACAAGGAGCGCCAATGTAGATGTCAGTAAAAAGCGTACAATTTTCTTATTTTTCATTCAATTCTTTTCCAATCGTATTATTGTCTTAATTATAGATTTATTTCGCTAAAAAGCAATAAATATGCGCAATATTTCGCCAATTGTCCTATTTGACATAGAGTTCATATTGATGTAAATTATGAATATCTTTTGGTGTATTACCGAATGACACAACAATGCATTCTATTTTTACACCAAACCTCATCAAAATGCAAGGGAGAATAAAAAAATGATTGAAGTGAGTAACCTCACCAAGGCGTACAAGCTGACTGCAGCTAAGAAAAAGCAGCTTGGCACCAATGATGCTGTTAAAAAAGCAGCTAACAACATTTCTTTCACTGCCAAAGACGGTGAAATTTATGGTCTCTTAGGTCCCAATGGTGCCGGAAAGACCACTACCTTAAGATGTATCGCTACCCTTCTCAAGCCTTCAGACGGCTTCGTGAAAGTAAATGGTCACGATACTGTAAAAGAAGCTGATGCTGTTCGTTCAGATATATGCTTCCTTACCAATGAGATTAAGCTTGATCCTTTCTTCTCACCGCGTTACCTCTTTGATTTCTTCGGTCAGCTTCATGGTATGACTGAGTCCGAGATTGCAGCCCGTCGCGAGAAGCTTTTCGGCTACTTCGGCATCAATGAATTCCAGGACAAAAAAATCGAAGAGCTTTCTACTGGTATGAAGCAGAAGTCTGCTATCGCCGTATCTCTGGTTCACGACCCCAAGGTAGTTATTTTCGACGAGCCTACATCAGGCCTTGATATCGTTACCGCCAGAAGCGTTACCGATTTCCTTAAAGAGCTGAAAAACGAGGGTAAGACCATTATCATTTCCACCCACATCATGTCTGAGGCTGAAAAGCTGGCTGACCGTATCGGCGTTATCATTGACGGTAAAAAGGTTACTGAAGGTACTCTGTCCGATCTCCTGACTTCTACTAATGCCCAGGACCTGGAAGACGCTTTCTTTGCCCTTTACAAAGAACATCACAAGGAAGAGCCTCCCGTAGCTGCTGCTACTAAAAAAGGCTTATTAGGGAGGTAAATCATGAATTCAATTAAATCTGTTTTTACAAAAGAACTTAGCAGAGTTTTCAAAGACCGAAAACTCCTTTTCTCTTTATTTGTACTGCCACCACTTCTGGTAATTGTGATTTATTCTCTGATAAGTCGTCTGGTTACCGGTATGAATGATGATATAGAAGCTCATAAGTCCATCGTATACATGGCTGATGCTCCTCAGTCTGTAAAGACTGCCCTTACTACTCTCGAGTACGACAAGACAGCCAATGTTACTTTTATCAACGCTTCTGACGTTACCGATTCTCTTAAGGATTCCGTACTGGATGGAGCCGTAGACCTGATCGTTATCTTCCCTAAGGACTTTGACAGCCAGCTTGAATCCTTTGAAAAAGATAAGACATCTATCCCAAGCGTAGAAGTATGCTACAACTCCACTAAGAATTATTCCCAGGCAGCTTATCAGGAGCTGGAAGGCAAGGTTTTTGCTACTTACAGACAGTCCATTATCGCAGATCGTCTGGGCACTCTTGATACACTGGTAGTATTCAACGAAAAGACTACTCTTATAATTAATGAAGATGAAGCAAATGGTCAGTTCCTGGCTATGATGGTACCTTATCTGGTAGTAATGCTGCTCTTCGCCAGCGCTATGGGTCTTTGTGTAGACGCTACAGCCGGTGAAAAGGAGCGTGGTACATTAGCTACTTTACTTATGACTCCTGCAAAGCGCAGCCATATCGCTCTTGGTAAGCTCTTTGGTCTGGCTACTCTTGCCGGCATTTCCGCTATCCTTTATGCAGTGGGTATTATTATAGCAATGCCTAGCATGAATTTCACAGGCGAAGCCATGAACACCAGCGTTTCCTTTAGTCCTTTCCAGATATTCAGCATGATAGTTCTTCTGGTAGCCCTTGTTTACCTCTTCGTAGCTATCATCTCCCTGGTATCCCTTTTAGCCAAGGACGTAAAGACAGCTTCCACTTTAGTAAGCCCTATGTACATTGTAGTTATTCTTCTGGGAATGACCACTATGTTCAAGACTCCCGGCGAGTCACCTCTTGCCCTTTACGCTATTCCTGTCTACGGCACTTCTCTCGCTATTCAGGATATTATGATCAACGCCATCGCATGGCCTCAGCTTCTCTTAGCTATAGCAGGCGAGATTGTACTTGGCATCATCCTTACCTATGGCGTAAAGAAAGCTTTCGACAGCGAAAAAGTTATATTTAACGCATAATCCAAAAATTGTCACGGGAATTGTCACGGGGACGTTTCTCACTGTCAACTTTTTGTCACGGGGACGTTTCTCTGTGACAATTTTTTTGCCCGTGACAAAAAGTTGACAGTGAG
>JAZLGU010000072.1:0-44179 GCA_045616485.1 Lachnospiraceae bacterium
ATAAAGAGCAAAAATGCAAGCAAAAAATGCTGAAAAACCTAGAAAAATCAAGGCTTTTCAGCATTCTGGACATGTAAAATTTCTCGTTATGTTAAGGAAAAATGAGACGATAAAACGGGCGAAAAACTGTGAGTAGTAACAAACTTTTCAAATTTTTACTTGACTAATTGAAGGATATCCACTATAATTACATTCGCTTTAATTTTGCGTAGATTCTGTATGCAGAATTAGCATACAGTTAACATTTAGTCTATAAGGAGGTGTTTTACAATGGCAAAGATGACATTCCAGCCTAAGAAGAGACAGAGAGCTAAGGTTCATGGATTCCGTTCCAGAATGAGCACAGCTAACGGTAGAAAGGTTTTAGCTGCAAGAAGAGCAAAGGGCAGACATAAAATTTCAGCTTAATTTTATTTTTTGCGGGTCGCATATTTTTGTGTGACCTTTTCTTCTTATTTGGATATTTGTGATAGCGGTTCACAAAGAGAAGAAACAGGAGATGCTTGTATTTTGAAAAATTCACTACATAAAAATTCCGAATTTCAACAAGTATATAAGTCAGGCAAGTCGCTTGCCAACAAGTATCTCGTTATGTATGTTTTACCCAGTGATACTGGGGACAGCCGACTTGGATGTAGTGTAAGTAAAAAAGTTGGCAACAGCGTGGTAAGACATAGGATCGCCAGACTGTTAAGAGAAAGCTTTCGTTTAAATTGTGAGAAGTTCCATAGTAGTTGGAATATTGTTTGTGTGGCAAGAATATCTGCCAGGGGAAAAAGCTTTAGTGAAATAGAGGCTGCTTTTTTGGATTTGTCCAAAAGGCATGGTATAATATAATTATGAAAAAGTTTTTTATAGGGATAATCAGATTTTATAGAAGATTTCTTTCTCCGTTAAAGCGTAGGCCAAGTTGTATTTATTATCCTACGTGCTCACAATATGCTATCGAAGCCTATGAAAAGTATGGCGTGGTAAAAGGCTCATACCTTACCGGTAAAAGGTTATTACGTTGTAATCCTTTAAGTAAAGGTGGTTATGATCCTGTTCCTTAGCTATGCTTTTTTTATTTAATTTTGGAGGATTTTAATTTGAATTTTGCAATTTTAACCGGCGTTACCGGATTTTTAAAGCCATTTGCTTGGGTTTTTGGTCTTATATTTAATGGAATTTACAATTTCCTTGCATTATTTGGCGTCGAAAACATTGCTGTTTGTCTTGTGATTTTTACAATCATTGTTAAGATGCTTATGATGCCTCTTACTATTAGACAGCAGAAATTTTCCAAGCTTTCAGCTAAAATGCAGCCAGAGCTTTCAGCAATTCAGGCAAAATATAAAGGAAAGAAAGATGAGCAGTCTCAGCGTTATATGCAGATGGAGACTCAGGAAGTATATCAGAAGTATGGTACTAATCCTGCCTCAGGATGTCTTCCAATGCTGATTACATTGCCTATTATTTTTGCTATGTATCGTGTAATTTATACTATTCCTGCATATGTTACAAAGCTTAGAGGATATTATACAGTAGTTGCTAATGCTATTATGAAAAATGATGGCTACTTTAACTACATGATTGAGACTGGTAAATCTCTTAATGTACCAAGTATTAATAAATTTTCAGAGAGTGATTCCAACAATCTTAATCATATGATTGATATTCTCACTAAATTTGGTACTGACAATTACAATGAGCTTGTAGATAAATTTTCACTGGGAGGCGATGTTACAGATGCTATTGATAAGATAAATCATGCTTTTTCTGTTGGTAGCATGAACATTCTTGATGCACCTAGTCACTATGGCATTCTTTCTATAGCAATTATTGTTCCTATCCTTGCAGTAGTTACTCAGCTTGGCAGCTCATTCCTTTCCAAGGCTCAGAACAAGTCAATGAATCAGAGTACTGCAGATAACCCTATGGCTCAGAGCATGAACAGTATGCTTTTCATTATGCCATTTATGTCAGGTTTCTTTGCATATACATTTCCTCTTTGTATTGGTATTTACTGGGTAATCAATACAGTAGTTTCAGTTATTCAGCAGATTGGTATCAATCTTTATATCGATAAGAAGCTTGATCTCGATAAAATGATTGAAAAAAATAGAGCTAAGCAGAAAAAGAGACTTGAAAAGCATGGTTTATCTGAAGGAAGTGTTATGGCTGAGATGGCGAAGAGACAGACAAAGTCCATTAATTACAGTCAGGCACCTACACAGAAAAAAACAACTTCCAACTATGCAAATCTTTCATCAGGAAAGAATACCAAGAGTAGTACAGACAGTACTGATATCAAGAACAGCACTTCAAATGATACTTCAGGTAAAAAGAGTATTTCCGGTTATGCTAATCTCTTAAGAAAAGATTGATTTATCAAAAAATACTAATTATAGGAGAAAGATTATGAGAAATTGGATTGAGACTACAGGAAAGACTGTAGAAGAAGCTATTTTAGAAGCAAAAATTCAGCTTCAGACATCAGAAGAAAATATGGATATTGAAATAGTTGAAGAAGCAAGTTCAGGTTTTCTCGGTATAAATAAAAAGCCTGCAAAAGTAAGAGCATCATTAAAGCTTACACTTGCTGAAAAGGCTGCAGAATTTATTTCAGATGTTCTTAATGTTATGGGCATTCAGAATGAAGTTAAAAATTCTTACAATGAAGAAGAAAAGTCTATTAATCTTGAGATTGTAGGCGATGATATGGGTATTCTTATTGGTAAGAGAGGTCAGACACTTGATAGCCTTCAGTATCTTGTAAGTCTGGTAGTAAATAAGAATTCAGAAGATTATATAAAAGTAAAGCTCGATACAGAAAATTATCGTGAGAGACGTAAAGAGACTTTGGAAAATCTTGCTAAGAACATTGCTTCAAAAGTAAAGAAAACCGGTAAGACTGTAGAGCTTGAGCCAATGAATCCATATGAAAGACGTATTATTCATGCTGCACTTCAGAATGATAAGTACGTAGAGACTCATTCAGAAGGTGAAGAGCCGGATCGTAAGGTAGTTATTACTCTTAAAAAGGGTGTCAAAGTATATACAAAGTATAATAATAACAATCGCTACGGCAATAACAACAGACGTGATGGATTCAATAAGGGTAAGAATAATAATCGTGGAGGATATTCTAAGGGAGGCTTTAATTCCAAGACAGAATACAGACATGATCCAAATCGTAAGCCTTACCTTTATGGCAACATTGAAGAAGGCGAAGTATATGAGGGAGTTACCGCAACAATTGATGCAAACGAGCAGCAGTAATCCTTTTTATAAGTAGTTCATTTAAAGGGTGCTGAATAAGCACCCTTTTATTATTACAGGTGAAGATATGAAAGAAACAGATACTATAGCGGCCATAGCTACAGGAGCAACAAATGCCGGCATAAGTATTATTCGAGTAAGTGGCAGATCTGCAATAGAAATTGTGGATCGCATTTTTGCGTCCAAAAATAATAAAAAACTTAGTGATGCAAAGTCCCATACCATGAAATACGGTAACATTGTTTATGATGGTCAGATTTTGGACGAAGTTTTAGTTTCTGTTTTTAAGGGACCCAATAGTTATACTGCAGAAGATACCTGTGAAATTAACAGTCATGGTGGAATTATTGTAACAAAAAAAATTCTTAGCGCCGTTCTTGATAGTGGTGCCAGACTGGCAGAGCCTGGGGAATTTACAAAAAGAGCCTTTTTAAATGGTAGAATAGATCTGACTCAGGCTGAAGCAGTAATTGATATTATAAATGCAACAAACGAAGATGCTGTTAAAAATTCTGTTAATCAATTATCCGGTAAGCTACGGGAAAAGATTGTAGAGCTTCGTGATTCCATTATTACTGATTGTGCATTTATTGAGGCTGCACTTGATGATCCAGAGCATATTGATATAGATGGTTTTTCTAATATTTTATACCAGCATACAGAAGATGAACTAGAAAAAATAAATAAAATGATCCAGGGCTATGATAATGGAATCATTATGAAGGAAGGCATAAGAACTGTTATTCTTGGTAAGCCTAATGCAGGAAAATCCACTCTTTTAAATATGCTTACAGGTACTGAAAGGGCAATTGTTACAGATATACCAGGGACCACAAGAGACACTATTTGTGAAACAATAAATTTTAATGGAATAACATTAAAAATCATAGATACAGCCGGTATTCGTGAGACTACAGATATTGTTGAAAAAATTGGAGTTGAAAGAGCTATTGCCGAGTCGGAAAATGCTGACCTTTGTCTATTTGTGATTGATTCTGCTACAGTTTTTGATGATGATGATAAAAAAATACTGGAATTAATTTCAAATAAAAAAGCTATTATACTTCTCAATAAGTCAGACTTGGTGTCAAAAATTAATATTGATGAAATAAAACATATTTCAAATAAAAAAGTTATATCTATTTCTGCAAAGCAGATGGTGGGTATTGAGGAACTTCATTCAGAGATATGTGATATGTTTTCATCCGGTAAAATTGGCGCTAAAGAGGATGTTTATATTTCTAATCTTCGTCAATTGGAACTTTTAAAGAAAACCAGAGATTCACTTAATGAAGTGAAAAAAAGTATTGAAGTCGGAATGTCTGAAGATTTCTTTTCTATAGATATGATGGATGCTTATAAAGCATTGGGAGACATTATGGGTGAAGAAATAGAAGATGATCTGGCAGATAAAATTTTCAAAGAGTTCTGTATGGGTAAGTAGTATTATTTACACTCGTATTATTTAATACTGTAATTAGAAAGGCAATAAAATGGATTTTACATATGATTCAGTAGATATATGTGTAATCGGTGCAGGTCATGCAGGATGTGAGGCTGCACTTGCAGCAGCTCGACTTGGATTAAAAACTATGGTTTTTGTAGTTAGTACAGACTCTATAGCGCTCATGCCATGTAATCCTAATGTGGGAGGAACATCTAAAGGACACCTTGTAAGAGAA
Source organism: Lachnospiraceae bacterium (assembly GCA_045616485.1). Classification (GTDB taxonomy): domain Bacteria; phylum Bacillota; class Clostridia; order Lachnospirales; family Lachnospiraceae; genus RGIG3528. The sequence goes on from JAZLGU010000072.1 coordinate 4,944, forward strand.
TTGGATGCTCTTGGTGGTGAAATGGGCAAAAATATTGATAAAACATATATTCAGTCAAAAATGTTAAATGTATCCAAGGGTCCTGCGGTTCACTCGCTTCGTGCCCAGGCTGATAAAGCAGATTATTCCAGAACTATGAGAGAAGTCTTGGAAAATCAGGAAAATTTGACAATAAAACAGGCTGAAGTTGCTGAGATACTTGTAGAAGATAAAAAAGTAGTGGGAGTAAAAACATACTCTAATGCCATTATTCCATGCAAAGCCGCAATTATATGCACCGGTACTTATCTAAATGCAAGATGTATTTATGGTGACGTATCTACATATACCGGACCCAATGGACTTCCTGCTGCTAATCATCTTACGGATTCTTTGAAAAAGTTAGGTATTGAAATGTATCGCTTTAAAACCGGAACACCGGCCAGAATAGATAAGAGATCCATTGATTTTTCAAAGATGACTGAACAATTTGGTGACCAACAAATTACACCATTTTCTTTTGAGAATACACCGGAAAGTATTAAAAAAGATCAGGTGTCTTGCTGGCTTACATATACCAACGAAGAGACTCATCAGATTATAAGAGATAACATTGATAGAAGTCCTCTATACTCCGGAAATATAAAAGGTACCGGTCCCAGATATTGTCCATCTATCGAAGATAAGGTAATGAAATTCCCTGATAAAGACAGACATCAGGTCTTTATCGAGCCGGAAGGAAATTATACAAATGAAATGTATATTTCAGGCATGAGTTCTTCTTTACCCGAAGATGTTCAGGTAAAAATGTATAGATCTGTGCCCGGACTTGAAAATGCTAAGATTGTTAGAAATGCCTATGCTATAGAATATGACTGCATAAATCCAATGCAGCTTAAGCCTTCTTTGGAATTAAAGAATATTCATGGACTTTTTTCTGCCGGTCAGATGAATGGTAGTTCCGGATACGAGGAGGCAGCTGCTCAAGGTCTTATAGCAGGTATCAATGCAGCAAGATTATTGACAGATAAAGATCCATTAATTCTTAACAGATCAGAGAGCTATATCGGAGTGTTAATTGACGATCTCTGTACCAAAGAAACTCATGAGCCTTACCGCATGATGACCAGTAGAGCAGAGTATAGACTTATATTACGTCAGGACAATGCGGATTTAAGACTTACTGAAAAAGGATATGAAATCGGACTCATTTCCCAGGAAAGATACAATAAGTTTCTTTTGAAAAAAGAGCAGATTGCTGCAGAAATATTACGACTTAAGAATACTATGATAGGCGGTAAATCTTTTGTCCAGGATTTTCTTAAGGAACATAATAGCGCAGAATTACGTACAGCTATTTCACTGGGTGATTTAATCAATAGGCCTGAATTAAGCTATGACATTATAGCTCCTCTGGACCCTGAGAGACCGGAACTTCCTTTTGATGTGAAAGAGCAGGTCGAAATAGAATTAAAATATGAAGGATATATAGACAGACAAAATCGTCAAGTGGAAGCATTCAGAAAAACTGAAAACAGAAAGATACCGGAAGATTTTGATTATGATGCAGTACCTTCACTGAGAATAGAAGCCAGACAGAAGCTTAAGATGATACGACCTGAAAACATTGGTCAGGCAGGAAGAATTTCAGGTGTAAGCCCTGCGGACATTTCTGTATTGCTTATATATCTGCAGAAACAGTCTTATTTGAACTAATTCTAAAAAGGAGAGCCTATGAGTGATTTATTTAATGAAAGTCTTTTATCCTTAGGAATTACTCTTTCAGAAAAACAGATCCAACAATTTAATAAGTATTACGAAATGCTTATTAAAAAAAATAAGGTGATGAATCTCACTGCTATTACTGAGTATGATGATGTAGTTATCAAACACTTTGCAGACAGTTTATCTATTGTCAATGTGGATATCTTTAAGAAAAAATTATCCACATGTGGACAAAAAAATCTGAAAGTTATCGACATGGGGACTGGAGCAGGATTCCCTGGAATACCCTTAAAAATCGCTTTCCCAGAGCTAGATATTACTCTTATGGATTCGTTAAATAAAAGAGTTGTTTTTTTAAATGAAGTAATTGCAGAGTTGGGTCTCACTGACATATGTGCTATACATGGTCGTGCTGAAGAAGCAGCCAGAAAATCAGAGTACAGAGAGCAATACGATTTTGCATTTTCCAGAGCTGTTGCTAAGCTGAATTCATTATCAGAATTCTGCCTTCCCTTTGTAAAAAAAGATGGATACTTTATTCCTTATAAGTCCGGTGATATAGACGAGGAACTTAAGGCCGGATTAAAGGCGATATCTACCCTGGGTGGTAAAGTGGTGGATACTATTAATTTTACTCTTCCAAATTCGGATTTTTCCCGTTCAATGGTGGTAATACATAAAATAAAAAATACACCGGATTCATATCCAAGAGGCGGCGGAAAAGTATTAGCCAAACCATTATAGTTCCTTTACAAACAAGGACATTTGGGGTATGATAAAATGTAAAGACTATTCGAACGAGATTTTATCAGACTGCGAATAGTAACAAGATATTGTACCTTTTTGGGGGCTGTACTTGAAGAAAAAAAATGCAAAAAATGAATACGAGGAAATGCTTTCTTTTATAGACAGTCTCATTGACGCCAAGGAAAATGAGATAGACTGTCTTATTAATGCATGTTCTGACCTGTATCACGAAGTACGTGCCAGGGAAATGTTATTGAATGAAAAGAAACAGGTTTCTTCTTCAAATAATTATCTCTTTAGCCCAAATGATTCAGGTAAGCTGAGTTATTTTGATGACGAGTGGCTGTCACAGTTAGACAGTATGAAAAAGCTTCACGATGAAAAAATGAAGCTGTTAAAAGAAGCTCAGGCTATACAGGAAAAGCAAAAAAGATTAAAAGTACTGTTATCTTCCAATGGCGATTTTAATGTAATTGATCACAATGAAGATCTTGATATTACACATGAATCGAATCTTCAATCCCTTGCTATACAAGAAATGGAGAGAAATCGTATAGCCAACGATTTACATGATTCTGCAGTACAGAATCTTACTGGACTTGTCCATAAAGGAGAGCTTTGTTTAAGACTTTTCGATTTAGATCCTATACGGGCTCGAATGGAAATGAGCTCTATTATAGATGTAGCTAGAGAAACTATTGATGATATTCGATCATCTATTTTTGAATTAAGACCTGCATCTATAGATGACTTTGGTTTGCCTGCGGCCATAGAAGACTACTGCAATCATATCAATCCTGATCGGAAGTTTTTCTTTACAATTAATGTTGAAGGAGAAGAGCCGGAATTACCGAACAGTATTCTTGTAACTCTGTACAGAATATGCCAGGAGGCATGCATTAATATAGTGAAACACAGTAATGCCAGCAAAGTTGACATTATTATAAAATATGATGAAGATGCTGTAACACTTACTGTATCAGATAATGGTATAGGAGTATCTCAGGAAAAATTATATGAAGCAGTTAGAAGCAAATCTCATTTTGGCCTTAAAATTTTAAAAGAAAGAGCCAAGCTGGTTAATGGAGAGTTAATCATAAATAATAAAAAGGAAGGTGGTCTTATGATACAGGTCACTATTCCAATTGCAAAAAGGGGGACTTATGACTAATCAAATTACAATATTACTTGCTGATGATCATTCTATTATTAGAGAGGGAATTAAAGGACTGTTAGAGCTTGAGCCTGATTTTCAGGTAGTTGGTGAAGCAAAAGATGGTCTTGAAACTATAGAAAAAGTTATTGAATGTAAGCCGGATGTTTTACTTCTTGATATTAACATGCCTAATATGTCAGGTATTGAGGCCCTTGAAAAAATGTATGAAAAAGACATTGTGCCCACAACACTGGTTCTTACTATTCATGATGAGATTCAGTATCTTAGAAGAGCATTAGAACTGGGTGCCAAGGGATACGTCCTTAAAAATTCAGATTTCAATACTCTAATTAAGGCTATCAAAACCGTATATAACCAAGAGGAGTATATTGATCAGAAGTTATTACCGGTATTTAATTCTATGAATACAAAAGTTAATAGTCATAATATTGATGAATTAACTAAGAGAGAAAAAGAAATTCTTCGACTTATTGCTAAGGGCTATATTAATAAAGAGATTGGTGATCAGTTGGAGATATCTGAGAAGACTGTAAAAAATCATATTTCAAATCTGTTTAAGAAAATTGAAGTTACAGATCGTACACAGGCTGCACTTTATGCTGTAAAGAATTGCCTGGTAGAGCTGTAAAGAATAATTACATAATGTTTCACGTGAAACATTTTATTATTAATCCATAGGAGTTTTATATGGGAAAAGTTATAGCAATAGCAAATCAAAAGGGTGGCGTGGGTAAGACTACAACTGCCATCAATCTTTCTGCATGTATTGCTGAGGCCGGTAATAAGGTTCTTGTTATTGATATTGATCCTCAGGGCAATACTACATCCGGACTTGGTATTAAAAAGAGTAAATTGAAGAGCACCGTATATGATCTTCTATTGGATGAAGTTGAAGGAAAGGTTTCTTTTGATAGCACAGAAACAAAATCAGTAGTGGACCACCTGACTGTTATTCCATCTGATGTTGAGCTTGCAGGTGCAGAGATTGAGCTTATTGGTGTTGAAAACAAAGAATTTCTATTAAAGAAGATAGTTGATCCTGTGAGAGACAATTACGATTTTATTTTTATTGATTGTCCTCCTTCTTTAAATACGCTTACTGTTAATGCGATGACAACAGCGGATTCTATTATTGTTCCGATTCAATGTGAGTATTATGCCCTGGAAGGCTTGTCACAGCTAATAAGAACGATTGACCTTGTACAAAAGAGATTGAATCCTGAGCTTGAAATCGAGGGCATAGTATTTACTATGTTCGATTCAAGAACCAATTTGTCAGTCCAGGTAGTTGAAAATGTTCAGAAAAACCTTAAGGATTATATCTACAAGACAATGATACCTAGAAACGTACGACTTGCTGAAGCTCCATCACATGGATTACCTATAACAATGTATGATCCAAAGTCCACCGGTGCTACCGCATATAAGGACCTGGCGGATGAAGTAATTAATATGAATAAGAAAAGTTGGTACTAATTCTATAAATTGTATTAAAGGAGAAGTCTAATGGCTAGAAGAACAGGTTTAGGGAGTGGTCTGGACAATCTTATACCCGACAGACCCATTGAAAAGAAAAAGAATGAAGCAAGGGAAGAAGCAAATGTTTCACGTGAAACATTAATCCCATTAAGCGAAATAGAACCAAACAGAGAACAGCCCAGAACAGTATTCGACGAGGATAGCTTAAATGAGCTGGCCGATTCTATAAAGCAGTTTGGTGTAATTGAGCCAATTGTGCTTCAGAAAAAGGGGAAAAGATATGAGATCGTAGCCGGCGAAAGACGTTTCAGGGCTGCTATGATAGCTGGCTTAAAGGAAATTCCGGCAACAGTAAGAGAATTTGTCCCGGAAAATCTTTTTACAATTGCTCTCCTGGAAAATGTACAGAGACAGGATCTTACACCTATTGAAGAAGCACAGGCATATCAGAGAATTATAGATGAGCTGGGCATAAAGCAGGATGAGGTAGCAAAAAGAGTATCTAAGAGCAGAACAGCTATCACCAATTGCATGAGACTATTAAAGCTTCATCCGGAAGTACAGACCATGATAAATGGCAGACTGATATCAGAGGGACATGGCAGAGCACTTCTGGGCTTATCAAGTAAAGAGCAGCAGCTGACCTACGCACTTAAGATAGTGGAAGAAAAGCTTTCTGTTCGCCAGGTTGAAGATATGGTAAAGACTTATAACGATAAGTTAAACCAGAAAGAGCAGCCTGTAAAAGAAAAGAAGACTAAGCCGGCATTAACACCTGATTTTAAAAAGGCCGAAGATAAACTTAGACTCACATTGGGGACAAAAGTTGAGCTTAAGAGAAAAACAGATAATACCGGATCTATCGAAATTCAATATTCATCTATTGATGAACTAGATCGAATACTTGAGATTTTAGATAAATAAGCAGAGGGATCACATGAATTTTTATAATAATGAAGCAGTCAACAATATAATTTCTACACCAGATGGTGCTACAATGACAAAAGAAGAAGTAATGATGTTGGCAGTATGCATTTTGGCAGGAATAGTAGTAATATTTATGGGGCTTACTATATTTCTTCTGGTCAAGACCATCATTCTTTGCAAAAAATACAAGGCATTTATGAAGGGTGCTGATGGCGCTGAATTGGAAAGTACCATTCTTAACAGATTTAAGGAAATTGACATTCTGAAAAAAGAAGAGAAGCTGACATCAGAAAAATTGGATGTTACCTGCGAGACATTAATCGGAGCTTTTCAAAAGATTGGTATAATAAAGTATGATGCATTTAGTGAAATGGGCGGAAAGCTCAGTTATTCACTTTGCCTTTTGGATGATAGAGATAATGGATTTATTATTACTTCGATACATTCAAGAGAAGGAAGTCATTCCTATATTAAGGAAATAATAAGAGGGGAATCCTATGTAATTCTTTCAAAGGAGGAAAGAAAAGCATTGGAGTCAGCACAAAGGGGTTTATCTTTTAAGGAGACAGAAGCTTGAGAAAAATTCGGGTTGATAAAATATCCGGAAAAGAGGTTCTGGCAAGGGACATATATAATGATAGCGGTGTTATAATTATCCCTCAAGGCACTATTCTGAAGAAGGATTATGCGAAAAAGCTGCGTGATATACACATTATGGAGCTTTTTGTGATGGATGATATATCAGAAGATATATCGGAAGAGGATTATACAGAAAGTCAGATCAGTGAGATGTGTTCTGATATTTTAAAGAACACCATTGAGAGATTTTCATATGCATCAGATGGTGAAGTGGGTCACCTGGTTGATGTTGCAGAAGGCGTTATGAGTAGCGTCATTCAAAGAAAAGAAGTGCTTTATAATGTAACAGCTGTGCGTAGAAAAGACCAGGCTTTATCAGATCATTGTCTTAGCGTGGCTGCTTTATCGGTATTAACCGCATTAAAGGTAGATTTTTCCGAAGAACAGGCAAAGGAAATCGCTGTTGGAGCACTTCTCCATGACATGGGATTTTTACAAATAAAAACAGAGTATAGAGATGTAAGTCTTGACGATACCGAAGAAAGTGTAGCCAAGGAAATAAAGAGACACGTAGTATATGGATATATGAGTGTTGAAAAGGAGTCCTGGATTTCACCTATTGCAAAGGATATTATTTTATACCATCATGAAAGACTGGATGGCTCAGGATATCCATTCGGGCTGAAGGGAAGAAAAATTAAACCCGAGGTGAGAATTGTTGCTATATGTGATACATTCGATAATATGATCTACGGCACCCTTTGTAAAAAAATGAAGGTGTACGAGAGTATGGAATATATCACTGCTATGGCAGGCACTCTTTTTGATGAGGAATATGCCAGAAGCTTTGTATCCTCAATAGCTGCATATCCTGTGGGATCTATTGTCAAGCTGAGTAATGACTCCAATGGTATAGTAATAAGACAAAATAATGCGGCTCCTACCAGACCAGTACTTAAAGAACTCAAAAAGAATTCAAATGATGAATGGGAAAAGGGAAGAGAGCTGGATATGACAAAGGAATTAACTTTGTTCATTGTTGACACCATAGAGTAGAATCGAGGTTAATTTGCATAGTTTACTTAACACCGTAGGATTTAGCAAAGTCCTTAGCCTTGAAGAAGAAGAAAAATTAATAGAGATGGCCCTTAAGAAGGCTGACAATTATGAGTTTATGTCTATGGGGGATGGAAGAAAATCCATAGAAATGACTCTTAATATTTGTGACGACACTGGCATTGTAGTATGTGGTGAGCAGGGAGACAATGGTTCAGTCATTGTTGACCACTATTTTCCTATGCATCATGGCAGTAAGATAAGTATGGAAGAAAAATTAAACGTGAATAAACGTATGGATACTGATTCTTACACCATAATGTGTGATGACTACAGGCTGGGAGTCACCATGATTTTTTACCTGCAGAACAAGCTGGAAATGCTAAAATCAGGTTTTGACCCAAATTCTGAAAAGAAATATACTATAAATTTGTCGGCTTTAGCTCATGATGGTAAGATACTGCTTCCGGTAGAAAATGCCAATGTACCAAAGGAAGTGGAAGTGACTTCGGATGCCAGAAGAAGTCTGATAGAAGAAGTACAAAATGGCAATCAGGAAGCTATAGAAAATCTTGCAGTTAGCGAGATAGACAGATTTGCCATAATGACAAAAAGAGCAGAGAAGGAAGATATTTACTCTATTATCGATACGACTTTTCTGCCTAGCGGATCAGAATCAGATAATTATTCTCTTATAGGATACATTTTGGATGTACGAAACGAGAAAAATAAATATACAAATGAAGAATTATATATTCTTCTTGTAAAATGTAATGATGTAATATTTGATGTATGCATTAATAAAAATGATCTTTTAGGGGAGCCTGCAGTAGGCAGAAGAATTAAATGTACTGTCTGGATGCAAGGCTATGTAAATTTCTAAGACAGATTATAAATCAATAATATATATTATGAGGAGAAAAGAAATGGAAAAGCATGTAGAGTACAAGACAACAGGAGTATGTGCACAGCAGATTAATTTTGATTTGGTCGATGGCGTAGTAAAAAACGTGAAATTTATTCGTGGCTGTCGTGGTAACACACAGGGTGTAGCTGCTCTGGCAGATGGTATGGCAGCAGAAGATGTAATAAAGAGACTTAAGGGGATTCCTTGCAGAGAAGATGGAAATTCATGCCCCAATCAGCTGGCTATAGCTATAGAAAAAGCACTTGCAGAATAATTTTATATGAACAGGTTACAAGATAAACGTCTTATAGAAGTAGTTCCATCAAAAAGGCAATTAGAGTATATAAAAAATGGCTTTTATGGATTTGTTCATTTTACAGTAAATACATTTACAGATAAAGAGTGGGGGGACGGAACAGAAGATAATTCTGTCTTTAACCCTACGGATATGTGTGTTGACCAGTGGACAACTATTGCAAAAGATGCAGGTATGTGTGGATTAATATTGACCTGCAAACATCATGACGGTTTTTGTCTTTGGCCCAGTAAATATACTGAGCATTCAGTAAAGAATTCCCCGTATAAGAATGGTCAGGGAGATATAGTAAAAGAGCTGTCAGACTCCTGCCGTGAAAAAGGCCTGAAATTTGGTGTGTATCTGTCACCATGGGATAGAAACAGTGAGGCATACGGAAAAGGCAAAGAGTACGATGATTATTATATAAATCAGCTAACGGAATTACTTACCGGCTACGGGGACATCTGTGCTGTTTGGCTGGATGGAGCCTGTGGCGAAGGGGCTAATGGAAAAAAACAGTATTACGACTGGGATAGGATCTTCGCAACAGTGAGAAGACTGCAGCCGAATGCAGTTATTTCTATATGCGGTCCTGATATCAGATGGTGTGGAAACGAATCTGCTACGACAAGAGAATCTGAGTGGAGTGTAGTGCCTGAAAGACTTAAAGATGCTGAAAAGACCATGAAGGAAAGCCAGCAGGAAGATAATGAAAAATTCAGGCAAAGAAAATTGAAATCAACAGACAAAGATCTTGGCAGTCGTGATATAGTGTATGATGAGCCAAATCTTATTTTTTACCCATCGGAAGTAGATGTATCTATAAGACCCGGATGGTTTTATCATGCTGATGAGGATGATAAGGTAAAGGGAGCTTATGACCTTTTTGATATATATTTAAGATCAGTGGGGGGAAATGCTACATTACTTCTTAATGTTCCTCCGGATAGAAGAGGACGCATTCATGAAAATGATGAAAATGAGCTGAGACTGCTAGGCCGGATGATAAAAACAGCCTTTACCCATAATCTGGCAGAAGGTCTGGATAATGAATACAGCAAAAAGGATAATGAAGAATACATAACAGTTACTTTACCTATTGAAAAGGATATTCATTATGTCATTTTAAAGGAGGACATATCCTTATCTCAGCGAGTGGAAAAATATGAGCTGATACTTTCCGGGGAAAAAGATAGTGTTACAGTATCCGGTACTACAATAGGAGCAAAAAAGATAATTAGATTTGAAGATTGTAGAGCAAAGAAAGTAACACTTAATATTAAGGATGTAAGAGTGGAAAGCAGGATGCTACCTATCGAAATATACTAATCTATCCACAAGATATTGTAAAAAATGCAAAAGATATCCACAATATATATTGGGTAGTTGGAAAAGTATAAGAATAAAAAACGGCTATATGCAATAGTAAAAAATTGCATGTAGCCGTTTTAATTTTACTTTTTATCTGTAATTTTTCTCTCTATGCTCATTCTTCTTTTGATACAGAAGCTTGTCTGCATTTTTTAGGAAGTAGTCAAGGGAATGATCTCTTATAGGTGCACTGAAGGAAGCGATACTTGCATGAAGTGGGTAAGGCTTATCGGGACGTGAATTATAGTAAGATATCTGCAGCTTGATGTTATTGATGATCTGCTGAGAAATCTCTTCGGAATCATCGCCCAAAAGTGCAATAATAAATTCATCACCACCAACTCTGGCCGCCAGCTGATATCCATCAGAATTTTTAATGAACTGACCGATCTGACATAAGGCTGCATCACCTTCTGCATGACCATGAGTATCATTAATTTTCTTAAGTCCATCCATATCCATGGAAATTATGGAAAGCTTTGTACGTTTACTGTATCCGGACAAAAGCTCGTCAAATTTATTATAGAATCCATTTCGGTTGTATAAGCCTGTGAGACTATCAGTCATATAGACCTTTATGAGCTTTAATTGATGATTCTGACTTGTAATCATATGAATGAGATTCATCATAAAAGTACTATAAAAATCATAAAGGAAGTAAATGGAATTAAATTCTGCTACTGTATAGCCCAGGCATTTACCATCTGTATGAACAGGGATGCAGATAAGATAATTTTGACTATTAAGCTTAGTAATAATGTTGGGACAGATATCTCCATGATTTATAAGCTCATAATTTTTGTCAACACCATCGGTAGACTTAGGATCAATTCTAAAAGCGCATAATTTGCTGGTGAAGCAAGTGCCATCTGCTAAAGCATTAGAGCTGGCTCTGGAAAAACCGTGAAAGGATGTTTCGATAGCATCTTTATTTGCAATGAGATAAAAATCCAAAATATTGCAACGATTGATAAGTTCGGGTAAAAGCTGGAGTGAACTCAGGACGGAGTTTTGCTCAGCAGAACTAAAACCCAACTGGCTTACATCATGCTCATACTGGAGACGACTATTCATAACATTTTTAAGATTTACATAATCAAAACCATAGCTCTTTCCTAAAATCTTGGAATGGCAGCCACAGGATCCCCCTATCTGAAGGGTATTATTAATAGTAATATTTCCCAGCTGGCTCTTGGGAGAATCGGAAAGAGTATTAAGAGTTAAAATAATCTTTTCCAGGAAACTGTCATAGTTAATGCAGGCCGTAGTAAGACGTGGAGTGCAGAACTGCTCGATAGGGACACCATCAAAACCGGAAACTGCTATATCGTCAGGTACTTTGTAGCCTCTGCTGTTTAAGTACTGAATGACAGCAAAAGCCATGTAGTCATTGGCACAGATAATACAATCCGGCATAGTATCGAGCCCGGCATCTACTTTGCGAAATATTTCCTTCATACACTGTTCGCAAGGATCGCTCCAAAAACCACCGTAGTAAAGATGATTAAAATCAAATTTGTAATGATGTTTTTTACATTCCTCAAAGAAAACTGAAATACGCTCCTCGGAAAAAGGATTATCCTTAGGACCTGCCATAAAATAAATATTTTTGTAATCATGGCAGGTAAGCATATGCTGACATACATCGGAAAAAACGGAGCCGTAGTCAAAACGAATATTGGCATTGCTACCAGGCAGGTATCTATCCAAAGTAATGACAGGAACACTCATGTCATTGGCTCTCTGAATAAGAGCAATCATATCCTCGTCTCTTTTGTAGGTCTCAGAAAATAAAATGATAGCATCAAATTTAGACACATCAATAGTCTCAAAGACGTGTCGCTCACCTTCTGTCTCTGGATCATCATAATAAAGGTCGTCCAAAGTAGAGAAAAATACAGGCTTATATCCATTTTGAGGAAGTGTGCCTGTAAGCATTCGGATGTTGTTTACTGAATCCTCTCTGAAAAAGCAAGAAATAAAAACAGCAACAACCTTATGTGTGTTTTGTTCTGAAAATTTTTCGCCCATTAATAACCCCAAAGAAAATGCTTATTCTAATATTAGAAAAACAATATAAGCATACACCGAAATTGTCTGAATGTAAAGGGTTTGATAGTAAAAAGTAGGAAAAAAGACCTAGAAAATTCTTTAATAAAATCAAAAAATATCCGATATATAAAATGAGGGATTAGGATAGTGAGGAAAAAATGACTACAAAAATTGACAAAATTATAGGAGACCTTCTTCTTGAACTGTCTGAATCAGAGAGCATTGACCAGGAATTTATTCAGGGCATAGTGGAGAGAGTACGTAAAAAGTTGAATCTGGGTACTGTATTTATAATGACCCACACCGGAGACAACAGAGATTATAGTTTTCGATGGATTTCGGCATTGAATGCAGACTTTATGCCTATTGGTGACTCGATACATATCAGATCGAAAATGTATAAAGAGATATTGGAAAATAGCAAGTCGGATCCTGTGTATCGTACTATCTTTTTCGGAAAGGGGGTAAAGGGTAGCGTATCTACCATGTCTTATACTTTTATAAGATCTGCATCCAATGTTATGGATGGAGCAGTGGGATTTGTTTCATATGAAGACCATGAGTGGACTGAAGAGGAAGAAGAATGTCTGCGAAAATTGGGTAGAACATTAAGAAGGGTATTAGCTCCGGATATGCTGCATGATACTGACATTCAGCTAAAGATGGCTCATACCAAAGTAGACATATACCGTCATTATACTGAATATGATACTCTTACCCAGGTGCCAAATCGTCACTATTTTGTACGTTTTTGCAAGGAATATGTAGAAAAGTCAAAAAGACCTAATGTTGGATTTCTATTTGCAGACCTAAACAGACTGAAATTTATCAATGATACCATGGGACATCCTGAAGGTGACATATATATTACAAATTTTGCGGAAAAGCTAAGTAAAAGCTTTAATAATGCTACAGTCTGCAGGATTAGTGGTGATGAATTTATAGTATGTGATACAAAAGATAACATGGAAGAATTTAATAGAAAAATAGCTGCTCTCCAAACTGAAAATATATATCGAGGAGTTAGGCAGGCATCAATAGGTCATGTTTGGATGGAACAGGCTGAAAATATAAAGGATGTTATGAATCAGGCGGAAGAGCTGATGTATACTGATAAACAGCAGTTTTACGTTGAATATCCACAGTATAAGAGATAATAAAAAAGGACGTATGAAAATGTTAACCGGCAAAAGCTAACATATCATACGTCTTTTTATAATACTTAATGCTTATTATATTTATTTAAAGCTTCATCCCAGGCACTATAAGAATCATTACCTCTATGATCGGAAAGCTGATATTTATCAGAAATAACTTTACCCATATAAGTACTGAATTTCTTTGCACCGGAGAAATTCAAGTGGTTACCGGCATCCAAAGTATCGGTAAGCCAGTCAATATCCAGGTGGGAAATATTAGAATCGATATTCATATCGATATATTCTACCCCCAGTCTGTCTGCCATAAGAACCGTAGCATTATGCTTTTCATAATCCCAGTTGGCAGGAGAAGGAACAGAAACAATAAGAAGCTTAGCTCCGTTGGTTTCAACCAGTTCATTAATCTTAGCCAGATAGTCTTCAACCATATAGCCCATTTCAGTAGACTGACTGGTCTCTATCATCCAGGCACCGCCTGTGTATGGGATGATGGCAGTACGATACTTAAAGCCCTTATAGTCATTGGGGTTGTTACCTATAGTAACGCCACCCTTTATATAGCCCTTCCATTTAGTATGATACTTAAATACCGGAAGTACAGTCTCAAAAGCATGCATCACTTTGTCGTCGTTGGACTGGTAAGCACCGCCAAAACGGAAAAATGAATCAGACTCAATAATAACGACTTTAGGAGACTGTTTTGAAAAAACATTCTGCAAAATGGCATATGAATCACAAAGTCTCTGAAGTGAAGTACCACAGATATAGGAAGTAAAACCATATTGCTGATAAAAAAGCATAGGACTGAAGGCTGAATAAGTCTCACTATCACCGATAACTACAACATCGATGGTATTAGGAGTCTCGATAGCCAGTTCATTAAGCTTTTCTCTTACATTTACAATATTGTAGATGTTTTTTTCGTCACCCTTTGGCATGGTTATATAGGAAGCTATACCTAAAATAGCCAGAAGACCTGCCAGGAAAAGGACGGTATGTAAAATTTGTTTCTTCATGGATCCGTCCTCCTTAATATCCTGCATAGATCAGCTCGACAATAGAGTAGCCGCTGCCATATGCACCAAACATAACGATAACAAAGATACAAGTGTACCAGAAAATCCATCTGACAGGTGTAGGACACTTGTATAACAGATCTCTTACCTGGATATTCATTTCATGGAGTATACCTACGATAAGTACAACAATTAAGCAGGTTAATGCTATGTATAAATCAGCACGCTCCAGATTCATACGTCCAAAATTTCTAGAAAATTCGGAGTAATGGAAGCTCTTAAAAATACCGCCTATCATCTTAAAGCCTTTTCCGACGGTCTCGGCTCTAAAGAAAAGCTCACCGGTAAAAATGATAACCATCATCTTGCAGCTTCTGAGGAAATTCCAGAAAAAACGTCCAACTTTATTGGTAATACGTTCATCTAAAGCCTTAACAGGATTTTCCAAAAGCAGCTCGATAAAAATAATAACAAAATAATAAAAGCCATAGAATATGAAATTCCAGGCAGCGCCATGCCATAAACCATTGCATGCCCATACGCAGAAAAGAGAAATGGTAGGAGCTACAAATTTGGATACTTCACGACCAAATTTATTTTTAACTTTTTTTGCCAGGTTTTTAACAGGCTTGGATAAAGAAACAGGATAGAAGATATAATCCTTGAAAAATGCGCCAAGGGTAATATGCCATCTTCTCCAGAATTCACCTGCAGTCTTGGCACGGAAAGGCTGACGGAAATTTTCCGGTAAGCTAATACCGAAAATTTCAGCAGAGCCTATACAAATATCCATACAACCGGAAAATTCGTTGTACAGATTGGCAACATAAGCAATAACGCCAAAAAGAATGATAGAGCCATCAAGATTCTCATAATTGGAGAAGACGTACTCTGAGACACAGTAAAAACGGTCAGCAATGACTATTTTTTTGAAAAGACCCCAAAGAATACGCTGATAACCATATTTCAAATTTTTGTAGGATATGCTTTTTCCTTCGTATAGAGGCTCAACATCAGCAAATCTTGCAATAGGTCCCTCCATAATGGTAGGGAAAAATGAAAGATAAAGGGCAGTTTTAACGAGATTAGTCTCTGCCTTCTGAGTACCACGATATACATCAGTCAGATAGGAAATAATCTGAAGTGTATAGAAGGAAATACCGATAGGAGCAATAAAGCTCTTGGGAGTGTACTTCCAAGGACAGTTGAAAAGTCCAAGGAAATCAGAAAGGGTAGTACCGAAGAAATTAGTATACTTAAGAATCACCAGCACAGAAAGAACAGTAAGTATACCAAAGGTCAGTACCTGTTTTTGTTTCTTTTTAACAGCTTTCGCTCCACCCTCAGTCGTAATCTTAACGTAATCCAGCCATATACCACAAAGATGGGTAAAAAAGATTGCCAATATAATGTACACAACGTAGAATCTGCTGATCAGGAAGAAAAAAGTAAAATTGGCCACCAGCATAACTACAAAGCGTGCTTTTTGAGGCATCAACTGGTATAAGAGAATAACCAGTGGAAGAAAGCATGCAAAATAAGCTATATAATTATAAGACATTATTTATGCGTTCTGAAGACGGGTAATCATATTCCACAGTGCTGTTGCAGAATTGAAGTTGGCAGGTATAAGCTCAGCAGGACCTACCTCAACGTCAAATGCATCCTCGATCTCGCTAACAAGGGAAAGAATGCTGAAAGAATCAAGAATATGATCATCAATAAGAGTATCACAATTCTCGTAGTCTACACCTGGCTTTACATCCTCTAAAATCTCTAATAATTCGTCCATTTTAATCTCCTTACATTAATAAATTTATGAGTTAAATGTGTTTGTTTCACATTTTTCACGAATAACAGTGAGGCCATCTGCCTCATTATAAAAAGCAACAGTAGGAAGCTCACGACTTAAGAAAAGCGCCATACCTTCCGTAACGGAATAAGCTCCGCAGTTTTCAAAAACAAAGGTATCTCCCACATTCATAACAGGGAAAGGTGTTGCCTTTAGGATAACATCATTAACTGTGCAAAGTGAACCGCAGATAGTCAGCTCCTCCTCACCATCAGTAGAGTCGTTATTATTGTTAAAAAGTAACTTCATAAAAGGCTTTTTCATGCCCATTATTTGACCATAATAGTTGAGCTGGTGGATGCCGCCATCGACAATAACATAATTGGTACCGTCAGATGACTTTTTATCCATAACAGTAGTCAGATAGGAACCGCAGGAGCTGGCCAAAAATCTTCCCATTTCCAAAGTAATATGAGAAAAATTCGTAATAATATCCAAAGCCTCGGACAGGGCCTCTACTTCAGAGACAGCATCGATCATTTCGTCCTTTTCGAAGTAGGTAAAGGAAAGACCCGGGCCATATTCCAGTTCATGTACCTCTGTATGATAGGTATCATGAAGAAAAGCAGCATATTCGTTCAGCATCGTCAGCTCTTTGATTACTTTTTTCATCTTCTTCTGGGTGCCGGAATAGTAGTGGATGCCGTAAAATTCCATATTGGGGTCAGCCAGTACCTTTACCAGTGTGTCCTCAAAAGTACTTTTGTCCATACCGAACTGATTGCCGGAAGAAAGACGGATAATGACCTTTATCTGAAGATTTTTTTCCTGGCAAAGCTTGGATAATATATGGAAGTGCTGTGGACTTTCCATGGTAAAAAAGCCATGTCCTGTGGATAAATCCAGGATTCTTTCCATGGAATCAGGAGTCTTATTGACACCTGATACGATAATGCGGTCAGGAGAAGCACCATATCTATGGCAGATCTCATACTCACCGGGAGAACAAACTTCCAGCTTGTCAGCAGTATCTTTTAAATCTTTAACAAGAAAGGGATTGGCTTTCATGGCATAGGCTATATCTGCCTTGCCTTGAAGACCGGATTTAATCATATTTAAGCGGCCATGCAGCTCATCAATATCAAAAACATAGCTGGGAGTAGATAATGTTTCTTTTGCTGTTTTTAGTATATCAAGATTCATGTATGCTCCTTTTTTGAACGCAGTGAGAAAATGGAGCGACCATGTATGCTCCTTATTTCCTTATTTGCCTTTGTACTCAGCCATCAGTGCTTTTCTGTCAATTTTGCCATTTTTTGTAATAGGCAGCTCTTCTTTTTGCATAAAGCGGTTGGGAATCATGTATTCAGGAACTTTAGCCTTTAAAACTTCGGTAATCTCAGATACATCAGCGCTTCCTGTGTAAAAAGCGATGAGTCTGTTTTTCTCTTCGTCAAAAAGGGCTACAGCACGCTCAATACCTGCAACAGCGTTAAGGCTGGCGTCGATTTCTTCCAGTTCAATACGATGTCCCATATGCTTAATCTGGAAATCTTTTCTGCCGCAGAAGTATAATAAACCATCACTGCCTCTAAATCCCATATCACCCGTACGGTATATACGCTCATAAAAATCATGATTTACAGGATTCTCGGTAAAAGCCTTATTAGTGGCTTCGGGATTGTTATAGTAGCCTATAGCCAGGCAAAGACCGCTGACGCATATCTCGCCGGCAACATTTTCAGCAGTAATTTCTTTATCATTTTCGTCCAAAAGGAAGACCTTTTCATTGTCAAAAGGTAAGCCTATAGGAAGTTTTTCGGTATCTGTGTACTGGCGGTCAAGAATATGATAAGTACAATTACAGGTAATCTCTGTAGGACCGTACAGATTAACAAATGTAGCATCAGGATAGTAGGCTCTCCAAGCATTTAACTGCTTAATAGGCATAGCCTCTCCGGAAAACATGATTTTATTAATCTTGGAAGGTACTTTGTACTTGAGACCATGAAGTCTGTTCAGCATACAAAGGGCGGAAACTGCCCAGATGAGAGTAGTAACACCATTGTCATCCAGCATATCTACTACATTCTGAGGGAACATAAAGTAGCTTTTGGGGATAAGGACGATAGTGGCACCTGTTTTTAAGCAGGAATATATGTCTTTAACTGAAACGTCAAAGTCAAAAGGCGCCTGATTGCCCAGTACGTCTTCACCTGTAATACCGAAAGTCTCAGTAAATGTATCAATAAAGTCGATAACGGAAGCATGTCCTACAACAACGCCCTTGGGGACGCCTGTAGAGCCGGAAGTAAAATTGCAGTAGAGAGGATCAGTAGAAAGGGCCTGCGCACGTACTGCAGCCAGACGATCTTCGTTGATATCTGTAGGAAAATCAGTCAGATCCAGCACTTTGCCGGTATAGCCGGCCTCTGTCAGCTTGTCCATATGTTCAGGCCAGGTCAGCACAACAGAAGGAGAAGTAACAGACAGAATCTGCTGGATACGTGTAAGCGGAAAAGTAGGATCCAGCAGGCAGTAAAAACCGCCGGCATAGACAATACCCATAAAAGCTTCCAGTACCGGAGCTGACTTTTCTGCGAATACAACAACAGGCTTACGTGGGGCAGTAAGCTCGGTAAGAGTGCTACCCATAGCCTTAGCTGAGGCTAAGAAAGCTTCATAAGTCACGCTGGTGTTCGCATCAATAATAGCAGTTTTGGATGGAGAGCAACTGGCAGATGCTTCCAAATACTCAAGTATGTTTTTCATTTTACTTTCCTCTACACATAAACTTCACTTCCCGGAAAACTGATGTCGCGAGAAGTGAAGAAAAATTTATATCTACTTATTTAAAGTCGTATGAACTCTAATCACAGTAACAGAATATTTAGGCATTTCAAAATTGAACTGAGAGGACATCTGATCAGTGTCGTAAGTCTTAAGTGTAACTGCAGGAGTCTGGCCTAAATAATTGTCATCATCAAGAGAATTGCCTGCTACTGAATAAATGGTGGCATTTTTATCCACCTTGGTATCCTGACCCAGGTCGATAGCTACAGTCTTGCTGTCACCGGTAACATTGACCATTTTGATAATGATATCACCGGACTCGTCACTGGAAACTACATGATAGCACTCATAAGTAGGCGTGGAGTCGATATTATAATCCACATACAGCTTTTCGTCAATATAGCATTTTACATTAAAGCCTGAAACAACAATCTTAAGCTTGTAGGTCTGGTTGTTTCTGATGGCACACTGCATTGTAGTACCATTTAACTGGTCTGACTTGGCGCCGTCATGTACCTGCTGCAGGCAGGAAATTGTATTGTTCCAGCCTCCGATGTTCCAAAAATAGTTCTCATTCTTGCTGCCTACAGCAAAAGGAATCAAAAATCCCTCTGCACCACCGGTCTTAACCGCATCTACTGTAAATGTATAATCGGTCCAGGTATTGTCACCAAAGTAGACAGCGCTTCCTGTATTACCGTAACGACCGGTATCAGTAGTGGTGCTGGACTGGACAAGCATACCATCCTTGACACTCCAGTTACCATCAGATACCTTGGTAAAAAGCTTGAGCTGGTCATCAGAGTCCAGATTGCATGATGCAAGTACAGAACCATCTTTATTACTGGTTATAAGAAGATTGTCAAATTTGGCAGCAGTGCTCCATGTGCCCACACCTACACATCCTGTAAGTGGCTTGGTTGCTTCAATATGACCATTCATTTCAGATGATAAAAGCTCTCGACCAACATTGTTGCAGAAAATTTGTTGAACATAGTAGTTGGTAGAGCAGGTTACCTGGTGATTGTTGAACCAGATCAGGTCCGGAGCCCAGTGAGTACGGGTAAGCTGACCGAAAAGAGGAGCATAAGCAGCCATTTTAACAATGTCGCCATTTCTTTCAAGGCCTGTCATGTAGGAAGCTTCCGCAAGTGCAGCTTTTAATTTGTTGGAGTGAGCCGCATACTCGCCCAGGAAAACGTTGATACCGCCACCATACTTGGAGCCTGCGAAATTTACCTTATCTCTGGAGTAATTCTTAGGATCATAGTAATCATTATGAGCAAAGAACCAGGCAGGCTCATTGTAATAGTGCTGGTCAATGGCACCTGCAAACTGCTCTAAAGTAATATCAGGATGTTCTTTTAAATATTTTTCAGCAAACTGATAAGCCTTTGGATAATTAATTTTGTCGCTGTCGCCATCATCTACGCCGGAGGAAAAGATAAGCTCAATATCTCCGTACATAGCAGGATTTTCTTTGGCAGCGGCCATAAAAGCATCTACAAAAGGTGTGTAATGAGAGTAGTATTTTTCGTCCCACTGCTCGTTACCAATAGCAATATATTTAAGGGCAAAAGGCTCTTTGTGACCCATGGCAATACGGATACTGCCCCATTTGGTAGTCTCATCGCCTCTACAGAACTCTACCAGATCCAAAGCGTCCTGAACATATTTTTTAAAGGAATCTGAATTAACGTTAAGAGCTTCTCCGGCAGACTGGCCCATGCAGGCAACACCGCAGTTAAGTACAGGGAGGCCTACAGCGCCTAGATCCTCAGCCAAAAGGAAATACTCGTAAAATCCCAGACCATAGGACATAAAGCTGGGGTGATCATCAGAAGTAGCGCTGGCGTTGGTCCAGAGATTCTGAGTCTGCTTTCTGGCAGCAACATCTCCGTAAGTGCCGTTGAAAAGAATAGGCTCTCCATCAGTACCTACACCGATGGAATATTTCCAGTTATAAGCCTGGGAAAGCTTCTTTCCTTCTATTACGCAACCGCCGGGGAAACGTACAAATGAAGGATTCAGAGCCTCTAACTGTTCAGCCAGGTCTTTTCTTAAGCCATTTTCTCTGCCCTTATAGGTATCAGCAGGGAAAAGGGATACCATATCCAAAGCAACTTTTCCGCTTGGAATAGTTACCTGAAGCTTGACATTGGAATTGGCAGTCCTGGTGGATGTAAGTACAAGAGTGTACTTAGCCCAGGTGTCTGTAACTGCAGGAATCTCAGCTGTAGCAGCTACATTGCTGCCGGACATGAGACTTACTGTAAGGGGGCCGGTATAGCCGTCAACGCCTCTGGCCCATACGGAAAATTTGTATTCTGCGCCTTTTGTGATGGCCATTCCATCCAAAAAGCCTTTATTGGCAACGCCGGCAGGGCTGTCAGATTTATTTTCCATAACAAGATAATTTGGATTGCTGGAATTCAGACAGCCTTCCTTGTCGGTTTTGATAACTTTGTATTCAATACTTCCGACAGTATTCCAGCCATGAAATTCATTTCCTCTGGCGATGGAAGTAAATTCGAAAGAACGATTTTGTACCATTTCTGCATAAAGTCCACCATCTGCAGCAAAATTGATATCTTCGAAGAAAATACCATAAAGCATGTCACTGATCTCGTGAACTTTATTATTTGTGTCTACTACAAGAGTGTAATTGGCATTAGTCTTGCTGTAGCTGTAAAGACTGCCACCATCGGTCTTTTGCAGCAGGTCATACTTGTCAGGAACAGGTGTGGCATCCGGTGTGGTAACAGGTGAAGTCTCAGGTGTAGGTGTGTCTATCGGCTGGGACTTGCCACAGCTGCAGGCAAACAGCATGGTGCCTAGTACCACAAGAGAGATAAGTCGAGTAAAATTTTTGTGCATAATTCCTCCTCAAAATGTATACAACAATAATTGTATGATGATTTTTCAATATCTGAATACAAACCCCGATGAAAAATCGCGTGACTATTTTACTATCAATAGCAAAAAAAGTAAAGAAAACAGGGATATTCTTTTTAATAAATATCAAGCATTCTTTTTTTAGAATTATAAAGCATAAGACATAAAAAAAGCGTCCCCTGCGAGAATCGAACTCACAACTGATCCTTAGGAGGGACCCGTTATATCCATTTAACTAAGGAGACGTGGACAATATGGAAGTATACGCTATTTTATAATAATTTTCAAGACATAAACAGGGAATGTGTGATAAAATGTTAATATAAGGCTATTATAGGGTTTTCTGACTATATAAAATTAGTAAAGGATAAGTTATGGGAAAAAACAAAAACAAAAACTGGGGTAACAAAAACAAAAGTAATAAAGCAGGTGACGGAGCAAAGAAGATTCTGTCCGGAGTAATTTTCATGGCAGCATGCTTTTTTGCAGTATATGTCCTTATGGCGTTTAATGACTTGGTATGGCTGGTAGCCATAGCCTTTGTGGCACTTATGGCAGCCGCCTATTTTTTCCTGGGGCAGATCTTCAGCAATACTGAAGAGCAGATTGATGATCTGGTGCAGGCACAGGAGGCCTTGGAGGCAGTAAAAGAAGAAGACCGCAAGGCAGCGGATGCGGCATTTAAGCGCCAGGTAGAGGAACAGATGAAGTCCATGGACCGTACTACCCGTGCTATGTTTATGACCATGAAAAAAAGTGCGGAGGCCCAGGCTATTCAGCTGGCCAATATGGAAAAACGTATTGACAGGTCTATTGACGAGCAGAGTGCCGGTATAAAGACAATCATTAAATATAATAAAGAAAATGCCAGACAAATGGCTAAAAGTGAAAAAGACGCCCTGGAAAAAATGGCGGCCAGCATATCCGATGAGATTAAGATTCAGGGCAGAAATCAGGTGCAGCCTGCAGTACAGTATGTTCAGATGCCAATGGCACAGCCTGTTTATCAGCAGCCCGTAATGCAGGAGCCTGTAGTACCGGAGCCGATGGTACAGGAAACAGTAGTAACTGAGTCTCTTATGCCGGAAGAAATAACGGAAGAAACAGGGCTTCCTGAAATTGAAATACCTGATCTGGAAATACCTGAAGCAGAAATACCGGAAGTAGAAATACCTGAAATCGAAATACCTGACCTGGAAATACCGGAAGAGATGGTAACTGAAGCTAAAGACGAGGTAGCAGAACCTGTAGAAGAGGGAGGCTTGCTGTCGGAAGATGAAATAGCAGCTATGCTGGCAGGAGCTATGGATGAAGATACTGCAGAAGAAAAACCTGTAGAAGAGGCACCTGCAGAAGAAGCACCTGCAGAAGAAACATCTGCAGAAGTTGATTTTTCCGCTACAGGAGTAGATCTTTCAGATCCTAACGCATCACTTTCTGCAGATGACATCGCCAAGCTTTTTGCAGCTGCCGGTAATGGCGATAGCGGAAATGAAGCGGTATCTGAAACAGTGGAAGAAGCGCCGGTAGAAGAGGTAGCGGTATCAACATCAGAAGCAGATCTGGCAGCGGCAACAGGCGTAGATCTTTCAGATCCAAATGCTGCTTTGTCAGCAGATGATATAGCTAAGCTTTTTGCAGCTGCCGGTAATTAAATAATATATGATTATTAGCCATAATAACGATAGGTGAATATGCTGAATTACATTAAAAAAGAAAATACAAAATCGATTTTGCATAGAATCTTATCAGGGATTTATGGCTTTTTGTTTGTGTTTTTTTCAAGTTTGGTAATCATTTTACTATTCGTGACCTGGAATAAAACAAATGATTACAGGTATAGGGATCACGAAAATTTTGATATGGGCTGGTACGATGAAGATGGAACTCCGGTGGATATCAAAAAAATCAATTCCAACGCTGACCTGTACAAAGTACTACCTGATGCAGACAGTGCGAAGACTTTCTTTTTAAGTCTTAAAACAGGAAATGCAAAAGTATTTTTGGACGATAGGCTGATTTATGAAACAGAGCTTTATGAGACCTGGTTTTTAGGTACTACACCGGGATATGTTTTTGTAGAAGCAGAGATACCTGCAGGAAAAAGTGGACGCAGACTGCATTTACAGATTATTAACCCTTATGGAGATCATGCTACTAAGATTGATGACATTTACTTTGGAGATGGCAGATCAATAATAAGTTACAAAGTCAGACAGCTTCTGGCTCCCTTTAGTCTGGGAGTGCTGATGACGGCCATTGGCGTGTTTTTCGTAGTATTCTTCTTTGTATTAAAAGGTCGATTTGACAATGCAAAAAAATGGATGCATATAGGTGTTTTTGCGGCGGTAACCGGTGTATTTGTTACCATGGACTCTAAACTGCCTCATCTGATATTCGGTCATTCAGCTATCTGGCATATAGTTATTGAGATATCGCTTATGATGATACCAATACCTATCTGCCTTTACCTGATAGAAGAATTTAATATGAAGAAAAGGGTATATCCATATATTATTATTATTGTGGATATAGCTGAAATTCTGATAAATCTTGCTCTCAATATATTTAATATAAAAGAATATCATCAGACGGTATATCTGACACATGTTATATTTGCCTTTGTAGTTATGATGGGAATTGATATTGTAGTATCTGAACTTTTAAAGGATTTTAGGCATCACAGATATGACTTTATCGGTCTGATATTTCTTATGATAGGCGGAGTTACGGATATTATTCTTTACTATACCAAGTCTCTGGCAGTGACTTACATTTTCCTAAGAATCGGAATATTTGGCTTCCTGATTTTCTCGGCTATTCAGGTAATTACCTCTGTAATATCTGAATATGAAAACGATGTAAAAGGTGATGTCATCAAAAGGCTGGCTTACCATGACGGACTTACCGACCTGTACAATAGAACCTCTTTTATAGAGGCTATGGAAGCCATGGACAGAAATATTGGCGAATGTGTACTTATTGCTGTATTTGATGTTAATAATCTAAAGGCTGTAAATGATACCTTGGGGCACGCAGTGGGAGATGACCTTATTTCTGCGGCAGCTACCGCCCTTTCCTATGGTTTTTCAGAAGCAGGAAAGGTCTACAGAACAGGCGGAGATGAATTTGTTGTCATTGTTACAGGTGATCTCATAAGGGACAGATTTGAAAAGGGACTGGCAAAATACGAAGAAAAAATAAAAGAAATGAATCTGGAACAGAGAAAGTATTCGATTTCGGTAGCCGTAGGAGCAGAAAGCAATGTTATTTCGGATAACTGCAGTATGCAGAATATTCTTGAAAAAGCAGATGCGGCCATGTATGAAAACAAAAAAGAAATGAAACGTTACGGAAAAGTTTAGTCGTCACTTAAACACTCAATTTTTCACATAAAAAGATGATTTTTCTATGGAAACTATAGCCATTCTGTGTTAGAATTGCTATAGTTTCTTTTTTAAACCTATATTTTATAAAGGAGTTTTTATTATGGCATCAAATATTGATCAGATGTCAGCAAACGCTATTCGCGTACTTGCTGCAGACGCTATTCAGAAAGCAAAATCAGGACATCCGGGCCTCCCTCTCGGCTGCGCAGATATCGCATACGAGCTGTGGGCAAAGAAAATGAAGCACAATCCTGCGAATCCTAACTGGGCAGATCGTGACCGTTTCATTCTTTCAGGCGGCCATGGTTCTACACTTCTTTATTCCCTTCTTCACTTTTTCGGCTATGGTCTTACAAAGGAAGATCTTATGCAGTTCAGACAGCTGGATTCACTTACACCAGGCCATCCTGAGTACCGTCATACTGTAGGTGTTGAGGCTACTACAGGTCCTCTTGGTGCCGGTATGGGTATGGCTGTAGGTATGGCTATAGCAGAGGCTCATCTTGCTGCAAAGTTTAATAAGCCAGGTTATCCGGTAGTTGATCATTATACTTATGTACTTGGTGGAGATGGCTGTTTTGAAGAGGGTATTTCTCACGAGGCATTCTCTCTTGCAGGCAATCTTGGCCTTAGCAAGCTTATCGTATTCTACGATTCAAATAAAATTTCCATTGAAGGCAATACTGATATTGCTTTCACAGATGATACAGCAAAGAGAATGGAGGCATATGGCTTCCATGTAGTTACAGTTGAAAACGGTAATGATATGGATGCAGTTGGTCGTGCCATTGATGAGGCAAAGGCTGAGACCACAAAGCCATCCTGCATTATCTGCAAGACACAGATCGGCTATGGCTGTCCTGCCAAGCAGGGTAAGGCATCTGCTCACGGTGAGCCTTTAGGTGATGAGAATGTTCTTGCACTTAAGGAAAATCTTGGCTGGCCTAGCACAGAAGCATTCTTTGTTCCTCAGGAAGTTTATGATAACTATGCAGCTATTACAAAGAGCTTGGCTCCTGCAGAAGAAGCTTGGAACAAGAGGTTTGCTGAATACTGCGAAAAGTTCCCTGAGATGAAGAAGGCATGGGACGATGAGTTCAATATGGACATTGCCCGTCCACTTATTGATGATGAAGAGTTCTGGAAGTTTGAAGATAAGGCAGAGGCTACCAGAAATCTTTCCGGTATGGTAATTAACAGACTTAAAGATAAAGTACCTAGCCTTATGGGTGGTGCAGCTGACCTTTCTCCTTCCACAAAGACATACATGAAGGATATGGGCGACTTTGGCCATGATGACAGACTGGGTCGCAATATGCACTTTGGTGTTCGTGAGCTGGCTATGACAGCTATCGGCAATGGTATGACACTGCACGGACTTCGTGGCTTTGTATCCACATTCTTCGTATTCTCAGACTATGTAAAGCCTATGGCAAGACTTTCATCTCTCATGAGAATTCCTACCACATATGTACTTACACATGACTCTATCGGTGTAGGTGAAGATGGTCCTACACATGAGCCTATTGAGCAGCTGGCTATGCTTAGATCCATGCCAAACTTCCATGTATTCCGTCCTGCTGATGCTACAGAGACTATCGCAGCATGGTATTCTGCTGTTACATCTAAAGAGACACCTACAGCTCTTGTACTTACACGTCAGAATCTTCCTCAGCTGGCAGGCTCTTCCAAGGAAGCTCTTAAGGGCGCATATGTTCTTCAGGATTCAGCAAAGGCTACTCCTGATGCTATCATTATCGCTACAGGCTCCGAAGTACAGTGGGCAGTAAATGCCAAGGCTGAGCTTATCAAAGAAGGCATTGACGTAAGAGTAGTATCCATGCCATGTATGGATGTTTTTGAAGAGCAGTCTGCTGAGTATAAAGAGAGCGTACTTCCAAAGAACGTACGTGCCCGTGTAGCAGTAGAGGCCCTTGGTGATTTCGGCTGGGGTAAGTATGTAGGTCTTGATGGCGAGACTGTTACTATGACAGGCTTTGGCGCATCAGCTCCTTTCTCAGTACTGTTCCCTAAGTTTGGCTTCACTACAGAGAATGTAGTAGCTAAGGTAAAGAAAGTTCTTGGCAAATAAGAGCTTTTAGACAGGTGTATAAATGAAAAACGAATTATTAACTATCGGGCCCGTAACCGTATACGGCTATGGGCTTATGATAGCCATAGGTGTTCTTGCAGCATATTTTTTAGGCGAGTTTAGAGCAAAGCGCAGAAATTGGAACTATGATATAGTTTTTGGTGTGACCATGTGGGCCATGATAGGTGGTGTACTTGGTGCCAAGCTGCTTTATATCATTACTGATATTAAAAATATAATTGCCAATCCATCAATTTTATTGGATTTTGGCAATGGTCTGGTAATATATGGCGGCCTTATTTGTGGCGTTTTGGCAGTTATCGTCTACTGCAAGGTGAAAAAAGTATATATTCCCCAGTGGTTTGATGTGCTCATTCCCAGTGTACCACTAGGACAGGCTTTTGGACGTCTTGGATGTTTCATGGCAGGATGTTGTTATGGCGCAGAGACAGACAGCTGGTTCTCCATAGTATTTAAGGATTCTGATTTTGCACCTAATCACGTGCATCTTTATCCTACACAGCTCATGTCTTCCGCAGGTAATTTTATCCACTTTATTCTGCTTATGTATGTAATGCCACGTTTCTTCAAGAAGCCTGGTCAGGTAGTATCTTCCTACATGATTTTCTACAGTATTGGCAGATTTGTGCTTGAATTTTTCCGTGGAGATGCTGAACGTGGTCAGGTAGGCATTTTATCTACATCCCAGTTTATCTCTATATTTATTCTGTTGGGAGGTATAGCTTTATTTACATTCTTTACTATCAAAAATTATCCTGTTAAGGATCTTACAGTAAAGCCTGTAGAGGCAGCTAAAGAAGCATCAGAGGAAAAAGAAGATAAATAATATGTCTGATTTTACATGTAATGCATGTCCCAGAGCCTGCAAGGCTTCCAGAGAAGATGCGTTTTCACTGGGAATATGCTCTGTAGAAAAAAGAATAAAGATTTCAAGGGCGGCTCTTCACTATTGGGAAGAGCCGTGTTTGTCTGGAAAAAAAGGCAGCGGCACCATATTTTTTTCCGGCTGCAATCTAAAATGTGTCTATTGCCAGAACAGAGATATATCTGATGGCCAAGTGGGCTACTATATTACAGAGGATGAGCTGGCAGAAGCTATGTATGAGCTGCGTGATCAGGGAGCTCATAATATAAATCTGGTGACCCCGTCCCATTATTACCTGCAGATTAAGCCTGTGCTGGAAAAAGTGAAAAAAGATCTGGGAATACCCATTTTAGCCAATACTTCTTCTTATGATTCTGTGGAGTCACTAAGAGAAATGGAAGGGCTTATAGACATATATCTGGCTGACTTTAAATATATTTCCTCCGATATAGCAGGGAAATACAGTAAAGCTCCTGACTATCCCGAGGTAGCTCAGGCTGCCATAGCTGAGATGTATCGTCAGGTGGGGGAATGCGTATTTGATGAGCAGGGCATGCTGAAAAAAGGAGTAATTGTAAGAAATCTTCTTTTACCGGGACATGTAAAGGAATCAGCAGAAGCTATCAGATACATATACGAGACTTATGGAGATAAAGTATTTATCAGCATCATGAGCCAGTATACGCCCTACAGGATACCATCGGAGTATCCTGAAATTAACAGACAAGTAACAAAACGTGAATATAAAAGACTCCTGGACAAGGTAATGGATATGGGGATATCCAATGCCTTTATCCAGGAGGGAGAAGTGGCAAAAGAAAGCTTTATTCCAGATTTTCAGAATAGTAACCCCAGAAATAATCAGTGAGGTAATCTATGTAAAGGTCCTTAGGGACCTTTATTTTTATTTTATTATCAAGGCCCTGGAGCAGAGAATTGCCCACTTCAGGCATTTTGTCACATTGAATAATGATTTCTTCCAGCTGGGTGCAGCCTTCAAAAATGGCACCCTGCAAAGCCACTACTTTCTTATCGTCCAGAGTATCAGGGATTACGATGCTGGTCCTATTTGATAAGGAAGAGGTAACACCGGTAATATAGACACTATCGTCCGTAAGCAGACATTTGAAGCCGTCGACCTCTTTTGGCACTGCTATTGTTACATAAAGAGGAGCAGGATCAGGGAAGGTCATGGTGTTTTCGGACATAATTCCCTTGATTCTTTTTATATCATTTGATAAATGCAAAGAATAGTAAGTGGAACCGGTATCATTTACGTGAAAATTGGAATCGTAGAAATATCCGGGATCCATAATGCTGTCATTAATATTACTGCAGATATCTGCGGTAATTTTTTTATTGATTGTCTGGATAAAAGCCTGGTAATCATCGGCTGTAACGCTATTTAATGAAGCAGAATTCATGGGGGGAAATCCGATATAGACTGATGCACCCTTTTCCCTGCCGGAACAGGTAAACCGATTAATCATATCAGCAAAACTGTCAGTGACAATCTCCGGCGTAATCTCCGGCATGTTATCCAAAGAATAGCCCAGGGACATAATATTTTCGGGACGAGGGTATATAATATCACCCTTTTCATTAAAGGAAGATGAGGCATAGATGGTAGTGTTTCCTGCAGTGGATGCCAAAGTTTTATCAGCATTCTTTATATAGGCAGGATAGTTGTGAAGAAAGTATTTTGCATAATTTATACCAAGAGTAAAGGCCATCTCAGGTCGGCCCTCCATGGCATAAAGGAGATACTCATACCCTATATAAGAGGAATATGTCTGTGAGGAAGGCTCAGGCAGCAGTATTACTATATCGTCCTGATTAATGAATGGTAAAGCCAGATCAAGCATAGGCTTGGTACCAATGGCAGCATATAAGCCAAAATTAACTACAGGAAGGCCGGTCTCTTTTTCAATAAGTTCAGAATCGATGGCAAAAGCTGTAGCAGATCCGCCTATGACCACGACCTTTGGACCGGTCAGACTGCTTATTCTGTCATATTTTCCCTGTAGCGCAGCATAATACGAATCAGAAAAGGCAATGGGACGATTTACGGCATAGAAATAAAATGCCACAAATGGGACTGCCATGATAAGCGCGGTAATCAGGATATTCCGTATTAAGATTAATGGTCGCAATAATTTTTTCATAATCAGAAATCGAAATAAATGAATGAGCTGGCGGTAGTGCTACCCAGTATAACGATGCCCAAAAGAGCAATCAGTAAGCTGACTGCAGATACCAGACAGGAGGTGAATAGAGATACTTTCTTTCCGGATACAATAGCCTTAAGGATGGTGGTAACTATAATAGCGCAAATGACAAATACAAATGCGAATATTGAAAGACGCAGGACGTTAAGGGCTGTAAACAGGTCTGTCCATGGATTAAACAGGGCAGAAGCTATAGAATAGGCGTCGATAAGGTTGTTGGACCTAAATAATACCCATCCGATATTTACCAAAATGAAGGTTAATAACATGGCGAAAGGTCTAAGTACTAAAGGCAGTTTCTTTGTTTTACCGTTAATGCCTGTTTTGGTCATAAAGGATATTTCTATTATTTGCAATACACCATGATACAGTCCCCAGGCAAGATAATTTAAAGAATTACCATGCCATATACCGCTTATAAGGAATACTGTAAGTATATTTTGATAACGTTCTTTTTTGGTACCGCGGCTACCGCCCAAGGGGAAGTAAATGTAGGTACGAAGCCAGGATGTCAGGCTGATATGCCATTTTTTCCAAAATGATACTATTCCCACTGACAAATAGGGATTTTTGAAATTCTCTGTAAGCTCGATGCCAAAAAGAAGAGCTGAGCCCCTGGCAATATCGGTATAGCCGGAAAAATCAAATAATATAACAAAAGAATAGGAAATAATGCCAATAAGTGTAGCTGTACCTGATAAAGAAGACTGGGAATCAAATACTATGGCCACAACAGGAGTAAGTATTTCAGCTACAGCCAGTTTTTTGGCGAGACCGATGGCTATAAGAGGAAATCCCCGATTGATTAATTTGGACGAATATTCTGCATTTTTGAGACTATCCAGGAATTTATCCGGCTCCTCTACAGGGCCTGCCAGCATCTTTGGGAAAAAGAGCAGGTAGGAAAATAAATCAATGGGAGAGGTGAGAGCCTTTATCTTACGGGTACGTATCTGTCTCAGATATGAAATACTCTGAAGTACACAATAGGATAAGCCTATAGGAGCAAAATTACCTGCTTTTATAGCAGAAAGTACTCTGAATGAGGCCAGGAAAAGCAGGCTCAGCACAATTCCTGCAAAGGAAATCCTACCACTATATTTTCTGTGTCGGCCCATTTCGTAGCCCAGAATGAAAATAATCCAGATGTAAATCATCAAAAGAAGAAGCTTTTCCGGCGAAAAGAAAATGTAAAATCCTAAGCTTGCCAGAAAAATAACATGGCTTTTAAATCTGGAGGGCACCAGATAAAAGACGGACACTGATGCCAGTAAAAACAATATGTAGTTAACTGAAGTCAGTGACATAAGGCTCCTTATTGCTGGTTATTCAGGAAGGCATTAAGATCATTTATTAATCTTCTGGTGTGAACAGCAGCGCCTTCAAGTGTAGTATGGTAATAGTTGTCGTAAAAAAGATTATCTGTGAAATAATAATCCATAGGATTTGATATAATGGTACAATTTGAGCTTAATTTAGATGACAGTAAGTTCAAATGTGCATTAGTAGTGGATGTGAGCGTGGGAGTAATACTTTTTACATATGTAGGAGGGAAGGAGAAAAGGCAGGTAGCTCCCTTTTCTGTAAAAGCATCAACATATGAATTAATGATATTCATACCACGATCATTTATGATATTGGAAGGGATATAGGTCAGCACTTTGCTGTTATTAACGGGACGAATATAAACCAAATCGCCGTACTTGTTGAAATATTTTCTGTTAATATAGGAATTTGGCATTACTCCGCTGGCAATAGCACTACGATTGAGATTCATGGCCTCCACGAAGGAATTTAGTATGGCAGGGCAGGCACTGATATCCAGGTTGTTTAACATATTAAGGTTGCTGGCAATACTTTTCCAAACTATGACATGAACCGGATCATAGCTGGCGTAGGAAGAATCGTAATACTCCGGAGCCAGGATAATGATATCACCTTCATGGATATAGGAATTTAACAGCTGCAGTGAAATATGCATTCCGGAAAGGTAAGAGGAACCAAAATTAACTATTTCGTATCCCGGGAAAGCGTCTTCTAACATCTGGCTGGAAATACCGAAAGAAGCAGATGAACCGGCTACAATAATGATGCGCTTGCCCTCGGTGCTTTGAAGACGTACATATTTATCAGCCAAGGCTGCATCGTAGGTAGCCACATATCTGTTTTCCATGGTACCGATAATTCTGAGATTTTTAAAATTAGGACAATTAGCAACTGAATTATAATTAACATAAGTCAGTGACTGGGGAAGGATAAGGGTAGTGAAATCGGGACAGTTGCTGATAGTAGCATTTTTTACGGTTTTCATACCTACCGGGAAAATCACAGTAGTGAGACCGGAAATACCATCAAAAGCGTTGGCATTAATATCTGTAACAGGTACTCCATTGATAAAGGGAGGTATGCTCACAATACCATTGATGGGGGTACCAATAAATTTTTCGATTAAGTAATTGGAATTAACGATTCTTCCGGTAAATTCTTCAGATTCAGCATATCTGTACTCCTGAGGATAAAGGATTAGATCCTGATGGCCAATGGTGGTCATGGAGCCAAGAGCAAAGTACTCACCGGAGTAGTCTGGAGCTGTGTTGTAGCCAATGAGGCTATAATAGCTGGTTGAAAGTTCTTCGGTGTCACCCTGAGGCAGAGTGACAATAGTACCGGGGTTGAGATCTTCACAGCCGGGCAGGATGGTAGCTTCGCCATCCTTCATGATGATAACGTTAAAAACGCTACGTTCAGGAACAGGAATTTCCTCATATACCACTTCTATAGTAGTGTCACCACTAATAGTTAAGGCAAGTGATCCATCATCCGGAGTCTGCTGGTAAATATCGTTAATTTTTACGGATTTCAGCTTATTTCCATCATCCGGAGTAAACTGTAAGGTGACAGTGTCTCCCTTTTTTAATAAAGAGTCCTGGGAAAAAGTGGTCTGTCCCATACCTTCATCGCTAATTGTCAGCTCATAATAATCACCTAAAGCAAGATATAGGGTACAGGAGGTATTTATGCTATCAAAAGTTACTTTGTTGTCGGTAAAAGTGTAGTGGTCTGAATTTATAATGTAATGCTTAGGATCAAGAGCGACCTGGAAGGATACACTGGAGCCGGGGGATACCTGAATAGGGTTGCTACTTAAGACCTCAAGGCCCTTTACGGGCTGCAAAGCAACAAAAACCATACCGGGATCAGTATCACCGGTATGGTCAATAAATTGTGAAAGTATATTAGATTTTACAATGTATGTGGCTACTGCCAAAATAAGCATACAAAGTATAACAAATACTACGGATTTTTTTCTCATAGACTCCACATCAGGTATCGATGTAGGCTTTTACATGGATACCATCCTCTAAATATTCTTCAGAAATAATCTGACCATTGCGTCGGATTTTCTGAATCTCGCCTGCCTCTGAAAAGGCAAAAACACGTTCAATATACTTGCGTTTGGAACGAATTATATCATCTAGAGTAGTAGCCAAAATATCGAGTCCGCTGCCATCCTTAGCAGAAGTTTTAATAACGTAATCTGCACGGGGATCAGAGAATTTGTTTTCTGCAAGAGCAGGCGAGTCGGTAGTCACATCCCACTTGTTGAATACAGTGATGAAGGTCTGACCAGAGATGCCCAGGCTGTGAAGAGTATCATATGTTACTTCCATATGCTTTTCATAGTCGGGATTGGATGAATCCACCACTTGCACCACTATGTCTGAGTATTTAGCCTCTTCCAAGGTGGACTTGAAGGCTTCAATAAGGTGATGAGGAAGCTTACGTACAAAACCTACAGTATCCGTAAGGAGCATGGACTGTCCACTGGGGAGCTTAAGCTCTCTGGTAGTAGGGTCCAAGGTGGCAAAAAGCTTGTTTTCCTCAAGCACACTGGCTCCAGTCATCTTGTTCAGTAAGGTAGACTTACCGGCATTGGTGTAGCCGACAATAGCGGCAATAGGAATACCTGCCTTGGTACGGGCAGCTCTGGTAACGTCACGAGAACGTACTACGTCATCCAA
This sequence comes from Lachnospiraceae bacterium, assembly GCA_045616485.1. Classification (GTDB taxonomy): domain Bacteria; phylum Bacillota; class Clostridia; order Lachnospirales; family Lachnospiraceae; genus RGIG3528. The sequence continues at coordinate 39,514 of JAZLGU010000072.1, forward strand.
ATCTGCACGAAGCTCAGATATACGATCTCTTATAAGTCGACGGTCAATCTCCAGCTTTTTCTCACCCGGTCCTCGGGTGCCGATACCGCCACCCAGCCTTGAAAGCTCGGAACGGGATCCGATAAGGTGAGACTGGCGATATTTAAGCTGTGCCAGCTCTACCTGAATCTTACCCTCGCGGGTAACAGCATGCTGGGCAAAAATATCCAGGATCACCTGGGTCCTGTCACACACCTTTATATCCAGTGCATCGGAAAGATTGCTAAGCTGGGCTGGGGTAAGCTCATCATCACAAACAACTCCGGTAGCATCAAGCTCCGCTACCAGCTGCGCCAGCTCATCTACTTTACCTTTACCGAAGTAAGTAGTGCGATCAGGGGCCTCACGATTCTGAATCAGAGTGCCAACAGTAGTAGCACCTGCAGTACGCACCAGCTCTTTAAGCTCTTCCAGGGACTCTAATGTGTCGTCTCTTACCAGCTCGCCGTTTTTATAGGTATCACCCTCTGAAACTGCAATTAATATAAAACGTTCTTCTATTTCTTTTAATTCTATCAAATATATCCCCCCTTTGGTAGTGGGTTTTTAATAATTATACATTTTTTTTATAAAAAACCAAATTATAATTTTATGCCATCTGTGCCATGTAAAGATCGTAGTATTGACCCTTTAAGTTCAGCAGCTCATCATGTGTGCCGGACTCTACGATGCGGCCATCATTTACTACAAAAATACGGCTGGCATTTTTAATAGTGGAAAGACGGTGGGCGATAACAAAGGAAGTTCTTCCCTGAAGAAGAGATGCAATACCCTCCTGTACCATACGCTCTGTCTTTGTATCAATGGATGAAGTTGCTTCGTCCAGGATGAGAATTCTGGGAGCAGAAAGCATGGTACGGGCAAATGCTATAAGCTGACGCTCGCCGGCAGAAAGACCAGCACCACGCTCCTGAAGCTCAGTATCATAACCTTTTTCCAGCTTCATAATAAAATCATGAGCATGAACAGACTTGGCAGCGGCTTCTATTTCTTCATCTGTAGCCTCCAGTCGGCCATAGCGGATGTTTTCACGAATAGTACCTGTGAAAAGGAAATTATCCTGTGTCATAACGCCCATCTGAGCTCTAAGAGACTCTATAGTAACATCTGTAAGCCCGTATCCGTCAATAGTAATGCTTCCCTGCTGGATATCATAGAATCTTGAAACAAGGTTCACGATGGTAGACTTGCCGGCACCGGTAGGACCTACCAGAGCAATGGTTTCGCCGGGCTCTACATGGAAGGAAACGTTGTCCAGGACTCCCTTTTTATCATCGTAGGAGAAGGAAACATTTTTAAAATCCACTGCGCCCTTAACAGCAGGAAGCTCTACAGCACCGGGCTTGTCGGCAACTTCAGGCTCCATATCCAGAAGCTCAAAGATACGATTGGCTCCGGCTATGTTACGGATAATCTGATTATAAAGATTACCAAGCTGCTGAATAGGCTGCCACATCATGCTGGCGTAAGAAGCATAAGCTACCAGGGTACCTACATTAACTTCCTTGAAATGCAGGTACTTTACAGCTGTATAGTACATGCATACATATGCGAGAGCCGAGCATATATTAATTACTCCGAAAAAGGCGTCGTTGATACGAACAGCATCTCTAAAGGAGTCGCGGTCTTCTTTTACCATTTCGTAAAAAACATCACGGGTCTCAGCTTCTGCAGCAAAGCTCTGAGTGATACGGATACCTGCTACATCTTCGTGTATAGCACCGGACAGATTACTGGACTTTTTCTTGTGGATACCCCAAAGCTTATGACACTTATTTTCAATAAAAGTAAGACCAAGTGCCAAAATAGGGAAAGTAATAAGGGTAGCCAGCGCCAGCTGCCAGTTTTTTACAAGTATTATTACAATAACAGCGACCAATGTCAAAAACTGAGGAAGCAGTGTAGTAACTACAGAAGAAAGGACTTCCTTAAGGGAATTAACATCCTCTATGATACGATTCAGTATCTTACCTGCAGGCAGGCTGTCGAAAAATTTGAGGCCCAGGGTCTGCAGATGGATGTAAAGATCGGATCTTAATCGAACTACCAGCTTGTTGGACATAACTGACATAAGGTACATTCTGAGCTTAACCAGCACAAAGGAGGCTGCGTTTAATACTACGCCCAGAATAACAATGGCAAAAAGGCCTTTCATGTCCTGCTCAGCCACATTTACATTGATGGCATGCTCGATAAGAAGTGGATTGACCAGTGAGATAACTATGGAAAAACCCATGATTACCAGAACCGGAATAACATATTTTTTATACTCGAATAAGAGTTTTAAAAGCCGTCCGAGAGTTTTGCTGTTGGAGACCTGCGCATCTTTCTCGTCGGCACGAACTGCGTTTACTGCCATAAATTAGGCCTCCTTTACTGTGACTTCAGACTCTTTTATACCCATCTGAGTCACGTATGTTTCATAATATAAACCGTGCAATGCCAGAAGCTCATCGTGAGTACCACGCTCCTTAATAGCGCCATCAGACAATACGATGATTTCATCAGCATGACGTACAGCTGAGATTCTGTGTCCAATAATGATTTTGGTGCAGTCAACATCAGAAATAACCTTCTGAATCTCCTGCTCTGTCTCGGTGTCCAGTGCGGAAGTAGAGTCGTCCAGCACAAGAACAGGAGCATTTTTAGCCAGGGCTCTGGCTATGGAAATACGCTGCTTCTGACCACCGGAAAGACCTACACCACGCTCACCGATTACGGTATCGCCCTGATGCTCCAGATGCTCAACAAAGCCTTCAGCGCTGGCCCTTTTAAGAGCTTCTTTAACCTCCGCCTGGCTAAGCTTATTTCTGAGACCAAATTTAACATTGGCGTCTACTGTATCGGAGAAAAGAAATACATCCTGAGATACCTGAGAAATGGACCCTCTAAGCTGATTTAATGAAAGCTCCTTAATATCTGTGCCATCCAGTCTGATAGAACCGTCTACAGGATCATAGAATCTGAAAAGCATAGTAATAAGGCTGGTCTTGCCTGAGCCGGTAGCTCCCATAACGCCCAGCGTTTTGCCTTCAGGCAGATCGAAGGAGATATTTTTAAGGATTTCCTTATCGCCTACAGAGAAGGAAACATTGTCAAAAGTAATATGACCCTTCACCTCAGGTAAAACGGCAGGTACGGCGGGATTCACGATATTAGGCTGCTCTGCAGCGATTTTCTTTATCTTTTTCCAGCTGGCAAAAGTAGAAGCAAATTCGTTGGCGCACCATGCAATATCAGTCAATGGCCAGTTCAGCATGGAACAGTAAGAGATGAAAGCAGTCAGAGTACCCAGCTTCATGTCGCCATCCATAACCATTTTGCCACCCAGAATAATGGTAGAAAGTGGCATAAGGCTTACAAAAAATGTGAAAAGAGGCTGGTATTTAATCATTGTTTTTGCCTGCTTCATATTCAGATCATAATATGCCTGATTGTGAGCAAGAAAACGCTTAATCTCAAACTTTTCTCTGGCAAAGGCCTTAACTGTGCGGACGCCTGCGATATCCTCTTCTGCAATGGTATTAAGCTTGGCATTTTCCTCACTGATATCTGAATAGACATTGTCCAGCTTTTTCTCAAGGAAAAAGGCCATAAATATGCAAACAGGAATAAATACCGTAGGCAGAATGGCTAAAAGCGGATTCAGTGTATACATGTGGTACAATACCAGACCCATGGTCAGGATCATCTCTGCAAAAAGCATGGCAATAAATCCTACACCGCCCCAAACAGTATCGCAGTCGTTTTTGATACGAGCCATCAGCTCACCTGTACTGGTCTTGTCAAAAAATGAAAGGCTTAATGACTGGACATGATTAAAAAGATCACGACGGATATCATTGGCGATATCACAGCCCGTCATATCGAAAACAAACTCCTTAAAATACTGGGTAATGGCTGTAATCACACCGATGATAGCGATAGCAATCAAAAGACTTGGAAGTGTATCTATCATACCTGCAACGATAACATTATCGACAATATCCTTATAAATGAGAGGTAAGCGATTGTCCAGTGATACAGTTGTCACAAGACATGCAATACCAATCAAGTACCTATACCAGTATTTAGACATATAAACTGGTAGTTTCTTCATAGAAAAATATCCCCCTTATTAATAAATTGGTGTGGCGATACTCCTTAAAATATTAAATTGCATAGAAATGGGCAAAAAAATACCAAGGATACGCTACAAACATACCTCGGTCGAAATTCTAAAGATAAGATGTCAAAGATGACAGAATCAGAATAAAGATACCGAGGAAAGCATATTAATTACAGAAACTCGAACTATAATAATCATGACTTTTACCTCGCTTTCGTTAATTTAGTGATAAAACCACAGCCGTTCGAAGAACTGTGTCCTTAACACTCCTATAGAAATACCATTTTTTAATTTATAAGTCAATAGAAAGTTACAAATAAATTAAAAAATATTTCTTACAAGTTATGGCAAACACAAATTAGGGGCTTAAAGGGTATATCGCTAGCGTAAAATTTTATTCGTAAAAAATGAGAATTGAAAAAGAGTTCCTAAACGTGTAGATTTAAAGTCGACAAAAACAATAATCTATGCAGAAAGGGAACTCTTTTTATGGAACACAGTATAACCTATTTTACAGAA
>JAZLGU010000073.1:0-25481 GCA_045616485.1 Lachnospiraceae bacterium
TGCCGGTGGCATGTTTTTAGGTTCGATTTGCGAGCTCGGTAGCAAGCGAGCAAAAGCACAGTTCTCACGAGATGATCGTTGCAACAAAAAACCTCCACATAAGTGGAGGTTTGTGTTGCAACAATTATCTCTTTGAGAACTGTGGTGCACGTCTTGCAGCCTTGAGACCATACTTCTTTCTTTCCTTCATACGAGGATCTCTTGTAAGGTATCCTGCCTTCTTGAGGGCTGGTCTGTACTCAGCATCTGCCTGAAGCAGAGCTCTGGAGATACCGTGACGGATAGCGCCTGCCTGACCTGTGTATCCACCGCCATGAACAGAAACGATAACGTCGAATTTCTCAAGTGTATTTGTAAGTGCAAGAGGCTGACGAACGATAACCTTAAGGGTCTCAAGTCCGAAGAATTCCTCTACGTCGCGCTTATTTACTGTAATCTTACCTGTACCTGGTACAAGATAAACTCTAGCTACAGAGCTCTTTCTTCTACCTGTGCCATAAAACTTATTTGCTTTAGTTGACTTAGCCAATGTATTTTCCTCCCTTCAACGATTAGAACTTAAGTACTTCTGGCTTCTGAGCTGCATTCTTATGCTCAGGACCTGCATATACATGGAGCTTTGTGATCATGCTTCTGCCAAGAGGTCCCTTTGGAAGCATACCCTTAACTGCCATTGTGATAACTGCTGTAGGATCCTTCTCGAGCATCTCCTTAAGTGTAAGCTCTGTAGTACCACCAGCATACTTGGAGTGGCTGAAGTAAACCTTCTGATCCATCTTCTTACCTGTAACCTTAATCTTCTCAGCATTAACAACGATAACGTTATCACCAAGATCAAGATATGGTGTGTAAACGGGCTTATTCTTACCTCTGAGAACCTTTGCGATCTCAGCTGCAAGACGACCCAGTGTCTGTCCCTCTGCATCAACAACGTACCATTTTCTCTCTACGTTTGCAGGAGTTGCGATATAAGTCTTCATTGCGATTCCTCCTAAAATTTAGATTCTTGTTTTGTTAAACACATAAACCTCGGGCATTATATAAAAAGAAACGCTGTGTGTCAACAGCGTTTCAAGTTATTTTTGACATTTTTTTAATATTTTTCAAACTCAGGTGCGGAAAAGCAAGTCCGAAAGATGCTTTTCTGCGTCTGCTCCATTTTAACGATACACCTGGACTGTTGTATTAACTTCATACCTTGTATTTTTGTCTGCCAGCAGTGTCTTTATCATAAAATGGCCCTTTGAAAGAGCTCCTATTGATGCAGCCCATTCATATGTCACTGTACATACACCATTCTCATCGAATTTCATCAGGTAATCCGTAGCCTCACCATAATTATTGAAATACATATCAGGCTCAGCTGCATCCAGATCGAAAATAACTACTCCGGGACCTGTATACCATTTACCTGCTTTTTCCGCAGGCACCGTAAATTTAAGAGTAAGACTGCTTAAGCCGGCATCAACTACTGTCACAACGATATCATGCATAGGTGCTGTACAGGAAATTTCCTCACAGCTAATCACCATATTAGTGGCATTTGCTGAATCGTTAACATCTCCGTTAGTAGCACCGGGGGCACCGGGCGCTACTGATGAGTGTCCATTTTCTTTAAGAATATCTTCAGAATTGCTGCCTGGCATGATAAAAATTTTATCGGCACTGGCACCAAGCTCCTCATTTTTAGTATTACCAATGAGTCCATTATTTATATCATGAACAGTAAGTAATACTCCGGTACCTACAATAGCCAGACAGGCCGCTACCCGACTGGCAATACGAATCCTGCGTCTTCGTATCATTTTCTTTGCAGCCATAAAAGAGGAAAGGCTTTCATATTCAGTTATGTAATCTGCGTCTATTTCATTTAATGAATATATAAGCTGCCATTTATCCATCTAGACATTAAACCCTTCCTTTTCTAAATATTCTTTAAGTTCTTTTCTCATGCGGAAAAGAATCATCTTAACCTTTGCTTCAGTTCCGTCACATTTCTGTGCTATGGTTTCCAGGCTTTCACCGTAGAAATATCGCCCCATAAAAACCATTCTTTTTTCCGGCTTTTGCTGCTTTAGAAAAGCATTTATACACTCTCCCAGCCTCTTCGCTTCAAACTGCTCAAACGGAGAATCATTGCCCGGAAGCACCTCAGCCAGCTCATCAATACATACATCGTAATTGCCGGCATAATGACTTTTTGAATGCAGACTTCGAAAAGCATCGATGGCTCTTCTTCTGGCAATCTGAGCAATAAATCCACCCAGATTGTGGGGGCGATATGGAGGAATGACATTCCATATCTCCAGGTAAACCGACTCCAATTGCTCCTCTACATCTTCTTCACAGTCAAGGATATTCGATATTATTTTTTTCAGATATGAATTGTACTTTTGACGGGTATGTGTCAATGCTTCCTCATTACGAGAAAAGTACAAATTCACGATATCTTCATCTTCTATCGTCATAGTCGCAAATTATCCCTAATAGTAACATTATTTCTTTGATTTCTTCTTTTTATTGTCTGTAGAAGCCTTATTATCTTTATTAACTTTAGATTTAACTTCTCTTGATATGCGCTCTGCGCGTGATTTTAGCTTATCTTTCACCCACTTACGATTGCGACGGTTTCTCATGTAAACAAAGAGCACGCCTTCTGCTATTATACATAGAGCAATCACTGTTATAACCACAGCTGTCTTGTTATCGCCTTCATTTTTTTCATTTGGAATCGCTTCTGTGGGCGTAGGCGTATTGGTAGGCAATGCTTCCGTCGGGCTTATTATCGTCTCACTATCATTCGGCTTGGTAGTGGGCAAAGGCGACGGCGTAGCAGTAGGTGTATTGGTAGGAATAGGGGTATTAGAAGGAATAAGCTCCATATAATCCATAGATACCCAGCCCTGAAGCTTGGCGTCCTCTACAGATACAAAGCCCCACCTTGTTCCATTATCACCTACTACAAAGACCATCATGTCCACCATGGTGCTGTTGGCCAGCTTACCCAGGCTGGCAGAGTTGGTACTTTGCTTTTCTCGCACCATCAGACTGGAAGCCGTTACTTTATATGTACCGGTCTCATAATCCGCCGGCACATAGGTCGGTGTCGGTGTCGGCGTATATTCCTGCACCAGGGTGAGATATCCCATAGACGACCATCCCGAGCCTGCTTCCGTATCTATCATGCCCCAGTGATGTCCGCCTTTATTATAGGCAAATTCAAATATTTCAACTTCCATATTGTCTGGAAGCTCTGAGATCTTTTTTGAATAGGTATATGTATCTTCACGCAGATAGAGATATGGCTTGGCATTTACTTTGTAAAGACCAATAGCATAGTCTGCAGGTGATGGTGTTGGTGTTGGTGTTGCAGGCTTCTTTGATGGTGTTGGCTTGGGAAGTCTCTGCTGGATCTGCGCAATCTTATCTGCATCAGGAGCACCTGCATAAATAGAGTAATAATTCTTGTATACTGTAATATAGTTAATAGTAGCAAATTTGCTGGCAAATTCTGCCCAGGTAAGAGTAGTGAAATTTCTTATCTGACATGGTCCAATGTTGTTACAGTCAATATATGTAACCTTACCATTCTCATAGTCGATAGCCATGATAGAGATGGAATGACCTGCGTACTTACATCTCATATGAGTACCAGGATGTATCTCACTTGCATGCTCTACAAAGAAACGCTCCATTTCCAAAGCAGACATAGCCTTATTACCGTTACCATATATCCAGTTGAAGCTGCCGGCTGATTTAAACTGAGTAGTACCCAGGATACACATCTGCATATACATGGCATAGCCAAAACATTGAACAGCCTGCAGGTCAACTGTACTTCCATTAATCTTTACATATCTGAGACAGTTACAATTGGAAGGACTGTTTACATGATTTATCTTCTTACCATGGCAGGTACAAGCTCTTCCGTTTTTTGTAAAATACGTTCCGGGCAGGTATTGACTGGTAGCGTAATTGATGCGTCGGATAATCTCAGGGTCTGTACTAAAGAGTGAACCGTAGTCATTATCAGCTGCCACAACAGTCTGACCTATGGTAGACAAATCCGCGAAACCTTCAGGCACATCAAGCGGCGCGAGATTTATTAAATTCAGATTTAAGTTTATTTGTTGGGTGCTTTCATGCAATATGTCAAGTAACATCATTACGATAAGCACTCTTATTATTTTTTTACGAAAATTCTTCATAGCTTATCCTTTACTTTTTCTTTACTGACCAGCCAAAAGTACCTAACTTTTCCCCTAGGCCCATGTAAGTGCCATGAGAGTATGCTATAAGCCCTGTGTCATTCAGATTGAATCTGCCGGTGGAATCCAGATATTTGTCATCTGCCTGTACAGCCGTCACCTTGGCGATAAACATATCATGGCTGCCAAGATGCTTTACCTCTGTAACACGGCAGGCTATATTTACCGGAGCTTCATCTATGCCGGGACACTCTACTGTGGGACATGTGCACTGATGCAGCCCCATTTCCTTAAATTTATCCACATCTCTACCGGATTTTACACCACACCAGTCTGTAGCCTTGGCCAGCTCCTCTGTGGTAAGATTGATAACAAATTCTCCGGTCTCTTCTATTATTTTGTGAGAATAACGCTCCGGTCGAACGGAAATACTTACCATTGCAGGATCAGAGCATACTGTGCCCACCCATGCAAGAGTAATAATATTGGCTTTTTCTCCGGGCCTTTGACAGGAAACCATTACCGCAGGAAGCGGATAAAGCATATTCCCCGGCTTCATTTGAAATTTCATAATTTACTCCTCTTTTCTCCTTAATCCAGCTCCGGGTAGTGAATCCCCACCAGAGTCAGCCCCTGCGCCGGTGCTGTCGGCCCTGCTTCCTCGCGGCAAAGACTATCAAGAGCCTTTTTAACTGATTCTATATCACGCTCCCCCGTGCCCACCTGAATCAGTGTCCCCGCTACTATGCGGACCATATTGTATAAAAATCCATTGCCTTTAAGCCTAATGGTAACAAGGCTCCCCTCCCTCGTTACAGTGGCTTCGTATATGGTGCGGATGTGATCCGGCACCGTGGCATGTATACTGCAAAAGCTGGTAAAATCATGGGTGCCTGTAAGATACTCTGCTGCTTTCTGCATTTTTTCAGTATCCAGCTTCCTGTAAACAAAATGTGTATACTTCCTGTTAAAAGGCTGTATGAAATCTGCATTCCAGATCTTGTATTCATAAGTCTTTTCGCATACGGTCTTTCTGGGATGAAATCTGTCCGGCACCTGCCTGGAGCTTTGAACTACAATGTCCTCAGGAAGAGAACGATTGAGGGCATAACACAACTTTTCAGCAGGTATCCTGGTGTCAGTATCAAAGACACATACATTACCCTGCGCATGGACTCCGGAGTCAGTGCGACTGGCTCCAATTACTTGAATTTCCTCGCCTAGGAGCTTTGTTAATTCCTGATTTAATATCCCTTCAACAGTGATGGCATTGGGCTGCTGCTGCCATCCGCAGTATTTTGTCCCTTCATATGCTATTGTCAACATCACTCTTTTCAAAAGCAGAATGTCTCCTTATATTTGATAGGGCAGATTCATTAACGGTACAAGATACTCCATTACCAATTTATCTGTGGTTATTAAAAGAACTATAAAAAGTATCATGCCCAGATAGGTCAAATAGTCGTTTCTATGGTACTTTAAGGGCTTCATACGGGTCCTACCCTGGTCTCCTCTATACCCACGTGCTTCCATGGCCATAGCGAGGTCATTTGCGCGTCTGAAAGCTGATACAAACAGCGGTATAAATATAGGTATCAGGGCTTTGACACGCTCATGCAGCTTACCCTCCTCAAAATCGGCTCCTCTGGCCTGCTGCGCCTTCATGATCTTGTCGGTCTCTTCCATGAGAATCGGAATGAATCGCAATGCTATCGACATCATCATAGCTATCTCATGCACAGGGATATGTATTTTTTTCATCCATCTTAGGCCTACTTCCATACCGTCAGTAAGCTGATTGGGTGTGGTGGTAAGTGTCATAAGAGATGTACCTATTACCAGCAGGAACAGGCGAAGGGCCATGAATATAGCAAATCTTACACCTTCATATGTGATGGTAATCTTCCAAAAGCTCACGATGGGAGTACCATCTGTCAAAAAGAGGTTGAAAACCAAAGTGAATGCAAGTATAACCCATATTGCTTTTAAGCCCTTCATCATGTACTTAACAGGCACATGAGACACTTTTACTGCTGTAAAAATAAATGCACCAATAAGAATATAACCTACAAAACTTTTAAATAAAAACATGGTGACTACAAATACCAGCGTAGCCATAAGCTTTACTCTAGGGTCCAGTCGGTGAACGAAAGAATCTACAGGATAATATTGTCCAATTGTTATGTCTCTAATCATTTTCTCGTCGTATTATAAGTCTCAAGCAGCATCTCTTTTGCGCTAGCTACAGTGGTAGCTATATCCGGCAATGGATAGCCTGCTTTTATCATCTTGTCAGTAAGGTAAGTAACCTGGGGAGCTGCCAGGCCGATTTTTTCAAGCTCCTCATAATGCCTGAACACTGCATCAGGCGCATCGTCATAGCGTACGCATCCGTGATCCATAACGATGATTCTGTCAACATATCTGGCTACATCTTCCATGGAATGTGATACCAGTATAATAGTAATATTTCTGGTCTTTTTTATATTGGAAACAGCATCCAGTATCTCATCTCTTCCCTGAGGATCCAGCCCGGCTGTAGGCTCGTCAAGAATAAGCACTTCCGGCTGCATGGCTAAAACACCCGCAATGGCCACTCTTCTTTTTTGTCCACCGGATAAGTCAAAAGGTGAAGTGTCATAAAGAGTATCAGAAATACCCACAGTCTTTAGCGCCTCAAAAGTACGCATCTGTACTTCCAGCTTGGGAAGCTTAAGATTCTTCGGGCCAAACTCCACATCTTTCACGATAGTAGACTCAAAAAGCTGATGCTCCGGATACTGAAATACCAGGCCTATTTTTGTGCGAAGTTCCTTCCTGGAAAAATCCGGATCCCATATATCTCTGCCATTGTAAAAAATATTGCCGGAGCTAGGCTTTAATAATCCATTCAAGTGTTGAATCAGCGTGGATTTTCCTGAACCGGTATGGCCTATAATCCCAATAAACTGTCCGTCCGGAATCGTCAGATTCACATTGGATACAGCTCTACGCTCCATGGCTGTATCCTTCTGATATATATAATTTACGTCATTTAGTACAAGCATTTTTGAATCCTTCGATAAATTCGTCTATGGTAAGTACGCCATCCGGCATAGGCACTCCTGCTTTTTTAAGCTCATATGCCAGCTCTGTGACCTGTGGCACATCCAGATGATAGCTCTTCATCTTGTCCACCTGGGAAAACACCTGTCGTGGTGTCCCTGAAAGTACTACCTTTCCATCATTCATTACAATTACTTTATCAGCCTCTATGACTTCATCCATGTAATGAGTAATAAGAAGCACAGTCATGCCTTCTTCACGATTCAGCTTCTGAACAGTCTTTAATACTTCCTTTCGTCCTACCGGATCAAGCATAGCTGTAGGCTCGTCCAATACAATACATCTGGGCTTCATAGCCATGATGCCTGCTATGGCCACACGCTGCTTCTGTCCGCCCGATAGACGATTAGGTGACATAAGTCTGTACTCGGTCATGCCGACGGCCTCTAAAGCCTCTTCTACGCGCTTCCAGATGTCATCTGTGGGCACTCCAAGATTCTCAGGGCCAAATCCTACATCCTCCTCTACAACAGAGGCTATAATCTGATTATCGGGATTCTGAAAGACCATTCCGGCGGTCTGGCGTATATCCCATACCTTTTCATGATCAGAAGCATCCAGGCCGCCCACAAAAAGGGTACCTTCCGTAGGCTCCAGTATAGCATTAATCTGCTTGGCAATAGTACTTTTACCGGAACCGTTATGCCCCAGTATACATACAAACTGTCCGGGCTTGACGTCAATATCCACGCCATCCACAGCACGGACTACACCCTCTACATTACCTTCTTCGTCACGTCTTATATATTCATATGCAAGATCTTTCGCCTTTATCATCCTGTGTCCTCTTGTCCAGGGTATAATAACCCATATTTATGCATACTGAAATAATATACCATAAAATGCATCATTACTCAAGCAAAAGAAAACAGCCACAGAATACTCTGTGGCTGTCTGAAATCATAAATATGAAATTAAACGAGCTCAATAAGAACTTCCATAGCTGCGTCGCCCTTACGCTGACCAATCTTAACGATTCTGGTGTAGCCGCCCTTGCGATCTGCATACTTAGGTGCGATGTCATTGAAAAGCTTCTCTGTAACATCAACCTTCTTTGTGTTCTTCTTCTTGCCAGCAAGTGTTGTAGGAACCTCTGTAACATCGTACAGATAAGCCTCAAGCTGTCTGCGTGCATGAAGCTTGGAAGGCATATCCTTCTTGATTTCCTTCTCTACTTCATCATATACTGTAACCTTCTTGCCGTTAACAACTTCCTTAACGTTCTTGCCATCTTTGTCCTTGCGGGCAACTTTAGCCTTAACTGTTACTGTCTCGCAGTTGTTCATTTCCTTAACAGCAAGTGTAATCATCTTTTCTGCAATGCTCTTTATTTCCTTAGCCTTTGCTTCTGTGGTAACGATCTTTCCGTTGTAGAAAAGATTTGTAACCTGATTTCTAAGCAATGCTTTTCTCTGGCTTGATGTTCTGCCAAGTTTTCTATAGCCTGCCATTGTTAAATCCTCCTAAGATCCTATTCCTCGCCATGTCTAAGAGACAAGCCGAGTTCCTTTAATTTTGCATCGACCTCTTCTAAGGACTTACGACCAAGGTTACGAACCTTCATCATATCATCCTGAGACTTGTTAACCAACTCACCTACAGTGTTAACTCCGGCTCTCTTTAAGCAGTTAAAGGAACGAACAGAAAGCTCAAGTTCATCGATGCTCATTTCAAGCACCTTTTCCTTCTCATCGGCAACTTCCTGTACAATTACAGGAACATCTGCTGCACGATCTGAAAGATCAATAAATGCCTTCAGATGCTCAGACAGAACCTTAGCTGCAAGGCTAACGGACTCGTCTGGTGCAAGTGTGCCGTTTGTATATACATCAAGAGTTAACTTATCGTAATCGGTAACCTGGCCGACACGTGTATTCTCTACAGTCAAATTTACTCTTTCAACAGGTGTGTAAATAGAATCTACAGCAATAACTCCAATAGGAAGATCTGCTCCCTTATTCTTGTCAGAGCTGATATAGCCTCTACCATTCTGAATAGTAAGCTCCATGTAAAGCTTGCTATCTGCACCACCATTGAGAGTAGCAATAACCTGATCCTTATTGATAATTTCGATATCTTGATCAACAATAATGTCTGCTGCTGTAACAACGCCCTCGCCCTCATACTCAATGTATGCAGTCTTAGGCTCGTTTGTATTTGCAGTATTTCTGATTGACAGGCTCTTGATGTTCATGATGATCTCTGTAACATCTTCCTTAACACCAGGGATGCTGGAGAACTCATGCACTACGCCATCAATCTTGACCTGACTTACAGCTGTACCTGGAAGAGATGAAAGCATAATTCTTCTGAGTGAATTACCTAACGTAATGCCATAACCACGCTCGAGAGGCTCTACAACAAAACGACCGTATTTCTTATCTTCTGAAACTTCAACCACTTCAATCTTGGCCGGCTTAAAATCGAAATCAAACATATCGGACCCTCCTTGTTATAATTTGGTAAATGTGTTTTAGAATTCCGGGAACTCTCCCGAAAATCATATCCTACTTGGAATACAGCTCGACAATAAGTGTTGCGTTAACAGGAACGTCAATCATGTCGATTGTAGGAAGCTCATTAACCTTACCGGAGAGGTTCGCATGATCTGCCTCGAGCCATGCTGGAACAAGTCTTCCCTCAGTAACCTCAAGAATGTCCTTATATCTCTGAGAGGACTTCTTTGTGTCTCTGATCTCGATAACATCGCCAGCCTTTACAAGGTAAGATGGGATGTTAACGCACTTGCCATTTACGAGAACCTGCTTGTGGTCAACGATCTGACGAGCTTCTGTTCTTGTACGGCCATAGCCAAGACGGAACATAACATTGTCAAGACGTCTCTCAAGGAGGATCATCATATTGTCACCGGTAGTACCGGTCTTAATCTTCTTTGCTTTCTCAAAGTTGTTGCGGAAAGGCTTCTCAAGAACACCATAAATGAACTTAGCCTTCTGCTTCTCTCTTAACTGAACACCGTACTCGGAAATCTTCTTGCCCTGTCTGGAGAATGCTCTGTTGGACTTCTTGTTGATACCAAGAACAGATGGCTCAAGGCCGAGTGCACGGCACTGCTTTAAAACTGGATCTGTATTTCTAGCCATTTAAATTTCCTCCTTAATTAGACTCTTCTACGCTTTGGTGGTCTGCATCCGTTGTGAGGAACTGGTGTAACGTCCTTAATAGATGTTACGTTGATTCCACATGCCTGAAGTGCACGGATAGCTGCCTCACGACCTGTACCAGGTCCCTTTACCATAACGTCTACGCTCTTAAGCCCCTGAGTAACAGCAACCTTTGCTGCAGTCTCAGCTGCCATCTGAGCAGCGTAAGGAGTTGACTTTCTGGAGCCTCTGAAACCTAAACCGCCAGCACTTGCCCAAGAAATTGCATTTCCCTGAGCATCTGTGAGTGTAACAATTGTATTGTTGAAGGAAGACTGGATATGAGCCTGGCCATGATCCACGTTCTTCTTAACACGCTTTTTAGCAGACTTCTTTGCTGCTGATGAAACCTTCTTTGTAGCCATTTCGATTCCTCCTGATTATTTCTTCTTGTTTGCCACTGTTCTCTTAGGGCCTTTTCTTGTTCTGGCATTGTTCTTGGTATTCTGACCACGAACTGGAAGTCCCTTTCTGTGGCGGATGCCTCTGTAGCATGCGATTTCCTGGAGTCTCTTGATGTTAAGAGCGGTTTCACGTCTTAAATCACCCTCTACCATGAAGTCAGCATCGATAACTTCACGAATTCTAGCAACCTCTTCGTCTGTAAGATCACGAACACGAGTGTCGGGATTTACATTTGCCTTCTCAAGGATGCGATTGGAGCTTACTCTGCCGATACCAAAGATGTAAGTAAGTCCGATTTCTACACGTTTCTCTCTTGGTAAGTCTACACCACTAATACGAGCCATGTGTATGTACCTCCGTAAAAATAAAATGAAATCTTGCAGGCACTGCCTGCATTGCAGCATTATGCTGCCCAGCCGCTTTAAACCATGACCACAATTATAATATGAAATAATCGCAGCACTGGCAATGATACCTGTCATCACGCAGGCGGTAATTGCCTAGTGAAGGTCTTATTGTAAAATAAGCCTCATGGTATCACAAGAAAACTTAGACGTATCCAAGTTTTGCCCGGAAATGTCCGGTGTCTGTCCCTGTAATCCGAACAGATCATTGCAACACAGAAAGCAAGGTACCGGTTTCTATAAGGAACGACTTTTATTGACGCTCCATGAAAACGATCCTTATCTTAAGGTATCGGGATTAGCCCTGTCTCTGCTTGTGCTTAGGATTCTCGCAGATGATTCTGATGGAACCCTTTCTCTTGATGACTTTGCATTTCTCGCAAATCGGTTTAACTGAAGATCTGACTTTCATTGTGTTTTCTCCTTTCAAAAAAAGTCCGTGTAGCATTATACTCCGAAATGCCACACTTTGCAAGAAGTTTTTAAAAGTTATAAAAATTTAATAAATCACGTGGCCCCCGGATTATTTGTCTCTCCAGGTGATACGTGCTTTAGTTAAATCGTATGGAGACATCTCAAGTGTTACTTTATCTCCTGGAACTATTTTAATATAGTTCATTCTAAGCTTGCCACTGATGTGAGCAAGTACAATATGTCCGTTTTCAAGCTCTACTCTGAACATTGCATTTGGAAGCTTTTCTACTACGGTTCCTTCTAATTCGATTAAATCGCTCTTTGCCATAAATCCCTTTCATGCTCTTCAGCAAGTTTAGTGAATTAATGATAATATTTCAGGTTCGCCCTCTGTTATGAGGATTGTATTTTCGTAATGAGCCGATAATGAACGATCTGCTGTGAGGCAGGTCCATCCATCATCTAAAAATTCAACTTCATGTGTACCTATATTAATCATAGGCTCGATAGCCAGTGTCATACCGGGCTGTAAACGAATGCCCTTAACTGCCTGTCTGAAATTGGGTATCTGCGGATCTTCATGAAGCTGTGTGCCAATACCATGGCCACACAAATCCCTGACGCTTGAATAACCATACTTTAATATATAGTCTTCAACAGCTGCGCCGATCTCGTTCAGTCTGTGTCCCACTTTGGCATATTTAATGCCTTCGAAAAAGGACTCTCTGGTAACATCAATTAGCTGCTGTGCTTCTTTACTGATTTTACCAACTGCATGAGTACGAGCAGCGTCAGACTGGTATCCTTTATAAATCACACCTGCATCCAGAGAAATAATATCACCTTCATGCAGTATCTTCTTTTTACTTGGGATGCCATGCACTACCTGTTCATTAACTGATGTGCATATAGAAGCAGGATAGCCGTCATAATTAAGAAAAGAAGGAATACATCCTGCTTTTCTTATAAGCTCTTCTCCCAGCTTATCTATATCCCATGTTGTAATACCCGGCTTTATTGTTTCCTGCAGTCTGTCATGGACTTCTGCAAGAATCTTTCCGGCATCACGCATCAGTTGTATTTCTCTTTCGCTTTTAATGGTAACTGCCATAATTCAGCTCTTTCTATGCCTCGAGAATCGAAATAATATCCTCGAAAACTTTATCCATATTCTGAGTACCGTCTACTGAACGAAGCTTACCTGCAGCCTTATAGTAATCAATCAGCGGCTGTGTCTGTTCATGATAAACAGAAAGACGATTAAGTACTGTTTCAGGCTTATCATCCTGACGCTGAACCAGTTCAGCTCCACAAACATCGCACTTTCCCTCAGTCTTAGGTGCATTGAAAACTATATGATAGGTAGCACCACAGCCAAGACAAGCTCTCCGTCCTGACATACGGTTTACAATTACCTCATCAGGAACATCTACGTCCACTGCATAATCTATAGCATCATTATTTTTTGAAAGCGCTTCTGTAAGTGCCTCCGCCTGTGGTATTGTCCTTGGAAAACCATCAAGTACATATCCGTTTGCACAATCTGCGTTGTTGAAACGGTCCATAATAAGCTCCAGTGTCAGAGAATCCGGAACAAGAAGCCCCTTGTCCATGTATTCCTTGGCCTTAAGTCCAAGCTCTGTCCCCTGCTTCAGATTGGCTCTGAAGATATCTCCTGTAGAGATATGAGGAATACCGTATTTTGCTGCTATCTGCTTTGCCTGAGTGCCTTTTCCTGCACCCGGTGCTCCAAGCATAATAAGTTTCATAAAACACCTCCCATAAAAACCAAACAAAAGGGAATGCCCGGATTCGTGTGAACCCAGGCGATCCCCTGTTATAATTCCTTAACTAGTCCTCTGAAAGGAAGCCCTTGTAGTGACGCTCTCTCATCATAGACTCAACCTGCTGCATCATCTCGAGGATAACACCTACGATAATGATAACGGATGTACCACCAAAGCTTACGTTAGCCTTAGGGAAAACTCCTGTGAAGAAGATCGGAATAAGAGCTACAATTGTAAGACCAACAGCACCGATTAAGATGATATTGTTGAGTACCTTTGTAAGGTAATCTGTTGTAGGTCTGCCCGGTCTGATACCAGGAATAAATCCACCCTGCTTTTTAAGGTTGTTGGAAACTTCTGCAGGATTGAATGTAATTGCAGTATAGAAATATGCAAAGAAGATGATAAGTGCTATATAAAGAAGCATACCTAATGTATAAATAGCATATCCATCTGTTGTAAACCTGCACCAGTTCTGCTGGCTAAGAAACATGAGTATCTTCTGCCATACATTACCGTTTGTAGAAGCGCCAACACCTACCAGTGAAGATACAATGATTGGTGTCTGAAGAAGGCTGACTGCAAAGATTACAGGGATAACACCTGCTGTGTTAACACGAAGTGGAATGAAGGAAGACTGACCGCCTACCATCTTTCTACCCTGCATTTTCTTTGCGTACTGTACGCTGATTCTTCTCTGAGCATCCTGAAGAAGGATGATAAGTACTACCAGCAGTGCGGTAACTGCAATAATTACCAGGCAACCGATAGCACCTGTTACAAATCTGCTAGCCTTTGTTACGTATATATTGAACAATGATGCGTAATCGCTAGGAAGCTTTGCAACGATATTGATAAGGAGGATTACGGAAATACCATTTCCGATACCCTTCTCTGTAATCTGCTCACCTAACCACATAAGGAAAGCTGAACCGGCTGTGAAGGAAGCTGTGATTACTAAAATAGTAAGGAAAGCATTGCCCTTCTGGAGATAACCACCGTTGTTAAAACCAATACCCATAGCAATGGACTCGAATAATGCAAGACCAATTGTTACGTATCTTGTAATTTCAGCGATTTTCTTACGTCCTGTCTCGCCATCCTTCTGCATCTCCTCAAGCTTTGGAATAGCTATTGTGAGGAGCTGCATAATGATTGATGATGTGATATACGGGGAGATGTTCAGTGCAAAGATTGACATCTCTGTGAATGATCCACCTGTTAAGGCGTCAAGGAAACCAAGACCACTGCTTGCCTCAAGGAATGATTTGAATAATGAATGGTTAACTCCGGGAACCGGAAGCTGACAACCAATTCTTACAATAATCAAAGCAATGAATGTGTAAAGCAGTCTTGTACGGATGTCTTTAATTTTAAGTGCATTAATAAATGTCTTAATCATTAAATCACCTCAGTTTTTCCACCTGCAGCCTGAATCTTCTCGATTGCACTCTGAGAGAATGCGTTCAACTTAACGTCAAGCTTTTTGGTAATTTCGCCATTGCCGAGAAGCTTAACGCCATCCTTAGGGTTGTTAATGATACCTGCGTTAATCAGACTCTCAACAGTAACCTCTGCGCCATCCTCGAAGCAGTTAAGTACTTCAAGATTGATTGCAATGATTTCCTTAGAATTTCTACAATTGAAGCCTCTCTTAGGGAGTCTTCTGTATAATGGGTTCTGACCACCTTCAAAACCAGGTCTTGGTCTACCGGAACGAGCCTTCTGTCCCTTATGTCCGTAACCAGCTGTCTTACCGTTTCCTGAACCATGACCACGACCACGTCTGAAATTATTGGACTGTGTTGAGCCTTCTGCAGGTCTGATAGTTGTTAAATTCATCTGTGCTCTCCTCCTGATTAGATTTCTTCTACCTTTACTAAATGTCTAACCTTCTGGATCTGACCAGTAACAGCCTTGATGTTTTTCTTCTCAACGGACTGACCGATCTTATGGAGGCCAAGTGCCTCGATTGTTGCTCTCTGCTTAGGGATTGCACCAACGGGGGACTTTACTAAAGTAATCTTTAATGTGTCTGCCATTTTCTGTTCCTCCTTACATTAACTGCTCAACAGAAATGCCACGAAGTGCAGCTACCTGCTCAGGAGTCTTAAGATTCTTAAGGCCTTCGATTGTAGCCATAACTACGTTCTGCTTGTTGTTGGAGCCGAGGGACTTTGTACGAATGTTCTTATAGCCTGCAAGCTCAAGAACGATACGAGCAGGACCACCAGCGATGATACCAGTACCTTCTGGACTTGTCTTCAGCAGAACGCTGGAGCTGCCATAAAAGCCTGTGAAATCGTGAGGTGTGCTGCCGAGATCATTCATAGGAACCTCGATAACCTTCTTCATAGCGTCTTCCTTAGCCTTGCGGATAGCTTCAGGTACTTCTGCAGCTTTACCAAGGCCTACGCCTACATGGCCGTTCTTGTCGCCAACTACTACGAGTGCAGCGAATCTCATCTTACGACCACCCTTAACGGTCTTAGATACTCGCTTGATATCAACGACCTTATCTTCCATTTCCACTCTTGTGGTTTCTTGTGTATCTCTCATCGTTTTCCTCCCACTTAGAACTGAAGTCCAGCTTCTCTTGCGGCCTCAGCAAGTGCCTTAATCTTGCCCTGATATACGAAACCACCACGGTCGTAAACAACCTCTGTGATGTTCTTCTCAAGAGCACGCTTAGCAATTACTGTACCAAGATAAGTTGCTGCTGCTACGTCGTCTGTGTTCTCAAGCTCTGCTTTGATTTCCTTCTCTGTTGTGGATGCACTAACAAGTGTATTACCAGCAACATCGTCAATTATCTGAGCATACATATGCTTGTTGCTTCTGAAAACTGCAAGTCTAGGTCTTTCAGCTGTACCGGAGAAACGATTACGGATCTTCATGTGCTTTTTAGCACGAATTTCACTTCTTGATTCTTTGCTTACCATTTTCTATTTTCTCCTCTCTTACTTCTTACCTGTCTTACCAGCCTTACGTCTGATAACTTCATCAGCATACTTGATACCCTTGCCCTTATATGGCTCAGGTCCTCTCTTAGCTCTGATTTCAGCTGCGTACTGGCCAACCTTTTCCTTGTCGATACCCTTAACGGTAATCTTGTTCTGTCCCTCAAGAACAGTCTCGATGCCCTCTGGATCGATCATGATAACAGGATGGGAATAACCGAGTGTGAGTGTAAGCTCCTTACCGGACTTAGCTGCTCTGTAACCGGTACCATTGATTTCAAGAACCTTCTGGTAACCTTCTGTAACACCTACAACCATATTGTTGATAAGTGTTCTTGTAAGACCGTGAAGGGATCTGGATCTCTTCAGGTCGTCTGGTCTGGAAACAGTAACCTCTGCTCCCTCAACCTTAATAATCATTTCTGGTGCGAGAACTCTCTCAAGAGTACCCTTTGGTCCCTTAACGGTAACCTTATTATTTTCTGCCACACTTACAGTAACACCTGCAGGAATGGCGATTGGCATCTTACCTATACGTGACATGCCCGTACCTCCTAAAAATTATAATGGTGAATAATTACCATACGAATGCGAGAACTTCACCGCCAACGTTCAGTGCGCGTGCTTCCTTATCGGTAATAACGCCCTTGTTGGTGGAAATGATAGCTGTACCGAGACCACCAAGTACTCTTGGAAGCTCTTCCTTGCTAGCATATACACGAAGACCAGGCTTGGAGATTCTCTTTAAACCTGTGATAACCTTCTCGTTCTTATCCTTACCATACTTAAGTGTGATGACGATGTTCTTCTGAACGCCATCTTCTGTAATCTCGTAACCCTTGATATAACCTTCCTTAACAAGGATGTCAGCAATAGCAAGCTTCATCTTTGAAGAAGGTACTTCAACGGTGTCGTGCTTAGCAGTATTTGCGTTACGGATTCTTGTAAGCATATCTGCAATCGGATCGCTCATTGTCATAATGAAATTTCCTCCTAAAAAATTGCCATATTACGAAGTCCAGACCTTTGTCTGCTTGTCGTAATGTCATTAAGGGGATTCCGGATGAATCACCCGTACATGTCCTACCAGGATGCTTTTCTTACACCCGGGATCTCGCCCTTGTATGCAAGCTCACGGAAGCAGATTCTGCAAATTCCGTACTTTCTGAGATATGCATGGGGACGTCCACAAATCTTGCAACGTGTATAAGCCTGTGTAGAGAACTTAGGCTTGCGCTGCTGTTTTAACTTCATAGAAGTTTTTGCCATTAGTTTATCCTCCTAAAAGTCGCCTTACTTGCTGAAAGGCATACCGGACTGAGTAAGAAGCTCACGAGCTTCCTCATCTGTCTTTGCTGTTGTAACGAAGATAACGTCCATACCACGTACCTTGTCAACCTTATCATACTCGATTTCAGGGAAAATGATCTGCTCCTTAACACCAAGAGCATAGTTTCCTCTGCCATCAAATGCGTTAGGATTTACGCCTCTAAAGTCACGTACGCGAGGAAGTGAAAGGTTGATAAGACGATCTGCGAACTCGTACATCTTCTCACCACGAAGTGTTACCTTACAACCAATTGCAAGACCTTCTCTGATCTTGAAGTTAGCGATAGACTTCTTAGCCTTAGTAACTACAGCCTTCTGACCTGTAATAGCCTCCATATCCTTAACAGCTGACTCAAGTGCCTTAGCGTTGTCTTTTGCTTCGCCGACACCCATATTTATTACGATCTTGTCAAGCTTCGGAATCTGCATAACGTTCTTGTAACCGAACTTCTTCTGCATAGCCGGAGCGATCTCATTTGTATATGTTTCTTTTAAACGTGCCAATTTTCTTGACCTCCTCTCACAGAATTAGTCGATAACTTCATTGGTAGACTTAGCAACACGAACCTTCTTCTGTCCGTTCTTGCCTTCAACAGTTGTGAAACCAACTCTTGTAGTCTTACCCTTGTGTACGTACATAACGTTAGACACATCAATGGCAGCCTCTTCATGTACGATGCCGCCCTTAGGGTTCTGCTGGGAAGCCTTAGTATGCTTTGTGATGGTATTGATGCCCTCAACTACTACCTTCTTACCGTCAGTAGAAAGAACCTTGCCTTCCTTGCCCTTATCTTTGCCGGCGATAACCTTTACGGTATCACCCTTCTTAATTTTTAACATTGACATTTAGACGTCCTCCTATAATACTTCGGGAGCGAGTGAAACGATCTTCATGAACTGCTTCTCTCTAAGCTCTCTTGCAACGGGTCCAAAAATACGTGTTCCCTTTGGATTATTGTCGTCCTTGATTATAACTGCTGCATTCTCATCAAAGCGGATATAAGAACCATCCTTACGACGGATCTCCTTCTTTGTACGTACAACTACTGCCTTAACAACATCGCCTTTCTTAACGATACCGCCGCTGGTAGCATCCTTAACCGCACAAACAATAATATCGCCGACGCCTGCATATCTTCTGGTTGAACCGCCCATAACACGGATAACAAGTAACTCCTTTGCTCCGGTATTGTCAGCAACCTTAAGTCTGCTCTCTGTCTGTACCATTGTATGATACTCCTTTCCGAATATATGAAGTCAAATACTATTTTGCCTTCTCGACGATCTCAACAAGTCTCCATCTCTTGTCCTTGGACAGAGGTCTGGTCTCCATAACCTTAACTCTATCGCCAACATGGCACTCGTTATTCTCATCATGAGCCTTAAGCTTGTATGTTCTCTTTACGATTTTGCCGTAAAGAGGATGCTTTACGTTGTCGACTACGGCAACAACGATTGTCTTATCCATCTTGTCGGATACAACCTTGCCGATACGAACTTTTCTAAGATTTCTCTCTTCCACGTGAGTACTCCTTTCAATATGAGTTAACATGCAAAATCAATTAGTTCTGCTTAGAAGAAATCACTGTCTGAATACGAGCGATGTTCTTTCTAACTTCAGTAATTCTGCTTGTGTTCTCAAGCTGATTTGTTGCATTCTGGAATCTCAAGTTGAAAAGTTCCTTCTTAGCTGCAACCAGCTCGCTATTTAATTCGGCTACGGACTTAGCCTGTAACTCTTCTACGTACTTATTAGTTTTCATTGTCCGCACCTCCATTCAGATCTGCCTTGGAAACGATCTTGCACTTAACAGGAAGCTTGTGCATAGCAAGTCTAAGAGCCTCTCTTGCTGTCTCCTCAGGTACACCTGCGATTTCAAACATTACACGGCCGGGCTTAACTACAGCTACCCAGTACTCAACTGTTCCCTTACCGGAACCCATTCGAGTTTCAGCAGGTTTTGTAGTGATAGGCTTGTCAGGGAAAATCTTAATCCATACCTTACCACCACGCTTAATATAACGTGTCATAGCAACACGGGCTGCTTCAATCTGGTTTGACTTAATCCAGCAAGGCTCCATAGCAACAAGACCATATTCGCCGTTAGAAATTGTATTACCTCTTAAAGCCTTACCCTTCATAGTGCCGCGGAACTGCTTACGGCGCTTTACTCTTTTTGGCATTAACATTTATTTATCGCTCCCTTCCTTTTTGTTTGACTTGGTGGGAAGAACTTCACCATTGTAAATCCAAACCTTGACGCCAAGCTTACCATAGGTTGTATCTGCCTCTGCGAAACCGTAATCGATATCTGCACGGATTGTCTGAAGAGGGATAGTACCATCAATGTAATGCTCAGTACGTGCGATATCTGCACCACCAAGACGTCCGGAAACTGCTGCCTTAATACCCTTAACGCCAGACTTCATTGTACGTCCCATTGTGGACTTCATAGCACGACGGAAGGATACACGGTTCTCAAGCTGCTGTGCAATGTTCTCTGCTACAAGCTGAGCGTTTGCATCTGGCTTCTTGATTTCCTTAATTTCGAGATTAACCTTCTTGCCTGCTGCAACCTTGGCAACCTCTGTCTTTAAATTCTCGATCTCTGCGCCACCCTTACCGATAACCAGACCTGGCTTAGCTGTGTAAATGATAACCTTAATCTGATCCTGTGTGCGTCTCTCGATCTCGATTCTGCTGATTCCTGCTGCATAAAGCTTCTTCTTCAGGAATTTTCTGATATTGTAATCTTCTACTAAGTTGTCTGCAAAATCAGCCTCTGCATACCATTTGGAATCCCAGTCACTGATAACGCCGACTCTTAATCCATGAGGATTAACTTTCTGACCCATGATTGCCCTCCTTATCTCTCATCAAGTACAATTGTGATGTGGCTCATACGCTTTAAAATGCGGTATGCTCTACCCTGTGCACGTGGATGAATTCTCTTCATTGTAGGTGCGCAGTTTGCATAACACTCTGCGATATAAAGCTTTGCAGGATCCATACCATTGTTGTTCTCTGCATTTGCAATTGCTGACTTGAGTAACTTCTCTATTAAGGTTGAAGCATATCTGGGATTGTATGCCAGAATGCCAAGTGCTGTCTGCACATCCTTGCCTCTGATAGCATCAAGAACGAAGCAAGCCTTCTGAACAGAAACGCGAGCATAGCTAAGCTTTGCTGAAGGGCGTCTGTCTCTCTGGTTCTCGTTTCTCTCACGCTTAATTTGGGATCTATGTCCTTTAGCCATGGATGAAAAACCTCCTTATTTTTCGGCGGCTCTCCGCCGGTACATTTCCGCCGACCGGGTTTTATAACCCGGTGGCTTATATTAATTTTAAGTATCTACTATCTGCCGGACTTCTTCTCGTCCTTGCCGTGACCCTTGTAAGTTCTTGTTGCTACGAACTCACCAAGCTTATGGCCAACCATATCCTCAGTAACATATACCGGAACATGTCTTCTTCCATCATGAACAGCGATTGTAAGACCAACCATCTGAGGGAAGATTGTAGAACGTCTGGACCATGTCTTGATAACCTGCTTGTCGCCGGACTTTACTACAGCTTCAACCTTCTTGAGAAGGGAAGCGTCAATGAAAGGTCCCTTTTTAAGTGAACGTGCCATTATTATTCTTCCTCCTTATCAACTACTTTGTTAATGCCTTACCGTTACGTCTTCTCATGATGAGCTTGTTAGAAGCCTTCTTCTTGTCACGAGTCTTAAGACCAAGAGCTGGCTTACCCCAAGGTGTAACAGGGCCTGGACGACCAACAGGACACTTACCTTCACCACCACCGTGTGGATGATCGTTAGGGTTCATTACAGAACCACGAACTGTAGGACGAATGCCCATGTGACGCTTACGACCAGCGTTACCAACGTTAACAAGGTTATGTTCAATATTACCAACCTGACCGATTGTTGCGCGGCCTTCGATAGGAACCATTCTCATTTCGCCTGAAGGGAGACGAAGTACTGCGTACTTACCTTCCTTAGCCATGAGCTGAGCTGAGTTACCGGCAGCACGTACAAGCTGTGCGCCCTTACCAGGAATGAGCTCGATATTGTGAATCATAGAACCGATAGGAATGTTCTTAAGTGGCAGACAGTTACCTGTTCTAGCCTCGGCATTCTCACCGTTCATAAGTGTATCGCCAACCTTGAGACCAGCAGGAGCAAGGATGTATGCTTTCTGGCCATCTGCATAGCAGATAAGTGCAATGTTAGCTGTTCTGTTAGGATCATACTCGATTGTCAGAACCTTTGCAGGAATGTTATCCTTATTTCTCTTGAAATCAATGATTCTGTACTTTCTTCTAGAGCCACCGCCCTGATGTCTAACTGTAATCTTTCCCTGATTATTACGACCGGAGTTCTTCTTAAGAGAAACTGTAAGGGACTTCTCTGGAGCCTTTGCTGTGATTTCTGCGAAATCAAGACCGGTCATATTTCTTCTGGAAGGTGTATATGGGTTATATGTTTTAATTCCCATTTTATTAACTCCTTTCAACTGCGCGATATCTTTTCTTACTGTAAAAGCTAAGCTTTTTCCGCGCTACTCTTTACAGACCTGAGAAAATCTCAATCTCAGCACTGTCAGCTGTAAGCTGAACAACTGCCTTCTTCTTGTCTGCTGTCTTACCTACTGTCATGCCACGTCTGCGGCTCTTGCCATCGAGATTCATAGTGTTTACCTTAGCAACCTTTGCACCTGCAAACATCTTCTCAACAGCCTCTTTAATCTGAGACTTTGTTGCATCCGGATTAACCAGGAATGCGTACTTCTTCTCAGCCATAAAGTTCATGCTCTTCTCTGTTACAAGAGGAGCAAGGATAACGTCATAATACTTAAGGTCTGCCATTATGCGTATACCTCCTCAATCTTCTTTACAGCCTCCTTAGTAATAACAACCGTGTCATACTTAAGAAGATCAAATACGTTGATGCTCTCAGAAACTGTTGTTCTTACATCAGGGATGTTCTGTGCGGAAAGGATAACGTTCTCGTCAACCTTGTCCATAACTACGAGTGCCTTTGTAAGGTTGAAGCTGTTAAGAACAGCAACCATCTTCTTTGTCTTGATCTCTGCAAGCTCGAGAGAATCAAGTACGATGAACTTCTGGTCATTTACCTTAGAAGTAAGAGCGGACTTAATTGCGCCTGCCTTTTCCTTCTTGTTCATCTTGAGAGAATATTCCTTTGGCTTTGGAGCAAATACAACGCCACCGCCTGTCCACTGAGGAGCTCTTGTTGAACCCTGTCTAGCGTGGCCTGTGCCCTTCTGCTTCCAAGGCTTTCTGCCGCCACCGGAAACTTCTGCTCTTGTCTTTGTTGACTGTGTGCCCTGACGCTTGTGTGCCAGCTGACCAACAACAGCCATATGCATAAGATGCTCATTTACATCTACAGCGAAAATGGAATCGTTGAGCTCAAGAGAGCCAACTTCCTTGCCTTCCATATTGAAAACTTTTACGTTTGCCATTTTGTTGTTCCTCCTTTCCTAGAGATTACTTACCGCACTTAACGGTTTCCTTGATAGTAATCAGTGCCTTCTTAGGTCCTGGAACAGCACCCTTAATAAGGATGAGATTGTTCTCAGCATCGATTCTTGCAACCTCAAGGTTCTGTACTGTAGCCTTTACGTGGCCCATCTGACCAGGCATGTGCTTACCTGGGAACACACGGCCAGGTGTAGTAGCAGGACCGTTAGAACCTGCATGTCTGTGGTACTTAGAACCGTGCTTCATAGGTCCTCTGGAAAGGCCATGTCTCTTGATGGCGCCCTGGAAACCTTTACCCTTTGTAATGCCAGTAGCGTCAACCTTCTCGCCTGCTGCGAAAACATCAACCTTAATCTCCTGACCTACAGTGTACTCTGCGGCATTGTCAAATCTGAATTCTCTAAGAAATCTCTTGCATTCAACACCGGCTTTTGCGAAATGTCCTTTTCTTGGCTTGTTAACGAGCACCTCTCTGATGTCGCCGAAGCCTACCTGTACAGCAGCGTATCCATCGTTCTCAACAGTCTTAACCTGTGTTACAACGTTTGGAGCAGCCTGAAGTACGGTTACAGGAATTAAATTCCCGTTCTCGTCAAAGATCTGTGTCATACCGATCTTTGTAGCTAAAATAGCTTTGTTCATGTTTGTTACCTCCTGTTAAAATCTACAGCGGACCACATTGCCTCCCATACAATGGGTATCGTCATGCAGTCATTCTAGATGGTTCGCCAGGATGCTTGGTCGTAGTCAGTGCTACGCTCTTGGACCCTATGTCAAACCTCTTTCCCGCCCGTTGTGGTGGCGGAATCGAAGGATATTAAACCATCTTGTTTGTCGGGTTCGATTACATCTTGATTACGATGTGAACACCGGCAGGGATCTCAAGTCTTGAAAGAGCATCTACAGTCTTCTGTGTAGGCTCGATAACGTCGATCAGTCTCTTATGTGTTCTCTGCTCGAACTGCTCTCTGGAATCCTTGTACTTATGTACAGCACGAAGGATAGTAACTACTTCCTTCTTTGTAGGAAGGGGAACTGGTCCACTTACCTTAGATCCTGTCTTCTTGGCAGTCTCAATAATCTTAGCAGCAGATGCATCGATTAACTGATGATCGTAAGCCTTGAGTGTGATTCTCATCACGTTCTTCTGATTAGCCATAAAAAATGTCGCCTCCTTATTCGCACTTAATTGCAGTACGACAAGCGGTGACTGTACACATATCCGTGTGTATCATGCCTGTCGGAATAACAAACCAGAGTTTCCCCTGGCTGCTTATGATCGCTCAACCTCCCGAATAGGCTGAATAACACGCTTTGCAGATAACCTGCATTTAATTAGGTACAGTGACTTGTCGTCAGGTATTCTAACTTGACATTCGCTCCGCGGAAAACCCGTCTTTTCAGACGGCAACCTCACGCTTCATCGCTATCAAGGTCACAACAGGCAGAATTATACACCCAAATATAAAGAAATGCAAGTGTTTTTATAAAAAATATTTTTAACAATTTATGAACATTTCTTATAAATAAAGAAGGGAAAGCTCATAAGCCCCCCATTAGCTTTTCAGCATCATATCAATAGCTTTTTCCAGTTCTTTTAATGCCTCTTCATCGCCCTCTTCAGCTGCATCTACTATGCAGTGCTCCAGATGATCTTTCAGGATAATCTTGCTAACTCCGTTAATAGCAGACTTAACTGCAGACAGCTGGATAAGAACTTCTGTGCAGTCCCGGCCATTTTCCACCATAGTCTTTACCGATTCCATGTGACCGATAATTTTGGACATACGATTCAGCACCTGCTTTGTTTCTGTATGGGGATGCATATGTCCGTGGCTGTCCTGGTGGCTATGCTCCTCAGCCTCGCCGTGACGGTGGTCCTCATGGTGATGGTCCTCATGACTATGGCTGTATACATTTCCACTTTCATCTATGTGAGTATGAATGTGTTTATCTTCCATAAAATACCTCTACTTATTTTTAGCCTTCCTATTATATAGCCTTTTTGAAAAAAATACAATGTTCATTGAAAAAGCCTGTAACAAAAACTGACACTGTAACTTTTCAAATTAAATGCAATTTTTGTTGCGTTTACCTTGACAAGAAAAAGTGTTGCATTTTCTTTGACGTATAAAGATAAAAAAATAGCAACCTCGTAACTGAGATTGCTATCTTGGGCAGTTTATTCCTTACA
>JAZLGU010000074.1:0-38391 GCA_045616485.1 Lachnospiraceae bacterium
TGGTCACCGATGATCTTTGTAGAGTTCTTGTTAGCACCTACAGTACCATCACCGCCGAGACCCCAGAACTTGCACTCCTTTGTACCTGGAGCAGAAGTAATAGGAGCCGGCTTAACCTCAGGAAGAGAGAGATTGGTAACATCATCTACGATACCAACTGTAAATCTTCTCTTTGGAGCGTCCTTCTCAAGCTCTTTGAAAATAGCAAAAGCTGATGAAGGAGGAGTATCCTTGGAACCAAGACCGTAACGACCACCTGTAAGAACGATAGCATTAAGCTCAGCCTCACGAAGTGTAGCTGCAACATCCAGGTAAAGAGGATCACCAAGAGCACCAGGCTCCTTGGTACGGTCAAGAACAGCAACCTTCTTGGCTGTCTTAGGCAGAACCTTTAAGAATGCCTCAGATACCCAAGGTCTGTAAAGTCTAACCTTAATAAGGCCGACCTTCTCACCCTTTGCTGTAAGGTAGTCAATTACTTCCTCAAGGGTATCACAGAAGGAACCCATACATACAACTACTCTCTCTGCATCAGGAGCACCGTAGTAGTTGAAAAGGTCATAATTTGTACCAAGCTTTTCGTTTACCTTCTTCATGTACTTCTCAACAACTGCAGGAAGCTCATTGTAAACTGTGTTACAAGCCTCTCTGTGCTGGAAGAATACGTCGCCGTTTTCATGAGAACCACGCATAGCAGGATGCTCAGGATTCAGAGCATGCTCACGGAAAGCCTTGATAGAATCGAAATTGCACATCTCTTTAAGATCTGCATAATCCCACTTCTCGATCTTCTGGATCTCATGAGAAGTACGGAAACCATCAAAGAAGTTAAGGAAAGGAACCTTACCCTCGATAGCTGCAAGATGAGCTACAGGAGAAAGATCCATAACTTCCTGAGGATTGGTCTCACACATCATGGCAAAACCGGTCTGGCGACATGCATAAACGTCAGAATGGTCACCGAAGATGTTGAGGGACTGAGTAGCTACGGTACGAGCGGATACATCGAATACGCAAGGAAGCTGCTCGGCTGCAATCTTGTACATATTGGGAATCATCAGAAGTAAACCCTGTGATGCAGTAAATGTGGTGGTGATAGCACCAACGCCAAGGGAACCGTGTACGGTACCTGCAGCGCCTGCCTCAGACTGCATCTCTACAACCTTAACCTGATTGCCAAAAATGTTTTCCTGACCCTGTGCAGACCACTGATCAACGTAGTCAGCCATAGGGCTGGAAGGAGTAATTGGGTAAATAGCTGCAACATCAGTATAAGCATACGCTACGTGTGCTGCTGCTGTATTACCGTCCATAGACTGTTTAACTCTAGACATTAAAATACCCTCCTAAAGGTTTTGTGGCTATATAAGCCCGCTTAAACAAAATTTTAACATTTAGTAAGTATTTTGTAAAGAATTAACTCCCCCCAAACATAAGAAAACAGTGGCATTTTACTGCCACTGTATAGATATTTTATTAACTTTTTACATTTACAGTCCCAGGTACTTTTCCACTTCATCCTGCATAGCTGTTTTTTCACAGACTGTATCATGGAGAATCTTGGCATTTTTAATCTCGATAACTGCCTGAGGAAGAGCCACACGAGACAGCTGTTTTAGTCTGTCAATAAGGGCAAAATCGTCAGATACGTCATCCTCTTCGCCTTCGATACCTGCTACTACAGCTCTGGAAAACTTATAAGGAGATGCAGTAGACGCAATGACAGTAACTGTCTTGTCACCTGTCTCCTTTGCATACCGGTCGTAAACGGAAGCTGCTACACCTGTATGGGTATCGATAACGTAATTATCATTTTTATAAATCTGACCAATGATGGCTGCTGTATCGGCCTGAGAAGCAAATCCACCCAGGAAATCCTTCATGTAATCCTTCATATCGGCTGTAACAGTATATGCCCCTGTAGTCTTAAGCTCATTCATAAGAGCAGCGGTCTTCACAGCGTCATTACCTGTGGAGTGGAAAATCAGTCTCTCAAGATTGGAGGAAATAAGAATATCCATGGAAGGGGATGTGGTCAGGATAAACTCTCTGTTTTTATCATAGGTGCCGGTCTTAAAGAAATCGAAAAGCACTTTGTTTTCATTGGATGCGCAGATGAGCTTGCCTACCGGAATCCCGATGCACTTTGCATAATAAGCTGCCAGGATATTACCAAAGTTGCCTGTAGGAACTACAACATTCATAGGCTCGCCGTTTTTAATAACCTGCTTTTCTAAGAGCTTTGCATAGGAATAAACATAGTAAACGATCTGAGGCACCAGACGGCCGATGTTAATGGAATTGGCTGAGGAGAAAAGGAAGCCCTTCTCTGCCATGCGTGCAGCCAGAGCCTTGTCGTTAAACATGGCTTTTACGCCGTTTTGAGCATCATCAAAATTACCCTTAATAGCGATAACCTTGGTATTAGCCCCCTTCTGAGTCACCATCTGGAGCTCCTGGACACGGCTGACACCGTCCTTCGGATAAAAAACAATGATGCGGGTACCGGGAACATCTGCAAAGCCTGCCAAAGCTGCCTTACCGGTATCACCTGAGGTAGCTGTAAGAATTACGATTTCTTCTTTTACACCGTTTTTTCTGGCGGCTGTAGTAAGCAGATGGGGCAGAATGGAAAGAGCCATGTCCTTAAAGGCAATGGTCTTACCATGATAAAGCTCCAAAAACCAGGCGTTATTAGCCGGGGTGAGCTCTGCTATATTTTTAGTATCAAACTTATCATCGTATGCTGAATCAATGCAATGCTTAAGCTCTGCTTCAGTATAGTCAGTAAGGAAAAGCTTCATTACTTCATAGGCTATCTCGCGGTAATTCATGGTAGCGAGAGTAGCTATATCTGTATCAAGGGCAGGCATTTTCTCCGGCACAAAAAGACCGCCATCATCGGAAAGCCCCTTTAATACCGCCTGTGATGCGGTAACCTTTATGTCTGCATTTCTGGTAGATAAATAATTCATACTTGCCTCCTGAAGGATCTGCAATAGAAAATTAACGGTAAAATAAAAGATAGTACAACTACCCTCTTTTGGGAAGTTATACTATCATAAATTTAACACTTTAGCAAGTAAAAGTATTGTTAGAATTACTTATAATATTATTTTCCGGTGGATCTATCAGCCTTCCGCATATTTTCTGATGTTTTCAGAAAGCCTGACTTTATTGAATAAAGCCACGTATTGAAGCTCTGATATATCCTCTAAGTAATTCTCCTGATATTCCGTCTCCACGCCTGCTTCTTTCAGGAGATATACTGCTTTATTGTAAGCCACCGCTGCCTCATTTTCCGTGGCATATTTTCCGATGATAACATCGCCGTTTATGTGAATCTTGGCTACATACTGGTCGCGCCCGTTATTATCAGTCTTTACCACGCCATAGTAGCGATTAATGACTTTCACATTATCATATCTGAAATCTGTATCATCACCATTGACAAAAACGTAATCACGCCCTGCCACTGCATGACTTCGGATACCGTATCTGCTAAGGATATTTACCTGCATTCCGTAATCAGCTACAAAAAGATGTGAACCACGTTTCATTATCTTGTGATTGGAATAGTAAAAAAGGTCGTCAGCATCGAAACGGTAGTGTATCTCAGGGCTGTAATAGTATAAAAATGAGCGTTTTTCCAAGTAAATCGGCGTCTTAATATATACTCCGTTATCCCTTAAATTGCAGAGCATAACTACTTTATCAAAGGGCAAGGGGGACTTTTTCCCATCTCTGAAGCCATCGATAAAGCTATCCAGGGATTTCCTGGAAGCAAGGACACGCTTGGCAGCCAGATAAGCCTTGTGGGCCTGCTCTTCATCAGAAAAACTCCCAAGACTTATGTGCTTATCCTTCACCGTTATGGAGGCTCTAAAAAGTGTCGAGCCGTCTTTTTTAGGCGTGGTGTAAACACCTGCTTTCATACTTTCGTCCTCGTAAAAAAATTTATAAATAAAAGAGAGAGTCCTACTATAAGCCGGGTTATGTATCGGACAATCATCTATCTTGACTACATATTGCTATGCAGCTCACATACAAGGTTTCCCCTGTATAACGCGACCAACCCGGGAGCACGACGAGCAGCCGTATAGCCCCCTTATTAGGTCTTGCTTCGGATGGGGTTTACATTGACCTCCCAGTGTTACCACGGGAGCGGTGGTCTCTTACACACGCCGTTTCAGCCTTACCTGCGGCATACACCACAGGCGGTCTATTTTCTGTTGCACTTTCCTTCAGGTCACCCTGACCGGACGTTATCCGGCATCCTGCTCTATGAAGCCCGGACTTTCCTCAGCCGGAGCACTACTTCGTAGTGTCCATAGGCCGCGATTGTCTGTAGAACTCTCTGTTTATATAAGATTTTCAGTAATTATACCGGGAAGTAAGAGCCTCCGATAAATTCTCTGATAACACTGTTTTTAGGCACATCCTCTGTAGGTGCAGAAAGGAAGTAGTCCAAAAACTTAAGGAGACGCTTGGCCTCACTATACTCCGGTGCGTCAGTAGGCACGGCAAAAAGCAGTGGCTCTGCATAAGGCTTAAGCTCTGCCAGCTCGTAAATAAGAGCTGAATTGAAGAAAACATCAGCCTCTTCCTGGAATGGGAAGATATTGTCCTCCTCGCCCTTTCGTACAGAAGGCCACATGCTTATGGTCTTCTGAGCGCTGGCGCCACGTGTACGGGCATCACGCACGATACGACGAAGCATTCTGGCATCGGTAGTAGGTATACGATTGTGCTCATCTATATTGAGCTGAGTAAGGGCTGATATATAAATCTTAAACTTACTTTCTGATGGAAGCTTGTAGCTCATAGCCTCATTCAGGCCATGAATACCTTCAAGTACCAGGATATCGTCAGGGCCCAGCTTTTTCACATTGCCCTTATACTCACGGACACCTGTCTTAAAATTGAAGGTAGGCAGCTCGACCTCTTCACCTGCAAGAAGTCTGCACATATCCTCATTGAAGCCTTCTACGTCCATAGCCTCCAGACACTCGAAATTGTAGGAGCCGTCAGGATTCTTTGGAGTATCCTCACGATTCTTGAAGTAGTCATCAAGAGCGATAGGGTGAGGAGTCAGGCCCAGAGTACGCAGCTGAATGGAAAGCCTGTGGGAAAAAGTAGTCTTACCGGATGATGACGGGCCTGCTATCATAACAAATTTAACCCCCGGACGAGCCTTAATCTGAGCAGCCATGTCAGCAATTTTCTTTTCCATAAATGCTTCCTGCACCAGGATAGTATCACCGATATCACCATTCTTTATGCAATCATTTAAGGCTGCTACTGTGCTGATACCCATGATGCGGCCCCACTCGTCAGTCTCCTTAAGGCAGGCAAAAAACTTCTTTCTGTCGTCAAATACAGGAACATCCAAAGGTGCTTCCTTGTCCGGCACCATAAGGATAAAGCCTTTTTCATATGGGAATATATCAAATACTTTCAATATGCCTGTAGAACATGGCATATAACCGAAAAAGTAATCTTCAAAATTTTCAATGGAATAAATATTGGTACGGGATACTCTTCTGTACTCAAGGAGAGCCGCCTTCTCATTCATTTTCCTGTCACGGAAAAGCTTGATGGCCTGCTGAGTATTCATGGATCTTTTATTGATGACTATATCTGCATCAATAATACGCTGCATCTCAGCCTTAATATCATTAACATTTTCTTCTGTAAGCTCTACATTGCCTACGGTACAGTATAAACCGTCACCAATCTTATGCATGATACGGGTATCTCTACCCTTCTTATTGCCAAAAACATTATAAACTGCCTTTAAAAGGACAAAGGTAAGTCCTCTTTCATAGGTCTTGTTGCCTGTCTTGGAAGACAGATCCAGGAAATTAATTACCTGATCATTATCAGCTTTTTTGTTTAATTCCCTAAGGGCTCCGTCTGCCTCCGCCAAAATAATGGGGTACTTGTACTCACCCTTAAAGTCTTCTGCGATTTGGCTATAGGTGACACCATATTCATACTCACATTCTTTCCCGCATACAGTCAATTTCATATTCCAACCTCCTGATTTCCTTTTCCATGTCTAAAAGGCGAGCCGCTGCCTTATCAGATGTCTTTGTTTTAAGCCCAGCCACCACTCTTTTTTTCATATCTGCTTCATGCTGCAGATATTCTGAAAAAACAGGGGTGGGCTTTATAAACAGATAACTTCCGTATCGATAGAAAAATTCCTCTTCCTCTCCCTCAGCATTTTTCATGCTGTCCCATAGGGCAGAATCGGATCTTTCTGCAGGCTTTGCCTTTATACAGACATAATATTTTCCTTCGTCGAAGCACATAGCTTCTTTTTCTATAAAAAAGCCATTATCCTTCAGAAAATGACGCAACACCTCAGGCTCTGACTGAGGCGAGAGAATCAATTCCCTGGCTTTTTTTGCTGTATCTATACCTTTTGCAAGTATGTCTGCAATGAGCGGGCCTCCCATGCCCGAAATCAAGACAGCATCTGTTTCCCCGGGAGCTATCTGCTGTAACCCATCTGAAAGACGGGTGGTGATAGCATCACTAAGGCCGGCCTCATTAATATGAACAACCGCACCGGAAAGGGGGCCCTCACGCAGGTCTGCTGCTATGCAACGGGGCGCTATCCCCTGCTCCACCAGATATATACTTGTAAAACCGTGGTCACAGCCGATGTCGGCAACTGAAAAACCTGCCGACACCATATCTGCTACCATTTTTAATCTTGTAGAAAGTGTTATCATTAGTCTAAATAGTCACGAAGCTTCTTGGCACGGCTGGGGTGACGAAGCTTTCTTAAAGCCTTGGCCTCAATCTGACGGATACGCTCACGGGTAACGCTGAACTCCTTACCAACTTCTTCAAGAGTACGCTGTCTGCCGTCGTCCAGTCCGAAACGGAGACGAAGGACCTTCTGCTCTCTGTCTGTAAGTGTACCCAGTACATCACCAATCTGCTCACGAAGGAGTACCATGGTAGCTGCTTCCTGAGGTGTTGGAAGGTGATCATCCTCGATGAAGTCGCCAAGATGTGAATCTTCCTCCTCACCAATAGGTGTTTCCAAAGATACAGGCTCCTGAGAAATCTTCTGGATCTCTCTTACTCTCTCTGCCGGTATACCCATTTCCTTTGCAATCTCTTCAGGACTGGGCTCACGTCCCAGCTCCTGTAAAAGCTGTCTGGAAATACGTGTAAGCTTATTGATGGTCTCTACCATATGAACAGGGATACGAATAGTTCTTGCCTGATCGGCAATAGCACGGGTAATAGCCTGTCTGATCCACCATGTAGCATATGTGGAGAACTTGTAGCCCTTTCTGTAGTCAAACTTTTCTACGGCCTTTGTAAGACCTAAATTGCCTTCCTGAATAAGATCCAGGAACTGCATGCCACGGCCTACATATCTCTTGGCAATGGAAACTACCAGACGAAGGTTGGCCTCAGCCAGCTTTCTCTGAGCTTCTTCATCACCCTGTTCCATACGCTTAGCCAGCTCCAGCTCCTCATCAGGGGAAAGCAGAGGCACTTTACCAATATCCTTAAGATACATTCTGACAGGATCTTCCAGGGATACATTCTCAGGTACTGTAAGATCAATCTTACTTAAATCTTCCAGCTCCTCCAGCTCATCTGCATCCAGCTCGCCTACCAGATCGTCTGTGTCCAGTAATGTGTCATCATCATCCAGGAAATTTGTATCCTGAACACGAAGAATATCAATACCGCTCTTTTCAAGATAGTCATATACCTTATCCAGCTTGGCCTGGTCCAGCTCAAGATCTGTGAGTCGCTCATTAATCTCGCTGATTTCCAGAGTATTCTTCTTCTTTTTGCCCAGCTCGATAAGAGCTGCCAGTCTGTCCTTAAATGCTGCAGGACCTGCTTCCTGCTGCTCAGCTGACTTTTCAACAATGTCAGAAACCTTTTCTGCTTTTTTGCTCTTTTTAGCAGGCTTTTTCTCAGCCTCTTCTGCTGCAGGAGCCTCTTCTACAGGCTCTTCTGCTTTCTGTACAGCCTTCTTTGCAGCAGTCTTCTTTGCCGGCTTCTCTTCTACTACCGGCTCTTCTGCTACAGGTGCCTCTTCAACCTTCTTTGCTGCCTTTTTAGCTGCAGGCTTTTTAGTTTCCTTAACTTCTTCTTTTACTTCCTCAGTTGCTACTGCTTTCTTAGCCATTTTTGACCTCTCAAATAATATTCTTCGTACGCTTAATCTCTGCTTCTTCACTCATCAGGCGTTTAAGACTTTCATTGTCTCCCTGACTTATAGCCTCATCGATGTCCCTCTTAATCCTGGCCAGCTTTATTTTTTTCACGGTATCTGACACGACTTTAATTCTGTCAGCCTCAGTAAGTGAGCCACCCAGCACAGTCTGGAAAATCATCCCTACTTTTTCCTGCTCTTCTTTTTCGTGGAAATAGCTGATAAGCTTGGCTGCATTTATGGCGCCGGTATTTTCACAATCTAGAAAAGCCAGCTCTGCCGCCTTCATATAAATCTCATCGGTAAATTCTGACGGACTTATAACATTTTTCAGCTTTTCATAAAGAGAAGGTGTTTCTGATAAGTAGGTCAGCAACAGCCTCTGGGGCTGCAGGATAGTATCATCCTTTTTCTTCTCCTCACGACTTACATACTCCCTTTTTGGAGCTTCATCTGCATCCGGCCCGCTGCGTTTTTTGGGACCTTCCTGCCCTGCGACCTTGATCAAAAGCTCATTAAAACTTCGGAAACTTACATCATAGCGTTTTACAAAGGCCTCTTCATAATTTTTTCTGGTGAGCTCATCTGTGAACTCCAACAATCGCCTTGCCACGTCAGTATAGAAGTCCGTTTTTTCACGGGGCTCATCCATATTGTAACGTGATGCCATAATGCGTATCTCGAAGAAAAAGCTGCTCTCCGCTTCATCAATACGCTTTTGATACTCGTCCGCCCCCAGAGCCTTGATAAATTCGTCGGGATCCTTGTAGGGCTTCATGTTGACCACCTTTACTACTATCCCTTTGGATTCCAGTATAGGAATGGCTCTGATGGCTGCTTTTGTACCTGCCCCGTCTGAGTCATAGGTAAGATATACTTCCTTCACATATTTTGAAATTTTAGTGGCCTGACGATCAGTAAGGGCTGTACCCAGAGAGGCTACCGCATTGGTAAAGCCTGCCTGATGCAGCGATATGACGTCCATATAGCCCTCGCACAATAGGAAGTATCCCCGCCTTGACAACTTGGCATAGTTCAAAGCAAACAAATTATTACTTTTATCAAAAACCTTGGTCTCGGGTGAATTAAGATATTTGGGCTCTCCATCGCCCATGACGCGCCCGCCGAAGGCTATGACTCGGTCTCTTTCGTCCATGATGGGAAACATGGCACGATTCCAGAACTTATCAAAAGCACCCTTTTCAGAGATAGTGACAAGTCCTGTGTCCTTAAGGAAGGTATCTTCATACCCCTTTCCTTTAAGATATTTATACAAATCATCGCTGTACATCTGAGCAAATCCAAGGCCAAAATGCCTGATAGTCTCATCTGTCAGTCCTCTTTTTTTGAAATAGTTGTAGGCCACCTGTCCTTTTTCAGTCTTCATGGCCTGGCAAAAATATACCGCTGCCAGCTTGTTTACTTCCAGCATTCTGGCTTTCAGACTGGCTGCTGCTTTTTCCTCTGCAGAATACTCAGCCTCAGGCAGATTGACTCCCGCCCTTTCGGCCAGCAGCTTAACCGCCTCGGTAAATGACATGTTTTCGTAATCCATTACAAAAGTAATGGCATTGCCGCCCTTATGGCAGCCAAAGCAGTAGAACATCTGCTTACTTGGGGTCACGCAAAAGGAAGGGGTCTTTTCCCCATGAAAAGGACAACAGCACCAATAGCTGTTCCCCTTCTTGGTCAGATGGGCATACATACCCACCACATCCACGATGTCATTTCTGGACCTTACCTCTTCGATTATATCCTCACTATACCTCATTGAATGCCCCTGAAAAATTCTTTAGATACTTTAGTATACATCCCAGGATGTAGGTACTTTAATATCTCTGAAACGGCTAACTGCAAAGCGGTCGGTCATGCCTGCTACATAATCGCATACCACACGTTCCTTTTTCTCCCCATCATCTATCATGCTGACATACTCTTCAGGCATTTTATCGGGATTGGCACGATAGTAATTGAACAGCTCGATAACCAAAGCCTCTGCCTTGGCCTCCTGGCCCTTGGCTGTAGGATTGGTATAAACCGTAGCAAACATCCATTCGCGGAGCTCGCCCAAGAGCTGCTGCATCCCCTCTGACATACGTACATCGTCAGAATCTATGCTGGTCTTGATAATATCATGGATCTCAGTATTCAGACGGGAGGTAAGAGTATTACCAAGTACATCCCTGAAACGCTTTGGCACGTCCTCGGCTTTAATGATATTACCTCTTACTGCGTCATCTATGTCATGATTTATATAAGCCATCTTATCAGACAGGCGCACTGCCCTGCCTTCAAGTGTTGCAGGAATAGTGTCCATCTGATGATTCAGAATGCCATTACGCACTTCCCAGGAAAGATTCAGGCCCTCTCCATGTTTTTCAATAACATCCACTACACGGATGCTCTGCTCGAAATGGCGGAAGTGTTCTCCACAGGTCTCCATCATAATGCGGTCCAGAGCGCGCTCTCCGGCGTGTCCGAAAGGAGTATGTCCCAGGTCGTGGCCGAGAGCTATGGACTCAGTCAAATCATCATTCAGTCTTAAGGACTTGGCTATGGCACGAGCTGTCTGCGCCACCTCCAGAGTATGGGTAAGTCTGGTACGGTAATGGTCGCCTTCAGGTGCCAGAAATACCTGTGTCTTGCCGTTCAGACGTCTGAAAGCCTTGGAATAAAGAATACGGTCACGGTCGCGCTGGAATTCAGTACGAAGGTCGCAGGGCTCTTCAGGTATCAGTCTGCCTTTTGATGAATCAGAAAAAGCGGCATAAGGAGATAAAATCTCATGCTCACGTTCTTCGATCAGCTGTCTTATGGATTTGTCATGAATAGGAACAAGTTCAATCATTGATTACTCTCCTCTCTTTGTGACGCCATTTTTGAAAAAATGCAACCACAGTAATTCTGCCTGTAAAGATCATACTCACGGGACAGCTCAGTAGATCTTTTATATCCGTTCTTTTTCTTAAAATCAGATGGCAGGTATCTGTCTGATATGCTCTGACCTATCTGATTGATAAGCTCTGCATTTTTAAGAGGACTGATAGTAAGGCTGGTGGTAAAATAATCTGCATTTCTTTCCTCTGCCAGTCTCGCAGCCTCTTTTAAACGAAGCTCAAAACATTTTTTACATCTTTCACCGCCTTCAGGCAGGTCTTCAAGTCCTTTTGCCAGTGCAAAAAATGTGTCGGGATCGTATTTGCCCTCTACAAACTCTACAGGATACCTGTGGGGCTGCATGGCTATAAGCCGCTTAAGCTCTTCCCTTCTCTCCTCGTATTCGGAAAGGGGAGAGATATTGGGATTATAGTAAAAATCAATTATGTTAAAATACTCTGATAAATACTCCAGCACATAGGATGAACAGGGAGCACAGCAGGAATGCAGCAAAAGAGTAGGAACTTCTCCTCTTTCAGCGAGATTCACCAAAAGTGCGTCCATCTTCTGTTGTGTGGTCAACTGCTTCATTTACTCAAAATATCCTTTAAAGCTGCAAAAAGTCTTTCCATCTCACTGTCGGTACCTATGGTAATTCGAAGGAAATTCTCTATACGTGGCTTTTTGAAGAAACGTACAAAAATATGTCGCTCTCTGAGAGCCTTGAATATCTCTTCAGCAGGTACAGTGTCATGGCTTACAAAAACGAAATTGGCACTGGATGGAAGAGTGGTAAAACCCAGCTCAGCCAGGCGTTTAACTGTCATTTCCCTGGTAGCTGTGATTTTTTTACAGCATTCCTCAAAGTAGGCTTTATCCTTAATGCTTTCCGTACCTACCACGATAGACGGATAATTCATGGTGTAGGAATTGATGGAATTTCTCACTGCCATCATATAGGAAATAAGCTTCTCGTACCCTATGGCAAAGCCTATTCTCATACCTGCCATGGAACGGGACTTGGAAAAAGTCTGCACCACCAGAAGATTGTCATACTTTTTAGTAAGCTCTACCGCTGACTCGCCGCCAAAATCCACATAAGCTTCATCGACTATAACTACTGAATCAGGGCTGTTTTTAACGATGCCTTCGATAAATGAAAGAGGCTCTGCAATGGCAGTAGGTGCATTGGGATTGGCTATGACAATGCCACCGTTTTCTCTTTTATAATCCTCCGGATCTATACGGTAATCCTCATTTAAGGGGATCATCTCATAGGGGACGCCATACACTTCTGCCCATACAGGGTAAAAAGAGTAGGTAATATCCGGAAAAATCACCTTTTTATCGCTGTTAAAAAATGTAAGGAAGGCTGTAGCCAGTACATCGTCAGAGCCTACGCCTACAAAAACGTTATTAAAATCCACTCCTGCATTGGCAGCAATGGCTTCTACCAGCTCCTTTGCATCGGGCTTCGGATACAGTCTCAATTTATCTGCATTAAGGCCTGCCAGAGCTTTTACGGCTCCCGGCGCCGGTGGGTAAGGATTTTCATTTGTATTAAGCTTTACCATGTCTGTATAGCCGGGCTGTTCGCCTGGCACATAAGGCACTACTTTTTTTATTTTGTCTTCCCAGGACATAGTCGTATTTTTCCCTTCTGAGTCACGCGTAATTAAAACATAAGTGGGTTGGTGACCGCCTGTGTGGTGAAATCGTCAAGCACTTTAAAAATCACCCATTTGTGCCCGTTGAGCGGAAGCTCCGCATGGCAGGAATAGTCATATCCTCCGTT
Organism: Lachnospiraceae bacterium; assembly: GCA_045616485.1. Taxonomy (GTDB): domain Bacteria; phylum Bacillota; class Clostridia; order Lachnospirales; family Lachnospiraceae; genus RGIG3528. Next base: position 12,873 of record JAZLGU010000074.1, read on the forward strand.
TATTTCCACAGGATCTGCCAGATCAAAGCTTTCAAGGAAGCCGCCATCCATGCGTACTTCCAGCTTTTTCAGCTTCTGATTGGAGAAAATCCTAAGAGAAATCTCCGGCTCTTCTTCGCTTCCAAAGGAAGGAATAAGAACAGGGCCATTTGTTAAAAAGCTGTGGCCTTTGCGAAGGGCGGACAGGATATTCTCAGGTGTTTTTTCCTCTTCCACGTGAACGTAAGTGCGCACACAGCCGGAAGATATATTTTTGAAGCCCCACTTTTTGATAAGTGGGAGGTATTTATCCATTAACGGCAGATAGTACTCTTCTGCCAGAGCCAGATCTTCTGATGACAGGAGCACTCCCTGAGGATTGCGAGGGCCACGGGTATTCATTATCGCTACCTTTACAGCCTGGTAGATGCCGAAGAAATAATTGAGGGAATCCTGCCAGAATTCACAGGTAACCTCATGAGTATCTGAGCCTGTAGTGGCTGCTATATACTTACCTGCCTCCAGCTGAGACAGATACAGCTCATAAGCCTTGCCATTGGTGCAACCGGCAGCCAAAGGATGGGAGCCGTTCCACACTTCGATAGTGTAGAAAATATCAATAATATCTGTAAATTCCGGCGGAAAGGATATGGCTTTTTGCATATCTCTGGGGTGATTAATCTGGGGATGTCCTCCAAATGACTTAATCTCATCGGTAACACGGTGCCACTCAGCACGCATAACCTCTTCCGTGCGATCCTTTTCCTCAGGAATATTATAAATAACATCCGGGTCGGTGTTCAGCTGAAGCACATGGCCATTGGATGTGGAAATCTCTTTGGACAAAATAGGCAGAAAATCGCCTGTCTTAAGGCTTTCCCACTCTCTGTGATTGAATACATTGTGGTGATCTGAAAGCGCTCCAAAGGTAAGCCCCTTGGCACGCATGGAATCACGAACAATGGCAGCTGTATCATATACGAAGTCAGTACCCTGAGGTGGGTAGGCAGGACTGGAATAAATAGAATGGTGATGGAGATCTCCTGCATACCAGCATTCTGATGTAAGGTCCACGATACGTCTTAAGGTAACAGAAGTCTCTCCGGGCACTGTAATCGTACCATGAACGATCTCATACTCAGAGCCCTTATCGCAGTAAAATTCATATTTACCACAGGGAAGACTGCCTGTAAAAACTCCATTTTCATCAGTAACTCTTCTGAAAAAATCATACCAGACATAGTCACTATCCTGATCTATCTCATAGGCAGCACCATAAATCTCTGCAGCAAGCTCAGCAATAGGCTTGGTATCAGTAATGTTGGTATAGCCCAGGGAGACTCCCCTGCGGGAATCCTTGTCAGCCGGAAGTATACGAATCTCAGCTACCAGCGGCTCTCCGTCAGAGCCGGTCACACTAAAAGTAACCTGACCTGTAGGCACCTTGAAATCAGGATGCTGACGCACTTCTTTCAGCTTATTGTAACAGTCAAGTCTTGCCTTGCTCTCGCCGGGAAAATTATTTTCCCTTCTGCCGCCACGCTCTGTATAGCCTACTGCCTTGTCCAGGGTAGTAAGAACATTTTGCAGGTATCTGTAGGTATATTTTTCATCGTCTACGCCCATCTCACCTGAGTAAAGGCCTGTCACTGTAGAACAAAGCTTTGATACTGACATTTTTTCTCCTTTTCGCTATTCCTTACTTTTCTTCCAGCTGCGGAGTCTGGCCGGATGTACGAAGTACAATACCGGGAGCTCCTTTTTTGGCTATATAGTCTTCTGTAATAATAACCTTGCCGATGGACTCATCTTTAGGAATCTCATACATGATGTCCAGCATAATCTCTTCTATGATGGCACGAAGCGCACGAGCACCTGTATCACGCTCCATAGCCTTATCAGCTATGGCACGAAGCGCACCTTCTTCGAACTCCAGGTCCACTGCATCCATGGAAAGAAGCTTTTTGTACTGCTTTAATATAGCATTCCTTGGTGTCGTAAGAATGCGGACAAAGTCATCTGTAGTAAGGGGATCCAGCGAGAAAACAACAGGGAGACGTCCTAAAAATTCGGGAATCATACCGAATTCGCGAAGGTCTTCTGTCTTGACCTGCTGGAAAAGCTTTTTGTCACCATCGTATTTATCTGTCAACTCTCCCAAAAATCCCAGGGAAGAGGACTTGTTCAGTCTCTGCTTGATAACACGCTCCAGATCAGGGAATGCGCCACCACAGATAAAGAGAATGTTGGAGGTATCAATCGTAGTCATAGGCACCATGGCGCTCTTGCTCATAGCTCCTACAGGCACCTCCACCTCTGCTCCCTCAAGGAGCTTCAAAAGGCCCTGCTGTACTGACTCACCGCTAACATCACGACTGTTAGTACTATGCTTTTTAGCCAGCTTATCTATCTCATCGATGAATACTATGCCTTTTTCTGCGCGCTCTACATCATTGTCAGCTGCAGCAAGAAGCTTGGAAAGTACGGACTCTACGTCATCACCAATATAGCCGGCTTCTGTAAGGGAAGTGGCATCAGCAATAGCAAGAGGTACATTTAACAGCTTGGCCAGAGTCTTTACCAGATATGTCTTACCTGAACCTGTAGGTCCGATCATAAGCATATTGGACTTCTCCAGCTCCACTCCGTCATTGCTCTCGTCAAAAACACGCTTATAGTGATTGTAAACAGCTACGCTCATTACCTTTTTAGCGTGAGTCTGGCCGATGACGTAATCATCCAGCTCAGCTTTGATTACATGAGGTGGCTTCAGATTCTTTATATCAAACTTTGCCTCCGGCTCCTGCTCGTTCTGAGGCTTTTTCTTCTTTTTCTTAAGCTTTTGATTTTGTGGAACTGATGGAAGACCGCCAAAAAGTAAATCGGTGAGACCTCCAATACCGCCCAGATTGCCCAGATCACCCATATTTATGGTCTGCACATGAACCTGAGGGCCCTTACCCTTCTTATCATCAGAAGCTTCTTTAGTAGCAGCCTCCACATTTTCTGCAGGCTTTGTATCCGGCACATCTGTGACATCTACGGGATTGGTGGGGAAAGGCTGTCCGAGAATCACTGATAAATCAGGCATTCCATTACCACCTAAAATATTAAAAGCTCCACTGCCCGAAAGGGAATCAATGGTCTTCTGCATGCAGTCACCACAAATAAAAAGGCCACCTGCCATTCTGAACATCTGCTTAACCTTGCTCTCCGGTCTGTGGCAGATAGAACAAACTTCTTCATATTCATTGGCTGAAGAGTCCGAAGTTATTGATTCTTCAATGTTTGTATTATTGTTTTCGTAGTCATTACTCATATTATTTTCCGTCCAAAAGAGTCTAATAACCCAAATTAGGGTATACTATCACAAGTACCCTACATAATATAATATTCTTCTCAAAAATGCAAGGAAGAATTTTGGGCAAATGGGCGAAAACAGGTATATTTCACTTTTTTTTCTTCTTATTTCACAGATTTTTGATTCTTTATTTTTTCTTACAGCAGTCCTTATGCTGCTGATGCTGACACGGTCGGTTTCAACCTTAATACTTTAATTGAAAATCCAAATTGTCCAAGACTTTATCTGGTACTTCCTAATACCTGCAGCCATTTCAGCGGCTTCCGTAATGCTTCCATTAACGAGGTGTCATTATACAAAATCTCAGGCGTTGATCTGAATGCAGAGCTTAAGTCTATCGGTACCTACGCATTTTCAACTCTTAACGGCATCAAGACAATTTCCATCCCGGCCGGTATTGATATTATCCCGGCTTACTGCTTCTCGAATTGTAGCAATCTTGAAAAAGTAGTATTTCAGGGTAAAATTGCAAATTTTGACGCTGCATGCTTTTTTTGGCTGTAACAAGCTCGTTATTGAAGAGCTAAAACTAGTAAATCAGATTATCAGTTCCAATGCGTTTAATGGAGTCACCATCAATAAACTCCTCTTGGCTTCCGACAAATATACGGCAACTAATAGTTATAACTGGTCCAACCAGGAAATTGTCAGAGGGACGTTTCTCACTGTCAACTTTTTGTCATGGGGACGTTTCTCACTGTCAACTTTTTTAGCTCCGCTTGCTCCCTGGCTCGCTGTATCCGTATGCACCGCCAGGAAGGTGCGCTCCGCGGGAGGTGTGTCAGTGAGAAACGTCCCCATGACAAAAAGTTGACAGTGAGAAACGTCCCCGTGACAATGCGTAGCGTAGTTTCCTGGCGGCATCCCCATGAGTCTGTTTAAAGCCAAGGCAGGATTGGTCACAATGTGAATATAGTGATATAAAAAAAGCCGACCTCAGACCTGCGAGCTTTGACCCGAGTGGGCTACGGCACTTACTGGTATGACCGTCGCGAGTTCTGGTTCCAGCCCGGAACTCGCAGGGCATAGCAGTTAGTGACCGTCCACGAGCGGTCAACCTCGAGCAGAATGAGGTCAGCTTTTTTTATATCACTTAATAATAACTCAAATAACTTAAATCACTGCCTTGGCTTTAAAGAGAAGAATGGGGCGAGCCAGGGAGCAAGCGGAGCTAAAAAGTTGACAGTGAGAAACGTCCCCATGACAAAAAGTTGACAGTAAGAAACGTCCCTCTGACAATTTATTCAACAGGTCTTTTTGTTAAGGTAACATCTACGGTATGGCTAATCCACTCTCCTGACTTATCATCGTATCTGGAGTAGGTCACTGTAACCACCGTTCCGTATTTGAAGCAATTAATGTTTTCTTTTAACTCTTCACTGGTGGTCACTTTATTGCCATTAACAGCTGTGATAATATCGCTCTGAAGAAGGCCCGCCTTTTCGGCTCCACCATCAGGTGAAATGCTGTTAATGTATATACCTTCAGGGTATCCGTATACCTTTATATAGGAGCTGGGAACTGTAGTAATGCTAACTCCCAGATAGCCTTGCTCTGCTTCTGTGACTACTTCCTTAGTCATCAGATCCTGCAGGATAGGCAAAGCTACTGAAATCGGAATAGCAAAGCACATACCCTCTACAGAAGTGTCAGAATACTTGGCACAGTTTATGCCGATAACCTCTCCGTTAATATTGAAAAGAGGGCCACCGGAATTACCGCCATTTATAGCAGCATCAGTCTGAAGAAGCTTCTTGGTATTGCCATCAATGGTAACGGCACGGTCCTTAGCTGATAAGTAGCCTACTGTTACTGACTGACCATAGCCTAAAGCATTTCCTATGGCTACTACCATCTGGCCTACCTGTATGTCATCAGAAGATCCAAGAGTCGCAACTGTGATGGTATCCATAGTCTCTTTTGATATTTTATCAAGGGGTACGGAAACTATAGCCAGATCGTAATTGGGATCGGTAGCTCGTACTGTAGCATCTACCTGCTGATCATCTGAAAAAACAATATGGAGAGTCTTGGCACCCTCTACTACATGATTGTTGGTAGCTATAAGGAGGTCTGTCTCATTGGAGCCTACTATAAAGCCTGTACCGCTGCCAGTAGTAGTGTACTCCTTTCTCTGACCGAAATAATTCTGTACGGTAACAAATGTGCCATTGATACCCACTGTACAGCTCATGTTCTTCTTTACCACTTCTACTACAACGTTGTGGTCAGGCTCTATCTCACCGGTAACCTGGGTAGAAGAAATCACAAGGCCCTTGGCACTATCCTCCACTGCTATGGTAGGTACAGTCTGTGAACTGCCGCCGGAAACAGGGGTAAAGATAAAGTCCGCAATACCTGAAGACTTAAGCAGCTTCATGCTGACAAAAAATGTAGTAGATGCGACGATTCCGAAACAGATTGCAAATCCAACAGTCTTCATAAAAGCACCGAAGCCGCCTTTTTTAGGCTCCGGAGGATTGCAGGATGCATTGTAAGAAGTATTGTAGTCATAGCTGTTGTATCTGCTGCTATAGCTTTCATAAATCTGTGCCTGTGGCTCCTGTACTATAGTTTTTGTGTCCTCTACTATAGTCTCTGTGTCATGAGCTGTAGTCTCTGTCTCCTGTTCTATTATCTTTTCTTCGTCCATTTATATCCTCTTTCTTGAATCATATCCAAAAATAATTTTCATTTGTGAGACCTATTTTAATAAGCGATTGTGATGGATTTGTGACAAAATAAACAAATTATCATGTTTTTCCCACAAAAAATGCCCGGATAAAGAAAATCCGGGCTGATATCATTTACTTATTAGCTTTTTCAGCTTGTTTAACTGTTTTATCAGTGATTTTTATTTCAGCTTTTACTTCAGTAAGAACCTTGATGCCTGATATGCTTTCAAATACAACAGGCACCTGGCTGTATACTCCTTCTTCCGTATACTCTGAAATATCAATGCAGGCTCCTAATGAAACAGATGTAATGTCTGACAGTACATCCTTTCTTCCCTGTACTCTGATTACACGCTGATCAATATCAATGAGCTCTGCTACAATGCTGTCATTTCCACCCTTGAAAGAAATATAGCTTGGCATAAATGCCTTGGTCTCAGTCTGCTGTCTTTCTACGTCTATCTTGACAGCTACTGTACCATCATCAACAGCTATAATGCTCATCAGCTCTTTATCGATAAGATCAAGGATATAGAGATTGGCTTCTACTGCTGATGTAGCTCCTTCAACGTCGATCTGCTTGGTAATCACTGTAGGAAGAAGCTTAAGCTCCTCTCTAAGGCCTGCTACAAGTACCTTGGCAGGCTGTACAGAAATACCTGTAATCTCGTAGTCCTCATGAGTCTCACCCGTCACTTCCACTTCAACGGTAAGCTCTTTTGTAGCGTAGATAAGAGTATTTACGGTAATTGCCTCTGTGGAAATAGTAATCTTATCGTCAGGAACCGTATCACCGTTACCATCTATGGCTACAGGACGGACAGAAGAAGAAAATTCATCAAATCTTCCGGCAGCATTTACTGTAACAATAACATCTTTTATCTTGCTAAGCTGAGTCTTGGATCCGGAAACAGTGATCACATTGGGGCTGGCTACATTGGAAGCCACCACGTAACCCTCTCTGGGCTCTCCTGTAACTACTACTTTTACTCTGAATTCTTTTGTCTCAAAATCATCCAGAGACAGCTTTACAAACTGATTCTGTCCTCTTATAATGTCGGCTTCATTGTCGTTGTAATTTTTAACTGACACTTCAATAGGTACGGTATTGGTAATGGAAAGCTTTTCAAAGTCTGCCACTGCAATAATATCTTCTCTGGTAAGCTTATCACAAATAGACTTTCTGGCCTGAACCACTACATCCACTGTCTCACCGCTTAATACCTCAGGTATCTTACCGCTATCCACTATAACCTGCTGATTCATCATGGACACTGCTACATCCCTTATGGTAACCTGAATTACCGGATCTTCAGTGTTAATTACCACCATCCACATAACAAAGGCTATAAATACTGACAGCAGTTTTAATAAGAAATTATGTTTAAGTTTCTCCAGGAGTTTTTTAGCTATCTTCATGGCTTTACCTCCTGTTTGGACTTATTTGTATTTCCTTTGACACTTTTTTTGTTAAGCTTATTTTTTGTTTCATTCAGTTTATTATTAAGCTTCTTACCCTTGCTTTCATTCTCAGGCTTGGCAATCAGGGACATAAGCACTGAACGAAGCTCATCACCGTTGATGCCGCGGCGTAAAACTCCATTTCTGGCAACGGATACTTTTCCTGTCTCCTCAGATACGATAAGCACCACTGCGTCTGTTACTTCGCTGGCACCCAGGCCGGCTCTGTGACGTGTTCCCAGCTCCTTGGAAATAGTCTTCATATCGGAAAGAGGCAGGTAACATGTAGCTGATGTAATACGATTACCTCTTACGATGACTGCTCCATCGTGAAGAGGAGTATTATGTTCAAAAATATTAATGAGAAGGCCTGCGGATACCAGACCATCTACCGTAATACCGGTACTCTCAAACTCTCCAAGAGGAATATTCTGTTCAATGACAATAAGCGCTCCTGTTTTAACAGCGCCCATCTTAAAGCAGGCCTCTACCAGCTCTTCTACGGTATTTTCCGAGAAATCATTCACCTTTTCCTTGGAATCGGAAAACAGCCCCAGATTCATGAACTTTCGTCCACCCAGGCTCTCCAGTACTCGTCTGAGCTCAGGCTGAAACAAAATAATCAGGGCGGTAATACCTACACCGATAGTGTTTTTAAAGATCCACAAAATAACATCCAGCTGTAAAAATGAAGCTATGGCCCAGAAGAATACCAGCACAACAAGTCCCTTGACGATGACCCAGGCCCTTGTGTTTTTTATCCACTTTACTACATAATAAATCAGTAAAGCTACGATAAAAATTTCTACAAAGTCCAGAATACCCATCTTGGGAAAGTGCAACCAGGATATTATTTTTTCAATTGAGGCTGCTACATCACCAAACATAGTTTTTCTACTTTTCCTCTCCTACCTTCTTATCTTCTGCCTGACTTTCCTCTTGAGCCCCCTCATTGTTTTTTGCATTGTCAGGATCATCAAAATCAAAACCCTCGTCAGTATAAAGCTCTTCACCGTCCATTATCCTGGACACCGCATCACTTATAGCCAGACTTTCTTCCTGCTCGTATATTTCCTGCTGTTTTTTGCCTCTAAAGAACATAAACTTCACAAAACGCTCAGGTATTTCCACATCTATCTTAGGTACGGCTTTTACGTAGTAATAGTACTCATCATCCTGGAACTGAAGATTCTGTGCTTTGGTGTAATTCAGAAGCAGCATGAAGAATTGAACCACAAAGAGGATCAGAGTAGAAAGTAGAGTCCCCAGTACAATCTTTCCCATATGCTCTATCATGCCAAAGTTCAGTACACTAATGAAGAAGCAGTTCAGCATGGTAAAACATCCAACCAGAATATCTAGCTCCATTACAAATTCATATTTAAGCTTTTTGAAAAGCCACATAACAAAGATAACTACTGAAAAAGCTATTATTGTATAAATCATCTGGGTGTTAGACATAATCCCATTCAACACCTTAAGATACGTAGCCAGAGCATCGTCTGCCGTAGAGATATTGGCATCCGCTGCCACACCATTTATCACACCCATAACGTAATAAAGGATCACGCCTACTGCAGCAGGAAAAATAGCCATAGGGCCTGCTGTAAGTCCCATCAGCATGGGAATGAAATAATGAAGATTAATCCTCATAAGAAGCGGAATGGCTACAAGGGCATATGCACACTTTCCCGAAAAACGTGCTGCAAAGCAATAGAGGACAATCATGATAACCAAAAGCAGCAGAGCAAGCAGTGGTGATGCCACATATATCTCATACACTGTCACCAGCATAAACAATAATGTGGTAATAATCAGAGGTAAAATGGCTCCTGCCAGTCCAAATCCAAACTTAACTATACCTTTGTTAAGAGTAGGTGCATAGCTGAAGACCTTGGTCAACTCACTATAAGCAATGAGAGTCAGTACAAATTTGAATACAAATCCAAATATCTTCTGATATCTTTGATAAATCTCTCTTGCTATTTTTCTAAAAATAAGAATGTTGGTAAAAATCGTCATTGTTCCTCCTCCTCATAAAAGCTTCGCATACGTCTTAGCATCTTAAAATACTTTGCCAGTTTATTACGTGAAGCATTGTAGTGAAGAAGACAGAAAATGGTAGTGCCGCCTACATAGACGGTCAGAATAATAACATAGTAACCAAGAGCAGTCATAGCCATACCAATATAATTAAGGTTTACTGCCTCTTTTATAAGGTAATCCAGCTGAGACGCCAGATATAGGATTACTACCAGTATATATCCGAGTGTCACCGTCACAAATGACCTAAGTATCTGAAGGCGAACATAGTCCGCCCTGAAATACTTGGCCAGCTTTATGTCCTCGCGGCCCTCATTTTCTTCGTACATATTGATTTGTGCCATCAATCTGACTTTTCTTTTATTAATCATGACATTTCCCTTTAAGGCTTATATTACATGCTTTCCAACATAGCCTTTACTTCTGCAGCTAACGCCTTTGACTTTGCATCTGCATCCTTAAGATCAGTGCCCTTAACACCAAAGTAAAGCTTGATTTTAGGCTCTGTTCCGGATGGACGTACGCAGAGGTAAGAATTATTCTCCAGCTCATAGTAAAGAACATTGGAGCTGGGAAGACCTGTGCTACCGGTAATAGTGCCGGAAGGAAGCTCTGTTCTGGTGTCTGCCTTATAGTCGCGTACTGCCAGAGTCTTTAATCCGCAAATCTCTTTAATAGGGCTCTTTCTGAGAGTCTCCATGATCTCAGCAATCTTGGCAAGACCTGAAATACCCTTCATGGTAACTGATACGATATCATCCTTGTAGAAGCCGTAACGCTCATAAAGCTCAAGCATAGCATCCCAAAGTGTCATATTTTTTGTCTTGTAGTAAGCAGCCGCCTCACAAAGCGCCATGGTAGCAACTACTGCATCTTTATCACGGGCATGATCGCCAATAAGACATCCGTAGCTCTCTTCGAAGCCGAAAAGATATGTACCCTTACCCTGCTCTTCAAACTCTCTCATTTTACCGCCAATAAACTTAAAGCCTGTAAGAACTTCTATAAAGTCTACATGATAGTAATTGGCGATAGCCTTAGCCATATCAGTGGAAACAATAGTGGAAATAAGTGCTCCATCCTCAGGAAGCTTTCCACCGTTTTTCTCCTTCATGGACATAATCTCATAATCTGCTAAAAGGCATCCTGACATATTACCTGTAAGAGCAATATAGTCATTAGTCTTGGTATCTTTTACATATACGCCAAGTCTGTCTGCATCAGGATCGTTGGCCAGAACCAGATCTGCATCTACTTCACGAGCCAGCTTAAGGCCCAGTGTGAAGGTCTCCTTTGCCTCAGGATTTGGATAGTCAACTGTAGGGAAATTGCCGTCAGGCAGCTCCTGCTCAGGCACTACATATACATTTTCAAAACCAATCTCTTTAAGAACACGGCGAACAGGAACATTGCCGGTACCATGAAGTGGAGTATATACGATCTTAAGATCCTTGGCACAGGCTTTTACAGCCTCAGGGCGAAGCACCAGCTTTCTGAGGATAGCTGAATAGCTGTCATCAAGGTCCGGGCCTATTACCTCGTAGAGTCCGGCAGAAACAGCTGCTGCCTTGTCCATGGTCTTAACTGTAGCATAATCAGTAACATTGGCTACTTCCTTAAGGATCTCTACGTCATGAGGAGGTATGATCTGTGCACCATCCTCCCAGTATACCTTGTAACCATTGTATTCCGGAGGATTGTGGGATGCAGTAATATTGATACCTGCAATAGCCTTAAAATAACGTACTGCATAAGAAAGCATAGGTGTAGGATGAAGGGTAGAAAATACATATGCCTTTATCCCATTAGCTGCCAGACAAAGTGCTGCTTCATCAGCAAATTCAGGTGACATACGTCTGGAGTCATAAGAAATAGCAACTCCCTTCTTCTGTCCGCCCATACGTATAATATAATTGGCAAGACCCTGTGTAGCCTTACGAACTGTGTAAACGTTCATACGATTGGTACCTGCTCCGATGATACCGCGAAGTCCGCCTGTACCAAACTCCAGGTCCTGATAGAAACGCTCTTTAATCTCATTATCATCTGCGGCAATGCTCTTAAGCTCAGCTTTTGTAGCATCATCAAAATAGGGATTATTGAGCCACTCTTCGTAATTTTTCTTGTAATCTGACATTAGTAAAACTCCTTTATAAATAGTGCAAAGCACATTTCTAGCTTGTTATTATTTTATTCTGTAGCAGGCGCTTCTGTTGGCATCACAGGCCTTATTGCCGGCTCGGGACTTGGCGTCGGCTCTATCCCCGGAGCCACCGTAGGCAAAATCAATGGGGTAGGGGCAGGCGTCAATGTCGGCTCTATAGTAGGTGGAAGGGTAGGCACCGCTGTAGGTGTGGGTGCCGGAGTATCCGTAGGCGCTACTGTAGGGGTCGGCACCGGAGTATCAGTAGGCACCGGTGTAGGGGTCGGCTGCAGCTTCAGATAAAACTGGAAGCTGTGAGTCGGTGAATCTATAGTAATAGTTTGAGACTGAGTCGTATAGCCCGGAGCCTGTATTTCTACTTTTACCTTGCCATACTCCAGCTCTACCGGAGACTGATAATCCACTCTTTGATTGTTTACATAGAGAATTGCTCCTACCGGAGTAATATCAAAAGTTACCTTGCTGGTCTGTACAGGGCCTTTTCCGTATTCATATACGTCAAAAACCGTTGTTTTATCACGATTTACCTGCAGTACTTCAGTGCCCTTATACTTATCCTTGGTAACAGTAACAATGTACTCTCCCTCAGGCACTGTGTAAGTCGCTTTTTCATCAATGGTAAGTGAATATGCAGGGCCAATATCGATAGTGCCACCCAAAAAGTCCTGAAAATTGGAAAGGGCAATCTCTCCATGGCCTGTAGTTACTATGAGCTCATAGACATCTGTGCCTTTTCCTCTTACCGTAAATTTGTCCATGCCTATTAACAGGTCCACCAGCTCAATGCGCCTGTCATTACTTAAAATACAAAGCTTTTCACTGTATTTGTAATTGGCGCCTTTTACTGTAATAGTCTGCTTATCCCTGTTGACAGCAGTAATCTCGGCACGGTTTATCTCCCATACCTCTTTATCTCTGCTGCCTGACACTATAACCGTGGCATCCTCATTCATGGTAAACATAATAAGATCACCGTAAGACAGGGTATTGGCAGTAGTAAGAGCATCAAATTTATTGTAAAAAACTGAAGAGCCTGTATATGCTAAAACACGCTTTTCTTCGGCCTGAACATCATATATGGTAATAGCCTTCTGATCTGTATCCACAGAATATACCACGCCGTAGATAACAATGGGATCAGGAGCCGCTGAGGGCTCTGCACTGGGCGATGGAAGCGGTGTAACCGTGGTCACGGGGCCGGTGTCTCTGCCATTTCGTATGACCAAAGTCAGCAAAGTAATGATGATAATCAGTGCGCCGGCAATTAGAAAGCCTATTACAGTCTTCTGGTCAGATGGAAGACCGGAGGCTGGCTTAAAATCATCAGTCCTTCCCAGCTTCTCCTTTTGACGATCGGTACCGTATACACGAGCTTCCTCATAGAGAGAACTATTCTTTTTCTTTTTATTGTTCTCCAATTGCTATCCTCGCTTTGCTAGCTTTAACAAAAAATCTTTTGAATTGGCTTCCGGACTATCTATAACCAGTGTCAAAAACTGATCCAGCATTTTCCCGATACCGGGACCGCTTTCAAAACCTGCTGCTATGAGGTCCTGACCATTTATAGCCAAATCTTTAATCTGCACACAGTCACCACGCTTTGTGACGAGCTCCAGGATGTCACTCACTTCTGACACATAAGAATCAGATAAGTCCCCATCTGATGTACAAAGCCCATTTTTTATGAGGCTTTCCTGTACCGAGAGCAACATGGGAAAAATATCAACTCCCACATTTTTCATGGCACGTCTGACTTCAATATCAGTAATATCAGTCATGTATACTCTGTGCTTTTCAACCAGCTTACCCACTGCATCTCTGGTGTCATTGTCAAACTTGAGCCTGGTCATAACATTTCTGGCAAGACTCTTAGCCTGACATTCAGAAAAATCAGCAAGAACGCTGTCAGTATATATGGAAAGAAGAATGGCCCATTTTATCTTGAGCCTGGTCTTCTCATTTAAATCTTTTGTGTATAAATCACTGTCTTTAATGGCAGTAAGGCATCTGTCGGCATAGTCACTGCTCTTACCTTCTATGTCATCAAATTCCGGTAAAACCACCCGGCTAATGCCCTTTTCATAGGCGTCATGCAGGGAAAACGGATGATCGGACAAAAGAAGCTTACAAAGCTCCACCCTGATCCTTTCTGCGCTTACTTTGGAAAGATTGGGAGCCTTGTGACCTGCAGCCACGGCTGTGGCCTCATCTATGGAAAAACCAAGCTGAGCTGCAAAACGATAAGCCCTAAGAATACGAAGAGCATCTTCATTAAAACGCTCCTCAGGGTCACCTACACAGCATATTACCTTTTTCTCCAGGTCATCTATGCCACCGTAGAGATCCACGATGCCATCGCGGCCATTGGTAGCCATGGCATTTATGGTAAAATCACGACGGGCCAAGTCCTCGGAAAGATTGGGAGTGAACTGTACCTCTTTAGGATGACGGCAGTCTTCATATACTCCATCCACCCGGTAGGTGGTCACTTCGTAGCCCTCTCCATCCAGCATAACAGTCACTGTGCCATGCTGAATGCCGGTGTCTATAGTATGGAAAAACAGCTCTTTTACCTGTAACGGAGTAGCTGAAGTAGTGATATCCCAGTCTCCCGGAGTACGGGAAATAAGAGAATCGCGAACACAGCCACCCACCGCATAAGCCTCGTATCCGGCCTGCTCCAGAGTGCGTATTATTTGATTGACGTTTCGTGGTATTTTTATAATCATTACTCTGTCTCCGGGGCGCCTGTCGGATAAATTAATATGCTTTTCCCCAGTAAACCAGCTTCTTAGCAGGCTTGCCACAGCATACGCATGTCTCCGCTATGCGCTCCTGATCATTAAATGGCATGCAACGGGATGTAACAGAGAGCTCTGCCTTGATCTGATCTTCACATGCCTGATCCTCACACCACATACCGCGGATAAAGCCGGGCTTGTTGGCTGCAATATCTTTTAATTCATCGTAATTGTGGGCATCAAATATATGAGCATCACGATGTGCCTTTGCTCTTTCAAACATATCCTTCTGAATAGTAACAAGAAGCTCTGATACTTTTGTCTCAATCTGATCCAGAGGACACTCAATCTTTTCTCTGGTATCACGGCGAACAAGTACGCACTTGCCTGCTTCAATATCCTTAGGTCCGATCTCGACACGTACAGGAATACCTCTCATTTCACACTCAGAGAACTTCCAGCCTGGAGACTTGTCTGAAGAATCAAGCTTGGTACGAGCCACCTTGCCCAGTCGGTCACAGAGAGCCTGGGCTGTCTCCATAACGCCTTCCTTTTTCTGCATAATAGGAATAACACAGACCTGTGTAGGTGCTACACGTGGAGGAAGCACCAGACCTGAATCATCACCATGTACCATGATAATGGCACCAATCAGACGGGTAGTCATGCCCCAGGAAGTCTGATAGCAGTACTGAAGGTGATTCTCGTTATCTGTATACTGAATATCAAAAGCTTTAGCAAAACCATTGCCGAAATTGTGGGAAGTACCGGACTGGAGAGCCTTACCATCGTGCATAAGAGCCTCGATAGTATAGGTAGCCTCTGCACCTGCAAACTTCTCTTTTTCAGTCTTCTGTCCACGAACAACAGGCATAGCCAGTACTTCTTCACAGAAATCTGCATAGAGATTCAGCATCTGGACTGTACGTGCCTCTGCCTCCTCTGCTGTAGCGTGAATGGTATGGCCTTCTTGCCATAAGAACTCACGGGAACGAAGGAATGGTCTGGTCTCCTTCTCCCAACGTACTACTGAGCACCACTGATTGTATACCTTAGGCAGATCTCTGTAGGACTGAATAAGATTCTTGTAAAAATCGCAGAAAAGAGTCTCGGATGTAGGACGTACGCAAAGTCTCTCCTGGAGAGGCTGCAGGCCACCATGAGTCACCCATGCCACTTCAGGTGCAAAGCCCTCTACGTGATCCTTTTCCTTCTCAAGAAGGCTCTCCGGAATAAACATGGGCATGTAAACATTCTGTACGCCTGTAGCTTTAAATCTGGCATCCAGCTCCTTCTGAATATTCTCCCAGATAGCGTAGCCATCCGGCTTAATTATCATACAACCCTTAACAGATGAGTAATCAATAAGCTCTGCTTTCTTAACAACGTCAGTGTACCACTGGGCAAAATCCACCTCCATGGAGGTAATTTCTTCTACTAATTTTTTATCGTTTGCCATAGGAAAATCTCCTTACATATATAGTTATCCTAATATAGTCATACATAGTATATAATATGCCAGAACCCCTATTTTGTCAAGGAAAAGACAATGCCCCTCATGTTTTACACGGTTTCTCGTTTGTAAAAAAAGGGTTGCCGCTATTTGCTGCAACCCTATCGTTACTATTCACAGTCTGTCCGAGCTCATTCATAGCCCCTTCCGTGCAAGCACGTAAGTCGCGCTTCGCGCTTATGGACTATTTCATGAAGACTCGTACAGCCTTTACAGTTTAATCCATGTATTTGTCAGCCATTAAGCAAGCTTATGTCTGCCTAATACATGGATTAACTGTGAATAGTAACACCCTATCATCATATTTTATTTTGTCATCCAGATCTCATCTGTGTAATTCTTGATGGTACGATCTGATGAGAACTTACCGGCATTGGCTACATTGATAAGAGCTTTCTTACCAAATGCGAGTCTGTCCGTATAGTCACGGTTTGCGCGGAGTTTCGCTTCCACGTAAGAATCGAAATCCGCAAAGATGAAGTAGTGATCAGGCTTATGCCAGGAAGCCCCATCCAGAAGAGAGGTATAAAGCTCCTTAAACATACCTGTATCACCATCAGAGAATGTGCCATCCACGAGGGAGTCAACCACTCTCTTAAGGCGCTTATTGCTATTGTAGATATCTCTCGAGCAGTAATTATTTCTCTTAAGCTCTTCGATCTCCTCTACACGCTTACCGAAAATATAGTTATTTTCCTCGCCGGCTTCTTCTACGATTTCTACGTTGGCACCATCATATGTTCCGAGTGTAACGGCACCGTTTAACATAAGCTTCATATTACCGGTACCTGAAGCCTCTGTGCCTGCTGTAGAAATCTGCTCGGAAATATCTGCCGCAGTAACCAGGCGTTCAGCATAGGATACGTTGTAATTTTGTACAAATACCACCTTAAGAAGTTTGGACACTTCAGGATCGTTATCAATCATTTTGGCAATCTCATTGATAAACTTGATAATGCCCTTTGCTCTGAAATATCCAGGAGCTGCCTTGGCACCAAAAATGAAGCACATAGGCTGGAAATTCTTGATGGAGCCGTCCTTGATACCATAATAAATATCCAGGATAGAGAAGGCATTTAAAAGCTGTCTCTTATACTCGTGAAGTCTCTTGATCTGAATATCGTAGATGAAGGAAGGATCAATCTTTACACCCTCCTTTGCCTCAATGTATTCAGCCAACTGCTGCTTCTTGATAGCCTTTATCTCATTGAACTGCTTTACTTTCTCTGTGTCGCCTGCAAGAGACTCCAGCTTTTTCAGCTTGGTCAGATCTGTCACCCAGTCGGCGCCAATATTCTCGGTAATAAAGCCGGAAAGCTCCATATTGCAGAGTGCCAGCCATCTACGCTGTGTAATGCCGTTTGTCTTATTGTTGAAACGCTCAGGATAAATAGCATACCACTCTTTAAGAGCGTCATTTTTCAGAATATCTGTATGGATAGCCGCAACACCATTTGTGGAATGAGATGCAAATATAGCCATACGAGCCATATGTACAAGACCATTGTCGATGATGTTGTACTGATTTATATCATAGCCCTTAAGATCTGTCTTTTTAAGCTCACGAACAAGCTGTCTCTGAATAGCCGCAATATACTTGTACACCTCAGGAATCAGAGCCTTTACCAGCTTCACATCCCATTTTTCCAGAGCCTCAGCCATAATGGTGTGATTGGTATAGGCAAAAGTCTTTCTGGCAATGCGGAATGCCTTTGCAAAGGTAAGCCCTTCCTCTTCCACCAGAATTCTGATAAATTCAGGAATAGCAATGGTAGGATGAGTATCATTCAGCTGAATAGCGTACTTATCAGAGAATTTATTGAAGTTATTTCCATTTTCCTTTTTAAAGGTACGAATCATATCCTTAAGAGACGCACTGGAGAAAAAGTACTGCTGCTTAAGTCGAAGGAGCTTACCGTTTTTAGTGGAATCATTAGGATAGAGCACAGCGGAAATAGCAAAAGCATTGGTTCTGTCAGATGCTTCTTTTACATACTCCTGGTCATTAAAGAGATCAAATTTGAACTCTTCTACAGGCTCTGCCTGCCAAAGTCTAAGCATATTGATCTTTTTCCCACCGTAGCTGATAACAGGCATATCATAAGGTACTGCATATACAGCAGAATCCTTGAAGTTAACTACTACCTTATCCTCATCATGGCGAATGGACCATGGATCACCATACTTTGTCCAGTCATCCGGCTCTTCTGCCTGGAAGCCATCCTTAAAGAACTGCTTGAAAAGGCCGTATTTGTAACGAATGCCATAACCGTTCAGATTGATGCCATTGGTAGCACCGGAATCAAGGAAGCAGGCTGCAAGTCTGCCCAAGCCGCCGTTACCAAGAGCAGGATCCTCAATGTCCTCCAGCTCTCTGGTATTTCTCTTGTATTCATCCATAAGCTCTGTGTAGCTGCTAAGAAGGCCCATGTTTAAAAGATTGTTGTAAGTCATACGGCCGATAAGGAACTCTGCGGAGAGGTAAGCTACGCGCTTGCCCTTTGCTTCCTTGGCTTTTTCAGTGAAATCATAGCCGATTTCATTCATGGCAGACTTGCCCACCGCATTATACAACTCCTTGGTATCTGCAGTCGCTACAGTCTTACCATAGTCAAGCTTAAGAATATCTTCAACATTTTTCTTAAAATTACTCATGCTTATATTTTCTCCTATTATTGTGTAATATTACAGCCTTCCGTAAAGCTCTGCCATCTCATGATAATAGTCAGTGTCAATGGACTTAAGCTGTTCATCTGTCACTCTCCACTTCCAGTTGTCTCCCAGAGTAGATGGGAAGTTGATGCGGGCACTGTTATCCAGTCCCAGCAGGTCCTGTACAGGGATAATGGCTACCCTGCCGATAGAAGCAAAGGCTGCTCTTATCATAGTAGCGGGAAGCTTTTCTGCATCTGCAGCATTGTAGTACTTAACAAGTCTCTGAATCTGCTCCCAGCTGCAGCCTTTAAGCGCTCCCACCAGAGTTTCGTTATCATGAGTACCTGTATAAACTATAATATTTTCATTCTTATAGTTATGAGGCAGGTACTGGCTGTCCGGCTCTGCATTCAGGGCAAATTCCAGAATCTTCATGCCCGGATAACCGTTTTTATCAATCAGATCCTGAACAGGCTTGGTAAGTACTCCCAGGTCCTCTGCAATAAGCTTGGTATCAGGGAGCTCTTTATTGATCATATCAGTAAGCTTTTTACCGGGGCCCTGTATCCATGCGCCTTCAACTGCTGTTGGGCAGGATGCGGGGATAGACCAGTAGTTAACCACACCGATAAAATGATCTATGCGTACCACATCATAGTGATATCCGCAGGAATTCATACGCTCTGCCCACCAGGCAAAGCCATCTTTTTCCATCACATCCCAGCGGTAGAGGGGATTGCCCCAGCGCTGACCTGTGGCGGAGAAAAGATCCGGTGGAACTCCTGCTATATTTATAGGCTCTAAATCCTCGTCCAGCTCGAAAAGATCAGGATGTACCCATACATCTGCTGAGTCCATGGAAACATAAAGAGGAATGTCGCCAATAATTTCTATCTCTTTGGAATTCACATAATTTTTAAGAGCTGTCCACTGCTCGTCAAATTTAAACTGAAGGAATTCCCAGAAGTCAATCTCTGCGGAAAGAAGCTTCTTATATCTGGTAACAGCGCTTTTTTCACGCTTTTTAATATCTGAATCCCACTCCTGCCATGCCTTGCCACCGAAGTGATTTTTCAAAGACATGTAAAAAGAGTAGTCAGCCAGCCAGTAGCTGTTATCCGCCTGGAATTTTTTAAAAGCCTTGCTGGTCTTATGGGAAGACTTCTCAAAGGCTGAACGAAGAATCCTGAAGCGGTTCTCATAAATGGCAGCATAGTCTATATAAGAAGAACTGGTGCCCCAGTATCCGCTCTCGACTTCCTCTTTTGTCAGAAGGCCCTCTTCAATAAGAAGGTCCAGATCGATAAAGTAAGGATTACCTGCAAAGGCCGAGAAAGCCTGATACGGGCTGTCGCCATAGCTGGTAGGACCTATGGGCAGGACCTGCCAATACCTGGCGCCGTAATTCTTCGCGAAATCTGCGAACTCATATGCACTTTTTCCCAGGGTGCCGATACCGTATGGAGACGGTAAAGATGTAATAGGCATCAAAAGACCTGCGCCCCTTGAAAGCTGTTGTTTTTTACTTACTGGCATAATAAGCCTCCAAAAATTATGTTCTTCTCCTAAAATTTTCGAATATTTTCGAAAACTGAAATTATAATACATTAATTCCAAAGGTGTGTCAAGAAAAAATATGTAAAAAAAGTAAGTATTAATAAAATTTCCACTTTTCCATAAAGGACCCGGCGGTTTTATAGACTTTTTCTTTACTTTGCTTATTTTCAGGCTTATAATGATACAAAATTCGTTTTCAACTATTAATAGGAAAGAGAGTCAAAATGTATAAAATTGATTTTAACCGTCCGTCTCATATTCATTTTATTGGTATAGGCGGCGTATCCATGAGCGGTCTGGCTCAGCTTCTTTTATCCAAAGGCTTTACTGTGTCCGGATCAGACTGGAAAGCTTCCGAGCTCACGGAGGAGCTGGTGGCCCTGGGCGCCGGTGTCTTCATAGGGCAGGAGGCCAAAAATATAACAGACGATATTAATGCGGTCATATATACAGCAGCTGTTAAGGATGACAATGCGGAGCTTATGGAAGCCAGAGCCAAGGGTATTCCTACCCTTACCCGTGCAGAGCTTATGGGACAGGTCATGCAGGAATACAAATCCCCCGTCGGCGTGTCCGGTACTCATGGAAAAACCACCACTACTTCACTGCTTTCCCTTATTCTCCTGGACGCGGGTATGGATCCTACTATTTCAGTAGGTGGCGTATTGCCGGAAATAAAAGGAAATTTCCGCATAGGACAGGGTGATCATTTTGTGGTAGAGTCCTGTGAATACACCAATTCCTTCCTGGATTTCCATCCACAGGATGCCATTATTTTAAATATTGCAGCAGATCATTTGGATTTCTTTAAGGATTTGGATGAAATACGACAGTCCTTCCGCCGTTTTGCCGACCTGGTACCTGCGGATGGCATCACAGTAGTCAATTCGGAGATTAGCGATTATGAAGCTCTTTTCAAAGACCTTAAAAGCACTTTGGTCACATACGGCCTTGAGGAAGAAGGCAGCTGCCCTTGTGATTGCAACTATCTGGCAAAAAATATCCGCTACGATTCCATGGGTCGTGGCATATATACTCTTTGTGAAAATGGGCAGGAAATCGGACAGGTGGAATTAGGCCTGGTAGGGCGCCACAATGTTTCCAATTCACTGGCAGCCATTGCCGTAGCCAGAAAATACCATGTGCCCATGGACTCCATGCTGAAGACTTTAAAATCTTTCACCGGTACTGACCGCCGCTTCCAGTATAAGGGCAGTCTGGGCTCCATAAAGATTTATGACGATTATGCTCATCACCCGGATGAAATACGTGCCAGCCTGACAGCAGCCCAAAATTATGATAAAAACAGGCTGATTACCGTATTCCAGCCTCATACTTTTTCACGTACCAAGGCCCTTCTGCATGAATTTGCAGACAGTCTCGCTCTGTCAGATGTAGTAGTGCTGGCTAAAATTTATCCGGCCCGTGAGCCTGATACCGGCGAAGTAAGTTCCCGTCAAATTATGGAGCTTCTGGAGAAAAAAGGTAAGGAAGTATACTATTTTGAGACCTTCGACGAAATCGAAAATTTTCTTTTGGAATTTGCTAACCACAATGATTTGTTGATAACTATGGGGGCCGGAGATGTAGTAAATATCGGCGATTCCCTTCTTGGTAAGTAACTTATCCACTTTATCCACATTTTTTCCACTGGGATAACCCCCTGGGCGAAAATGTGGATTTTTTGTGTCCATTTTGTGTTTTAACGAATTTTTTGCTCATTTTTTATATTTTTTTCATGTCAAGCATTACTTATCCACTTTATCCACATTTTCTTTCTACAGACTGAATATGCAAAAGTCACTATTTAAGCGCAAAAAAATATCTGCTATACTTCAACTCGTTGGTCGCGTTGTTGGGGATAACAACATTTATTACGGGGAAGGCCAAGTCGTTTTTACAGGGGATGTTTTCTATGAAAGATATTTTAATCAGCACTGAACGCAAGTTCTCTGCAACCGTTGTTCCTAATATATTTATTGACAGATATATGCCTGCTGCCAACGGGTCATATGTCAAAGTTTATCTCTATCTTTTACGTTGTATGTCAGGTACTCC
The DNA here is from genome assembly GCA_045616485.1 of Lachnospiraceae bacterium. GTDB lineage: Bacteria > Bacillota > Clostridia > Lachnospirales > Lachnospiraceae > RGIG3528. The sequence goes on from JAZLGU010000074.1 coordinate 35,080, forward strand.
TTGGGGCTTTACCATAGCGAATGCGGCAGAGGCCCTGGATGAGACTGAAAAAGACATAATAAGAGCTCTCAAATACTGGCAGAAAAATGGGGTTTTGGTTCTCTCAGAGAACGATTCCGAGATCGACGGAATCACTCTTCTGGAGCTTAATGGAAATCCTGACGGTTCACAGGTGACAGCAGTACATGCTACCGCCGCAGAAGCAAGGATTTCCATTTCGCCTGAAGAGCACAAAACTGTTGCTCCTACTCCTCATACCTATTCTGCCAAAGAGATTGACCGTCTGCTTTCAGACGAAGTTTTCTCTGAGACTTTAGAGGTAGTCGGCTCACTGCTTAAGCGCATGCTGACTCAGGCCGACACAGACCTTATTATGTTTTTATACTTCGATCTCCATTTTTCCGAAGATCTTATTATCTATCTCTACGAGACATGTCTCGAACGCAAGAAAAAAAGCAACAAATACATTCAGCAGGTAGCCATAAATTGGTATGAGAGCGGTATCGACAGTCCTGAAAGCGCTGCCCGCCAGTCCTCATTTTACGATGAGACTATCAGCGCCATCAATAAGTCCTGGAGCCTGGGCAGAGCCCTGGGAGAGTCCGAGATAAAGGTTGTGCAGAGCTGGAAGTCCATGGGCTTTTCCACAGAAATGATAAAAGAGGCCTGTGACCGTACCATTATGAATTGCCACAATCCCAGCTTTCAGTATGCTGACAAAATACTGAACGGCTGGAAAGCCAAGTCCATTATGACACCTTCTGATTTGAAGCTTGATGAAAAGCCTGCTGTGAAGTCCACAGCCGCCAGAGCTTCCGTTACCAAATCCGCAGCAAATTACAACAAGTATCAGACCCACAACTATTCTGATGATGATATGTTACAGCTGGAAAAAATGCTTTTAGGCCAGAATAGCCGCGAGGTTTAAATAAGAATGGGAGAAAAAAATGAGTCTATCAGCTAGTCAGTACAATTCGATAGTCAGACGTTATGATGAGCTACAGGCAGATTCCAGACATCTGCTGGAGGCAAAAAAACAGCGCGTTTACTCCATCATCCCCGAATACCGGGATATCGAGCTTGAGATAGTCAATACTTCCATAGACTTTGCTCCCTTTGCTATTTCAGAAAATGCCGAAGAGGCTGCCGCTTCGCTTCAAAAGCTCAAGGTAAAGCTTACAGAGCTGGAGGCAAAAAAAACTGAGCTGTTAAAAGCCCATGGTCTCCCGGCTGATTATCTGGAGCCGGAATGGACCTGCCCTGACTGTCACGATACAGGCATTGCCGGCGATAAACGTTGCCACTGCTTCAAACAGGCCGTTGTTGACTATGTATACTCCCAGTCCAATATTAAACAGGTACTGGAGCGTGAAAATTTTAAAACTTTTTCCTTTGACTGTTTTAGCGATAACGACATAGATCCAAGGACCGGCAAATCATCCCTTCAGATGATGCAGGAAGCCTACTCCATCGCCCAGTCTTTCGTTAAAAATTTTGATACCCAGTATAAAAACCTTTTCTTCTATGGTGAGCCGGGCCTGGGTAAAACTTTCCTTTCCAACTGCATCGCCAATGAGCTTTTGAAGACAGGTCACACTGTACTTTATCTTACCAGCCACCAGCTTTTTGACGCTTTAGGAAAAAAATTACGTCGACAAAGTGATGACTCTATCGCCTCCTACGAGGAAGAAGATTACATATTAAGCTGCGATTTACTGATTATTGATGATCTTGGCAGTGAAATGTCCACTGCTTTTACAATTTCAAATTTTAATAATGTGCTGAATACCCGCCTTCTTTCAAGAAAGCCCACTATCCTCTCCAGTAATTTAAGTTTTACTGATATTCGAGAGGTATATGGGGACAGAAATTTTTCCAGAATAGGCGGTGGATTTACTCTCGTGCGCTTTTACGGCGACGACTTAAGGCTTAAAAGACGTTTTGCATAAGTAATAAATTATTTTTTCATAAGACTAAATTACTTGACAAAGTTGGATTTCTGCTTTAGTATTACGTCGTCTTAAAATGAATAATGGTTATGTGGTTTACAAATATAAAGCATTAAAGCATGGAGGACCCCAAAATGTCACAACAGGAGATCATGAATATCCCCGTAGGAAACCTTGGTATTGTTGCTCTCAAGAGCTGCTCAGGTATTGCAAAGAAAGTGGACGACTACATCGTTAGCTGGCGTACCGGACGTGAGCTGGACGACAATGATGCCATTCATTTCACAGAGTATAAGAAAGACTCTTTCCTTATCGATGCAGACTGTCCCAGATTCGGATCAGGCGAAGCAAAGGGTATCATCAAAGAAACCGTTCGCGGTGATGATTTATACTTCCTTGTAGACGTTACCAATTATTCTCTTACTTATTCTGTTTGTGGACATATCAATCATATGTCTCCCGATGATCATTTTGCAGATCTTAAGCGTCTCATTGCCGCATCTGCCGGTAAGGCTCGTCGCATCACAGTCATCATGCCTTTCCTTTATGAAGGCCGCCAGCATAAGAGAAGTGCCCGCGAGTCTTTGGACTGCGCTATGGCTCTTCAGGAGCTTATCGCTATGGGTGTTGACTCCATCATCACCTTTGATGCACACGATCCTCGTGTACAGAACGCTATTCCCCGTAATTCTTTTGAGACAGTACAGCCTACATATCAGTTTGTAAAGGCACTTTTAAGACGTGTGCCTGACCTTACACTGGATAGTGAGCACCTCATGATTATCTCTCCTGATGAGGGTGCCATGAGCCGTGCCGTTTACTTCGGCTCAGTACTTGGTGCTGATGTAGGTATGTTCTATAAACGTCGTGACTATACAAAGATTATTAATGGTCGTAATCCTATCGTAGCTCATGAATTCCTGGGCTCCGATGTTGAGGGTAAGGATCTTATAATTATTGACGATATGATTTCTTCCGGCGAAAGCATGCTGGATACAGCTCGTGAGCTGAAAGCCCGCAAGGCTAAGCGTATCTTCATCTGTTCCACCTTTGGTCTTTTCACTAATGGTATGGAAAAGTTTGATGAAGCTTATGCTCGTGGTGACTTTGATTTAGTTATCACTACCAACCTTGTATATCAGACACCTGAGCTTCTCTCCCGTGAGTATTATGCTAGCGCAGAGATGGCTAAATATATTGCTCTTCTTATTGATTCACTGAATCATGACGGCTCTATTAGCGAATTCTTAAGTCCTACAGACCGTATCCAGAAGTACATTTCAAAATATAAAGAAATGCAGGCAAATGGCGAGCTGATGAATTAAATAGAGATTAAAAATTGTCACGGGGACGTTTCTCATTG
>JAZLGU010000075.1:0-27605 GCA_045616485.1 Lachnospiraceae bacterium
GGCAGAGTCACCGGAGTGGATGCCGGCAAGCTCGATGTGCTCCATGACAGCGGGGACGAAAGCGTGGGTGCCGTCGCAGATGGCGTCAGCCTCGCACTCCAGAGCGTGGTTCAGGAAGCGGTCGATCAGGATGGGACGGTCAGGCGTGACGCCAACGGCAGCGCGCATGTAATCGGCCATGGCGGAATCGTCGTACACGACCTCCATGCCGCGGCCACCCAGCACGTAGGACGGACGCACCATCACGGGATAGCCGATCTTGTTGGCGATGGCAACAGCCTCGTCCACGGTGGTAGCCATGCCGGATTCGGGCATAGGAATGCCCAGCTTATCCATCATAGCACGGAAAAGGTCTCTGTCTTCTGCCATATCAATAACTGAAGGAGCTGTACCCAGAATCTTAACGCCATATCTTTCCAGGTCTGCTGCCAGATTCAGAGGAGTCTGGCCACCGAACTGAGCGATAACGCCCAGAGGCTTTTCCTTCTCGTAGATAGAAAGTACATCTTCCAGAGTAAGCGGCTCGAAGTAGAGCTTGTCTGATGTATCATAGTCTGTAGATACTGTCTCAGGATTACAGTTAACGATGATAGTCTCAAAACCAAGCTTTTTAAGAGCCTGTGCTGCATGTACACAGCAATAGTCAAATTCAATACCCTGGCCGATACGGTTGGGGCCGCCACCCAGGATCATAATCTTCTTTGTTTCTGTATTTACAGGATTTTTATCAGGAGCATTGTATGTGGAGTAATAATATGCAGAATTCTCTGTACCTGATACATGTACGCCTTCCCAAGTCTCTACTACGCCAAGAGCTGTTCTCTTATTTCTGATATCTTCCTCTGTCTGACCGGAAATCTTAGCAAGATATCTGTCAGAGAAACCGTCCTTTTTAGCCTGAGTCAGCATCTCGTCAGATGGCATACCATTAACTGCCTTGATAGCTTCTTCCTCTTCTACCAGCTCCTTCATCTGTGTAATGAAGAATTCTTTTACTGCAGTAAGATTCTGTATCTCTTCTACAGTAGCGCCCTTTCTAAGAGCTTCATAGATAAGGAAATATCTTTCAGAAGAAGGTGTTATCAGCTTCTTTAAAAGCTCTTCTTTGGATAATTCGTTAAAATTCTTGGCATAACCCAGTCCATATCTGCCGGTCTCCAGGGATCTGATGGCTTTCTGGAATGCCTCTTTGAAATTCTTGCCTATGGACATAACCTCGCCCACAGCTCTCATCTGTGTGCCCAGCTTGTCCTCAACGCCCTTGAACTTTTCAAATGCCCATCTGGCAAATTTAATAACTACATAATCGCCATCCGGTACATATTTGTCCAGGGAGCCGTACTTTCCGCAGGGGATGTCGGAAAGATTGAGGCCTGTAGCCAGCATAGCGGAAACCAGAGCAATAGGGAAACCTGTTGCCTTGGAAGCAAGAGCTGAAGAACGGGATGTACGAGGGTTAATCTCAATAACGATGATTCTGTCACTCTTAGGATCATGAGCAAACTGAACATTGGTACCGCCTACTACCTGAACTGAGTCTACGATACGGTAAGCCTGCTCCTGAAGGCGCTTCTGAACATCCTGTGAAATAGTAAGCATAGGAGCTGAACAGAAGGAGTCACCGGTATGAATACCGATAGGATCAATATTTTCAATAAAGCATACTGTAATCATATTGCCGGCGTTATCGCGGACAATTTCCAGCTCCAGCTCTTCCCATCCCAGGATAGACTCTTCAATAAGTACCTGACCTATAAGGGATGCAGCAATACCGCGGGATGCGATTACCTTAAGCTCTTCTTTATTGTATACCAGGCCGCCGCCTGCGCCACCCATGGTGTAAGCAGGGCGAACAACAACAGGATAGCCCAGCTTATCAGCTATAGCCAGCGCCTCATCTACTGTGTAGGCAATATCTGATTTGGCCATTTCGATGCCGATTTCTTCCATCTGCTGCTTGAAAGCTACTCTGTCTTCACCACGCTCGATGGCATCAATCTGAACACCGATTACTTTTACATTATATTTGTCTAAAATGCCTTTCTCGGAAAGCTCAGAGCAAAGATTAAGTCCGGACTGGCCGCCAAGATTTGGAAGTACAGCATCCGGGCGCTCCTTAGCAATAATCTGCTCAAGTCTTTCAGCATTCAATGGCTCGATGTATGTAACATCTGCCGTCTCGGGATCGGTCATAATAGTAGCAGGATTGGAATTAACAAGCACTATCTCATAGCCAAGCTTTTTAAGTGCTTTACAAGCCTGTGTACCTGAATAGTCAAACTCGCAAGCCTGACCGATTACAATAGGACCGGATCCAATAATAAGTACCTTGTGAATGTCATTACGTTTAGGCATTTTCGTTCCCCTTTGAACTAAATTTTTTAATTTTTATTTACAAAGGCGATGGCATCGGAAAGCAGCTCACGCTCATCCATATGATACTTAACGCCCTTGATTTCCTGATAGTCTTCGTGACCTTTACCTGCAAGGACTATTATGTCTCCGTCCTTTGCATTTGCCACTGCATACTTAACAGCTTCTCTTCTGTCGGGGATGGTAATGTACGCCCCGTCAGCCTTTTTGACACCTGTTAATATATCTTCGATAATAGCCTCCGGCTCCTCAAAACGAGGATTGTCGGAAGTCACTATTGTAAGATCCGACATACGGGAGGATACTTCTCCCATCTCGTATCTTCTGCTCTTGGCACGATTACCGCCGCAGCCGAAGAGACATACAAGACGTCCCGGATGGTAGGCTTTTAATGTGCCCAGAAGGCTTTCCAGTGCCATGGCATTGTGAGCGTAATCAATCATAACAGTGTATTTGGGAGCTCCCGGTATCAGATCAGATACAGGTACTATCTCTGTACGACCGCACACCTTGGTCTCCAAAAGCGCTTTTTTAACCTTTTCTGAATCCAGGTTAAAGTGACTGCAAAGCGCTATAGCTGTCAGTGAATTGTATACGGAAAACATGCCCGGCATGTCCAGCTCAACGTGAAAATTCTCTCTGCCCTTCACATCATAGGATGTAATGAGCTTGCCCTCTTCCTGAGAAAAAGAAATGTTGGATGCGTAAAAGTCTGCTTCTTTTTCTACGGAAAAAGTCTCTACTTCGCAGGTATGACCTGCCAAAATGCCTTCTAAATGCTCACTGTCAGCATTCACTATGCCTGTACGGCACTGGCGGAAAAGAAGGCTCTTGCAATGCATATAGTCTTCAAAATCCTTATGCTCGTTTTCACCTATGTGATCCGGCTCAAGATTGGTAAAAATACCGTAGTCAAATGTAATGCCTGCCACACGGTCCATCATAAGGCCCTGGGAGGAAACCTCCATCACCACAGCCTTCATGCCTGCATCTGCCATACGTCGGAAATAATTCTGTACGGAAAAGCTTTCAGGAGTGGTATTGCTGGCATGTATGGACTCATCGCCAATGAGAATCTCAATGGTACCTATAAGTCCTGTAGGAATGCCGGCTTTTTCCAGGATATTTTTTATCATGTATGTAGTAGTGGTCTTACCTTTTGTACCGGTAACACCAATAGTAACCAGCTCTTTTGCCGGATGTCCAAAGTAAGCTGCTGCCATGTATGCCAGTGCTTTTCTGGAGTCCTTAACCTTGATGAATGTAACACCGTCTGACTCCGGCATGGATAAAAGGGCGCTAAGTCCATTTACCTCTGAAGGATCCTTTTCAATAATAACAGCCTTGGCACCTTTGCCGATGGCCTCAGGAATAAAATCGTGGGCATCTCTTACCGCACCGGTAATGCATACAAATGCTGCCCCTTCTTTTATCTTTCTGGAATCGTGAGTAAGTACGGACACATCCCTCGTGTCCTTGCCTTTGACTATCTCATAGTCAAGGTCAACAAGTAAGTCTTTAAGTATCATATTTCTCCCTTTCCTTAATGAAAAAAGCTATTTTAAAAAGCTTTCATCAAACTCTGCCGTAAATACCTCAGCGGCAGGACCTGTCATAAACAGATGATTGTTTTCTCTGTTATATGAAATAGTAAGATCTCCCCCTAAAAGATGCACAAGTACCGTATCATCCGTAAGCCCATTCAGAATGCAGGCATAAACACAGGCTGTCGTACCGGTGCCACACGCCAGAGTCTCACCACTGCCACGCTCCCATACGCGCATGTTAATCTCCCGGCGGGAAAGAATCTGAACAAATTCAGTATTGACCCTTTTAGGAAAAATCCTGTGGCTCTCAAAGTAAGGGCCAATTTTTTCTATATCTATATTTTTTGTATCATCAACAAACACTGTGCAATGAGGATTGCCCATGGATACACAGGTAATGCGGTACTCACTGCCATTTACGGTAACAGGCACATCCACAATGCTGTCTCCCGGCAGGTCAACAGGTATATCTGAAGGCTTCATAATAGGCTCACCCATATCGACTATGGCCTGCACAGCCTTGCCATTTTCATCAAGAATCAGCTCAATAACCTTAATACCGGCATCTGTTTCGATCTTAAGAGGATTGTTGGCGCTGATACCATGATCATGCACATACTTGGCTACGCAGCGTACACCGTTGCCGCACATCTCGGCTCTGGAGCCGTCCGCATTGTACATTTCCATTCTGGCATCGCCCTTGTCACTGGGGCAGATCATAATGAGCCCGTCAGAGCCTACGCCAAAATTTCTATTGGAAACTTTTTGCGAAAAAAGAGAAGGATTCTCTATCACTTCCGTAAAGCAGTTAACGTATACGTAGTCGTTGCCGGCGCCATGCATTTTAGTGAATTTCATCCTTCTCACTCCATTCTATTTTTATTTTCCAAAAAATTATACATTAAAGTTACAAAAAATCAAATAAAAAATTGAACTTTTATTTATAAGTATAATTTAATAAAAGCCGATTTCCGAGGAAAATACATTGTTAAAAATGTAGAATTTTCACTTTTTTGTAATCTGAACAATATCCCGCCTTCACCTGTGTGGCTGTAAGACTTACTCCGTCATAGCTGTAGGTAGTCTCATTATAGGCCCCTTTTTCATAATCAAGGCTCCAGCCATCATCCTCGTGATTGGTATATGGTAAGAATGATACCTGGGAAGCATCTGTATCCCGGCCCAGTACAGGACAGATGTAAAGGGTGTCAATCTGCTTTTTCTCCAGGGATGTAAGTCCACGGTACATAGGAATAAGAGCGCCCTCTCTGGCAAAAAGCCCTGTAGACGCCAGATCCATCTCAATAATGTATTCTTTACCTCCCTCGTATACCTTTTTCGTAAACATGTCTACCCAGCGGCCCTCAGGGAAATATACTATACGGCTTTTCTGCCCCTGATTTATAATAGGTGCATGAAGAATATACTTACCTATCATAACCTCAGTATTTTCCTCCAATGTACGCCTGTCATCAGGATAATAGTAGAAAAGCGGAGCTATCATAGGACTGCCGTCTTTGTGTGCCTGCCACTGCAGGTCATAAAGGTATGGCATGAGATCGTAGCGCAGCCTGTAGTACTTTTTGCATATCTCATAGGTCTCCCGGTCAAAAGCATAAGGCTCCTGATAGCGGCTGTTTTTGCAGGAATGATTGCGAAAATATGGAATAAGGAAATTGGCCTCCGTCCAGCGGATAATAAGCTCCTTGCTGCACTCATTGCCAAAGCCCCCCACATCCACAGAATTCATGGCATAACCCGACATATTCATGGTGGCCAGCTGTGGCAAGGACGCTCTTAAGTGGTCCCAGAGAGACTGATTGTCACCATTCCATGAGGTAGTGTAGCGGGCGGTAGTGGCAAAGCCTGCCCTCGTAATAACCGTCGGCCTTTTATTCTGTCTGATAAAAGCCTCTGCCACCGTCTTACTCATATACTCTGCGTAGAGATTGTGGACTTCATTATGGTAGCGTACTCTTCCCTCATCATCCATAAACTCAACATCATCAGGAAGAGGGCCTTTAAAGGATGCCGGCTCATTCATATCACACCAGATGCCCTGCACTCCGTATTTTTCCATAAAATCAGCAGTAGCACCTGTCAGATACTCTCGTGTTTCCTTTTTAAAATAATTAGGATACTTGCTGTCTCCCGGCCATACGGCATTTACATAGTCGCTGCCGTCCTTTTTAGCGAAGCCATTATGCGCCGTAAGATAGTCATGTATCTCATAGCCCTCCTCCAGCTTCACGGCAGGGTCTAAAATGGTAATAACGCCCACTCCGTCCTTTTGGAATTCCGTTGTCAGCGCCTTAAGATCATGGATATAGTTATTATCCACGGTATATACCTTATAACTGTCCATATAGTCGATATCAAAGTGGATAAAATCCAGGGGCCAATCATCTTCTCTATGACGTCTTACTATCTCCCTGGCCTCTTTTTCCGTATACGACCATCTGGACTGATGAGCACCCATAAATTTAAGGCTGGTAAAAAGCTGGCGACCGATAAGGGTATAATAAGTCTTTACTATATCCATGGGACTGCTGCCTATAAGAAGGAAATAATCGTTTTCCCCCATTTCGGAAGCAAAGAACATATATTTCTTATTATACTTCCCCAAATCCCATACGGTCTTATAGGATGAAGGGTAAAAAATGCCATACCAAAGATCATCATGAGTCACCATAACAAAGTTAATGGATTTGTATAAAGACCTGTAGGTCTCATTATGCTGGGTAGGATCATCTGTATTCCAGGACACATACTCAAAATCCCGCCTGTTAAACTGGGCCGTCTTGTCACCCAGGCCGTATATCTTATCGTCCTCTGAAAAAAGAGTGAAATTGGTCCTGGACTTATAGGTAAGAAGGCGTTCCTGTTTTGCATGACCTTCAAGGGCTGCCAGATCAAACACCTGGTCAATAATTTTAATCTCCGTGTCAGAACCACTATACTCTTCAAAGTATTCTCTGCCATCTTTCGTCACTCTGACATTTAAATCAGCATCCACACGCAGCTCAAAATCACCAATTTTTGTAATGACTCTCTCTGCCGAAATATCTAAAAAACGCTCTTCCATATCCTCATCTTTTTCCAGATTCAGTGAGAAAAGCGATGTGTCATTTTTCTTCTCAAATATTCTTATCAAATTAGGATTTAATATTTCAATGTTTTTAGAAAGTTTATTGTTTTTTAACAATTCTACTCTTGTCGCCATGTCGAAAAAACCTCCTGTTTTCACGGTTTAAGCCTTCCAAATTATAGCATATTCATGAGGATTTTTCCATAATTTGAAAACAAAAAAACTTTGCCTTTTAAAAGTATAGACTATTACTTCGTCTGCATGTATACTAATACTGATAACGCTATAATAAGGACAGTAATTATGACTGGTAAGAAAAAAGCAACAATAGGAATACTTGCCCATGTTGATGCAGGGAAGACCACCCTGGCAGAAGCTCTTTTATACACCACCGGTGTACTTAAGGCTGCGGGACGTGTGGATAGGGGCGACTCTTTTCTGGACAATTTTTCCATGGAGAGAGCCAGAGGCATCACCATCTTTTCCAAGGAGGCCAAATTTGAGACAGCGGATCTGGCGGTGACCCTTATAGATACTCCGGGCCACGAGGACTTTGCCCCCCAAGCCGAAAGGACTCTGCAGATTTTGGATGCCGCTATTTTAGTTATCTCGGGATCAGAAGGAGTTCAGAGCCATACGGAGACTCTTTTTCGTCTATTGCAAAGACATCATATACCAATTTTTGTCTTTGTTAACAAAATGGATATTTCCACTTTTTCCCACCAGGAAATAATAAAGGAATTAAATACAAAGCTTAACCATTCTTTCGTAGATTTTACTGTTCCTGATATTCTCACATCGGAGGATATGGCAGCTGTTTCAGAAGAGCTTATGGAAAGCTTCTTTGAAAGTGGAACATTGTCAAAAGAAAAAGTCAAATCAGCCATTAACTTTTGTCAGTGTTACCCCGTCTACTTTGGCTCTGCCCTAAAATTAATAGGAACTTCAGAATTTTTAGAAATCTTTAATATGTACTTTCTACCAGGTACTACTGATGTCGACTCTCCTCTTTCTGCCAGGGTCTATAAGATTACCCGTGACAGCAATAATGTACGTCTCACCCACATGAAGATACTTTCAGGAAGGCTCAATATACGAGATGAAGTGGGTGAAGAGAAGGTAAATGGCATACGTTTTTACAATGGTGAAAAATACAAGGCTGTGGAAAATGCAGAGGCCGGAGATGTCATTGCAGTGTCAGGTCTCACCCAGTCCTTCTCAGGACAGGTCATAGGTGAAGCCTCTGCCACACTCCCTCCTATGCTGTCCCCCGTCATGGAATCCTGTATCAATCTGCCTATTGGCACCGATGTACAGCATGCTTTCAAACAGATGCAGGAAATAGCGGAAGAATTACCTGATTTAAACCTTGTATGGAACGAAGAAACAAAAGAAATACTGGCCCAGATCATGGGAGAAATCCAAATAGAAGTACTAAAAAACCTTTTTAAAGAGAGGTTGAATCTGGATGCCTCCTTTGGGGTCGGCAAAATAATATATAAGGAAACAGTCTCCTGCGTCACAGAAGGCGTCGGTCACTTTGAGCCCCTGCGTCACTACGCTGAGGTACATCTAAAGATAGAGCCGGGCGAGCGTGGATCAGGCATTCAGATAGATGCAGATGTGTCCACTGATGAGCTGGAACTAAACTGGCAGCGCCTCATTATGACTCACATAGCAGAGCGCAGGCACAGAGGCGTCCTTACAGGCTCAGCACTTACCGATGTAAAGATAACCGTAATAGGTGGCCGTGCCCACCCCAAACATACAGAGGGTGGCGATTTCCGACAGGCCACATATCGCGCCATCCGCCACGGTCTTATGTATAGCAGCAATGTCCTTTTAGAGCCTTACTATGATTTTATGCTGACTATACCTTCCAGCCAGCTGGGACGAGCCATGACAGATATTACCAGAATGAACGGCGAGACTCGTACTCACGAGATAAATGGTGACAGAGCCGTAATATATGGAAAATGTCCTGTCAGCACCATGCATGGCTATGCACTGGAAGTAAAAGCCTACACAGGTGGCTCCGGCAATCTCTCCGTTTCCAACGGTGGATATGACAAGTGCCACAACCCCGAAGAAGTTATATCTGCATTTAACTACTCTCCAAGCGCTGATATCAGGCATACTCCTGATTCTGTTTTTTGTGCTCACGGCTCAGGTTTCGTGGTGCCTTGGGATCAGGTAACCTCATATATGCATATTGAAAGTAAGCTGGATAAAAAGGCCAGTCACTTAACTACCATGGCCGATATGCCTGTATCTGTCCGCTCTTCGAAGAGCGTTTATGATACAGACTCCTATGATTATTCTGCCAGTCGAGCATTAGATAAGGAGCTTGCTGACATTTTTAATCGCACCTACGGTAGCTCCGGACGTTCTCCGAGCCCTCAAAAGAAGACTATAAAGGCACCAGTCCTTCCGGATCATGTAGAAATAAAAGAAACCGCCATACTAAAAGTATATCTTTTAGTAGACGGCTACAACATTATTTTCTCAGAAAAATCTCCGGAAGCCTACGACAAAGTCTCTCTGGATATGGCCAGACAAAAGCTCATTGAACGTGTAGCGAATTACGCCGGTTTTAAGGGCATTTCAGCCATTGTGGTATTTGATGCCTACAGAGTGACGGGTGGCACTGAAAAAGTGGAAATAAAAGGCAATACAAGCGTTGTATATACCAAAGAAGCCGAGACCGCCGATCAGTTTATCGAGCGTACCAGCAAATCCCTCTCCAAAAAATACCGTGTCCGGGTGGCCACCAGTGATGCCACCGAGCAGATTATCATTTTTGGTACAGGCGCCGAACGCATCTCGGCCCCGGAATTTCTAAAAGAACTGGAATATACCGAAAAAGAAATCTCCGACAACTTTTTGTCACAGGGACGTTTCTCACTGTCAACTTTTTGACACGGGGGACGTTTCTCGCTGTCACATCCTGCGGAGCGCACCTTCCTGGCGGTATCCCCATGATTCTGTTTAAAGCCAAGGCAGGATTGGTCGCAATGTGAATAAAGTGATATGAAAAAAACTGACCTCAGACCTGCGAGCTTTGACCCGAGTGGGCTACGGCACTTACTGGTATGACCGTCGCGAGTTCCGGTTCCAGCCCGGAACTCGCAGGGCATAGCAGTTAGTGACCGTCCATGAGAGGTCAACCTCGAGCAGAAAAAGGTCAGCTTATTTTTATATCACTTAATAATAACTTAAATCACTCAAATCACTGCCTTGGCTTTAAAGAGAAGAATGGGGCGAGCCCAGGGAGCAAGCGGAGCTAAAAAGTTGACAGAGAGAAACGTCCCCGTGACAATTATCTGTAGATGATGTCTTCTCTCTTTGGTCCGTTGGAAACCATTGTGATCGGCACGCCGATCTGCTTCTCGATAAATTCAACGTAATTTCTTAAATTCTCTGGCAGATCTTCATACTTTCTGATGCCCTTAGTCTCGCACTTCCAGCCCGGAAGTACCTCATATACAGGCTTGCACTGGGAGAGCTTGGAGGTAACAGGGAAATCCTTTATGATCTCACCATTGTACTCGTAGCCTACACATACAGGAATCTCATCCAGATAGCCCAGAACGTCAACTACTGTAAGCGCTACTTCTGTTGCGCCCTGTACACGGCATCCATAGCGTGTAGCAACAGCATCAAACCATCCCATACGACGAGGACGACCTGTAGTAGCACCAAACTCACCACCGTCACCACCACGACGACGAAGCTCATCAGCCTCCGGTCCAAATATCTCGGATACAAACTCACCTGCACCTACTGCAGAGGAATAAGCCTTAACAACTGTTGTGATATTCTTAATCTCGTATGGAGGAATACCTGCACCGATGGCACCGTAAGCTGCCAGTGTGGAGGATGATGTAACCATAGGATATATACCGAAATCAGGGTCCTTAAGGGAGCCCAGCTGGCCCTCAAGAAGGATATTCTTACCAGCCTTTACAGCTTCGTAGAGGTAAGCGCCGGTATCACATACATAAGGCGCTACCATATCTCTGTACTCATGAAGAGTATTAAGCAGCTCCGCTGGAACAATAGGATCTTTATGGTACATATGAGTAAGAAGAATGTTCTTCTGCTCGCATACTCGCTCTACCTTCTCTACCAGCAGCTCTTCATTGAAAAGCTCTGATACCTGGAAACCGATTTTGGCATACTTATCTGAATAGAAAGGTGCAATACCGGACTTTGTGGAACCGAAGGATTTCTTGCCCAGACGCTCCTCTTCATACTGATCAAAAAGAACGTGATATGGCATCATGATCTGTGCTCTGTCAGAAACAAGAATATGTGGCTTTGGTACTCCACGCTCTACCAGTGAATTGATCTCGTTAATAAGATATGGGATGTTTAATGCAACACCATTGCCTATAATGCTGGTGGTGTGATCATAAAAAACACCTGATGGAAGCAGATGAAGCGCGAACTTACCATACTTGTTGATAATAGTATGACCAGCGTTGCTTCCGCCCTGGAAACGAATGATGATGTCGGACTTTTCAGCAAGCATATCTGTAATCTTGCCCTTGCCTTCATCTCCCCAGTTTGCACCTACAATTGCGCGTACCATAATTAGAACTCCTTTAAAGTTAATGTATTACTTTGCTGATGTAGAACCAAATCCGCCATCGCGAATACCGGTAACATCATCATCTTCTGTAATTCCGTACTGCATGAAAATGCCCTGTGCAAAGGCTTCGCCACACTTAAGTGCCACCACCTTGCCCTCTTTGGAATCATTGGTCATTTTCACAAAGATATGGCCTTCATTGGCAGATCCGAAATAGTCACTGTCAATAACGCCTATGGTATTATTCAGCTGAAATCTGTACTTGAAGCCCAGACCGCTTCTGGGGAACATAAAGAGAGCATAATCGCAATCCATACGCACCCTGATACCGGTAGGAATCATAACAGTCTCGCCGGGCTGTAGCTGAAAATCCACTGTAGTGCGGAAATCATATCCCGCAGAACCTGTGGTCGCTCTGACCGGCAGCTCTATACCATCATATATTTCACCGGCAGCTGCCTCGGACACCTCAGGATATACTCCCAAGTAGTCCTTCACAAACTGCTCTTTTGAAACCTTGTAAAACTTAGCTATACGCTTCAAATTAAATCTCCTTAAGGAATGCTACATAAGCCTGCTTTGCTTCCCATACATCAGACTTGGAAACAATTTCCCAAGGAGCATGCATGCAAAGTACAGGAACACCGGCATCAATAACCTGCATATTGTACTTAGCCATAATGTATGCGATAGTACCGCCACCGCCTACATCAACGCGCCCCAGCTCAGCTGTCTGGAAAGGAACCTTGTGCTTGTCCATAGCGCTGCGAATCTGAGCGATAAACTCAGGATTGGCATCATTGGAGCCGGACTTACCACGGGAGCCTGTGAATTTGTTAAATACGATACCCTTGCCAAAAAATGCTGTGTTTTTCTTCTCAAATACACCTGCGAAAGCTGTATCGAAAGCTGCAGATACATCGGAAGAAAGCATATGAGAATTAGCCAGACATCTGCGTACCTTAAGCTCAGAGTAATCTGTGGTAAGATTGATAATCTCAGCAACAGCATTTTCAAAGAAGTAAGACTGCATACCTGTAGCACCTACAGAGCCAATCTCCTCCTTATCAACGATAAGGCAGGCTGCTGTACGGTCTACTTCCTTTGTCTCCAGCATAGCTGCCAGAGATGTATATGCACATACTCTGTCATCATGGCCATAGCCTGTGATCATACTGCGGTCAAAACCAAGATCACGAGCTGCGCCTGCAGGAACTACTTCAATCTCTGCTGACAGGAAATCCTCTTCTTCAAAATCATACTTATCTTTAAGGATCTTAAGAACATTAGCCTTAACAGCTTCTTTTTCCTCATCCTTAAGTGGCATAGAGCCTACCAGAAGATCCAGAGCCTCACCCTCGATTACCTTGGATGCAGTCTTGCTCATCTGATCTCCGGAAAGATGGATCAGAAGATCTGTAATCTCAAATACAGGATCTGAAGGATCCTCACCGATATTTACCTTTATTACGCTGCCATCTTTTTTACATACTACACCGTGAAGAGCCAGAGGAAGAGTTACCCACTGATACTTCTTAATGCCACCGTAGTAGTGTGTGTCCAGGAAGCACTGCTCACTGTCTTCATATACAGGCACCTGCTTCAGGTCCATACGTGGGGAATCAATATGAGCGCCCAGGATCCTCATACCATTTTCCATAGGCTGCTTGCCGATGATGAAAAGGGCCAGAGCCTTACCCATATTGTTATAATAAACTTTGTCGCCTGCCTTAAGCTTCTTACCTGCCTTGATGCAGTCATTAAGATTCTTATAGCCGGCCTTTTCTATAATGGCTACTGTCTCGTCTACGCACTCACGCTCAGTCTTGCACTTTGTAATGAATGCCTTGTAGTCCTCGTTAAATGCCATAACCTGCTTCATGGTCTTATCTGAGTAGCTAAGCCATGCGTTCTTCTTGAGGTCTTTTGAGTCCTTTTTTGTGTCCTTCTTTGCTGCTGTTTTCTTGTCTGCCATATACCTTCCTCTTTTCTGATACATTTTAACCCTCTTAGGATTATTTCAAAATAAAAATCCTTAAGTGATGCATAATACACCACTTAAGGATTATACCCTTTATTGCTCATAAAAACAACTAATTACTACTAATAAATACTATTACTCCGCTGATTTAAGACTCTCTACCATATCCACCTTTTTTATACGGAAAAACATACCAAAATTCACTAAAATTGCAAAAATAAAGGTGATTCCGGCAGAAAACAGGTAGCTGACAGGCTTTATATCACGGCCAAACATTATCATATCTATTTCGCAGGTCTCTATTACAAACTTGTGAAGGAAAAATCCCAAAAAGCAGCCCAGAATCACTCCAAAAACTGTAAGCCACACGTTTTCCCTGTACACATAAGCAGCCAGTTCCGTATCATAAAAGCCCAGTACTTTAATGGTGGCCAGCTCCCTGCGTCGTTCCAAAATATTAATATTGTTAAGATTGTAAAGCACGATGAAGGCTAAAAGTCCGGCAGATACTATAAGCACTACCACCACCAGATCCAGCGACCTCATCATTTTCGCCACCCTGTCTCTAAGGGACGAAATATTGGTAATGGCTGTCACTTCCGGCAGCTCCAGTAAAGCCGCGGCAAGACTGTCTTTTTCCTCAGCTGTCATATCAGGAGAATACTTTAATAGCAGCTTATTGTACTGGCAATTGTCAAAAAGCTCAAGATACTGGTCTTTACTTATATACACATAGTAATACAGATAGTTTTCAGCAATTGCAGTGATTTCTACCTGCCCGGCCTCCTGCTCACCATTCATCAATGTAAGCATATCGCCCGCCTTTAATTTCAGTACTCTGGCCAGCTTTTCGGAAATTACGCAGCCTTCCTTCTCCAGCCTGTATTTTTCCTTGCTTTTCCTGTTTTGTAGGGACAAAAAGTCCGGTAATTTTTCCAGGCTCTCAGGTATCAGAAGCTGCACTTCTTTGCTGCCGCTGTCAGACTTTACATTGATGGACTCGTTGCGGATATACAATTCATGAGTAATCCCGTCAAAACCATTACGGTACGCGGCATTTCCCTCTGCAATCTCGCCCGCTTCGCCTGCAATACTTAATTCAGCATCATAAGTCCATATTTTGTCATACTGATTGGTGACAATGTCTCCGATGGAGTCCCGCAGGCCAAAGCCCACCATGAGAAGGGCCATGCAGCCGCCTATACCGAATATAGTCATAAAAAGTCGCTTTTTATACCGGAAAAGATTGCGGGCGGTGGCCTTGCCGGTAAAGCTCATTTTTTTCCAGATAAATCCTATGTGCTCCAGTAAGATACGTCTCCCTGCCTTGGGAGTCTCCGGCCTCATAAGCTTTGCCGCCACCTCTGACAGCTCTTTCATGCAGGCTATCATAGTAGCTATCACTGTGCAGCTGACAGCCAGTAATATGGAAAAAACGGACAGCTTCCACTGGAAATTCTCAACCGGCGCCGGCAGGTGGAAATACAGTATTTTGTATGCTGATATAATGACAAACGGCAGCACTTTACTGCCTATCAGAGCGCCTATTATGCCCCCGGTCAAAGAAGCAGATACGGAATACCAGAAATACTTTCCAGCTATCTTAAGCTTTGAATATCCCAGAGCCTTATATGTGCCTATCTGTATGCGCTGCTCTTCCACCATTCTGGTCATGGTGGTAAGGCTGACAAAAGTAGCTACCAAGAAAAAGATAGCCGGAAATACCAGACCGATTTTCCCTATACGCTCAGCGTCCATGCCAAATTCCACCGCGCTTTGAATGGAGTCACGTGTGAGTATCATAAGCTCAGGTCTCTTAAGTCCTGCCACCCCTCCGTAACCCTGCCCCATAGCACTGCTACTCAGGTCCAATTTTTCCAGTATGGACTTCCTTATTTCCTCAAGTCGAAGATCACAGATCCTATCCTTTACAGCTTCTATTTTGTCTGTATAGCCCTCAACAAATTCCCTGTAGTCATCAGTAAAAGGCGTATAGTCCTTGGCACCATTTATCCTTATATGCGCATAGGTATAATAATCTGTGAGAAAAGCATCAGGGCTCAGCACGATAAACGCATCTGCCTTACCATTACCTATGCTGACAGTCCCTCTGTCCCAGGAAAAAAACTGGGCATAAGTACCGTATCCTACTACTACATAGCTGTCATATTTGAGCTTGTCTGAAAGGCCCTCGCCATAAAGCTCTATGGTGTCTCCCAGACTTAAATCCTTATTGGAATCAAAAAAGCTAAGATCAACAAATACTTCGTTGTCTTTCTCCGGCAGGCGTCCACCGCTTACATGGAATCTGCTGACCTCCTGCATATCAGAATAAATCTGCAGCTGAAAGTCCCTTTTTTCCCTTTTCAAAAAGGCCTCGGTGTAGTACATGCCTTCCACTGTAAAGTCTTTTGATACCGCCCGCAGCTCTTGTATGCTCTCCTCTGTGATACCCATGGTGCCTGCACACCAGATATCGCAGAAGTCCGTATCATCGTAATAAGCCTTGGCAGTAGCTCTCATATCAGGCTCAGAGGACCTGATACCCGCATAAAAAGCCACACCCAGAGCCATTATGGCCAGGATGGATATGTATCTGTTAAATGTTCTTTTTACTTCTCTAAAAAAGTCCTTGGTACTTGCCTTCATGCCGCTTTAGTTTTCCTTTACCAATCTATCGTCTCTACGGATACCGGAGCTTCATTAACATACATTTCCCTGGTCTTGCCATTCTTAATACGAATAACTCTGTCTGCCATAGGAGCTATGGCCTTATTATGAGTGATAACGATAACTGTTGTCCCCATTTCCCTGCAGGTATCCTGTAGGAGCTTAAGTATAGACTTTCCTGTCTGATAATCCAGGGCTCCGGTAGGCTCATCACAAAGAAGCAGCTTGGGATTTTTGGCCAGAGCTCTGGCTATGGACACTCTTTGCTGTTCTCCACCTGACAGCTGAGCCGGAAAATTACCTGTTCTTTCTGCAAGTCCTACCTTTTCCAGCACCTCTTTGGGGCTTATTTTCTCATCTTTTTTGCCTTTATTAACCTGAACTGCCAGCTCCACGTTTTCCAAAGCAGTCAGATTGGGAACCAGATTATAAAACTGGAAAACAAAGCCCACATCCTCCCGTCTGTAGCGCGTCAGTCTACGGTTATCATATGCTGCAACATTTTCTCCATCTACCAGTACCTGACCTGAAGTCGCAGTATCCATCCCTCCCAATATATTTAACACCGTCGTTTTGCCGGCTCCACTGGGCCCTACCACCACTACAAATTCACCTTTTTCGATGGTAAAATCTATGCCGTCTGCAGCATTTACTGCCACATCGCCTGTTTTATATATTTTCTTTACATCCTTAAGTTCAATATAGCTCATACACTACCTCGCATCGTTTTTTAGAACTCGTGTCATATTTTAGCACAAAGCTTTCATTCCCGAAATAAAAGAAGTCTAAAAAAATAGAAAAGCATACCATCTCGGGATAACAGCCATAAAAAGAAAGGATCATGTACCTACGCGAACAGATGCACGAATCCTTTCTTTATTTAGTGCAAAGCACTCACAGTAATTTACACCCGAATCAGGAGCGGCAGGCTGTGACGAGTCTTTCCTTTTCCGCATCAGATGCAACGGGTTACGTGCCGCATTGCCGATCTCTTTCTAAGATCTATAATGTGGCTATGGCTGAGGCCGGGCAGCCGGATATTACCGTAGCTGTCTGTAATCACTGCATATATCTCTGCTTTGTTTTCCAGATAGCCTATGGCCTTTTTCCAGTTCTCCAACGTCCAGGGCGTAAGACTGCCAACAAGGAATACTTTTCTATAGGGCAGATCGCCAACAGCTGTAAAGTCTGAGCCCAGGTCGCATATAATACTGTCAAAGCCTCGACCTCTCCAGCCTCTTACATCCGGGCTTTCCACTCTTTTCCCTATCAGTACCCCCTTGTGAATAAAGCTGTAGCCCGGGGTCTGCCTGCCAGGCAAACAGGCCTCCTCCAGCTGCTCCAGATTGCACAGGGGATTACAGTCCAGTAGTATTGTTTTCTTCTCATGAGCCAAAGCTCTTGCCAGCTTCACTGCAAAAACGCTTCCCCGGCAGTCATCAGCTATCCCTATTATAGCCATAAGATTGTCGCCTGACGGAATGGCTTTTTTAGGACTGATTTTACCAAGGTCCGCTGATATTTCGCTTGCTGACTTGTAGCCGTGGCCCTTTCTTAGGCATCTGCTCACAATGCGATCATACCCCTTCGGGATATTTTCCGCATACATTCGCATAAATTCAAAGGTTTTCCCCATGCTCCAGATATCGCTGCCCTCGGACAAAGCACCGTTATACAAAAGCTCGGGAGCTGCAAATCGGGGTGTGCCGGATCTAAGGTCCTTCTCATCCCCCCGGCAGATGGCGCTGCCGAAGTCAACAAGCTTCATTCTGTTGTCGGAAATGACTATATTTCCCGGCTTAATATCCAGATGCAGCACCTTGTTTTGAGGCTCATGGAGAAAAGCCACTATCTCGCAAAGCTCCATGGAAAACCTCACCAGCTCATCAGGCGAAATCTTTCTTACTCTCTGAAAATATACCCCCAGATCTTCACCTTCCACATATTCTTCCACCATGCATACGGAGTCCTCCGTCTCATAGCTGTCAATAATAGTGGGGAAAAACGGGGCCTTCACTTTCTGTAAAATCTGAATCTCCGAGCGAAGTGCGTCTCTTCCCTCATGAAACAAACTCATTTCTTTTAGTATTCGCCTGCATTTCAACTCTTTGTGCCAAACGAGAGATACACGGCCTGTCTCATTTTCCTGAAGTACTTTAAGGACCTCATACCTCTCAGAAGAATCCATTTACTGCTCCTTTCCGCCGTTTAACACGACCTCTTAATAAATTAAGAAAAGCTGTACTTAAGCTTTCTGATAAAATTATAAGCTGAATCCCTTTGCATTACTATTGACATATGCACTGAAAATCGGCTGTTTTTTTCAACACTTTGCCTCCTTGTTTTCCCCTGAAAAACAGGCTAAACCCCTTGATTTTACTGCATTTCCCCTTTTGCGCCCCTTTGCAATTTTTTATATTTGAATTTCAATATTTATAGAAAATCCATAAAGTTTTTAGGCATATATTACTCCCTTACTTTATTGACAAAATGGCCTTAAATGTATATACTTCACTTTAATTAAGAGGTATATACATGAAGATAGAAAAGTTAAGCGATACACAAATTAGATGCACATTAAATAAGCAGGATCTCTCCGACAGAGAGCTGCAGTTATCAGAGCTGGCCTATGGATCAGAAAAGGCAAAGGCTCTGTTTTCTGAGCTTATGCTGCAGGCCAATTTTGAGTATGGCTTCGAAGCTAACAATACTCCTCTTATGATAGAGGCTATCCCTATCAATCAGGATACTCTTGTACTCCTGGTGACCAAAGTGGAGTCACCTGAAGAGCTGGATACCAGATTTTCTCAGATGTCAGCTCCACCAGCTGATTTCAATACCAATTCCGCTCCTGCTTCGCCGAAGTCAGTAGCAGATGAGATACTTGCAGCTTTCGGTCAGCTTTCCAGCCTTTTATCTCAGGCTGTAGGTGACAGTAGTAAAAAGAAGAAAAATGATACCGCTAATGCAAAGACTCCAGACCCTGCCAAAGTGGCCCGCTGCTTTGCCTTTGGTGATCTTACTCAGGTCATTCGTCTGGCCAAGGTACTGGCTCCTTTTTATCAGGGCCGCAATACCTTATATAAAGACGAGCGTGAGGGTCAGTACATCCTCCTGCTTCGCATGACCAAGCATACTCCACAGGATTTCAACAAGGTATGTAATGTAGCTGCTGAGTATGGTGTCCCTGTGAACATGCGTTTTGCCAGCGAGTCTCTCTTCGAAGAGCAGTTTAAAAAGATTATTGCAGCCAATGCTATCAAAAAGCTGGCTGAGCTGTAAATATTATTGACTTTGTCGACATAATGAAAAAAGACGGCTAAATGCCGTCTTTTTTAGCGTGTCGACCGTTATTAGCCTGCAAGGTATGTATTCAGTGCCTCAAGTACTGTGTCAGGATCAATGCCGTGAACCATACATGCCTCTTCAAGGGACTCACCCTGTGCTGAAGGACAGCCTACACAATGCATGCCGGCCTGCATAAGGATAGCTATAAGATTCTGGTTGGTAGAAATAATCTCGCCAATAGTCATATCTTTTGTAATCATCGTATTATTCTCCTTGTATGAAAACTTTAGGCTCATTATAAGCCTGCAAGTCCTATAAGTCAATAGGCAGTTAGTATATACTACCTGACGGTATTATAATCATGTTCTTTTTTATTATATTTTTATTGCTTTTTGTAATACGATGCGATAAGATAAATCTAACATCTTATTGTTAAAAGGAGGATACTATAATGGCATACAAGATTAATGATGGTTGTGTAAGCTGCGGCGCATGTGCAGCTGAGTGCCCAGTAGGCGCTATTTCTGAGGGAGCAGAGCATTACGAGATCGACGCTGATGCCTGCCTTGAGTGTGGCTCTTGTGCAGCTACATGCCCTACAGGTTCTATCGAGCAGTAAAATAGAAAGCGTAGACAAAGAGGTTTTGTGGCCTGACGGCCACAAAACCTCTTTTCACGTTCTGCTCTTCTATTCTTCTACTTTATAATTCTCAAGATTGCCAAATTTGGTAAGCTCAGGCATCCATTTAAGCTTGACTGTACCGATGGAGCCATTTCTTTGCTTGGCTACTATGATCTCAGCCACTCCCGGCTCCTCACATTTTTCACGTGTATAATACTCATCTCTGTAGATAAACATACATACGTCGGCATCCTGCTCGATAGCTCCGGACTCTCGAAGATCCGAAAGCATTGGTCTCTTATTGTCTCTCTGCTCTACTGCTCTGGACAGCTGAGAAAGGGCAATAACAGGGCAGTCCAGCTCACGTGCCAGAGCCTTTAAGGAACGGGATATCTCCGATACCTCATTCTGTCTGGACTCTGATCTGCCTGAGCCTGTCATCAGCTGAAGGTAGTCGATAATTACCAGACCCAGATTCTTTTCCAGCTTGGCTTTTCTGCATAAGGATCTGAGGGCAGCTACTGAAATACCAGGTGTATCATCAATGAGAAGCCCCGAATCCGCCAAGTCCTTGGCACTGTTCATAAGATTTACCCACTCGTCGCCTTTAAGGTCGCCTGTACGTATCTTGCCGGCTGATACCCTGGACTCCATGGCCAGCATACGGTTCATCAGCTGCTCTTTGGACATTTCCAAGGAGAAAATATAAGTGGTAACATGGCTCCTGACAGCCACATAGTCAGCTATATTACATACAAAAGCAGTCTTACCCATAGACGGACGGGCAGCGATCAGTATCAGATCCGACTTCTGAAGACCAGCCAGCTTCTGATCCAGATCTTTAAACCCTGTGGCTACGCCTGTAATACCGCCTCGGCTATTGGCAGCATTTTGGATATTCTTAAGGGTACGGAAAACAATATTTCTAATTTCTTCAATGTCTCCACTATTTTTATTTTTCAGCACCTCAAAGACCTGCTTTTCCGTGGTGGCAAGCAGATTTTCCAGAGGCTCCTTATCCTGATATATGGTAGCTGACAGATCTTCAAGAGTCTTAAGTATTCGCCTCATATGTGCTTTGTCAGATACTATATCAATATAGTACCTTACGTTGGCAGATGTAGGTGTAGCCTCCTGGATATTACGGAGGTTCTCCAGCCCACACAGCTCCGGCGCAATTTCTTTTTCCTTAAGCTTATCAGCCAGCGTAATAATATCCACTTCTTTCCCCTGCTGATACAGCTCCCTGATAGCATCAAACATAACGCCCAGAGAAGGATCATAAAAATCCCCTGCTGTAAGGCCATCTTCCGCTGCTATGATGGCTTCACGCTCCATCATCATAGCACCAATAACAGCCTGCTCCGCTTCTCTGCTATAAGGTTTTTTTCGACTAATTACATTTTCTTCCATGTCAAACCCCAAAATAAGGAAATTCTATTTAGGCTTCTACTACCTTTACTGTCAGCTCTGCAGTTACCTGTGGATGCAGCTTTACAGGGATATGGTATGTGCCAAAATTACGTATCGGATCATTCAGTACCAGCTTTTTCTTGTCTACATCCAGCTTCAGCTGCTCTTTAATAGCTGTATTGATTTCCTTGGTGGAAACTGAACCGAATGTTCTGCCGCCTTCTCCGCCTTTCATGGTCAGAGTAACTGTTCCTGCACTTATTTTGGCGCCCAGTGCCTGTGCATCTTCCAGTATCTCCTGCAGTCTCTTTGCTTCATGGGCCTGCTGTATCTTAAGATCGTTTAATGTCTTGGCATTTTTCTCTACACCCAGCTTTTTAGGAAGGATGAAATTTCTGGCATATCCGTCAGAAACCTTTACTATCTGGCCTTTTTTACCAAGGCTCTTTACGTCTTCTAAAAGTATAATCTCCATTATAATCCCCTTTTCTATATATTATTCATATGTTTCTTTTGTTTCTTCTATAATCTGCTTTTTAACGGCATTTATTGCCTCCAGCATACTTGTATTTTCCATCTGAGCCCCTGCAATGGTCTGATGTCCGCCACCGCCCAGCTTCTCCAATACCACCTGAACGTTCATCTCATCTATGGAGCGGGCGCTAATCTGGATATAATTATCAATAGGAGTGAATACAAAGCTGGCCTTTACTCCCTCGATGGAAAGCATTTCGTTGGCAGCCTGGGCCGCAACGTCTCTAGGGCTTTCTATGCCTGTCGGGTCAAATTCTGCCATAATATAGTGATCACAGAATATCTCTGCACCGCTGATACATCTTGCTTTTGCCTGATACTCGGAAAGAGTGCCACGCAGTATCTTTCTTACCCATGTAACATCTGCGCTGTTACGGCGAAGATAGCCCGCTGCCTCAAAAGTACGCACGCCTGCCTTTACCTTGAAATTGCCTGTATCTACCACGATACCACTATACATGATATTGGCCACTTCAGCCTTTAACTTATAACCCGGAACAGCGTACTGAAGTATCTCAGCCACCATCTCACAGGTAGATGAAGCATATGTTTCAATGTAAGAAAGCAGAGCATTCTCAATCTTTTTCTCAGTCTGTCTGTGGTGGTCAATCACTACTACATTATCAGTAAGGGACAAAAGATCGGGTGTATCAGTATTACCCGGCACACAGGTATCCACGATAACAAGAAGGGTATCCTTGTCCACATGGTCCTTTGCTTTATTGCCAGGAATATACATATCTTCTTCGTAGTCTTCCACTGCCCTGAAGGGATCTATAAAGCTTTTAACAGTCTTGCTCTCACCGGACAGTACTATGTATGTGCGCTTACCCAGAGCCTTGGCCAGGGCATAAATACCTACTGAAGCGCCTACGGAATCGGTATCTCCGCCTCTGTGGCCCATAACTACTACGTGGTCAAATTTTTCTATGTATTCCTTAAGAGCCTGGGCCTTAACTCTGGCCTTGGTCTTGGAAGTCTTTTCAACAGAAGCTGCAACACCGCCAAAATATCTGATGTCAGAATCCTGTCGCTTGATAACTACCTGGTCGCCGCCTCGGCCAAGAGCCAGGGTCATGGCATCATTGGCATATTCCAGGCTGCGGCTGTACATATTAGGATATACACCGATACCTATAGACAGTGTAAATTTAATATCGTAGGAGTTCAGATTGCGGACAGTCTCCAAAAGTGAAAAACCATCCTCCTCCATACTTTGCAAATAACGTGCACGGAAAATAAACATAAACTTGTCTTTTTCCAAACGTCTTAAAATAGTATCGTAATTCTTTAAATATCGATTAATCTCGGACTCTACCCATGTAGTAGCAAAGGAACGCTTGGTCTCATCCTTACCCTCACAGGCATCCTCGTAGTTGTCTATATAAAGGAGAGCCACTACCATTTTTTCATCCTGGACTTCCTTCTTTAATGCCATATTTTCCGTCTCATCATAGAGCATCATGGCCACCAGAGAGTCTGCAGGAGCGTCCACGTCGCGTTCATCACGCCACAGGACTGTATCGCCATAATTGGAAGGAGTAAGCAGTCTGAGCTTCACACGATAGGTATGGCTCTCATAGTCCACCATAACCTCAACATCTTCCTCCACGCCCGGCATTTTTTTAAGGGCATCACAGGAAAAAATCTCGCTGACAGTGTACTTAAAGAACTTGCTGACAGGGACTACATCGGTCAGCTCATTGCTCCCCCATATAATCCTTCCACCCAGGTCCAAAAGGCCAAAGGGTACATCCAGCTGCTTCAACATGGTGCGATTGGCCTCGTTAAACTCCAAAGCAAATTCCACCATCTGCTTCTGCACTGCCTTTTTCTGGTATCCCAGGAGGTAAATACCAATAATTACATTGGTAAGAGCTAGCAGGGCACAAATAACGCGAATAGGCGAATACAATATAAACAGTATAACACTAGATACTATCCCTATAATCAGAAGGGCATACACGACCTTCATATAGGTGCCCATTGCACCTTCTACTGCTATTTGTTTTTTTTCTTTGCTCATAACTCTTTTCTCCCGGATAATAATCCTAAAGTTACAGTGTTTCGAAAAAATGACTAAGCCAGCTTAGAAGTAACAAATACATCGTAAATTGATCGAATAGCATTTTCAAAATCACCATTGGAAACGCCAATGATAATATTAAGCTCTGAAGAGCCCTGGTCAATCATCTTAATATTAATCTTGTTGTGGGCAAGCGCTGCAAAAATACGGGCAGCGACACCACGATTGGACTTCATGGAACGACCTACAACAGCAATAAGCGCTACATCTGAATCAATATCGATGGAGTCAGGATCTGTAAGGCGGTGAATAGCTGCCAGTACCTGCTGTTCCTTACCTTCGAATTCAGGCTGATGTACAAATACGGACATGGTATCTATACCTGATGGCATATGCTCAAAGGAAATACCTGAAAGCTCGAAGGCCTCCAGTGCTCTCCTCCCAAAGCCAATCTCGGAATTCATCTGGTCTTTTTCGATATTGATAGATACAAAACCCTTCTTACCGGCTACACCTGTGATAGTGTACTCGCTCTGCTTGCAGGTATTCTCTACAATCATGGTGCCGGGATCGGTAGGGATATTGGTATTTCTGATATTGATAGGGATGCCGGCTTTTCTTACAGGGAAAATAGCATCTTCATGAAGTACGGACGCGCCCATATAAGCCAGCTCACGCAGCTCTTTGTAGGTAATGGTATTAATGACCTGCGGATCCTTTACGATACGTGGGTCAGCTACCAGGAAGCCTGATACATCAGTCCAGTTCTCGTATATATCTGCACCTGCTGCACGGGCAAGGATAGAGCCTGTGATATCGGAGCCACCTCTGGAGAAAGTCTTAACTACCCCCTCACGAGTAGCACCATAGAAGCCCGGCAGAACCACTTTATCCATAGTCTTAAGCTTCTTGGAAAGGGCTGCATTAGTATCCTCAGAAAGGAAATTACCCTCATTATCAAAGAAAATAACAGTAGCTGCATCCAGGAATTCATATCCCAGGAAATCTGCCATAATAATACCGTTCAGATACTCACCGCGGGAAGCTGCGTACTGCACGCCTGCCTTGGCTTTGAAATTTTTTTCGATAGTCTTAAATTCCTCTGTCAAGTCTGTAGAAAGCTCCAGACCGGCAATAATCTCATCATAGCGGGCCTTGATCTTGGCTAATGCATCGG
The DNA here is from genome assembly GCA_045616485.1 of Lachnospiraceae bacterium. Lineage (GTDB taxonomy): Bacteria > Bacillota > Clostridia > Lachnospirales > Lachnospiraceae > RGIG3528. The sequence continues at coordinate 25,314 of JAZLGU010000075.1, forward strand.
AAAAATCCTTGTCCTGATCTGCAAGCGCATAGCAGGCATACAGCATATCTGTAACCTTTATATCCTTTGAATTTCTCTTGCCTGGAGCTGAAGGAACTACATACTTTCTCTCTTCTTCTGCTCTGATTATATTACCTACTTTTTTGAACTGATTTGCGTCTGCCAATGAGCTTCCGCCAAATTTAACTACCTTAACCATTTTAAAAACTGCCTCTCGTTTCTATATTTTATCCAAGCAATCTATGCCCTTGCCTTTGCAGGGAGCACATATGTATTTTCATCGATACGAACTTCTTTGGAGAATGCTTCAGTATCACGCTTTACAGTATCCAGATATGAATGAGCACCTGTAGCGTTACCCATCTTCATCTGAATAACAGCTACCGCAATATTGGAGCAGTGGTCGGATACTCTCTCGTAATTGGTAAGCAGATCGGATAATACAAATCCCATCTCTATTGTACATTCGCCGTTAACAAGACGCTCAACGTGTCGTGCCTTAATCTCTCTGTGAAGCTCATCTACCACTTCTTCCAGAGGCTCGACCTTGGTAGCCATTGCCAGGTCTTCCGTCTCGAAGGCTCTTATTGTTTCGCTTACAATATCATGTACGGCTTTCTGAAGCACTTCTATCTCAGCTTCTGCTGCAGCAGAGAACTTCAGGCCTTTTGTATGTATCTCATCAGCCACTTCCTTTATATTCAATGCATGGTCGGAAATACGCTCAAAATCACCGATACAGCGAAGGATCTTAGTAACAGCATTACTGTCTTTTTCTGTAAGTCTGGTATCTGCTACCTTTACCAGATATGCACCCAGCTCATCCTCAAATTTATCAACTTCCGTCTCCAGCTCCACTACCTTTTGTGCATTCACAGGGTCGTAATTCTTCAGAAGGTCAAAAGACAGGAACAGTGCCTTTTTGGACAACTGAGCCATGTTAAGTGTAACTGCCTTACACTGCTCAATAGCAAAGGAAGGTGTGGTAAGGAAGCGTGTATCCAGCAGCTTGAATTCCTTTTTAATTTCCTTGGCAGGCTTTTTGCTGTTCTCAGGAACGGTAATAATCGCTAGCTTTTCAATCCACTTGGCAAATGGGAAAAGCACTACCGTGGTGGCAATATTGAACATGGAGTGAATCATGGCAATATCGCCTTCAGAAGTATTCATATCAATGAAAGTAAAATGTACAAACGCATTCACGGTGTAGAAGACAACAAGGAAGAGCACCGTACCAATCATATTGAAGTAAAGATGTACGAAAGATGCTCTCTTGGCACTCTTGCTGGCACCAATAGCTGAAATAAGAGCCTTAAAGCAGGTACCAATATTCTGTCCCATAATGATAGGAAGGGCTGCTCCAAAAGTAACAGCTCCACTACTACAGAAGGACTGGAGGATAACTACTGATGTAGCTGAGGACTGTACCAAAACAGTAAGCGCAGTGCCGGCCAAAACGCCAAAAAGCGGATTGTTAAATGCCACAATCATCTGTCTCACCTGTTTAAGCTCAGAGATAGGCTGAACTGCATTTTTCATGGTAGTCATACCAAGCATAAGGAAGCAGAAGCCTAAGAGAATATTACCGATATCGCGTCTTCTCTCCTTTTTGGAAACCATACGAAGGATAATTCCAATAAATCCAAAAAGACCTGCCAGGCTTTCAGGAGTAACCAGCTTAAGCGCAGCTGTCGCTCCATCTCCCAAGGAAGCCAAAGCCATAATCCACGCAGTAATTGTGGTACCGATATTGGCACCCATAAGTACTCCTACTGCCTGTGAAAGTTTCATAATGCCTGAGTTAACCAGACCGACTACCATTACGGAAGTAGTAGTGGAAGACTGAATGGCAGCTGTCACCAGCGCACCAAAGATAACTGCCAGAAATCTATTGGTTGTAAGCTTTCCAAGTACCTTTTCCAGGGTACCTCCGGCCATTTTTTCCAGATATTTGCCCATGGTATCCATACCAAAAAGAAAGAGTGCAATACCCGACAAAAACTGCAGAAGAATTATTGTCCAATCCATTTTGAAGTCCTCATTTTCAGTAAATAGTGTTTTCTACGATTTAAAACTATACCACGTTAAATTCTACTATTTATGCCGGAAAAATGCAAACAAATTTTACTAATACGATTATGCAGGATTGATATCGAGTAGGAGAAACTTTCTCTGAGATTGAGAAAGTTTCGACCTCTCACACCACCGTGCGTACCGTTCGGTACACGGCGGTTCAATCAACTTAACAAGTAACACGTCTATCGACGTAGTAATCCAACATAGAGACTAATC
>JAZLGU010000076.1:0-43153 GCA_045616485.1 Lachnospiraceae bacterium
ACTCATAACAATCCTCCAATCGATAGCCTGCTAGCAGATGCGTAGTAAATGAAACGCACTATGCAAACTCCAGGCTGTATTGAAGACTATTTTGACACTGATGAATGGCCCTGTCACTACGGTGGTTTATTCATCGCTTACAATTTACGTTTAGCAAAAGTTGCCACCGGATTATTTATCGGTGGCAACTTTTTGTTACTTATATTCCTTTGCCAATTTTTCAAAGACACTTAAGCTCTTCTCTATCATCTCGGTCTGAACACAGCACGCGATACGCACATGGCCGGGGCAGGCAATAGCCTTTAACACTATGCAAATAGATGCCGCTGCCCCCACAGTCATGTAGAAATTATCTTTATTGAAATTCGTTCCAAAACGTGAATTCAAGCCATCTGCCATAGCCTGTCTCACCCACTCCAGACCTGTAGCACTGGTATAGCCGTGAAGCACGTCTGCACGCTCAGTAGCCACAAATTCATTGATCACATCTATCACCAGCTGTGGCGGCTCCACACTTGGATTACCCAGAGAAAAATCATATATATTCTCACGTCCCACAATCTTTGCTCTCGCATTGCCATACTCAAAAATCTCACGAATCGTAGAACGCTTTTTGCCAAGTCCCATCATTGCTTCATTTATCATAATCTCACGCTTCTTTCCCAAAAATTTTTAAATTATTATGAATTATATTCCGCAACATAACAAGAGTTTGGCATAGGGGAGATACAGCAAAAGCCATCATCAAGTTTCCGCATAACACGTAGCCATCGCTGATGTCACCACTGTCACTCACCACAGAAAAAATTAATTCCCATTCTTGACAACAATGGTGTTCATATGGTAAGTTCTCAAAGGTTTTGTAATCGATTATAAAAGTATTGTGTAATTAACGAAACAGATGCAGGATGGGATAATTCAAACCCAAATTATGTATCAAATACTACTATTTTTACAGCACAATATGGTATACGAATAGAAAAACATTACAACCCTTTAATTTCGACGAAGTATTCAAGTTATGATTCATTAAATGATATAATGGTAGGTAGTAAGTATGCATATGGAAGCTGGAATGGACAGGAATAAAATAGTTTTTCTCACTTTAATTGCAGTAGTAATTTTAGCATTTTTTGCTGTATATAATCATGTAAAAATGACAACCTTTAACAGGACGATTGATAAAAGCGAGACTGATTTTGTAGCAAGAGTGCTTTTAAATCCTTATCTTACAATAACAGACTTGGAGGTTTACGTTTACAAAGGAACCGCGTTTTATCACGTAAACAAAGCACAAAGGCACTACGAAACCGGTGAAATTGTAAAGTCAGAGAATGCTTATATTATCCGAAGTGGCAAAATCGAATCAATACTAAACATAAATTGGACCAATGCAGACAAAGAACCATATCAATCGAAATTTGATTTCTATGAACAAGCTCAGAATAAGGGCAAATGTAAAGTGTACACAAAAGAAGAAATCTGTGATTTGTTAATTTCTTATAATTCGGAAACTGCAGCCAGCGGCAACAGCAAAGAGGAATTGCTGGAAAGGCATAAGTAATGATAGAGATTAAAAACCTGAAAAAAATATATAAAGGGAAAGATAAAAGCACTCTGGCCATTGATGACATCAGTCTTAAGCTGCCAAATACCGGGTTTGTGTCTATTTATGGTGAAAACGGATGCGGTAAGACTACTTTGCTTAATGCTATATCAAGTCAATGACGGATATTGCGGAGATTACTACCAGACTCCTGCTGTTCATTGCTGCGGCGCTTTTTGCAATGCTGCTTGGCGTAGTATGGAAATTGCTACACGACCTTACAGAGGCAGATAATCGTTTGATTGTAATGCTTAGAATGAACGGCTACGGCTGGAAAACAATAAGAGAACTGGAACTCAAAAAACTGTGTTTGCTTACAGTACCTGCCATGCTTGCATCTGTGCTGTTCGCTGTTTTGATATCTCAGGCCATAAGTGCTATTCTTAAAAGTAGCGCAGGCTTCGGCGTAGCCTTAACTTTGATTAAGTGGCCGCTCATGATGCTGGTACTTTTGGGCATGGTTGTTTTCCTGGTGGTCTGCTATTTTGTATGGGACGTCCGTAACAAACACAGAAATCTAATCGAGTTCAGACACTAAGGAGTGAACAAGAACAGGATTGGATGTAATCGTATGATTGGCAGAAAAAAGGGACTGTAAAAAAAGCAGCTATGGGCGCGAGAGCCCATAGCTGCTTTTTTAGGGGAGTTTTTTACAGCTCCATTTTTTAATCCGGTATGTCAATTTTTAACTGACAGCTTCTACAACATAGAGCTTGCCTTCGTAGTCCGCATACAGTCTGGTGTTCTGGCCGTAGCCTGTGCCGGTATATGCTTGAGAAAGCTGTAAGCCGGCACTGTGAAGTAAAGAACCTGATACTGCAAATTCATCTATCTCACCATCCAGGTGGGCAAATTTGGCCAGAGTGTGGTGCAGGAAGGACCCCTGCTTGATGTGGATAGGTGCCATGGTATTGACCAGGTCTCCCATGCGCATAATGGAATGCTGCATCTTCTGGTTGAAGACATGGTAGTAAGCATCATCCTGCAGACCATCCACCTTAAGATAGGTATGGGAGTAATTGGCCTTTACACTGCCATTTACCAGGAAGGCTACAGCCTCCCTCTTATCTTCGCTTACTATATTGGTACGAAGAAGAGCGGTGTCCAATCTGGTGGATAAGAAGCCACCGGAGTATTTTTCAAAAGAATTCTCGCTGACTGAGCCTCCCGTTCTGTAAAGCTGACCATACTGAAGAGTATGGCGGTGCGCCTTGTACAGCTCAATCTGCTCTTTTATCTTCTCCAGCTCTTCCTTACTCAGGTCACATAGATTCAGCTCATATCCGAATACCCCCTGAGCTGCTACCACAAAACGGGTATTAAGCGGAGTTACACGGAGAGTCTGATGATTGGGACAGGCAGAAACATGCGCTGTATATGTGCTCTGTGGATAGCCGTAGGAATAGCCATTCTGAATAGAACAACGCATAGCGGCATCTGTATCATCGCTGGCCCATATCTGCGGGAAGAAGGAAAGGATGCCCAGGTCAAAACGATTACCACCTGATGCACATCCTTCAAAAAGGATATTCGGGAATCTCTCGGTCAAGGTCTTCATGACACGATACAGTCCCAAAATATAGGCATGGGAAAGGTGAGCAGTAGCAGTCCGGTCTCCATCCTGAGAGTAAACATCCGAAAAATTCCTGTTCATGTCCCACTTCACATAGTCCACGTCACCCCTGGTGAAAACATCTGTCATGGAATCGATTATATAATCCTGCACACACTTCCTGGACAGGTCCAAAATCATCTGATTGCGGCCCAATGCCTGAGTACGGCCCGGCTCCGCCACTACCCAGTCGGGATGAGCTCTAAAAAGATCGGAGTCTTCATTTACCATCTCCGGCTCCACCCAGATACCGAACATAAGGCCCAGACTCTTGATTTTTTTGGATAGGCCTGCTATACCATCCGGAAGCTTCTTCTCATTGTCATACCAGTCTCCCAGTGAGCAGTTGTCGTTGTCTCTTTTACCAAACCAGCCGTCATCCATAACAAAGAGCTCTATGCCCACGTCCTTAGCCTCTTTGGCCAGCTTAATAAGGCCACTTTCCGTGATCTTAAAGTACGCAGCCTCCCAGGAATTAAGAAGAATAGGTCTTTCTTTCTTTTTCCAGCTGCCCCGAACGATATGCTCACGTACAAAATGATGCATGTGCTCTGAGATTCCTCTGTATCCGGTATCGGAAAAGGTCATAACAGCCTCAGGAGCAGTAAATACCTCACCTGCATCCAAAGTCCACTCCAGCAGATCAAAATTTATACCCGTCATGATGCGTGCCTTGGCATGGCCCCCCAGCTCTACAGACTCTCTGTGATTGCCTGAATAAATCAGATTGGTAGCATAGCAAAGGCCAGCTGTCTCTGTACAACCGGGCTCTGCATACATCACAAAGGGGTTGGTATGATTGGAAGAATTACCTGTGCGGCTGTCATTTACCAGCTTGCCACCGGTAATGACGGTATCGCATTTGTCCATTTCCCTGGTCCAGTCGCCATGGAAAGAAGATACCTTTACGCAGTCAGCATCCATATCTAGCTGAAGAGATGCCAGATTCCTGATTATAACAGGCTTATCCTCCCCATTAATCAGTCGTACACTTCTGGTAATACAATCACTATCATCATAAATACAGTAAATAAGCTCAGCCCTTAAATTTTTCACACTATCCTTAAGGACTACTCGCAGAGCCTGCTGCTCTTCTTCTGCATATGAATGAGGAAGTGATGCATTGTCATATTCACGTACCACGTCTGCCAGTTTACAAATCTTATGGCTCTCATATCTAAGGTCCACAGTAGTAGCACCATCTGAAAACGAGAGATAAAGACCTGTTTCCTTGTGGTCGCCTGTACCGAAGGAGGAAAATTCATACTTTTCGTCGTCCGGGCACACTTTATTGCCCTTCTCATCCCATACTACACTGCATCCGTTACCGTTTGACCACTTTTGCATAAGAGCCTCACGGCTGTTAACATCTGCTTCTATGCGTCCCCCATAAAACAGGTGAAAAAGCTCACCGTTTTCACCAATGGTAAAAACGTATGAGCTCTTTCCTGTATAGAGGTGGAACAATTTTTCATTGATAATATCAATCATTTCGTACCCTCTTTATAATATGTTGCAAGTCTACATCTCAGTTCTCTTAGCTTCCAGCTCTTTACAGATTCTCTCGTACTCAGCCTCATCCAGCTTGTACTTTTTCTTGTAAAGAACATAGGAAATGAACATAAGAGCCAGAGGTACTACAGAGATGAAAATCAGAAGACCAATAGTCTCTCCACTGGTAACCGTAGCCAGCTTCTCAGAAATGGCAGCAGTCTTGATTTCCTCTGTAATCTCTCCTGCATTGGCCAGTCTCTCCTGCTCTGAGATAACGTTGGTATAATCTGTTACATTAAGCACCATATATACTGCAGATGTAATGATAACCACCAGAGCGGAAGCGAGCTTGGTAATGAAAGGTCTGAGTGAGGTAATGATACCTTCGTCTCTGGTACCGTGATGAAGCTCATTGTACTCAACAGTATTCATGATAGAGATCATCATGATGAGGTAATAGCTGTAGCAGCCGAAATTACCCAGCATGTAGCCCACCACCAGTACATAGTAACCGATAGTATTGTCCATAGGTACTACACCTGATACAAACATCAGGATATATCCGACAGTAGAAATAATCATCATAAAGCCCATAAGAGGCTTTCTGTTAACCTTTCTGGAAATTACAGGATAGAATACCATAAGAAGGGCTGTAGCCATCATACCGATGGTAGTGAAAAGGGAATACTTTCCGCCGTCGTAGCCAAACTTGAAATAAATGTATGTAGAGCCGATACCATTCAGTACGATATTGGAACCGATCTGCTGTACCAGGAAAATAACGGAAATCCAAAGCAGCTGATCATTGCCGCCGATTGTGGAAAAAATCTTCTTAAAGCTTACCTTGGTCTTAGGGGTCTCATCTGTAGCCACTCTCTTTTCCTTGGTACCAAAGAGAGTAAAGAGAATAAATACAGGAGTTGAAATACCGACTACCAATGCGATGATGGAGTATGCTGTAACAGCGTTACCGCCAATAGCATTTTCACCGGCAGTAAGCATAGGTACTAATACGGAAATAGCTGTACCACCAATACCTGCAAAAAGTGTAGCACGGCTGGTAATCTGATTTCTGGTATCAGCATCTGAAGAAAGTGCCGGCACCATACCCCAGTAGGAGATATCACTCATAGTGAAGGTGATGGAATACAGAATGTACATAATTCCAAAGAAAATGATAAATGGCCAGCCATCAAGGCCAAACAGCTGGGAATTATATGTAAAAAATACTACAAAGGCTGTACTTACGCAGCCGATCAGCTGCCATGGCTTAAATTTGCCCCATTTTGTGCGGGTACCCTCGATGATATTCCCCATAATAGGATCATTAAAAGCATCAAAGAGTCTGGCAAATACCATAATGCCTGTTACTGCTGCCAGCTGAGCTTTATCCAGATGCTTTGTGAACATAATGTAATTCAGAAGGAAGCTGCTGATAAGGCAGTATACCATGTCTCGTCCGATTGTTCCCAGTGGGAAGTAAATCAGGTTTTTCTTGTCCTGTTTTGTCTTACTCATAAACGTAAACTCCTCTTTTTAAAAATAATCTTATTGCTTATTTTTAAGCTTCATGGCCTCTTCCACAACCTTGTATGCTCCGTCGTAGATACCGGCCAGCTTATTTTTCTTAATGTTCTCACTCATACCCTTGATGTAGGTCTTATCATTCATGAAAAGATCAATCATCTGAATGGTGTGAGGAATGTCTCTGCACTCCAGTGTGCCATCACCTATCTCCGCAGAGTGCACTGCTCCCCACTGCTCATGTCCGCCTACGCGCTTGATAAAAAGCTTAGGTACCGGATAGAAAGCCAGCTCTGAAGGCTTGGTGACCAGCACGTCGCATATTCTCATAAGGATATTGGTGCAGTATACAGCCTCAAAAATGTTCTGATGCCAAAAGCCATGGATACCGGTAACCAGCGATACAGAGTCCAAACTGTCAGAAAGCATAGCCGGTATTCTATCCTGCAGGCTTTGCCCCTTCATGTCTTCTCTGTCAAAATGTGCAAAGGCAATTTCTTTCATGCCCGGAATCTCATCAAGAAGAGAAGTCCAAACATTTTTATAATCGCCTACATTTACATAAAGTGTAGCTTTGCCTGCCTTAATAGCCGGGAGCAAGTGCTTGATAATAGCAGCAAAAATCTCCTTCTGAGCTCCTGCACCACCGATGGTAAGAAGGAATCTCATAGGCTGTCCTTTTTCTGCTCTCTCGATACGTTTGTCACAGTCAGCCTCTATATTGGATACCAGCTCGTGATCAATATAATGACCTGTATACATAAGGTCAGAAGCAGGCATAGGATTTACAACCTTCTTCTTTAAAAAGCCATTGCCGATGCGGTAGCCCTGATATGCATAGTGAGTCTGGATAGTATGAAGAGCTCCTTCTGCATAATGGAGAGCCATAGGCCAGTTGTCAGGAATGGCATTCACTACATTCTTCATACCTGCATGAAGTGCAGCCTGGGCAGGCCATACGTGAGTAGCCACCACAGGAATATCCTTAGGGATATTCTTATATACAGGAGCCATAAGCTCAGCATTTTTCTGATCAGCAGCATTATATGAAAGCTGTCTGAAGCCCTCATAATTGGTAGGCTCCCATACCAAAGCATTGAAAAGTCTGGACTTCTGTGAAAGTCTGGATCCCAGTGAATACAGATCATTCTGTGCACCAATAACTTTTGTACAGGTAGTCTGAGGATATGAATTAAGATCCAGCCAGTATGGAGTATAGCCCATAGACTGAGCCGCGGAGGCAATAGCCATGGAGATACGATAGTGACCAAAGCCCATTCTGATATTACCTACAATTATGCCCTTATCTCTGTCAAAGTCCTCGCCGCCTTTTTCATCAGTTATCTGAACTGTTTTTATACCCAGGGCGTCGCCTACATAAGGATTTTTTTCGATGGTAATTCTATAATCCGCATTGGAATCATCACCAAATTTTTTCTGGAATTTCTTCTTTGATTTTAACGCCTTTTTCTGAACGCTTTTGGGCATTTCATTGCCAAAAATCACTGCTGATCTGTCTGTCATAGCATTACTCTCCTTTACTTACTTATCTGACAATAATACCATCCATAATGATGTCTATCATTTCTTCAAGTGCCTGCTCGTATGGAATGTTGTTATCTACAAGCACATTGCTGGCAAAAAAGTCAGCTATGGTGCTTTCAATCATGGTCTTAAGGACCGGAATGGAAATATTTTTAATCCTGCCCTGAGCTATACCTGAATCAATAAGAGTAATAGTAGCGTCCCAGTCAGTCTGCAGATAAGTCTCCAGTCTTTGATAAATAGCCGGCAGCTTTTCTTTTAACTGGTAAAGATTGGAAAGCCCTATATTCTTGTAACGCTCAGGTAAAACGATAATAATGCTTCTTATCTTTTCCACCACGTCCATCTCAGGATCCAGCAAAATCGCCTGCTCACTTCGCTTTATATCGGAAAAACAGTAGTCCACAATAGCCATCAGCATTTCTTCCTTGCTATTGAAAACATTGTATAATGTTTTTTTGCTAATACCCAAATTCTTGGAGACATCGTCCATGGTAAATTTGAGACCACGCTTACTGAATTCGTCAATAGCTGCATTTAATACCTGCTCTTTTAAGCTGTTCATTATCCGGCTCCTTTACTTTTATATAAATGGCAATAGCCTGTAATTTACGGAGAAACTCAGGAGGCGTTCCCCAACGCCTCCCGAGAAACTATAATAAAATCCTTACTCCCCTACGGAAACGCAGAAACTCGTTTGCGTTTCGCAGTTTCCATTATAGCAAGGTTTTTTTGTTTAGTATATAGTCAAACTACACAAAAATAGGTATCATTTTTGTACACTTTGCACAAACAGATACCTATTCCATCAAAATTATTAAATAAACCTAAAGGAAACTATGTGTGTATATAAAAAACTCAAACCCTTATCACCATATCTTTTGATACGGAATACAGTACTCTTCTTACCACAGGTTTACCTGTAATATCTCCCAGTGCTTTTCCATAGAGCTCCAGCTGAACCCTGTATTTTTTGGAGAGTTCTTCTGTCGCATCCTTGTAGATATGATCAGTCTTGTAATCCACTATTACCAGGCCCTCCGGTGTCTCAAAGTATGCATCAATAATGCCCTGTATCATCACACGATCCGTCTTATCCTCATATCCCGACAAACACCTGTAGTCTTCCGGAGTCAGTCCATATACAAACGCCTGCTCACGATACAGCCTGCCCTCCTTATATGCATCGATCATCTCCTGACCAATAGGGCTCACAGCAAATGCCACCAGTGTAGGGATACTCACAGTGTCCATTATATCGTCCGGCAGAAAGCCCTCAGCTATCAATCGTTCCACTTCCTTTTCAATGGATGCTTTCGCGGCTTCTTTACTGCTATAATCACCGGAGTACTGAAGCTTCTCCAGCACTTCATGATAGAGGGTGCCTCTAAGAGCACCTTTTTTTGCGGATTCGTCAGCTTCCTTGCGACTGCGATTTTTATCATGGACCGAGCCACCGGGATTCTCTGCTCCCATAAGCTCTCCCCCCTCTTCCAGCATATCTATGGCACGGTGCTTAAGCTCCGAAACAGATACTCTCATAGGCGCCTTGGCTTCTGACAGATATGGATATACATAGTCTTTTCTTTTATCCAGTTCTTCCTGCATTTCCTTTGAAAAAAGCTCCTGCTCACTGTCCGTGGCAGCTCCTGCCTCTTCCGGCTCTTCCAAGGTATCATCTGCTTCATTCTTTTTTACGTAGGTCTTTACCCTGAAGCAGGCGCCAAAATGCTCGTCCTCTATATCTACTCCCAAAAGTCTTATCCCGCTGCCCTTTTCCAGGATATTGGCTAAAAAGCTCTCATTACTGCCGCTCATAACTACAGGAAGCAGCATGTCCAAAAAACTCTGACAGGACAAGATAGCATCAAAAGACAAAGCCCTCTCCACCATGTTTGTATTCCAGGCCTTCTCCAGGGTCTTTTCTATATCGCTTACACTGCCCACAATAATCAGCTTTTCCTTTGCACGGGTTAAGGCTACATAGAGGTTACGGGCCTTTTCAGCTATGGCTGCTTTTTTCTTAATCTTCTGGAGAACACTTCTGCCTGCTGTTCTATGCTTCACTTTTTTCTCAGTGTCCACGTAGGCCGATACCAGCCCCATTTCCTCGTCAATAAGTAAAGAAGCATTAACATCCTGCAGATTAAATTTAAAGCCTGAACCGCACATAAAAACTACCGGATATTCCAGGCCCTTACTCTTATGAATGGTGCAAAGAGTAACGCAGTCTGATGTGGCTGCTCCGTTTGCCTCTCCGATGTCCTCGTCCCTCTCCATCAGTCGGTCAATGTAGCGCAGGAAATCATGGAGTCCTGCATAGGAGGAATTTTCATACTTTTTTGCCAGCGTTACCAGATAGTCCAGATTGGCTGCACGCATGTCGCCGCCAGGCAGCACTGTCACTGCATCTTTATAGCCGGTGACTTCATAGATTTTCTCCACTATTTCATGTACAGTACGGAAAGCAGCCTCTTCTCTCAGCTGTGCAAGCAGCATCAAAATGGCACAAGCCTTTTCATGACCATGAGCAGCTGCAGCTTTTACCATATCATATAGGCTCTTCTGGTGTCCGCTTTCGGTTTTTCTACCGTAATTTATCTTAAGCGCAGCCAAGTCATCGGCTGTGAAGCCACCAAATTCCGAATACAGAACCGCCGCCATAGGCAAGTCACAGTAAGGATTATCCAACACCCGTAAAACAGCCAGAGCTTTTTCTACCTCTACTGCTTCAAAAAATCCGGTAGCACTCTCGGCCTGAACAGGTATCCCCAGAGTCTTAAAGGCATTTATAAATCGATCGCTTACGTTTTTGTTTTTCGGTATCAGTACAGCGATATCAGCATACCTAAGCTCTCTGGCACGGGGAGTGCCGTCTGCTGCCGGCTTGTCACTCACCCTGAATCCCTCACTGAACAGCTCAAGAATCCTGCGACCGGTAGCTATAGCCTCGTCATAGATTTTATCCTTTACACTGTTTTCTATTTGGATGTCATTTTCTCCCAGCTGCTCTGCATCTTCCTCTGCAGCCTCTGTTTTCTCCGTCGCCACCAGCACAATCTCAGTATCATTAGCATCAGAGTCCTTAGTATATGTAGTAGAGCCATAATAAAGGGCTGCCGGCTTATCATACTCTATCTCGGCAGTGTCACGTCTCATTATGCCACGCATAACAATGTTGATACTATGAAGCACAGCCTCTCTGCTTCTGAAATTGGTGGAAAGATCTATTTTCCTATAATCTCCCTGATAGCTAAAATCATTATATTTTTTTATAAAAAGCTTCGGACAGGCATTTCTGAAGGAATAAATGGACTGCTTCACATCACCCACCATAAAGAGATTGGGCTGACCTTCATATTCTCCGGAAATAGAACGGAGGATATATTCCTGCAGATAGCTGGAATCCTGATACTCATCGATCATTATGGCATCATAATTTTTCTGCATTTCCCTCGCTCTTTCCGAAGGAAAAACAACGCCATCTTTATTTACACACAGGATTTTGTAGGCCATATGAACAATATCCGAAAAACCATAGGCATTATTTTCTCTTTTTGCCGCCTCCATACGAAGCATAAATTCTCTGGTCTCCGCTATCAATGCCTTTATAGCTATATTACTGCCGGAGCGCATCTCATCATGTTTTTCCAGACTGCATCCAAAGTATTCTTCTGACATTTTTACAAGGATTTCCTTGTAGCTCTTTCTGATTTCCTGAATCTGCTTTACCAGGCGTTCATCATTCTCTTTGCTCTTTCTACCGATAGCCTTGGGCAGATCCACATTCATTCTTTCCCTGATTTCATCATAATTGCCGATTTTTTCTTTGATATGATTTATTATTCTTGCATCCTCTTCCAATGACGCCAGATAGCCCCTGGGGCCGCCTATCTCATTACAAAGCTCTATAGCACGGGCATTCATGCAAAGAATCTCATCTATGGAGCGCTCTGTATCTGCCATCATAGCCTCATAGAATGGGCCCTCGGAAAATTTCACATCCTGAATAGCCGGCAACGAATCCAGCCATGCCAAAGGATCCGGCGTATTATCAGCAGCATGATAAAGCTGCAAAACCATTCCCTTGGCAGCCGCATCGCTTTTATAGGAGCCAAAGCTACGTACCAGTACCCGGAAGGGATCGTCGGCAAGCCCTGCAGTTCTTTGAAATTCGTCCTGAAACAATTCCTCCAGCACATCCTCTTCCAGCAGTTTTCCCGCAGCCTCATCTTCAGTACCAAAGCCCGGATCTATCTGCAGCTCTTCAAAATTTTCTCTGACAACAGAGCTGCAAAAGGAGTCAATAGTGGAAATCTGCGCATTTATGATGGCTGCCGCCTGTTGCTGTAAATGAATATTGGAAGGAGCCTTCTCCAGTGTTTCTTCTATTGCCTTTCTGATTCGCTCCTTCATCTCTGCCGCAGCAGCTCTGGTAAAGGTTACAATCAGCATCCGCCCTATATCTGCAGGCTTTTCTTTATTGGTTATTTTTTCAATTATTCTTTTTACCAGTACTGCAGTTTTTCCGGACCCTGCCGCAGCTGCCACCAGGAGAGAGCAGTTGGAGGCATCCACTACCTTTTTTTGGTCATCTGTAAGTCGTAATTCAGCCATTTATTTCTCTCCCTCCTCCCTTTTCATTCTCGCGATGGCTTCATCTTTTTTCAAAGCCCTCATAGTCCTGTAAGAATCGCCACAGCCTGTATCAAAGCCACATATAGCGTGGAATTCGCAATTTGCACAGCTTAGCGCCTTTCCATCACTTACAGGCTGCCTTTTAATATTTCCTGACATGATTTCTGCGCTTTGCATCTTCACCTTTTTCTCGGCATAGGCTAAGATAGTGCGGAATTCATCATCTGTAGCTGTCTGCTTGCTATCCTTAACTTCGCCGTCTTTTTTGACAGAAACGGCAATTTTTCCGGATTTTGTTTCCGGCTGCAGCATACCGCTGCCATTGTCAAAAACTGAATCCAGGGCTATCAGCACATCATCTCTCACATTAATCAGTCCGCTGGGCATGAAACTGGACTTTTTCTCATCTTCAATAATCTTACTCATGTCATCATGCACAGCCGCATCAGTAAGATCAAGTATAGGATCATTTATTACGTTGTAAAGCAGGGCGGCAGGAATAGTCTTTTCCTCGTCCCTGGTCTCTTCCCTCATATAAAGAGGCAGCTGCAGGCTTTTACCATAATAAAGCTCTGCCAGATCCACTTCATGCTTGGAAGATTTGTAGTCCACTATTTTTACGCCCTTTTTGCCGTCAATATCACAACAGTCTATACGATCTATTTTTCCCACAAATTCAAATCTGTCTGTAGAAAAACTGAAGGGCTTTTCGAATTCATCCGGCTCAAATCTGGTATCCTGAAGCTGCTCCGTCATCATCTCTACAGTGACTCGTAAAGCCTCTTCCACACGCTCCTCTACATAGCTGTTTTTCTCGTTTTCCTTAAATATACCCTCTTTGTAGGTATCAGTAGCCTTATGGGCACAAAGAGAAATAATCTCATCTCTGGTAGCCGGCTCTACCTCAGTCCAGCGCAGATTTCTACTTTTAAGCTCCTTGCCATAAGCCTCCAGCGCGTTATGCGCCACATCGCCGAAATCAATGGGGGAAAGCTCATATTTTTCCATCGGCAAAAGCCTCAAGCCATAGTCCAAAAAGTGTCTAAACGGGCATTGGGCGAATTTTTCCAGTCGGGAAACACTGCCATAAAGCCGGTCCCCATAAAGCTTTTCCGCAGTCTCCGGAGATAATAGCTCCGGCTCTCTGCCATATGTGGCCAGATTTTTTGCATTTTCTTCCCTTTTCCTGGATAAAAGATAATTTTTGCCCATGTCATTCTGCAAAGTCTTTTCATCTTCAGTAAGATCTTCCCAGGAAGTAATGGAAAGCCTAGGAAAAACAGCCTGCAGCTCTCTCACCAGCTGCGAAGCCTGCAATACAGCCCCCTCCTTATCTCTTCCCGCCCAGGAAATATATAATCTTTCTGTAGGCTTTGTAAGGGCCAGATAAGTATAAAAACGGTCATTGCCGATCTTCTTCATGGAGTCCGGAGACAAGGTAATCCCCAGACCTGAAAGCGTCTGCTTATCCTTATCTGTAAGTATAGGACGCTTAGCCGCAGGTCTGGGCAGCATCCCTTCATTGGCCCCCATTAGGAAAAGCACTTTAATATCCTTAAGTCTGGTACGCTCCATATCGCCGATAATAATCTGCTCAGCACCTTTGGGCACCATACCCACCTTGGCTTCCATAAGTCCTGCTTCGCATATACCGCGAAATTCCTGAGCTGTAATTACATCCTCTCCCAGAAACGCTTCCATCTGCTTAAGTATTTCCAGCACCTCGGCATATACTTTTTCATACACCTGTGCCTCGAGCAGCTCTCCCTTTTCTTTAAGTATATCTGCCTTGTCAAAAAGCTTGTCCTCTACGCCAAAAGTTTCCAATGCAGCTACCAGATGCCTGGAAAAATCAGAGGCTTTTTGTGGCTTAAGTCTTGTGATTTTTTTAAGAGTCCTATGCAGCTTTTCTCTGGTGGCGTTTACTTTTTCAAGATTAATCTCCAGCTTGCCGTAGTACTCTTTTGTAAAAGGCTTGTCAAAAGCGCTGCCTTTAACTCCAAGGGCGGTACAGTAGGTCTCCAGGAGGCAGGCATCTTCATGCTCTATGCCTGACAGACTGTTTTTCGCAATAGCTATGGCAACATCAGTATCATTGCCTCTTTCCATCAGTTTAAGCAGCTGCATTACAAAGCCTGCACACTCGTTTTCGTACAGGCTTCTTTTTCTATCCATAAAAACATTGCCGGATATTCGCGACAATTCTTCGTAGACTTTCTCGCCATATACATCCAGATCACTAACCAGCACTGCAATTTCATTCAGTCTGTAATGATCCTCACGCAAAAGCTTTTCTATACGAATGGCTGTATACTTCGCTTCGCTTTTTATATCACCTGCCTGGAAAAGGGTAACAGCACCTGTGTCACAGCTCTCCTTTTGAGGCATATAAAGGCTCTTTTTCAGGCTGGCAAGGGATGCGTCCGCATATTTATTGTAGGAAGTGAAAACAGGCTCTTCTACTTCAATCTGTAAAGCGTCAGCCAGCTGAGTCAGCTGATCAACAGCCTCCTTACTCATATTAAAAAGCTGGTAGGGCTTTAGGACCTTTTTATATGAATCTTCATCTATGGTAATGGCACATTTTACGTCTACAGTAAGCTTTAATATCTTCTTTAAAATCTCGTTCTGTGAAGGTGTAAATCCGGTAAAGCCGTCCAGAATAACTACTGATTGATTAAAAACCCCGCTTTTTTCCGCCAACTGAGCAAAACGGTCAAAGCGCCCCTCCTGAGTCACTTTTTTAGTTCCAAGATAGCTCTCCACCCCGGCTAAAAGAGTCAGTGCATCACGAAGCTTATTTTTCAGGCGGCCTCCCTCTTCTCCCTGCTCTATGGCATTTTGGAGGATCTCCTCACTGACAGAGTACTGCATAAGCTCCGAAATAAGAGCCTTAGCCTCGGCTACAAATCCCGGGTATACTGCATTTCTCCGATAAAGCACCAGGTCATCCTTTTTATCCAACAGCACCTTTTTAATTATCATGCTCTTGGCTATTTCCGGCAGGAATTCCGGTGCCAGCCCGGACATTATCCCAAAAGCTTTATCAGAGAGTCTCTTCAGGCTGGTAACATCGATATTCATAATCCCCTTGCAATCAGGACGCGACAAAAGGTCCCACTGGGTAATCATGGAGAACTGCTCCGGAACTATGTAGTAATAGGTGCGCTCAGGATGTTCCTTTGCTTCTGCCAGTACATAATCATACAGATATTTTGTTTTTCCACTGCCCGCAGGGCCTAATACGAATTGTAAAGCCATAGGTTTTGCTCCTCATTTTTCTATAACCATTATAGCTAAACTTGTGTGACAAAAAAAGAGCAGGACGCAAAGTCCTGCTCAAATTTTTTATTATTCCACAAAAGCACGGTTAAAGTTCTTTTTACCACGCTTTACTACCAGACCCTCGCCCTTAAGCTGATCCATAGTAAAGGTTTTCTTAAAGTCTGTAACTTTTTCGTCTGCTACGGAAACACCGCCCTGCTCCACGTTACGTCTGCCTTCAGATCTGTTGGCAACAAGGCCTGTCTTTACCAGGAGAGATACGATGTCGATGGCACCGTCTGTGAAATCCTCAGCAACAAGAGCTGTGGAAGGCATGTTGGCAGCGTCGCCGGCGCCTGAGAAAAGAGCCTTTGCTGCTGCATCGGCCTTCTGGGCCTCTTCTTCACCATGAACCATCTTGGTCAGCTCAAATGCAAGTATTTCCTTGGCCTTGTTTAACTGTGAGCCTTCCCAGGTAGCCATATCACGAATCTGCTCCATAGGAAGGAAGGTAAGAAGCTTAATGCACTTAAGTACATCTGCATCATCAACATTTCTCCAGTACTGGTAAAAATCAAATGGTGATGTCTTGTTGGCATCCAGCCATACTGCATTACCGGCAGTCTTACCCATCTTCTTACCATTGGAATCTGTAAGAAGGGTAATAGTCATAGCATGGGCATCTTTACCCAGTTTTCTTCTAATGAGCTCAGTACCACCCAGCATGTTAGACCACTGGTCATCGCCGCCGAACTCCATATTACAGCCATACTTCTGGAAAAGCATATAGAAGTCATAGCTCTGCATAATCATGTAGTTAAATTCCAGGAAGGAAAGGCCATGCTCCATACGCTGCTTGTAGCACTCTGCACGCAGCATATTGTTTACTGAGAAGCAGGCACCTACTTCACGGAGCAGATCAACATAGTTAAGCTTAAGCAGCCAGTCAGCATTATTTACCATCATAGCCTTGCCTTCGCCAAATTCGATGAATCTTTCCATCTGGCGCTTAAAGCACTCTGCATTATGGTCAATATCCTCTTTGGTCAGCATCTTTCTCATATCAGAACGGCCTGATGGATCACCAATCATGGTGGTGCCGCCTCCAATAAGCGCAATAGGCTTATTGCCTGCCATCTGCAGTCTCTTCATCAGTGTCAGCGCCATAAAGTGGCCTGCAGTAAGTGAATCTGCTGTACAGTCGAAGCCAATGTAGAAGGTAGCTTTACCTTCATTAATCATCTTCTTAATTTCTTCTTCATTGGTAGTCTGGGCAATAAGTCCACGCTCTACCAGCTCGTCATAACATGTCATTTTAACAACCTCCTAATAAGTGAATTGAAGAAATATCTTACGATATTTCCTTCTTGCGCTCTAAGCCGCGCCGGCTCCCCACGAAACAAGTTCGTGGGTAATAAATACGCCTCGCCCTTAAAATAAGGACGAGGCGAAGCTTGCATCGTGATACCACCTTAATTCGCAATCAGCTCGCACTGACTGCCTTAGCAGGTACTAACATACCTTAGTCCTGTAACGGTGACCCTCCGACACAGCCTACTTATAAGGATAAGCATTTATCCAAATCTTTTCGGTGCGCAGCTCCGAGACGTATTCATTTTCCGTCCTCCTGCGCCTCTCATCATCCGGCAACTTTCTGTAGGATTCGTAAAAAACTACTTGTTCTCTTCTTTGCTTTTCAAAATATGTGATGATTATAGCACGGAATGAATTTTTGTCAAGGGATGGGGTGAAACGATTTTCTTTTATTACAGTCAAAGCACGTCCTTTTTTGAACAATCACATCTTTTTTCATATTATTTTACGATTTTACCCCCCAGGGGGCTTGTGCATGAATCGGAAATGAATAGAATAGGAAAAAGTATTCATTTGGGAGGAATAAAAATGAAAAGATTAACTTTAAAAAGAATTTTATCAACAATGCTTGTTTTTGCACTGGTACTATCTATGACCGCCTGCAAAAATAGCACAACCCCCGGCAGTGACCAGGATAACTCAAAGACCAGAACAATCACCGACAGCATGGGACGCAATGTTGAAATCCCTGAAAATGTCGAAAAAGTCGTTTGTGTAGGAGTAGGCGCCCTCAGATACACCTGCTACGTAGGTGGTGCAAAACGCGCTGTCGGCGTGGAAGATTACGAAGTAAAACCAGGCATGAGCCGCTTATACAACTATGTTAATTTTGACTACTTTAAAAATCTGCCTGTAACAGGAACCAACGGTGAGCCTTTTGTGGAGGAAATCATCTCAGCAGATCCACAGGTTATTGTCCTTAGTGCCTACGCAAGCCAGGATCCCGACAGTCTTTCTAAAAAGACGGGAATCCCCGTGGTAGTAGTACCGGGCAGCGATACCACACTTGATGAAAAAGCCTATACCACTATTCGTATTTTAGGCGAGCTTTATCACCTGGAAGAAAACGCCGACAGCCTTACTGCCTACCTTAAAGGTATTGAAAAAGATCTCAATGACCGTACTGTAAATATTCCTGATGACAAAAAGCCTTCTGTATATGTAGGCGGAGTATCCTTCAAAGGCCACCATGGTTTTGAAGGCACTGAGGCCTTTTACGGACCATTTGAACTGATTCATGCAGCAAATCTGGCCAATTCCACCGGCCAGAACGGTGCATTTAATATCGACGTGGAAAAAGTACTTCAGTGGAATCCTGAGTATATTTTCCTGGATTTCAACGGTATGAATCTTATAAAAGAAGACTACGCAAATAATCCTGATTTTTATAACAGCTTAGGTGCAGTTAAAAACGGCAAGGTTTATTCTCAGATTTCCTTCCGTTCTTCAGCTTCCAACTTAGAAACTGCTTTGGCAGACGCTTATTATGCGGCTTTTATTATGTTCCCTGAGCAGTTTGCAGATGTGGATCCTGTTAAAAAGGCAGGGGAAATCTTCACAAAGCTACTGGGAAGCAACCCATATAATGACTTAAAGGAGGCCGGATATGAATTCCGCCAGATCATCATCGGCCAGTAAATCCAGGCTTTCTGACTATCAGAAAAAAGAAATAAAAAGCATAGTTTTTTTAGTAGCACTTGCAATGCTTCTCTTAGTCACTCTTCTCATCTCCCTTAGAGTGGGATCATATGACATGACCTTCACTGAGGTCGTTAAGGGTATATTCGGAAAGTCAGCGGATAAAAAAATAAACCTGATTATAAGAAACAACAGACTCCCAAGGATCTGCACCGCCATAGTTGCGGGAGCAGGCTTGGGGCTGGCAGGCTGTATATTACAAGCAATTCTTCACAATCCCCTGGCTTCAGCATCAACACTTGGTGTCTCTCAAGGAGCGACTTTTGGTGCAGCGCTGGCTATTATCACACTGAATTTTACCGGCACTGTAGGTATCTCTATTTGTTCTTTCCTGGGCTCGGTAGTAGTTGCTGTCGTCATTCTTGGACTTTCAAGATTTAAAAAAATATCGCCGGAAGGAATCGTACTGGCTGGCGTAGCCATTAGTTCTATGCTGGGCGGTGCTACAACCCTCATTCAATATTTTGCCAATGAAATCCAGCTGGCATCTTTGGTTTTCTGGACCTTTGGTGATCTGGGCAGTACAAAATGGAACGACCTCCGACTGATGACAATTATTGTGGTCCTACTTCTTATTTATTGCATTTGGCACAGATGGGACTATAACGCCCTTCTGAACGGCGAAGAAACCGCTATCAGCCTTGGTATCAATGTGCAAAAGGTAACGGTTGTAAATATGCTTTTTTGCTGCCTTACCTGTTCTGTAATTGTTTCAAAAATCGGTCTGATTAATTTTATTGGGCTGGTTGCCCCACATATTGTAAGACTGGTAGTGGGAAATAACCACGTCTACCTTATTCCCGGCTCAGTACTGGCCGGAGCTCTGCTCCTTTTGCTTAGCGATCTTTTTGCCAGAGTAGCGCTCATGCCTGTTATTCTGCCTATCGGTGCAATTACTGCCTTTCTGGGCGGACCGCTCTTTCTCTATCTTCTTTTTAAGGGAGGTAATAGAGAATGATTCATATAAGCAATATAAAATATGGCTATAAGAGTAATAAAGAGGTCCTTAATGACATAAGCTTCACCCTTGAGAAGGGAGAGTTTATGGCTATTCTGGGAAATAACGGAGTCGGCAAAAGCACTCTGCTCAAGTGCCTGAACAAGATACTGAAAGCTGAATCCGGCGAATTTCTGATGGATAGCGAAAATATTACTACTCTTTCAACTGCTGAGGTAGCTAAAAGGATCGCCTTTGTATCCCAGAATGTTGCCAATACCCAAATGACAGTTCACGACGTGGTAATGCTTGGTAGAAAGCCATATATGAAATGGTGTTTCACGGAAAAAGATCATGAAATTGTTCATGAAGTAATGCACAAGCTTAATATCGAGGAGCTTCGCGGCAGATATTTAAACCAGCTTTCAGGTGGTGAGCGTCAGAAAGTAATGCTGGCCAGAGCACTTGCTCAACATCCCAAGCTATTACTTCTTGATGAGCCCACCAGCAGCCTGGATATCTACAATCAATACCAAGTACTTCAATTAGTAAAGGATATTTGTAAAAATGAAGGTCTGACTGCAATAGTTGTTATTCACGACCTGAATCTTGCTCTTCGTTTCTGCGACAAATTTTTGATGCTGAAGGATGGCAGGGTATACGCCTGCGGAGATTATTCCATCATGAACGAAAAGACATTAACGGAAGTATACAAGGTGCAGGCTAAAATAGCCGATGTAGAAGGCCACAAAATGATAGTTGTAAATTAATCGGAGGTTTTCATGGACGAAAATAAAGAATTATGGCAGAAATGCAAGGAATTTCACGGGCACGAATGCGGCGGACTTACAATAGGTTATAAAGCAGCCCTTTACGCTATAGAATTACTGGGCCTAAAGCTTGGCGGTGGAGGAAATGCCGGCTGCCTTTCCTCAGATGAAGAAATAGTATGTATTTCAGAAAATGATGCCTGCGGCTGTGATGCTATTCAGGTTATTATGGGCTGTAGCATAGGTAAGGGAAATCTTCTTTTCCACATGCGTGGCAAGCAGGCCTTTTCATTTTACAATCGCTTGGATAACCGGTCTGTACGACTGGTTTTGAAGCCACGTCCTGAAGGTATGACCAGAGAGGAATCATTTAACTATTACCAACAGCTCCAACCATGTGAGATGTTTGAAGTAAAGGAAGTCAGACAAGCCCTTCCTATTCGCGCAAAAATGTTTGACTCCTATGTGTGTGATTGTTGCGGTGAAACCACCGGTGCAAATTGGATAAGGCTTTCAGGAGCGAAGAAGCTATGTCTTGACTGCTATGAGAGCTATAATAGATTTGATGTGTGAAAATCGGGAAGGTGCATTTTAATTTAAGCACACAAAAAGTCCCCGGCGATGCCGCTCCCGCATTTTGACTCCTAGCACGATGCTAGGTGGGTGACCGCAGCCGAACTTACTGTCTTCCGCTGCGGTCAACACTTACGTGCTGAGCGAATCATCTTGCGGCCTGACATCCATCCAAGCAATATAGGAATCCCTTTTAAAGTTTGTAGGATCAAAATAGCAGGGAGTTACCGGCGGCTAAAAGCCGTTTTTCACCCCAGAGACTAAACTTATTATACCAAATAAAAAATGCACTTCAAGTCTTGACAAGAAAAATTACTTTGATTTTAGTTTTTAGTAATACACCTAACACAAAAGCCCGGCTTAAGCCGGGCTTTTAGCTAAATAAATCATTTCTGTACAAGATGAACTGCGAATCCGCCGAAATCATCCTTAAGGTAAATTCTTACCATCTTTCCATTCTTGTAAAGAGCTGACTCCTTATCGAACTCGAAGCCCTGAAGCTCCATATGATAAATAGCTCTTTCGATGTAGTTGGTGCCAATAGCAATATGACCAAGACGGCCAGGTCCCATGGACTTGTTTACTTCGATGGATGAGCTTGCGAAGATAGAAGAATTGCCTGGCTTTACCTCAAAGCCGAAGAATCTGCCAAACATCTGAGCTGTCTTCATAGCCTGCTCTTCATTCTCACAGTTGATACCAAGGTGCTTGAACTCGAAGCCAAGCATAGTATTTACAGCCTCTCTTGTGAGACGCTTAATCTCATCAAACTCGCCAGCCTCAATAAGGTCACCCTTTACCATCCAGGAGCCGCCACATGCGACAATCTTAGGGAAGTCAAGGTAATCCTTTAAATTCTTAGCGGAGATACCGCCTGTAGGCATGAATGTAACATTTGTATATGGAGCTGCCATGGCCTTGATCTTTGCGATACCACCTGACTGCTCAGCAGGGAAGAACTTAACTGTCTCAAGACCAAGCTCAAGCGCTGTCTCAATGTCTGTCGGACAGCTGGTACCCGGAGTAATAGGCACGCCCTTCTCCTGACAGTATCTTACGATCTTAGGATTGAGACCTGGGGATACAATAAACTTCGCACCTGCAGCTACTGCTCTATCTACCTGATCTGTGGTAAGCACAGTGCCTGCACCTACAAGCATCTCAGGGAACTGCTCTGACATAATGCGAATAGACTCCTCTGCAGCTGCTGTTCTGAATGTAACCTCTGCTACAGGAAGACCACCCTCGCAAAGAGCCTTTGCAAGAGGAGCTGCGTCCTTAGCATCGTTAAGAACTACTACAGGGATAATTCCAAGCTTGGAAAACTGAGTGATAATCTCGTTCATAATTATTCTCCTTATTTACATAACGGCGCCTATATGAAAGCGCTTACAGTCTTCCAACAGTATACAACGATTTTTACTATAAATCAAGAAAAAAACATTAAAGCTATTACATTTTTATCATAAAGAAATTGTAAAAAACTATTTTCTGTAACCATCCCCAGCATATTCTGACCAAATGGTGTAGCTGCAAACATGGTAACTATGGTGAAAAAGATCCATACTATAAGCAGGCCCTCTGCCGCACCCACTATTATGCCAAGCCATGCATTCACATGTCTTATGAGCGGAAGCTTTGCTAAAAGATCCAGCGTCTTTCCCAAGATAAAGAGCGCCAGTGCTACTACAACCAAAGTAATTATAATGCCTAAAGCGTTAATAGTAGTGGTAGTCAGATTTTCACAAACCACCTTTTCCAGCTTGGCCAGCTGATTTTTCTGAAACTCTTCACTCTTTTCATCAGAAAAACTCTTTACAACATCGCTGTCCATAACTGACTGACGTATGATGGATGGCAGGCCTATGTTTTCCATCATAAGGTCCAGCTTTTCCTCTAAAGTTTTCTGACCGTCATCTTCAGTTTTTACAAGATTATCATATGCTTCTTCAAGATCAATAAAAGAATCAACTCCCTCATAAATCTTATCATATACTCCGCTCTGATTTTTAAGCAGATTAATAGTCACAGGAGACAATATCAGTGTCAAAACCAAAGCTACGATAGTCGCCAATAAAGAAAAAACAATCCTTACAAAGCCTTTTCTCCATCCAATTATTATACTTACCGCAAAAATTGCCAATACTACAAAAAATAACCAGTTGAAATTCATTTTCCTCACCTTCCGATATTTATTTATTATTAAAGAAATCCAGTATTCCTTCCCAGACTTCTTCTGAACCATTCAGTTCATTATGGCTAAGTTCTTTATCTTCTCTTATTTCCTTCGCCGCTCCAAAATAACCATACAATTTTTTCGCCAGCTTGGATGGCACCATTTCATCTGCTTCAGAGCAATATATGAGCACTCTTTCGTCCACCTGAGGCGCATATTTATAGCTGGGGAATGGATTTTTTACCACCTGTCCGAAGGGGCCGTAAAATGCAGGGAATATACTGTTAAAAACATTGGTAATGCTGTCATAGGGCGCTATTAAAGCCATGGCATCCCAGTCCCCCTTTGCAGCTGCATAAACCGCAGCCCCGGTCCCCAGACTGAAGCCTACTACATACTTATTACTGTAGCCCTCCAGTCCGGCCGTGTATTTACACAAGCTGTCAATCATCTTGTAAATTGCCTTATCAGAAGGCTGTCCCAGCTTTTTATTCAGCCCATAGCCCGGATAGTCAAAAATCATTATGTTATAATCTTTAATTATTTCTTTCTTTGATTCGGAAAAGGATTCTACCGAATATCTGGCCAGCATGGCATTTCCGTAAAAGTATACGAGCAGTTTGTCGCTGTTGTTATTTATAAAATAACCTCTGTATCCTCCTGCTTCAGTACTTACTATGGAAACATTCTCATAGTGTTCTGCTGCCCAGCCTTCATCATCCCTGGCCATGAACAAGAGCTTGTCTTCTATCAGAAATACCACCAGATAGAATAAAAATACTATGCATATAAGCGTAGCTGGGATCGCTATATAAGGCCTTGTTTTAAAGGACCTGAAGTAGCTTCCCAGAATGCTTTTTCTCACTTTACCTTCCTGTTTTTTTTCGATCCTTCTTATTACCAGGTAGACTACCAGAAGGATTATCTCAGGAAGCATAAAAAGTATGGCATCAATCAACAAAATTCCATCCAGCCCTATACTGCCGGAATTGGAATAATTATAGCGATTCAAATCATATATCCCTTTGGCCATCATTAATACCGGTATGACAAATAGCAATATATTCAGTACTAATGCCACCCATCCAACTATTCTTTTTTTCATTTTCCTACTTAACCTCTACTACTTTTATTTTTCCCGGTGACACAAGAAAGTATCTGTTTTTCTCCCCAAAAAAGATACTGTCGATACTTTGTGTCAGGTCCATATCCAGCTTGCAGGTGCCATTTTTCCTGTAAATAGTAAGATTCTGGCTCCCTAGTAGCGCTGCCTCTGAACCATTGTAATACATTTTTTTATAGTCACGAATACCTGAAATTTTCTTTTCAAGACTGCCTGAAATCTTGTAAAAGAATAAATCTTTTACTCCGTCTTTTTCCACCACCATAGCTATTCCTTCATCCGTCATGACCGCATCCACGATGGTGCCATCAGCCTTAATTTCTGTCAGATTTTTCGGCAGTTCCTTCATGGAATACAATCTGATGCCGCTAGGCAGCATTACAGCTACCGTGTCATTTCCCAAAAATTCCACATCCCATACCAGCTCGTCGGGGAATTTAAACTGTCCCACTATATTGTCCACATAATTTTTGCCTACATCAGCCATATTGTAAAAAGTCACTTTGGACAATATATCATCGCCGTCGAAGCTTACATACATGCTTACCAGCTTTTTACCATCCGGTGAAAGAGCCATGTCTACGGGTATGCCGTCCTGTCTGGTATCTGTACCTATCTGTACCCTAAGCTCTCCCTCTTTGTCCCGGACCTCGATCAGGTCTTTACTTCCTGCATCCAGCATAACGGCGGTAACTCCCTGGGTAGCCACACAGAGCTTCGTAATGGGATATGTTACATTGTATCTGTATACCACTCCATTACCCGGTATAACCTGCACCTGCTTGCCACTAGCTGCAGCTACTGCCACAAAACTGCCTCTGGCCGCAGCTATGGGATCTTCCATTTCATAAGCCGCTTCCACCTGCACCTTACCATCACTGTTATATGCTTTAAGGCCATTAGGAGTACAGAAAACAACTGTTTTATTACCCGCAGTAAGATATGGCTCCTGGACCGTAATTACCACTTCTGCCTTCGTATTCATCTTGGAAAACGTGCCGAATAAGTAACGATAAATCAGGACGCCGCCTACAGAAAGCAGGGCAATTACTACTATCGTCAATATAATCCATTTTAAGTTTTTCTTGAATTTAGCTAGCATTCAATCAAATCCCTTAATGTATTTATTACTTTTTTCTTGTCAGCCACCCATTTCGGCTCTATCAGAAGACTTTTAGGTCCATCTCCCGTAATTCTATGTATGGTCATATCTGCCGGCAGCACTCGTAAACACTGTGTCAACAGCTCTTTGTACTCTGCCAGATCCATTATATAAAATGGATTACTCTGATAATACTCTGCCAGATCTGTCCCTTTTAGTATATTCAATATCTGCAGCTTTATACCATTACTGCCGCTTGCAGCGACATATCTGCAGGTATTTATCATATCTTCCCGACTCTCACCCGGCAGCCCCAGTATGACATGGGTAATGACCTCTATGCCTGCTTTATGTAAGTTTTTTACTGCCTCTTCATAGACACTGTTTTTGTAACCGCGTCTGATAAAATCGGCGGTATCCTCTTTTGATGTCTGCAGCCCCAGCTCTACCCACACAGGCTTTATTTTATTAATCTCTGTCAGTAACTCCAGCACTTCCCTGCCAAGGCAATCAGGCCTGGTAGCTATGGAAATAATAACTACCTCTTCATCAGATACAGCCTCTCTGTAAATTTTATCCAAATACGCTATATCACCGTATGTGTTGGTAAATGCCTGGAAGTAGGCTATGAAAAAGCGGCAGCCCGGAACTTTTTTTCTTATCATGTCCTTCCCCGCTGCCAGCTGTTCTTTAATGGGAACTTTTCGGTCTCCGGCAAATTCGCCGGAGCCACCAAGAGAGCAGAAAATACAGCCTCCTCTGCCCAGCTTACCGTCACGATTGGGGCAGGTGAGACCTGCATCCAGAGCAATGCGATAAACTTTTTCCCCATATTCTTTTTTCATTTTGTTATTCAGACTTATCATTAACTACTGCTTTATCCTGCTGCTTAGTGTCATCGCTGAGGAAAGCTATGGCTTCGCCAACAGTCTGCGCCTTTCCTTCATTAATGCAGGCTGCAATTTTCTGTAAAGCTGCGGCATTCATATTATTTTTCCCCAGATATGGCTCGTAGCTTTTTGTAAGCTCAATAGTCTCTTCTTTCAGGAAATCCGATAACTTTCTCTGCTCATTCTGCAGCTCATCCACCTGCTTCCTGAGAGCATCTATTTCCGGCTGAAGTCGTCCCTGAATCTCCTCTATAAGGGCAGGTCTTATATTGCTGTTATAATCATTAAGCGCGCCTTTTCTTTCTGTTTCAAGCCGCTTAACGCTGTCCTCTTTATTGTGGATAGCTGTATCAAAGGCCTCCAGATTATAACCGCTTTCATCAGTATCCTTCTCGATGCCTCTTTTTACCAGCTTAATCTCACGATTCTTAAGACGAATGCGGGTCCTCATATCGGTAATGACTTTAATATCGTCGTGCAGCTTTTCCTTGACCAGATTATTTACCAGCACGTAGGCTCCGCCGAAAATAAGAATATCCAAGATGTATATAATGGCAGGAGTCCATGTCTCTCCGAAAAGCATACCGTCCAAAAGCGAAGCAAGGCCTACAGGGAAAAGCATGAATATCAAAATAAACATGCCTATGGTAAAAATGATTTCCACGGCACTTCTGGGCATAAATAGTGCATAAAAGACCCAGTATCTGGTAATGAAAGGAAGCTTTTTCTCGCTGATAAGAGCCTTAATATCGTGTCTTATGGCCTTTACCTCTTCGCGAAGATCTGCAGTTTCAGCAGTCACTTTGTCTGATACCAGACTTTCCTTTTCTTTCTGCCTGTCAGCCCGCAATTTTTTAAGCTCTCTATTCAGTCCGGCTATCTGACCGTCAAAATTATCCTCGATAGCATCTTTTCGCTTTTTCAGCGTAGTCTCTATCTCGTCATTCATGGCTTTGCGCCTTTTGTCGGCCTCTTTTTGAAGAGCAGCTATCTGCTTAAGAACATCTTCATTATGAGATTTTTCCTGTTCAAGCTTTACTAATCTTTCTCTAAGTGCAGTCAGCTCAGCTGACCCTGCATTTAAGATATTGCCTTCCATCTTAGGTCCTTTCTTTGTGTATCCGTCTACAACTCCGTTCTTCCGTCAAGTGCACGAAGGAGGGTAACTTCGTCTATGTACTCCAGATCTCCTCCAACAGGTACACCTGAAGCTATACGTGTTGTCTTTATCCCTATTGGCTTTATCAGCTTGCCGATATACATGGCTGTAGCCTCGCCCTCGATGCCTGAATTAGTGGCTATAATAACCTCATTCACATCCTCCTTAAGACGCAGGATAAGCTCCTTAATCTTAAGATCAGACGGTGCTATGCCCAGCATGGGAGAAATAGCTCCATGGAGCACATGATAAACCCCTTTGTATCTGCCGGTCTTTTCGTAGGCTGCCAGATCTCTGGAATTTTCTACCACCATAATGGTTTTCTTATCTCTTTCAGGACTCTTACAAATAGGACATAGCTCATCGTCAGTAAGTGTGCAGCAACATTTACAGTAACGCACATTGGAACGCGCAGCCATCATGGTATCTGCTATACGCTTCACGTCTTCTTCCGGCATATTGATAATATGGAAAGCAAGACGCTGTGCCGACTTGGTGCCTATGCCAGGCAGCCCGGACAGAGTTTCTATTAACTTATTTATCTGGCTGCTATAGTAGTCCATTTAGAATCCAAATCCTCCGGGAAGGTTCATCTGAGCGCTCTGGGCTATCTCATCGCTTTCCTTCACAATCTGTCTGATAGCCTCATTGGTAGCAGCTACAATAAGATCCTGTAATGTTTCGATATCATCAGGATCAACTGCCTCAGGAGCCAGTGCTACTGAAAGGACCTCAAGCTTTCCGTTCATTGTAACTGTAACTGCAGAGCCACCGGCTGTAGCTTTGAATTCTTTTTCCTCCAGAGCCTTCTGCTTTTCTGCGGCTTCAGCCTGCTGCTGCTCCATCTGACGCTGCATTCTCTGAGCCTGCTTCATAAGATTGTTCATATTGCCAGGCATACCCATGCCCGGAAATCCACCACGTTTTGCCATTTTAATAATCTCCTTTTACATCTGTTAATCTTCAAATTTAATCTTCATTTTAACTATTTTCTGAAGGTCAGGATATTCATTTGCCTGCTTTTGATTTTCTACGCATTTTACCTGAACTTCCACGATTTTCTGAGTAATCTCAGCTATCGCATCCGCAACGGCCTGGCTGGTGTTGCCTTCGTTATTGCACAGACACATAGCATCCAGCTTATCCTGGACTACCAGCAATATTTTGTCATTATCGGTAATGGAAACCTTGGCCATCTGCAGGGCTTCTCTCACCATCCCCCGACAATTTTTTATGACTGACGGCCAGTTCTGTACGATTTCCTGCACCTCTTCCGGTATAGCCTTGGTGTACTCCACCGGCTTTTCCTCCCGGGCAGGCTCCGTCACAGCGTTTCCTACTGCATTACCTGCTCTGGCGCTCACATTTATATCTCCCGACTCTATTCTGTCTTCGATACGTGATATGCGGCTGTTTACTGCCTCCAGGTCGCCTTCGCTTTCCGGATGACACATTTTTATAATAGCCACTTCTACCAGTACTCTCTTCTGAGCAGCGTATCGCAGATCATTGGAAAGCTTTGACATAATACGTATTAATCTGGCTATTTCTTCTGCCGAATTGGCATTCACCTCATTGATAAAATCTGACATGAAGTCTGTAGGAATGTCCAGGCATTCCTCCGGATGACCGGTAGCTCTTGATACCATGAGATTCCTAAGATACCAGGTAAAGTCTGATACAAACAGGGTTATCTCACGGCCTTTATTGATACAGTCGTCAATAACCTTCAGCGCAGCTGCCGTATCTCCGGTACGTATAGCCTTCATCAGCCCGCCAAATACCGAAACGTCTACCGTCCCCAGCACTTCCAGAGCCTTATCGTAAGTCAGTGCCTCCCCCAGATAGAAAGAAATGCACTGATCCAGAAGACTAATACCGTCTCTGAAAGAGCCATCCGCTACTGTGCCTATATAGCGCAGAGCCTTGTCTTCTGCTTCTATGCCTTCAGCGTCCACCAGAGTCCGAAGCCGTGCAGCTACATCTGTTGCTGTAGCCCGCTTAAAATCATATCGCTGACATCTGGATAAAATGGTAATAGGTATTTTCTGGGGCTCTGTGGTAGCCAGAATAAAAATTACATAGGCCGGCGGCTCTTCCAAGGTCTTAAGTAAGGCATTGAATGCTCCAATGGACAGCATATGTACCTCATCGATAATGTATACCTTGTACTTTCCTTCTGTAGGTGAATATTTAACCTCTTCAATGACCTCACGGATATTATCTACACCGTTGTTGGAAGCGGCATCTATTTCTATAACATTCATGGAGGTGCCGGCTGCTATAGCCTTACACATGGCACACTCTCCACAAGGGCCTCCATCCACAGGACTTTCACAATTCACTGTCCTGGCAAGAATTTTGGCCACCGTAGTCTTACCGATACCCCTGGTACCGCAGAAAAGGAAAGCATGGCCTATACGTCCTGCCTTCACCTGATTTTTTAAGGTGGTAACAATATGATCCTGTCCGCAAACACTGTCAAAAGTATCCGGACGGAACTTTCTGTAAAGGGCTGTGTAACCCATATTTTTCCCCTTTAATACTGTTTAATAAGATTAATAATAGTCTCAATAGCGTCATTCTGACTACTATGTTCCATAGCCATTATATATCTTTGTCTGTCCTGGTAAGTAATGCCTACACACTGTAAAAACTGCTGTGCAGTCATTGTCTCTTCATGCAGCACTACAGAATAGCCCTGCTTGGCAAAGGACTCGGCATTTAATATCTGATCTCCCCTGGACGCCTTTAATCCCAGCGGTATAAGAATATTAGGCTTCTTAAGAGCCAGCAGCTCACAGATAGCATTGGCTCCGGCTCTGGACACTACCAGATCCGCTGCCGCAAAAATATCCGGAAGCTCCTTACCTATATACTCATACTGCCTGTAGCCCGGAGTATCCAGAAGATCATTATTGGTCTTACCTTTTCCGCACAGATGAATTATGTCATAATTGGCCAGAAGCTGGGGCAATACTTCCCAGATGGCACGATTAACATTTAACGCACCTGTAGATCCGCCCATAACAAGAAGTACAGGCTTGGAGCCGTCAAATCCCGCAAAATTCAGTCCCTTTTCCCTGGAGCCCTGGAACAGCTCTTTTCTGATAGGACAGCCTGAAAGAACAGCCTTTCCCTCCGGCAGATGCTCTACAGTCTCCGGGAAATTGCAGCAGATTTTTTTAGCTCTGGGAATACAAAGCTTATTGGCCAGGCCCGGAGTCATATCCGACTCATGGATGATGGCAGGCACTCTTCTGTGCTTGGCTGCAAATACTACAGGCACGGACACAAATCCGCCCTTGGAAAAAAGCACATCAGGCTTTTCATTTTTTATGATCTTTAAGGCCTCGAAGTAGCCCTTGATGACTCTGAAGGGATCAGAAAGATTCTGTAAGCTTCTGTATCTTCTCAGCTTGCCGGAAGAAATGCCATAGTACTTGACACCTTCTGCCTCCATCAGCTCCTTTTCAATACCTGTGTAGGAACCGATATAAACTACTTCATATCCTTCTTCCTTAAGTCTGGGAAGAAGGGCAATATTTGGTGTTACGTGGCCGGCTGTGCCACCACCGGTAAGAATAATTTTTTTCATATAATTTCCTCATTAAAATATAATGACAGATAGTACTATTATATACTATCTGTCACCAAATATCAAACACTATTCATTTGCTTGTCTTTTTGCCTTAGTGCCTCCCTAGTCGGCCATCCCCCAATATTTTTAGGCTTCGGTAGGAGAAAATCAGATATCCGCCCTGCACAACGGTCGCCAATATCCAGGATACGGGATATGAAATGTAAAGCCAGGTAAGAGTATGGTACTCAGGTATTCTGAAAATGGTATATATCCATACCACTCTCATTACGCACACAAAGAAAAGAGTCAACAGCATGGGAAGGATAGACTTACCCATACCACGCAGGCCACCTACGATAACATCCATGGTACCACAGGTAAAGTAAGTAAGCATAATGACAGTCATGCGGACCACTCCGTACTCTATCACTTCTGCTCTGTTAGCCGCTTCCTCCCCCACATACAGATTCAGCAAAGGATATCTGAACCAAAATGCCAGAGCACTTAAGGTCACGCCGGTAACTGTTACAAACATCAGTCCATACCAAAGGACCTTTCTGATACGTTTATACTGTCTGCCACCATAGTTCTGGCTGGTAAAGGACAGGGTAGTATGGTGAAAAGCATTCATGCCTACATATACAAAGCCTTCTATATTCTGGGCTGCTGCATTGCCGTTCATGGCCGTATCGCCAAAGGAATTTATGGAAGACTGAATAAGCACATTGGAAATGGAGAAAAAGCAGCCCTGTATGCCTGCCGGGAGGCCTACTCTCATCATCTGTAAAAGCTTGTTGCCACTTACTCTAAGCTTGGTCATTTCCAGCTTGAGACATCCATCATATCTGAACAGCGCCAGCAGGACCAAACCTGCAGACACAGCCTGAGATACAACCGTAGCTACTGCGACGCCTGCCACCCCCATATGAAAAAATATAACAAAAATCATATTGAGAACAACATTTATTACGCCTGCTATAGCCAGGAAAATCAATGGTCTTCTGGTATCTCCTACAGCGCGAAGAATGGCAGATGTAAAATTGTATAGCATTATAACCGGCATGCCAAGAAAGTAAATTCTCATGTAAAGTACGGCGCCATCTATAACATTTTCCGGTGTCTGCATGGCTGCCAGTACCGGACGTGCTATGATAAACCCAAAGGCCGCCAGGAAAAAGCCTGCCAATACGCTGATTACCACTGCAGTATGTACGCATTCCGATACGTCTTTTTCGCTGTTTTGTCCATAGTATTTTGCTACTACTACATTGGTACCTACGGACAGCCCCAGAAAGAGATTCACTATCAGATTGGTAAGTGATGCTGTACCACTTATGGATGCCAGGGCAGTATCTCCCGCAAAACGTCCTGCTACTATCATATCTGCAGCATTAAAGAGGAGCTGTAAAAGGGAAGATGCAATAAGCGGCAGAGTAAATAGGAGCATTTTCCCTGCCAGATTGCCCGTAGTCATGTCTATTTCAAAATTTTTAGCCTTATCTTTCATTTTTATCTCCAAGTAACATTTTTTTGCCTGGTACTTTATATTTAACCGTACTGATCTACAGTATACCTTTAAGAAAAAATCCGCAACCGAAATTTTTGTCGGTTGCGGATATAATTATTCCAGTTAGAACAGATAGTCCTCTTCCACTTCCTCCTGCCAAGCCAGTGCAGCACGTACTGCCTTATTCCAGCCATGAAGCAGAGCTTTGCGTTTATCTTCAGCCATAGATGGGATGAAGGATTTTGAAAGTGACCAGTTGTCTACAATATCATTTTTGTCTTTCCAGAAGCCTGTAGCCAGACCTGCCAGGTATGCTGCACCCAGGGCAGTAGTCTCAATGCAGGCAGGTCTATGTACTTCTGAGCAGAGTATATCTGCCTGGAACTGCATAAGGAAGTCGTTGGCAGAAGCGCCGCCATCTACCTTAAGAGTCTTAATCTTGTTGCCTGTATCCTGCTCCATGGCACGAAGTACCTTGTATACCTGGTAGTCAATAGACTCCAGGGTAGCACGGATAAAATGCTCTTTTGAACAGCCTCTGGTGATACCTACCACCATACCTCTGGCGTACTGATTCCAGTATGGTGCACCCAGACCTGTAAAGGCAGGCACTACATATACTCCATCTGTATCAGATACTGCTTTTGCATATTCTTCAGACTGAGACGCGGATTTAAGCATTCTCATCTCATCTCTCAGCCACTGAATAGAAGCGCCTGCCACAAATACAGAGCCTTCCAGAGCATACTCCACGTCTTTTCCGGCAGAAGCAGCTATGGTAGTTACCAGACCGTGCTGTGATTTCACAGCTTCATGGCCGGTATTCATAAGCAAGAAGCAGCCTGTACCATATGTATTTTTCACATCTCCGGGCGCAAAGCAGCACTGACCGAAAAGCGCAGCCTGCTGATCTCCCGCAGCTCCGCCTATTATTATTTCACCCCCCAGCAGCGAACTGTCAGTCTTACCATACACGGCGCTGGAAGGCAGGACCTCAGGCATCATGGAAAGGGGGATGCCGAAGCGTTTCAACAGCTTTTCATCCCATTTAAGCTTATGAATGTCATAAAGCATAGTACGGCTGGCATTGGTATAATCCGTAGCGTGTACCTTGCCTTTGGTAAGATTCCAGATAAGCCAGGTATCAATGGTGCCAAACAGCAGCTCTCCTGCTTCAGCACGCTCACGAGCCCCGGGTACGTGATTCAGAATCCATGCGATCTTGGTACCTGAAAAGTAGGCATCAGGCACCAGACCTGTAGTCTCCTTAATGTGATTGCCAAAGCCTTCTCTAAGGAGCTCCTCTATCATAGGCGCTGTTCTTCTGCACTGCCATACAATAGCGTTATACACAGGAAGTCCTGTCTTTTTATCCCATACTACAGTTGTTTCTCTCTGATTGGTAATACCTATTGCAGCTACATCGTCAGCACCTGCAGCCACCTTGGCCATTGCTTCTGCTGCTACAGCCATCTGAGATGACCATATCTCCATAGGATCATGCTCCACCCAGCCGGGCTGAGGATACTTTTGCTCAAACTCCTTTTGAGCCATACTGCAGATATTACCCTTTTTGTCAAAAAGAATACATCTGGAAGAGGTAGTACCCTGATCCAGTGCCATTACATATTTCTTCTCCATAAATCCCCCATTAGTTTACATTTTTCGTTGCTACCACCTGGACACCGGTGGATGCCACATCTTCAATAACAACGTCACCTATATGAACAGGTGCCGAAATCACTGTATTTCTAATGACTTCCATGCAGTCAAAAATCTTATCTTTAGGTATATCAGTCTTTGTTTTTACAGGCACTCTTACCGCGCTGCCGCCAGTCACAGCGACGCTACTGGTCACCGTACGTCTGGGATCTGTAACTTCTTTTTTGGCATAGTCTGCACCTCTGGGACAGGTATTACCTGTACAGCTTATCTCACTGCCATCAATGGTAACAGTGAGCGCACAGCCCATAGGGCAGTTGATACATGTTAATTCTCTTGTTTCCATTTGTTATTCCCTTCCCTTCTGCCCTACTGGTTTACAGGTGTATATTCAGTGAAGCCAAGAGTAATACGCTTAAGATTCGGATACTGTAAAAGCTCTGTTTTCTTAATGCGGATTTCTTCCATTTCACCGGGTGCTACCGTACGCTTCTTTACAGTGCGCACTACCTCGCCATCAAAGAAAATACCGATGGTTACGTTTTTGTAAACATTGCCTACTCTGAAACGAATCAGCACGTCATCACCAACAGTCTCCGGGTGGATCTTCCTTGGAACAGTATATCTTACATCTTTGTCAGTTGCAATCTCTATAATTTTTGTCTCATCAGTGGTCACTCTGCCCTGCACAAAGGCTGCGGCACTTCTGCCTGCATTGCCCGCCTCCTCTGATACAAAGTCTACCAGGTCATGTACATGAAGTACATTACCACAGGCAAAAACACCGGGTAAAGAGGTCTCCAGATTGTTGTCAACTACAGCTCCGCTGGTCACTCTGTCCATCTCAATACCGGCACCTGTAGTCAGCTCATTTTCAGGGATAAGTCCGCAGGAAAGCAGAAGGGTATCACATTCATATACCTCTTCCGTACCGGGAATAGGCTTACCCTTCCCGTCTACTTCTGCGATGGTCACAGACTCCACTCTTTCCTTGCCGGCAATATCCACTACCGTATGGCTGAGCTTCAAAGGGATGTTGAAGTCATTTAAGCACTGTACTATATTTCTCTTCAATCCGCCCGAAAAAGGCATAAGCTCTGCCACTACCTTAACCTTGGCACCTTCTAAGGTCATACGGCGGGCCATAATAAGGCCGATATCACCGGAGCCCAGGATAACAACTTCCTTGCCGGGCAGCTTGCCTTCCACATTTACAAAACGCTGGGCAGTACCTGCGGAAAAAATACCTGCAGGTCTGTATCCCGGAGTACCCAGAGCGCCTCTCGGCCTCTCACGACAGCCCATAGCCAGCACTACTGCACTGGCCTTTACCTGATAAAGACCTTCCGCGCGGCTCATGCAGGTGATAACCTTTGTGCCGTCTGCTTCAGCCTGAAGATCGCAGACCATAGTGCCCAGGGAATAAGGTATCTCTGCTTTCTGAACACGCTCTATAAATCGTGCTGCATACTCAGGGCCTGTCAGCTCCTCTTTAAAGGTGTGAAGACCAAAGCCATTGTGAATGCACTGGTTCAGTATGCCTCCCAGCTGCATGTCACGCTCCAGAATAATAATATTTTCTACGCCTGCTTCTCTGGCGGAAAGCGCTGCAGCAAGACCTGCAGGACCGCCACCAATGATAGCGATATCAACATTTTTACAGTACATGTGCATTCCTCCCGCTCTTTACTACTTCTTCCATAGGGATACCGTGTTCCCTGGCAATGAGCTCCACATTTCTTGGAGTACAGAAGCCGGCCTGGCATCTGCCCATGCCTGCTCTGGTACGACGCTTAATGCCATCCAGTGTGCGGGCAGGAATAATACCATGAATAGCATCCAGTATTTCTCCCTCTGTTACCATCTCACAGCGGCATACAATAGCGCCGTATGCGGGATTTTCCTTGATGAGAGCCTCTCGCTCCTCTACAGGCAGCTCGTTTATATGAGGAATACCCTTTCTTTTCTCTATAAAGTCAGCCTTTTTCTCAGGATTGCCAAAAAGCGGCAGGACCAGAGAGGCAACATATTCACCGATTACAGGAGCGCAGGAAAGACCCGGGCTCTCGATACCTGCCACATCGATAAAGCCCTTGCAGTCAGCAGCTTCGCCGATAATAAAATCTCCATTCACTTCGTGAGCGCGCAGCCCGGAAAAGGCTGTAATCATGGCGCGGGGTGCAGGCATATTCACTACAGAAAGAGCCGCTTTTTCTCTGGCATCAGAAAGGCCGGCGGCGGTGGTACAGGTAGCTTCCTTGTCGTCAATATCCGCTGCTGTGGGGCCTACCATAAGATTGCCATGAACAGTAGGTGTGAAAAGAACACCTTTACCCAGCTTGCTTGGCAGCTGGAAAATGGTCTTTTCTACCATTTTGCCCATCTGCTTGTCGTAGAGGCAGTATTCACCACGTCTGGCAACAATTTCCATAGGTGTACTGCTGACCATGTGATGTATGGCATCAGCGTAAACGCCTGCTGCATTTATAACAATTTTGGCTTCTATATCCCCATTTGACGTGGAGACCACGAATGCACCGTCTTTTTTCTGAATCCCTGTTACTTCAGAGTCAAATCTGAACTCTACGCCATTTTGAACAGCGTTCTCAGCCAGAGCCAAAGTAAGTCCGAAAGGACAGACTATGCCGCCTGTAGGCGCATAAAGAGCAGCTACCACCTTCTCGGAAAGATTGGGCTCCATAGCGCGCGCTTCGTCTCCCGTGATAATCCTCAGGCCTTCAACCCCATTCTTACGCCCATTTTCCATAAGCTCATTCAGGGTCCCCATTCCATCCTCTTCCCAGCAGATAATCAGCGAGCCGTTTCTCTTAAAGGGAAAGTCCAAATCCTTGGAGAGCTGCTCCATTCTGCGATTACCCTCTGCGTTAAGCTTTGCCTTAAGAGTACCCGGCTCCGCATCAAAGCCTGCATGCACTATGCCACTATTGGCTTTGGAAGTACCTTCACATACATCCAGAGCTCTCTCCACCACAACCGTTTTCAGCTTGTAGCGTGAGAATTCCCGAGCAATACTGGCGCCTGTAACACCCGCCCCGATGATACATACATCAAACATATATTCTTCTCCTTTTTCCGGCGAAATTTTGAAAAAACGCCTTTTTTCCTTGCTTCAATTATAATTCTCCAAAGCCTTTTCAGTCAAGGAAACGAATAATAAGAAAACTCTGTACTTTTTCGAAAATACAAGCCTTCCAGGAAACCTTAAAAATTCTTTCAGTTTCTGAGTTTTACCATTTTATAAAGCCTTTATAATTGTTTCGATACTCTTAATTTGTGGAAGTAAGATTTGCGTGTTATAGTGTTATCTAAAGAAAGTGTCTTTATCTATGGGTATTTTATCTTTTTTTGGGGGTTGCATCTGTGATATATGTACTTCAAAGCATCTACATACTGTTTATGGTAATGCTGATACTGCTTGTCATCAAGCTACGCAATATCAAAACTCGTCTGGGTATCACCATCAGGACTACGTTGATTCATGGTGTTGTTACCTTTTTTACCGCTGCCATCGCGCTGTTTTCCGATAGCGAATTCATTTCAACATTGTTCTACGGCTTATTCTCCAGCAGTGTAACATTCGTTCTGGTGGCCATACTGAATTTTGCTACTGATTACACCGACTATAATAAACATCGGGTGCCTTTATTATCTACGTTTTACTCTTTGTCTGGTCTGGAACTTTTGAGTATGGTGGCCAATACCTGGCTTCATCACGTATTCACAGTAAAAAAAGCCTACCCTCCCGGAGGCATTGAGGTCTTCCTTGTAGGCAATCCCAGCCCTCTTTACTATGTCCATATTGGACTTTGTTACACCATAGTATGTATTGTTTTCTACATGCTGATACGACAGACCATTAAATCCCCCGCTCTTTACAGGCGCCGCTACTTCGGACTTTTTATTTCCTTCATCGTTGTTCTCATACTGGATGCTATAGGAATATTCACAGATATTTTGGCAGGTTTTTCTCCGCTGTTCTATGCTTTACTTGCAGTCAGCATCTATGAGCTGGCCATTGTCTTTGCCCCTAAAAGCTTGGCCGCCAGCCTTCTTTCCGAGGTAGTAAGAGACCTGGAAACAGGTATCATTGTATATGATTTGGATGCCAGACTTATCTATGAAAATGATCTGGCAGAAAATGCCTTCGCTCACCATATTTTTGGTGACGTAGCGGCAGCTGACTTTGGAAAATCATGGCTCAATGGTCAGAATCCCGAGAATATTGAAAATGCCACCTGGAGTCAGGATACTGAAGATGGCAGCAACCTCCACTTTGAGATTGCCTTCATACGCATTTTTGATAATTCCAATAAGCTTATAGGCTTCTATTTTTCCCTGCTTGACCGTACCGACTCTGTCAACAATTATTACTCAGAAAAATACAAAGCCACTCATGACGAGCTTACAGGTCTTTACAATGGCAACGGCTTTTTCGAGCAGGTTAGAGCCCTGCTGGACAAAGAGCCTGACGTTCCAAGAATAATAGCTGTTTCCAATATCAAGGATTTTAAGATGCTGAATGATCTTTTCGGCGAAGAGCGTGGCAATAAAGTGCTCCGTCGTATAGCCAATGTCATGAGCCAGCGCTGTATCGACAACGATTCCATCCCCGCCCGTCTTATGTCCGATCGTTTTGCCATCTGTATCAGAAAAGAACGCTTCAGCGATGAGCTTTTTACAGATCTGCCACAGCGGGTTATACAGCTGGAGGAAAACCATCTGTACAAAGTAGTGTGTCACGTAGGTGTGTACGAGATAGTTGATCCCACCATGAATGTGTCGACCATGTGTGACCGTGCTCTACTGGCTGTCAATACTCTTAAAAGCAGTTACACCACGCTTATTGCCCACTACGATGCATCTCTTCGCGATAAAATATTAAAAGAGCAGGAGCTTATAAGTGCCCTGCAGGATTCCCTTAAAAATGGGGAATTTCAGATATATATCCAGCCTCAGATACAGGCGAGGGATCACTCCTGCAAGGGCGGTGAGGCGCTTGTCCGTTGGGTAAGACCTACCGGTATGGTCTCTCCTGCTGATTTTATCCCTGTTTTTGAACGCACAGGACTTATTACCACACTGGACAAATATGTATGGGAACTGGCATGTGAAAAGCTTCGTCAGTGGAAGAGTCTGGGCCTTGATGACTACTATATTTCCGTCAATATTTCACCACGCGATTTTTACTTTGTAGATCTCTACGATACCTTTACCTCGCTGGTAGAAAAGTATCGTATAAGCCCCAAAAATCTGCATTTGGAGATAACAGAATCTGTTATTATGAACGATGTTAAAAAGCAGGTTGCTCTCATTAACTCCCTTCGCGCTTATGGTTTCCTGATAGAAATGGATGACTTCGGCAGTGGCTACTCATCTCTTAACATGCTGAAAAATCTTTCTGTGGACGTGCTGAAAATTGACATGGGTTTCTTAGGTGAAACAGAGCCTGCCCGCATGGCACGCAGCCGTAATATTCTTAAAATGATAGTCTCTCTGTCAAAGGATCTGAATATGGAAATCGTTTCAGAAGGTGTGGAAACACAGGAAGAAGTGGATTTCTTAACCTCTATCGGAGTAGACATTATACAGGGTTATTTCTTCTCTAAGCCTCTTCCTGTAGGAAAATTTGAGGATGAATATGTACCAATCTAAAAAAACGTCTTGTGAAGCCTGCTTCACAAGACGTTTTTTTATACCATCAGTCTTCCTTCCATCTCATCAAAATCTATGGTACGACTGTCACCGTTCTTAAGCACAATGGTCACTATACCCATTCCTCCATTGCCCTCCCGGTCTTCATATTCTATTCTCTCTATAGGGAATATGTCATCCCTTGAAAAATCATTACCTTTACTGTCAGTAATCACTTGAGAAATCAGCATTTCCGGCTCGTTATAACGGAGGTAGTCTGTAGCCTTGTAATGGGCTACCGGGATTATGGACTTTACAGAGTCAGGATTGGTACCGTCGGAGTATTTAAGCTCTATATCAGTAAAGCCTGTATATGTAGTGAAGGCCATAGCTCTTGGATGCCCCAGAGCATCTTTTCCCCGTAGTACTATTGCCCGTGCTGTTTTACCTCCAAATTCCTCTTCCAGTCTTTCGATTTCTGTACCATTATCCGGAAATCCATAGGCTCCCAGCATTAATTCCACAGGCTTTTTGAAAAATCTGCTCCTGTCAGCTCGCATAATACCCTTTTCCACAGGGAAATCTGCCAGAGACATGCCCTGCAGCCAATGACATTCAGTCTCCATATGATAGCCAAAATACTGTCTTCTGTAGAGGACTCCGTCTTTTTCCCCACCCCAGTAAGTCACGTTGGGGTAAGACACTTCCCCATCTCTCAGGTCTTTATGAACGTACATCTGACTCTCAGCCACAGCCTCCCAGGGGAATTTACTGTTGAAGGTCAGCTTGCTGTAATTCATCATGCCATGAATGTCATTTCTGTTTTTTACTATTTTTCCGCTGCGAAGCACAGTCTCGCCATTGGCATGAAAATTGGTAGCTGCAATGCCGGGGCCATTTACGATAGATGTAAGACACTTGCTGTCTTTTTCCCACTTGCCGTTTTCCTCTTTGTCCGTCCAGAAAGGGTGGTCTGCAGGCAGATCCAAACACAGGAATGCCTTGCCCATCCAAAATGGCGATTCGGCACAGGAATAGCCCTGCACCAGAGGTCCAAACTGCGAATAGTAGCCCATTGTAGGGATGCCGTACTCATTTAGAAAATCAGGTCTCTCCAGGAATTGCAAAAGAGCGCCTGAAGCAATCCTTCTCATATATCCGGGGTGGTCTGCATGGCGACGCAGCATCTGATTGGCACCAAAAGCCGATGTAGATGCGAATCTGTACACTCCACTCCTGCCCCACATGGTGGTATACCCGTCCTCGTCAAAAAAGGCCGGATAGGTCTCCATAAGCTTATTAGAATTACGTTCAAAAACAGCAGCCAGCTCCGGCTCATTCTCATATCCGTAGTGCACGTTCCAAATAGCTGTATATACGTTAAAGGCCCAGACCGAATAGTAGTCAAAGGAGTGTCCATCTCTGTACCAACCATCACCTGCATAATAATTGGAAATGGCTGCGGCATGCTCACGCATGATCTGACGGTCGATTCTATATCCCTTGGAGTGAAGAAATGCCAGATCCAGCATATTAAAAAGTCGCCAGTTCTGTGGCACTGTAGGGCCTTCTCCATAGTCCCTTATAAAGGCTGCTATCAGATCCTTTTCAGCCTGACTATAGCTCTCCCATATCTCCTGCTCAGTCTCCCACAGGCATATAACCAAAGCGCAGCTTTCCACAGTCTGCTGGAAGCATCCAAAAGGATTGTAATCATTGCGCAGCGCTCTTAGACTCTCTATACTTCCTACAAAAAGAGGATCCTTTGGATCTACTGTATGCAGGATATGCGCTCTATAGTAATCCTTTATGTTGATGCCATTTATAGTCAGATTTTTTCTTTCACGTATAAGAGGTGCTGCCAGAAAAAATGATCTGGCCAGACCTTCAAAATACTCTGCCTTTATGCCACACAGGTCGTTTTCCCCGTGGGGATAGGTAATCTTTGTCTCTGTACGGGGCATGACTACCGGATCATCCATAGACTTAATATTGTTAAAAACACCTGTTAAGAGATACTCACAGGCATCCAGCCAGGACTCACGATTCAGCCCCGTATAAGGGCTCAGGTCGTAGTCACGATGTGCCGGAATAAATGTTTTTACTGAAGTTTTGCTGCTATCTTTGCTGCCCATTCTGCTGCCTCGCCATCTGCATATTTGCCGGTCTCCCAGCCCATCTTCACTGTATCATTCTTGAATCTTGGAATAAAATGCACATGCAGATGGAAAACTGTCTGTCCTGCAGCATCTCCATTATTCTGCAGAATATTCAGACCATC
This sequence comes from Lachnospiraceae bacterium, assembly GCA_045616485.1. Classification (GTDB taxonomy): domain Bacteria; phylum Bacillota; class Clostridia; order Lachnospirales; family Lachnospiraceae; genus RGIG3528. Next base: position 42,171 of record JAZLGU010000076.1, read on the forward strand.
ACAGCCTGTAACTTCTTTTACTGCTGCAGCCACACGCGGCACTACGGAAAACACCTTTGCCGCAGTCTCTGCGTCCATTTCAAACATATTTGCCACATGCTTTTTAGCCAGGAGTATGCAATGTCCCTTGGCCGCCGGGGAAATATCCATAATCACCTTCACATCATCATTCTCAAACACCGTCGCTGACGGAATATCACCTTTTATGATCTTGCAAAATATACAATTATCCATACAATACCTCCCAAATGTAGATACCCTTATTTTATCCATTCTCTCCATAAATGTCTATAGTTTGTCACGGGCGTTTCTTTCTGTCAACTTATTAGCTCCGCTTGCTCCCTGGGCTCGCCCCATTCCCCTCTTTAAAGCCAAGGCAGTGATTTGAGTGATTTAAGTTATTATTAAGAGATATAAAAAAGAAGACCTCATTCTGCTCGAGGTTGACCACTCGCGAGCAGTCACTAACTGCTATGCCCTGCGAGTTCCGGGCTGGAACCAGAACTCGCGACGGTCATACCAGTAAGTGCCATAGCTCACTCAGGTCAAAGCTCGCAGGGCTGAGGTCAGCTTTTTTATATCTCTTTATTCACATTATGACAAATCCTGCCTTGGCTTTAAAGAGACTCATGGGGATGCCGCCAGGAAACTGCGCTCCGCAGGAGGTGTGACAGTGAGAAACGTCCCCGTGACAAAAAGTTGACAGCGAGAAACGTCCCTGTGACAATGCGGAGCGCACCTTCCTAGCGGCATCTGTGTCGGGATGGGCGCATGAGATGTATGCTGCGGCCTGAGAACAAAAAATAAGCCATGCTGCAAAGTACTCAACTCTACCATATTTGACCCGAGTGGTTACAGGCTCTTACAGACGGGAACGTCGCGAGTTCTGGTTCCAGCCCGGAACTCGCAGGACACGTCTGTTAGCGCCTGTCCGCAAGTGGGCAACTAATGGTAGTGGGAGTGCTTTGCAGCATGGCTTATGT
>JAZLGU010000077.1:0-7295 GCA_045616485.1 Lachnospiraceae bacterium
CAATTACAATCTTCTTTTCATTCACATTGCTATCTTCAAGAGACTGAATCGAATTAATGACCGTTTCAAAAAGTGGCCACAATGCTTTAGCCGTAGATAACTTTATTTGTCCAACTTGTCCAGCAACATTGACTGTTATAGGCATATATTCTCCATCCTTCCCCTCTATATAACAAAAACAATCTGTTCGTATTTTATATTATTCCATAATGTCTAAACGCCTGCATTATAGCTTCTTCTTTTTCAGGTGTTACCTGTGGCTGTTTGGCATCTTCTGACTTCGGCAAATTAAAATTCTCCCCAACATCAAGTCCACACTTTTTCTTAACCTGCGCAATATAAAGAGAAGATACCTTTAGACCAGTCTCATTAAAAACATAATCCTTTATCTGAGCATAGGTTGCTTTGCCCTTTAATTCCGACAAATCCATATCTTCCAAAGAGAAATCTACTTTAACCTTTCTTGAGTCGATCATTCCCTTGGAAAGAAGAACAACCGTCTCCACGTGATTTGTCCCCGGAAACATATCCACCATAGCCACTTTTTTCACTTCATAGCCTGCCTCGATAAATGAGGGCAGATCGCGTGAAAGAGATGTGGGCTTACAGGAGATATAGATCATATTGTCAACATTGTAGCTAAGAAGCTTGGGCAGCGCCTTGGGGTGGATGCCGTCACGAGGTGGGTCCAGCACAATAAAATCCGGCATTTCATCGATAGAGTCCAGAGTCTTTAGCACGTCACCTGCCAGGAAGGTGCAATTGGTAAGGCCATTAAGAGCAGCATTTTCTTTAGCGGCTTCCACAGCTTCCTCTACTATCTCTACGCCAATGACCTGGCTGGCCGCAGGAGCCAGAAGCTGGGCTATAGTGCCGGTACCGGAATAGAGGTCATAGATGACGGGCAGATTCGCCTGATCCTGCTCACGTCCTCTTTCAATACCCATGGACTCAAAGATGAAGTCCCTGGCAGTATCATAGAGTACCTCTGCCCCCAGCGAATTCGTCTGGAAAAATGAGAAGGTGGACACCTTAAATCTGAGGCCCAGTATTTCCTCATAAAAGTAGTCATGCCCATATAAAATATCTGTGTGATCTGCTACTACCACATCCGCCAAGGAATCATTTACAGAGTGCAGAATGCCTGCGAAAGAGCCTTCCAGAGGCAAGGCCAGCAGCGCATCCTTAATAGCCTCCATATCAAAATCATACTGTCCTGTGGTCACCAGATCCAAAAGAATCTCCTGTGTCTTTTCCGCTCTGCGTACCAGGAGGTGACGCAACAGCCCCTGATGAGTGTTTTTATGGTAATATGTGAGATGCTGGCGTTTACATTCAGTGATGACACACTGAAGAATCTTTCTGATGTCTTCACATACAATCCGGCAGGATGATACGTCTACGATATCATAAAAAGAGCCCTTCTTATGAAGGCCTAATGTCAGCTCTCCCCCTTTACAGGAGTCGCCAAAGGAGAATTCCATCTTATTTTTATAGCCAAAGACCAGAGGGCTTCCCTTAATCCCCTTATAAACAGCAGTTTTCTCAAAGTCTTCTCCCAGCACCGGTGTCAGTAGCTTTACTACCTGGCTTTCCTTCAGCGCCAGCTGGTCCTTATAGGAAATATTCTGATAGGCGCAGCCTCCACATATACCAAAGTGCGGACAGGGGCTTGCCACCTCATTAGCCGCAGGCTTTACTACAGACAGGCACATCCCCTCTGCTTCACCATGCTTTTTCTTGGTGATACGCACCTCCACTGTCTGTCCGGGCAGTACATTTTTCACCATACATACTGCTTCCTCTGTGGTGCCGTCCTCATTTTCCCATGAAATACGCACTCTGCCCTTATTTGGAAAATCCACGCGCTCTACGTATCCTGTATATATTGATCCTTTTTTCAAAGTATCATCCTCCGTAAATCTATGATTATCTATGCTTTACAGCTCGTCATATGCTGACAAGTCAGTCATTTTTGATATATTGGAATTTCTGTATCTTTCATCAAAAGTTACATCCCGTAAAAACCAGGATGGCATCGTGAAGGCCGCTGCCTCTTCTTCCGTAGGAAACTCCACCTCGGCGAACTTAAGGCCTTCCAGTGCACCATGAAACACATCCAGCTCAATCTTAAGACTATTCTCAATAGGAATAATATACCTGGTCTTATGGATAATATTGCCGTCTGCCTTTTCTTTAAGGTGGTTAAAAGCAGTTTCATTAAGAGGCATCTCAATCTCATCTGCAGCTGCCGCAGTAGGATTGTCAGATAGCTGTATGCCCTCCCTGTTTTTATATGTCAGAATGTACTTATCATTTTTACGTCTGATACGAACTACCGGGTGCTTACAGAGGTAAGCCTGTTCAATCTCGTAGGATTTATAATCTGTCAGATTGTCTGGCAGGGCTTTGATAGTAAATTTTCTCTCAATTTCCATGTTGTCTCCTTTTTGAACGAAGTGAAAAAATGGAGAACCCCGAAGGGTTTGAAAAGCTAAGCCTTCATGCGACAGCATGAATTATTATGGCTTAACGCCCACTTTTTCTCCTTTTTTGAACGAAGTGAATCCCCTTATACCGGTTACACTTTACAGTATTCATTATATTCCAGTACACTACATGCGCTATTATTTGAGCGATCTGTAACTGCATATACCAATACGTCCTCATCCACTTTTTTCACATATACCTGTCGATGAGGATGCTTACCCGCTATCATGTCCGTACTGCAAGGCTCCTCTTCCTGCACCACCCACAGAAAATCCTCAAAAGCCCATTCGGTCAAGCTCTTTACCGCTTCCCTGGCATAGCCCTGCCCCCTGTACTTTTCATCTACTATAAAGCCGATATCCAAAGGACATGAGCCTTCCCGAAAGCCCGCTATGCCGATAAATTCACCGCTTTTCAGATATAAGCCATAGTAACCGTAACCGTAAAAACCGTAGGCACTTTCGCAGTATTTTTCCACAAACTCCCGGTCATAGACCGTGTCCTTCGTGGCAGTAATATTATTTGTATTAATCTCATGAAAAAAGAAAGCAGCCTGCGAAAAATCAGCAGGCTCTATTTCTTTTATTATTAGTCTTTCAGTTTCATCTATAATCATATAATGTACACTAGCAGTAATTATTATACATAAGCCCTGAATATACAGAGTTCACATATGGATTAAAGGGATTTTTCACCTGGGTATTGGGGTAAGTAATAATGGTCTTATCAATAAAGTCCAGAGGATTCAGAGTAATATCTCCAAATCTTTCTATGATCTTATCTGTGATCGCCCCGTTATTCTTGAAAAGCGCTTCCATCTGCCCGCCTGTAATAGACTTATGCATCAGCTCCCTATCCATGGAAATGGTCCCGTCCGTCTGCAGAACAAAACCATTTTCCTCCAAGACATCTTTTACTTCGCTAAACATCTTGTTTAATTCAAGGAACAGCTTACGGGAAGACTTATGTACTTTGGAGCCATCCACGATAAAGCCAATGAATTCATTGTAATTTCTGATAAAATCACTAATTTTGGATATAACCGGAGCATCTGCCACCACAGAAGATATAATGGCGGGCGCCTCAGTCGTAACATCCAGAAAATCCAGTCTCAGTCCTGAATCCATTACAAACTCTCTGGCTGCTGTTACCACCTCTTCGCCATTTATATATGCTCTGGTCTTCTTGCCCTCTATTACCACATTGTCCAGGCCAAAGTGACGTACTATACCAAGGTAAGTATTGTCAGGCATTCTGGTATCACGCAGCTTAAAAGGTGTACCGTTTTCCTTCGTCCAGATATCCATGCGGGACCATCCCATCTCCTTCATGGAAGTAACGTTGGTCCGAAGCCCGATATTAGACTTATTGATAAAGTCAGACAGCTTGGTCTGCAGCTCCTTATTGGTGGCGCCTTTTTGAACAATGAACTGGAATGAGTAAAGATTGTCCTCTACTCCGATGGTAAAATTGTACTGACCGGCTACCAGCTCTGTCTCTCCTACTGATACGTAGTTGCCTTCATTGCGCTGAGATGTCGACAGCTCTGCCACCTCTACTGCCAAGGCTTCAAATTCAGAAAGCTCGAAGCCCTCCACTGTCTGTACCGCCACTCTGTCGGGCTGATCTGATACCAGTACCCGCTTGGAAAAAATACCGCCGCTCTCGTCTACTGTAAGCTCCTTAAGCACATCGGCCAGAGCCAGAGCTCTCTCCTTGACTCCCAGGGCATACTCCTGCGTATCCTCATCAAAAGACACTTTGTAGAAAGGCTTGTCCGCATTAATCCTACGAATACGGCGATGAATGGCCTTTAACTCGTCACTTTTATGCGAATCAAATCTGGTCTGACGCATCATAACGTGACCCTGTATTAAGTTGTTATAAACACTTAATAACGGCATAAAGCGGGACCTCCTTTCCCAACTTTTGCGAAAACACCAATCAGGCTTCCTTGCCCTCCTTGAAGCTGCATATAGCCAGCTTCCTGTACCTGCAAAAAAACAGATAACTTTATTTTATAAGATTAACAAAATCGTACATCAGGTCTACTGTATTATCTATGCCTACAAAACCGGAATTCAGAGACATGTGATAATTCTGAGCCTTGCCCCATTTTTCTCCTGAATGATAGTTGAAGTAATTGGAACGACGCTTGTCTTTTTTAAGAATAATATCCTCAGCCTTGGCAGGATCTACAGCATCTATGCGAACAGCTCTTTCTTTTCTGAACTCCATGTCCGCATACACAAAGAAATGAATAACATTAGGATTCTCTCGCAAGATATAATTGGCGCAACGACCTACAATAACGCAGGGGCCCTCTTCTGCTACTTTTCTGATAACATCAGACTGAGCCAGGTATATACGGTCATCCAGAGAAAGATGGGAAAAACCACCCTCCTGATTACCATATGCGCTCATCCCCATGGCTATAGAGTACAGTAAGCTATTGGTAGCTTTTGTTTCTGCATTTTGGAAAGCAGCCTCTGCATATCCGCTTTCTTTGGCGGCCCTTGTAATGAGCTCATTGTCATAAAACGGGATCCCCAGGCGATTTGCCAGCTTTTCTCCGATCTCACGTCCGCCACTGCCATACTGTCTGCTAATTGTAATAATCTTATTCATATGCTCGCTCCCATAAAATTAGTCTTACAATAATAACCTTACTTACTATTATGTAAAAAACCCAACTTCCCACTTGTATAATACCATAGGAAGTCAGGTTTTTCAAGCGCTACTCTACTACCTGAATATGAACACTTACGGAAATACCGCTTTCATCACAGGCCGATATAATAATATCGCATTCTCCTACTCCTACCGAGGTCACTTTACCATTCTTTGTAACTGTTGCCACCAGCGGATCTGTTGACATATATGTTACATCCGTATTGTCAGCGCTTTCCGGAAGCACTACAGGCAACATGGACACATTTCTGTTCAACTTCATCTTGATAAATGTTTTTTCTACATTTATGGAAGTAACCAGCTTGTGGGATATCTCTTCCAGCATTACATATGTACCCGGCTCATAGATATGAAAAACATACTGTTTCTTTTCTTCATCCAGGTAATAACCATCCACCTTAGCCATGACAGTTTTTCGGTTTGGAGTATAATAGACTCCAAATTTATCCGGGTCATATCCATCAGGTCGAATAATTCTGGCATAAATAGGGAATTCATTGATAGCTTCAGGATCCAGGTACTGTACCTCGAATCCTATATATTTTTCTGTAGTCACTACTCTGTCTACCGCATTCTTTACGATAATGGGATCCAGAGTCTTTACATAAATGGAATTTGCATAAGGCTCATTACTTACAAGCATGGTAAGCCTTGTTGTGGATTCTGAATCAATAGGATAGTCTTTAAAAAGATTTTCCTCCTCTACTACCGCATCCACATAAATAGTATCCAGAAAACCACCATACATTATCTTCAGGCTGTTAATGCCCTGATTGTTAATCTTTTTGGTTAACAGCTCATAGTCAAAAACATCCTCTCTGATATTGTCATTGTAGGTAGCCACTGCCTTTATATAACTTCTGTCGACTTCTGTGCCGGTATAAACAGGGCCGCCTACGTATTTGGCCTCGAAGGCTACCAGCTTTCTGGGCAAGCCTGTAACACTGATAGTCGTCTTATAATCATCGTACCAGACTTCAATGATATTTTCCCCTTCTTTTTCCACGATTCCCGGCTGCAGTATCAGGGATGCTGCCGGTATTCTTTCAGGCTCTATGGAGTCCCAGGTATATATTATATAGGCTTCAATATCTGTTTTTATAACGGCATTTGACACTATGCGATCTTCGCCAATATACGTTGCTACGATTTCCTTTATGGCTAACGCAGGTGTAGCTTCCGGTGTCTGTGTGGGAGTAGGAGTCCCTGTTGCACTGGGGCTGGGGCTTAAAGTCGGTGTAGCTGTCAGCGTTACCGTAGGTGTAATCGATGGTGTTGCAGTAGGTGTAGCTTCTGGCGCATCACCAGGCGTGACTGTCGGTGTCACTGATGGGGTTGCAGTAGGTGTAACTGATAGCGTGACTGTCGGTGTCACTGACTGGGTGACTGTGGGCGTCAGAGCAGGAGTCCCTGTGGGTATAACCGATGGTGTCCCTGTAGGAGCTTCTGTAGGTATGGGCGTATCTGTAGCTCCCATAACAGGAGTCGGTGTAGCACCAGACTCTCCGCCTGCACCATCCGTATTACCCAGCGCCCTTCCGGTCATTCTCCATAAGCCCAAAATGGCCAACAAGGTTACCGAAAAAGTGGCTACCCATTTTATTACAGATTTATCTATTTTTCTATTTTCCTTCTTTGTATCCAATGCGCACCTCTCATACAGCTATATAGTAGCAGGGCAAACTTCTGTTTATTCTTCAATATAAATATCGGATTTATTTTTTTTCACTTTAGTGTTGACAAACAATGTCGACAATGATAAAATTTCGAATGTTGCCGAAAGAGTTGGTGACATGCAGAAGTGGCGGAATTGGCAGACGCGCATGATTCAGGTTCATGTTCTTGTAATGAGATTGAGGGTTCAAGTCCCTTCTTCTGCACTGATTCATAAATAGAGGGTAATCTAACGATTACCCTCTTTTTTATGAATGCGGCAGCTGATGCCCTCGAACAGGGTTCACGGTCTCCGCTGCCGCTTCGGTCCGCGCTATACACTCCCCACCGGGGAGTAGCGCCCCTTCTTCTGCACTGATTCATAAATAGAGGGTAATCTAACGATTACCCTCTTTTTTATGAATGCGGCAGCTGATGCCCTCGAACAGGGTTCACGGTCT
>JAZLGU010000078.1:0-15132 GCA_045616485.1 Lachnospiraceae bacterium
TAACAGAGCAGATGGCGAATGCCATCTGCTCTGAAGTGTCGACTTTGTCGACACGCTAACCCATGCAACGCATACGCTGCATGGGTCTATACAACTAGTTCATTCTATTATGTCATACCTGTCCAAGGATTTTGTGCAGAACTGCATAAAGCTGTCCTGCCTCCTCCGGAGTAAGGCTAATGCAGGATCCCATTTTGGCCGGGATCTCTACTGCCTGCTCACGCAGGTCCATACCCTTCTGGGTAACGGTCACCATAAGGAATCTTTCATCCTCCTGGGAACGCTGGCGGGTAACCAGCTCTTTTTTCTCGAGAGTTTTAAGCAGGGGGGTCAAGGTGCCGGAGTCCAAATACAGCTTCTTGCCCAGCTCCTTAACGCTAAGACTCTCGTGCTCCCACATCACCATCATAACGATGTACTGAGTGTATGTCAGGTCAATCTCGTTTAAAAAGGGTGTGTACTTTTTAACGATCTCCTTGGCCACCGCATACAGTGGGAAACAAATCTGATTATCCAGTTTTAGTGCGTCATAGTTCTTACTCATTTTATTCCTCTTCGAACGGGGACTTATAATTTGGATCCTGAGAAGCAATGTAGCCTGCGCGCACTGCCTTGGCTAACTGGTCGCTACATGATGTGGTACGTCTGCCGCAAATAATGCCGGAAAGCTTTGATTCTATCTGATCCACAGTCCATCCATCTAATAATACAGGAATTGTCTTCAAATTTCCATCACAACCTCCCATAAAAGAAATATTTTTTACAACATCTCCATCTAAATCCATGCTGATAAGCTTGGAGCAGGTACCTTCTGTCATATAATCGAAATGAAACATATATTTTCCTCTCTTTCTTTCTGTAATTCTAAGCCCGCCGAAAAAATATTACAGCACTTCTCTAACCTTTGCTGCTACCTTCTGTACATTAACTGTTGGCTCGAATCTCTCAACGATCTCACCATTCTTATTAATAAGGATCTTGGTGAAATTCCACTTAATGTTGCTATTGTTCTTGAAATCCTTATCCATCTTCTTAGCTACCTGGTTCAGGATCAGGCTCATAGGACCTGTGAAGCCGCCGAACTGTGTATTCTCTACCAGATACTTGTAAAGAGGGATAGCATTCTCACCATTTACATCAATCTTTGCATACTGAGGGAATGTGATGCCGTATCTGCCTGTGCAAAAATCATGAATCTCTTCGTCAGAGCCTGGAGCCTGATCTGCAAACTGCATGCAAGGGAAGTCAAGGATCTCAAGTCCCTTGTCATGCATCTCTTCGTACATTTCCTGAAGCTCTGTATACTGAGGCGTGAAGCCACAACCTGTAGCTGTGTTTACAATAAGGAGTGTCTTGCCCTTGAACTGTGAAAGCTCTACCTGGCTGCCATCCTGTGCTGTTACTGTGAAATCATAAACGTCCATTTTTGTTCCTCCTAAATTTTAATAATTTGTTAATCCCATTTTAATTGTTCCAAATTCGATTGTGTTCAATCGATTACAAACACATTGTACACAATTTAATTTGATATGTCAAGTACTTTTTTGAAAAAAATTTGAGCCGTAGAAAAAACTACGACTCAGTGTCTATTGTTGAACTTCATTTTCTCTTATACTAATCCTTGTAAAATCAGCTATTTCGCTGAAATCGAAGTCACAGTCCTTATAGCATATTTCCAGTATAAGCCTGCTGTCCTCGATCCTTTTCTTTTTCCCAAAAAACTCTGCACCACGCACTGTTTTTATGGCCATTATCTCTCCGGGCCTTATATCCTCATCCATTGCTTCCGGTAAAGACTTTCTATTGGGATTCTTAAATCCATAGTCCAGTGGAGTAACATTTATGTTGTCATATGTTTCTTCTTTATTCATGTATCTGCCGCCTTTATTTTATTTGCTATCATTCTAAAGCAATCCGGCGTCAGATTCTATTAAGCTATTCTAAACATAAAGAGAAATATTCATATACACTGTTTCCCATTAATGCTTTTTCTTATGTCGCCACTTTTTCGAGGTGCATTTATAGGCTATGGCTCCTATGGCTATGCCCAGCAGCGCCCCTATAAAGCCCCCCAGTGTGTTGGCCTCCAGGTCCGCCACTTCAAAATAACCTCGTCCGGTAAGTCGCTGGGTGGTCTCGATAAAGAGACTGAAAAGCAGGGTAAGGCCCGTAGTCAGAAGCAGCGACTTCACGGCCTTAAACTGGTGATACATGCCCACTGCCATGGCTATGGCAAAGGGGACAAAAAACAAAACATTTAGAAATATGTAGATTTTTTCCACTTCGGTAAGCTTTTGTGAAAACATGGAATTGTTGAAAATACCGTCTCTGCTGGCCGCCTCTCTGGAAAAAATGGCCAGCTCCAGAACAAATATGCTGTAGGCTCCGGAAAATGCATAGCCTATTCTGTTGATCCAGGGCAGGGGATTTTTCTGCCTCCTGCAGATAAGGAAGCATAAGATAAGGATCATGGCAAAAACAAATGCAGCGATTACCAGCGTATCAGCCACATATAGGGAAGCCATTTCCTTTTTTGCCAGCTTCAGGGTCTTTTCATATATTCTTTTTATGAATTCAAAATCTATTTGTGGAAATTTCATTATCTCGTCAATCCGCGTCTACAAATTCCATGCTGTCCACAGGAATTTTTCCGTAGCGACTATATAGTTTATTTATGTAGGCATAGCAGGTATCAATGGACTGGCGCAGCATATTTTCCGTGATCATGCCCTGTTCAAAAGCATCCATCACTTCGTCCATATCCAGGACTCTTATAAGTCCGTCGGGCAGCACAGTCACGTCCAGCAACAGGTCTTCGTACACTTTCACCTGGTCCCGGGGATCTCTCTCAGAGCCCAGATACTCTGCTGCAGCAGTATTCAGCCTGGTATCCGGCCCCACATTCAGGGCCTCCGGTCCGCATTCACGCACGACATCTATATACCAGTGGAGGAAATTCCTGTTTTCGTCCAGCACTCGCGTCACCTTAAGGCCTTTTTTCCTGTAGTATACTGACTCGCCGTAGGCAAAATCAGTGCGCGCATTCAGAGAATGCCATCTGGTCAGTATCTTGTCCTCAGTCACTGACACTATCTCGTCATCCCGCAGAAAAACCAGCTCATCCGGAATGAACCTTCTTCGAAAAAGCTTAAGATTGTCGCTCATAGTAACGCCTCCCCTTTATATTATACCCTTTGGCTTGATGCTTTTTACTTGGACCATGTAGTAGGATGGAAAAGTAAGAGCATTGGAACGATCTCCAGTCGTCCTGCCAGCATATCAAATATCATAACTATTTTTGAAGGGTAGGAGAAAATGCCGAAGCTGCCTCCTACGCCTACTCCTCCCAGACCGGCGCCAATATTGTCATATGTGGCCAGCACTCCTACAAAGGTGGTGGTCAGGTCAAAGCCGTCCCAGGCCACGATAAGGAGGGATATCGCAAATATTAAAAGATAAGATATAAGCAGTGTATTACAGGATTTAATAACTTCATGAGGCACAGGTTTTTTGTCAACCTTTACGATGTATACGCGGTTGGGGTGTATCTGCTGGCGCACTTCTTTTCCGATTTGTTTTACCAGCAGCATGATGCGGGACACTTTAAAGCCACCGCCTGTGGATCCGGCGCAGCCACCCACAAACATCAGCATCATAAATATAATGTGGGTATATACCGGCCAGTCATTGTAATTGACGATAGTGTATCCCGTGGTAGTCATAAGGCTGGCGCAGGTGAAAAATGAGCCCAGCACGTTGCCCTCAAGGCTTATGTTATTGGCAAAAAGCGAAACAATAACTGTGACTGCTGCAAAGAGGTATATAAGGAGATACCATCTGATTTCCTCCATGCCGAAAGCATCGCGGAATTTTCTCATAAGCAGCAGGTAGTAAAAAGTGAAATTCATGCCGAAAAGCATCATAAACACTGTCGTTACTATTTTTACATAGTCGGAGTAGCCGGCTACAGAGTCATTGGTCACGGAAAATCCGCCGGTACCTGCAGTACCAAAGGTGTGACAAATCGCATTAAATACGGGCATGTCCCCGTCAAACAAAAGGAGTACAAACTCCAGTACCGTAAGCACGATGTACAGCACGTACAGTATCACTGCAGTAGTCTGGATCTTGGGCACCAGCTTGGATACTGATGGTCCCGGTGACTCTGCCTTCATGAGTGACAGGGAAGCTGAGCCGGACATAGGCATGATAGCCATGACAAAAACCAGAATACCCATACCGCCTATCCAGTGGGTAAAGCTGCGGAAAAAGAGATTGCAGTGCAGCAGGCACTCCACGTCAAAGAGTATGGAGGATCCGGTAGTGGTAAATCCGGACACTACTTCAAAAAGTGCATCAATATAATTGGGGATGTCCCCTGTAACTACAAATGGTACGGCGCCGATAAGCGACATCACGATCCAGCAAAGCGCTGTGGTGACGAAGCCTTCCTTTACATAGAAGCCTCGCCTTTCCACGGCATGTCGGCGGCCGAAAATAAGGGAGATAATAAAAAGCACAAGGCAAAATGCAGCCACTAACAGGTATACGACTGCCCCAAAAATCTCACCATATATGAACCCAACTATAGCCGGTAACAAAAGGAAAACGCCCTCTGCTCCAACCACATAGCTGAGCACTCTGAAAACACCACGAATGTTCATATTTTGTCCTAATTATTTCCTATAATATCTTTTTATATCCCTATTCCAATATATCTGAAATATCATTAAGGCCCATATTAGTAGTAACAACGACTACTGTATCCCCCACCTTAAGCATATCTCGACCTGATGGGGTAATAATCTTTTTTCCACGTACTATAGCGCAGACAAGGATATTTTTCTTAAGCTTAAGCTCCATAAACGGAATATTGCACGCCGGGCCATCTTCTCTGATGGCAAATTCAAGGGCTTCTACCCTGTCATCCATAAGCTTGTAAAGAGCCTCCACGTTGGAGCCTTTACTGTTTTCCGAGGCTCTTACATGCTGCAGAATGTGCTCAGCAGTAAGTCGTCTGGGGATGATAACGGAGCCTATAGGAAGGGATGACGTGATCTCGTCCTCTTCCATTTTGTTGATACGGGTAATGAGCTTGCAGCGCTCGGAGATCTGGTGAGCATAGAGAGACAGGAAAATGCTCTCGGAGTCCACGCCGATCATGGAAACAAATGCGTCCATGTCTTCCAGGCCGTTTTCCAGGAGGATAGCCCTGTTGCTGGCATTGGCGTTCAGTATCTCTGCCTTGGGCAGCTCATTGCACAGGTACTCGCATCTGGCCCTATCCTGCTCAATGATTTTTACATGAACACCGTTATCAATAAGCAGCTCAGCCAGGTAATGGGCTGTAGTGCCACCGCCGGCTATCATAACATCCTTAATAGGCTTCAGCTTGGTGCCGTTAACAGTATTGTAAAATTCTGAGATCTGGTGCTTGGAAATAATGATGGAGATGTTGTCTCCTGCAGCCAGCACTGTATTACCATTGGGGATGGAGACTTCGCCATCACGTACAAGAATACAAATCAGCACGGAGCGGTCAAATTTTCTGGATACCTCCTGCACTCTCATGCCATTAAGAATAGAGCCCTGACTGATTTCCAGTCTCAAAAGCTCTACACGGCCTCTGGCAAAGGAGTCTACCTCCAGCGCCTCGGGTATGGAAATCAGCTGAAGTATCTCGCGTGCAGCTGAAAATTCGGGATTGATAATCATTGACATGTTCAGCGCGTTTTTAAAGAAGTTGTGCTCCGGCAGATATTCAGGCTTTCGGATACGGGCGATGGTCTGACACTTGGGATTGGCTTTTTTCGCAATCATACAGCTGATCATATTGATCTCGTCTTCTGAAGTCACCGCGATCAGCATATCAGCCTTTTTCACTCCTGCCTCCATAAGCGTAGCAAAAGTAGTGGCATTACCGGTAACGCCCTGCACATCCATGGTACTTACAGCCGGCTGAATCTTCTCAGCTGACCTGTCTACCACCGTTATATCATGTTTTTCCGCAGAAAGCTGCTTGGCCAGAATAAAACCTACACGACCGCAGCCCACAATAATAATATTCATAGTAACCCTCATTATGAAATATACACTTATTCTATATCATATCACTTTCCCCCCCGCCACACAATACTTTGTCACGGGGACGTTTCTCGTTGTCAACTTTTTGTCACGGGGACGTTTCTCATTGTCAACTTTTTCCGTCTTAGGCGTTTTGAACCACACCTCTGTTCACTCCCGTCAATCTTTCTATCTGGCGCACCGACATCCCCTTTTCCTTCATCATTGCCAGCAGCTCATTTCTTTCGTTTTTCGGCATAAGTCTTATTGCCGTCATGCTCTCCACATGCAGTTCGTCATGAATCACCTTAAGTGCCCACTCGTCATTATGCCTGTAACTTATGTCCTCCATGCAATTATCATCTTCTCCGGAAAGAAGGAACTCGTCCAGTTTTTCCTTACTGCCGATTTTTTCAGCGATTATGCTGCTATCGGTAATCCCCATAGTCCCGTACTCCCGATAGCTGTTCCATCTGTACTCCGCGGCCTTCCCCAGCCCCGCCTTTACAGGATTATTGAGTATGTAGCGGTAGACCGTAAGGTGGGACTTATCGTCGGTTATTATCTCGCTTTTGTAACGATTTTGGAAAAGGTGCCCCACTCGTTCATAACGATTATTGAAATACAGGGCATAGCTTAAGCCCAGTTTTTTCATAAAATCCGATATGTTTCCCCGGGGATCATGTATCAAAAGGTGCACATGATTGTTCATGAGACAGTAGGCCTCGATAACCACTTCCTGCTCGTCCTTGTACTTTCTCATAAGCTTGAGAAAAAAATACCTGTCCGTATCATTTTCAAAAATTATCTGTTTTGCAACTCCTCGTAAAATTACATGGAGAAATTCCGACTTTTTTCGCGCTGTTCTTGCCATAGATTCTACCTCTCTTCTGAAAAAATTGTCAGTGAGAAACGTCCCCGTGACAAAAAGTTGACACAAAGAAACGTCCCCGTGACAATTTTAACACAGGGACGCGGCTTAATCTATTCGCATAAGCGTAGAAATTTCGGGGTAGTAAATGTGCAGATTGCACAATTTATTCTTCAATCATTTTGATTCTTCTGATGTGGCGCTCATCGTTGGAAAATGGGGTGTCCAGGAAGGTGTCAACGATCATAAGAGCAAGGCCTGGGCCTACGATACGGCCGCCCATAGCCAGTACATTGGCATCGTTATGCTCGCGGGTAGCCTGAGCAGAAAAAACGTCGTGGCAAAGTGCGCATCTGATACCCTTTACGTGGTTGGCAGTCATGGAAATGCCGATGCCGGTACCGCAGATAAGGATACCCTTCTCGCATTCTCCACTTACTACGGCATTTGCTACCAGCTTGCCATAGATAGGGTAGTCAACGCTGGACTCTGAATAGGTGCCGAAATCCTTGTACTCCAGTCCTCTTGCCTCTAAGTGCTTCTTTACTTCCTGCATCAGCGCATATCCGCCGTGGTCACATCCTAATGCTATCATTTTAAAATCTCCTTTTGCATTTTATAAGTTGTCAATGAGAAACGTCCCCGTGACAAAAAGTTGTCAATGAGAAACGTCCCCGTGACAAAAAATTGTCAATGAGAAACGTCCCCGTGTCACACTTCTACGAAGTTGTAGCCGGCCGCCTTGCGTAAGCGGTTCATGATGGCTTCGGAAAGCTTTAGGTCGTAGAAGCCTTCTGAATAAATGACCTGTATGCCATCTGTGTCCAGCTGCCTGAGAGCGTCGAAGAGGTGGGAGGATACTGCTTTTTCTTCAGTGCGCATTCCCAGGTCATAGATGTGACTGCATTGGTACTGTGTCACATGCTCGTGGGAGCATACCACTGCGCAGCTAATGCCCTGCGTTTCCAGCTCTTTGCATTCTTTATTTATGTGGGCAGCCACCTTATCCTGCTGTCCTTCCACTATGTATATCTGGCCCTTGGGGGCATAGTGACGATATTTCATGCCGGGGGCCTTGGCTATGATGTCCTTCTGCATAGTCTTGGCCACCACTGCCTTGTCGTACTCTACAGACTCTACCACCCTGGCAAAATCCTCTTTGGTGATAAATCCAGGCCTTAGTATCAGAGGGGTATCCCCGGATAGATCAATAATCGAAGACTCCAGACCGATATCACAGGATCCGCCATCTATCAGCATATCTATACGTCCAGCCAGGTCCTCATATACGTGAGATGCCTTGGTAGGCGAAGGTCTTCCTGATGTATTGGCTGATGGGGCGGCTATAAAGACTCCGGACTCTCTGATAAGGGTCCTGGCTATCTCGTCAGATGGCAGTCGAATGGCTACTGTTGACAGGCCGCCTGTTGTTTCAAAAGGCACTATATCTGCCTTTTTAAGAATCATGGTCATAGGCCCCGGCCAGAAGCTTTCCGCACATTTGTAGGCTATTTCCGGGATATCCACTGCCAGCTTCTCTATATCACTTACTTCTGCTATATGGATAATCAGCGGATTGTCAGAGGGGCGCCCCTTGGCCGCATATATTTTGGCAGAAGCTTCGGGATTCAGCCCGTCTCCTCCCAGACCATATACCGTCTCAGTAGGAAAAGCAACCAGGCCGCCTGCTCGCAAGATGGCTCCGGCCTCTGCAAAATCTCCCGGTATTATATTGTCTCTGTTAATTGTAATAACCTTTGTTTCCATAAAATGCCTTTGTTTTTACTTCACTATTGAGCTAATCAGCTTCCAGGTGTCATCCTCCTCGAAGCCCAGGCGCCATGCTGCCATTCCGGCAACACCGGCATCGCGGATGGCTTCCAGCTTCAGCTTCAGGCTGTCGTTTTCCTCCATCCACATCTCATATTTAATATTGCCTAAAGTGTAGGTAATGTAGTACTGGCATGTACTTTCGTCCCACTTCTTTTCGAATTTATTTTTTTCCACGTGGGCATTGGCCTTTATCATGGATACTGCGCTGGAGGTCACTGCTCCCTGTGCATCAGTCTCCCATAATCTTGTGTAAAAAGGCACGGATATAACTATCTGATTTCTGGGCACCTTGGCTATAGTATTGGCCAGGGCCTTTTTGGTATAGCCAATGGAGGCTACGGAGCCAACTTCCTGACTGCCTGCATAATGCTCATCATATGCCATGATTACGATGTAGTCTGCGTACTTTGCCTGCACGTCCAGCTCGTAAGTATTGTAGCCCAGAGGCACCAGATTATCTACAGACAGCACCAGGTCATGCATATGAGCCATAATAGACAGCTCTTTTATAAACTGGATAAAATCCTTGGCGCTGTTTTTGTCTATTTTTTCCAGGTCCAGATTGATACCGTCAGCTCCCAGAGCCACTGTCTCATTCACCATGTTTTCAGCCAGGCGCTTACGGGCCTCACGATCTGCCAGAAGCACTGCTATATCCAGATTTTCCGGGCCGTCAAAATCCTGCACCAGCACCCACACCTTGTATCCTGCGTCGTGGGCCTTTTTCACGTATGATGCCTCACCGTAATTGGTGAGATTGCCGGAGTTGTCAGCCACGTACATCCATCTGGGGGAGTAGACATTCATTCCCTCGGTATTTTTCACTACTGTGCTATAGGTCTCATTACCTTTTTTTGAAGCGGTATAGTGCCATCCCAGGCGGATAGTGTCCGACATGGTAACGTGTACCTGCTCAGGCTCATGGAACTCTGACTGCCACAGCTCATAAAAAGAATTTGAAAGGTGCTTTTTCTGAACATATCCAAAACGCCCGTCCGCGGTCATAACACAGTAAAAATCAGCTCTGGCACTGCCTGTACCACTGATATAGCTGACCTTAGTCCCTGCAGGCAGGGTCTCGTAAATATCGCTCTTTACCGATGCCGTGCTGTGAAAAGGAGTCTCATCCGCCAGATTATAGTAAAGATTTTCCTTATGCTGGTAGTAGACTACCATTCGATTGGGCTGCTCATAGTAGGAAAAAGAGACGTCAGAGTAGGTGCTGACAAATTCAGTGTCCATGTAAAGCACATTATCAATGGTGATAACCGGCTTATAACTGCCAAAATCTTTCTCCCGGCCGTACTCTGCCACGATCCCTACATCCGGGGTGATACGCATATTCATGGTGGGAATGGTGTAGTAGATGCAGCCGGTGTTTTTATCTACAGAAAACTGGTCGTTAAAAAGAGTCTGCACCGTCTCAAATTTAATGTAATACTTGCCGTCTACTATATGCGCATTATAGTCCATGGGGGTATTTTCCAGTATAAAGACAGCTTCTCCTTCCGGCACGTTATTCACGTCTTTGTACTCCACCAGATTTTTATTCTCGTTGAAAACGAATTTGGAGGCTACCATTTTATACGCAAAAAGCAGTGCTGTGGCTATTGCTACCACCAGCACTGCAATAATACTCAGTTTAATAATACTGCTTTTTTTCATAGAAGATCACACCTTAATGTCAGCCTTCATGCCCAGAAGCTCTGCATTCTCAGCAAGAATAGGAGCTACAACATTCTTAAGGAATTCCTCTGTCTGCATGGTAGCACAGCCAATATAACGGCTAGGCTCCATAGCTGCCTTAAGCTCTTCCTCGGAGAGACCAAAGGCCGGATCCGCAGCAATAAGGGAAAGAAGGTTGTTGTCAAGACCACGGGCCTTAACATTGGCACCGGCCTCCATGGACAGCTGACGAATTTTCTCGTGAAGCTCCTGTCTGTCACCGCCTGCCTTAACTGCAACCATCATGATGTTTTCGGTAGCCATGAAAGGAAGCTCCGCCATAAGTCTTTTTTCAATGACCTTGTCGTAAACGACCAGACCATCCACTATATTTAAATACAAATCCAGGATTCCGTCAATAGCCAAAAAACATTCCGGTACGGAAATTCTCTTGTTGGCTGAGTCGTCCAAAGTACGCTCAAACCACTGTGTAGCTGACGTAATAGCAGGATTCAGCGCTGTTACCATTACGTAATTGGCCAGGGAAGCTATACGCTCTGAACGCATAGGATTTCTCTTATATGCCATTGCAGAAGAGCCGATCTGATTTTTCTCAAATGGCTCCTCGATCTCCTTAAGGTGCTGCAGGAGACGAATATCATTGGAAAACTTGTGGGCTGATGCAGCAATGCCGGCCAGCACATTCAGTACTCTGGTATCTACTTTACGGGAATAGGTCTGTCCTGAAACAGGATAGCAGGCTGCAAAGCCCATTTTCTCAGCAATCTTTTTGTCCAGTGTCTTAACCTTTTCGAAATCACCTTCGAAAAGCTCCAGGAAGGAAGCCTGTGTACCTGTGGTACCCTTGGAGCCCAAAAGCTTCATGGAGGCGATCATGTGATCCAGGTCCTCCAGATCCAGCAAAAGCTCCTGCATCCAGAGTGTAGCACGCTTACCTACTGAAGTAGGCTGTGCAGGCTGGAAATGTGTGAAGGCCAGTGTAGGCTGAGCCTTGTATTTATCAGCAAATTTGGAGAGCTCTGCCAAAACATTCAGAAGCTTTTTACGTACCAGCTTCAGGCCCTCTGTCATAACGATAATATCTGTATTGTCACCAACATAGCAGCTGGTAGCGCCCAGGTGGATAATACCCTTGGCATTGGGGCACTGCACACCATATGCATACACGTGGGACATAACATCGTGACGCACTAAAGCCTCTCTTTCCTTGGCTACATCGTAGTTAATATCTTCAGCGTGCTCCTTAAGCTCAGCTATCTGCTCCTCTGTTACAGGCAGGCCCAGCTCGTGCTCAGCCTCTGCCAGAGCGATCCACAGCTTTCTCCAGGTGCGGAATTTCATATCCTGGGAAAAAATGTACTGCATCTCGCGGCTTGCGTATCTCTCGGAAAGTGGTGATGTATAAACGTCTGTTGACATAGCATACTCCTTTATAATGAAGTGTTATATTAACATAATACTCTCAATGTCATATCTAGTAAAATAAAAATTACTAATCTGTTTTATCAGGGGGCTCGGGGTGGATTAAAGTTGACAAAGGTTGTCAACTTTGCCGTGGCAACTTTTACATCATGTTCTTCAAAGCTTCCGGGCTAAATGTGTATTTCTTATTGCAGAAATGGCAGTTAACCTCTATATCTTTTCCCTCGTCGATCAGCTCCTGCAGGTCAGCCTTGGAGATGGATGCCACTGCTGCGCTTACTCTTTCTTTGGAGCAGTTGCAGTAATACTCGCATTCCCTTTTTTCCATAATCTCGGGCTCCATGCCCACCATCACGTACTCAATAATCTCTTCCGGAGTCATACCCTCGTCCAAAAGCTCAGTGATGGCTGTTACCTCGGTCAGCTTCTGCTCCAGCTGGGCTATAACCTCTTCCTCTGCAAAAGGCATCAGCTGAATAATAAAGCCGCCGGCCTGACGCACTGTATTGTCCTTATTCATAAGCACGCCCAGAGCCACTGCGCTGGGAATCTGCTCAGAAACAGCAAAGTAGGCTGTAAGGTCCTCTGCGATTTCACCGGATATCAGATTGACCTCACCCACATAAGGCTCCTTAAGGCCCAGGTCCTTAATCACCTGAAGAAAACCGTTGCCCACAGCTCCGCCCACATTAAGATGGCCGGACTCATTGGGTGGCAGTATAACATCGGGATTGTTGACATAGCCCTTCACTCTGGACAGGGAGTCTGAAGTAACAGTAATGCCGCCGATAGGCCCATCACCTTTGACCTGCAGCGTAGTCAGGTCCTTATCTCCCTTACTCATGGCGCCCATCATAGCCACAGCTGTCAGGCTTCTGCCCAGCGCAGCAGTACAGATAGGTGCCGTGTTGTGATACTGTCTGGCCTGCTCTACCAGCCCTTTTGTAGTAGCTGCGAAAAATCTGACCTGGTCATTAGCTGCCGTACCACGAATAATATAATCATTTGCCATAATATTTACCGTCCTGTTTCTTTTCTCTAGCTATAAAATAAACTCTTTGGGAGTCATCTTTTGGTGCATCGTGGGTCATGGCATCATATACCGCCACAAACTCCATGCCCGCCTCCTCAATGAGGCGTCTCATTGTATCAATATCGTAGGCTTTTTGCAAGTGGGTTTCCTGGACTCTTTCAAAAAACTCCTCAACATCGTCTTCATCCTCAGCCGGCAGGCGGTTGAAAATAGTGATATCGTACTCATTCTGCTTTTTCCCGGCATCATAATGATTTTCCCAGATGAGAGTCGCATCCTCCCTGTTGTCCACTATAACGCGATTGCCCATTTCATGGGAAAAAGTATAGTCCGTCTTCATGTCGAAGATAAAGACGCCACCTGCTTCCAAGTAGTTGTTGCAAAGCTTAAGCACCTTTAAAATGTCTTTTTCATCGGTCAGGTAATTCATGGAGTCGCACACCGACACTATGGCATCCACCGTGCCGTAAAGCTCAAATTCTCTCATATCCTGATTGAGAAAAAGAATGCCCTGGGCCTCCTCCATATGCTCGTACATGGCTATCTCCAGCATTTCCGGCGACATGTCCACGCCTATCATATCGAAGCCCTTTTCCTTGAGTCGTCTGGTCATGCTGCCTGTGCCACAGCCCAGCTCGCACAAAAGGCCACTTTCCACACCCTGCTCCTTTAAAAGCTCAGTGATATAGTCCGCCCACTGATCATAGGGTATATTATCCATAAATTTTTCGTATACGTATGCAAATCCTGTATATGCTTCCATTACATTTCCTTTTCCAGCCGATTTTCCTAATATATCCCCGCTATTATATCGTCAGCATCATTTTAAGTCAATAAACCTCCGATAAAGCAAAGCTTAAGTAACTTACCAATTCTTTAGCTTTTTAATTCTTGTCGCCCATATCTAAACGTGATAAAATGACACAGGGACGTTTCTCACTGACAATTTTTTGACACAGGGACGTTTCTCACTGTCAATTTTTTGTCATGGGGACGTTTCTCGCTGTCAACATTTTGTCATGGGGACGTTTCTCACTGTCAACTTTTTGACACTTCATTTAAAAAAGGAGCTGAATAGGTCGCTAAGCCATTATATTTCTCGCTTGCGCGCGAAGGCTTAGCTTTTCAAACCCCTTCGGGGTTCTCCATTTTTTCACTTCGTTCAAAAAAGGAGCACATATGTATATTGGAGCATTAGAAGCCGGCGGCACCAAAATGGTGGCAGCCATCGCTGATGAAAACGGAAATATAATTGACAGAGCATCATTTCCCACCCTTACGCCTCTTGAGACCATGCCTGTCTTAATTGAGTACTTTAAAAAGTGGCAGCTGAGCGCCCTGGGCATAGGCACATTCGGCCCCGCAGACCTGAACAAGGGCTCTGCCACATACGGCTATATTACCTCTACACCCAAGACAGCCTGGAAATTCTACGATATTTTAGGGGAGTTTAAAAGAGCTCTGAATATTCCCGTTGGCTTTGATACCGATGTTAATGCTGCCGTCCTGGGGGAAGCCACCTATGGCTGCATGCAGGGCGTGTCCGACGGTATATACATTACTATCGGTACCGGTATAGGCGTAGGCGTTTTGTCCAACGGTCATCTCCTCCACGGCATGCTGCATCCTGAAGCAGGCCATATACTGATTGCGAAAAATCCTGCCGACCACTATGCCGGCAAATGCCCATACCACGGCTGCTGCTTTGAAGGCCTGGCTGCAGGTCCTGCCATAGAAGGACGATACGGAAAAAAAGCATTCGACCTGGTGGATCAGGCTGACGTCTGGGAGCTGGAAGCCGAATATATAGCCAAGGCCCTGGTCAACTACATTTTAATACTGGCTCCAAAAAAGATTGTTCTGGGTGGCGGTGTTATGCACCAGGAACAGCTTTTCCCACTTATCCGAAAAAAAACAGTCGACCTGCTGGCCGGCTATATAAATACTAAAGAAATTGCTGATATTGACAGCTACATTGTGGCCCCCAGCCTCAATGACAATCAAGGCATCCTGGGCTGTGTAGCTCTGGCCCTTAAGGAGCTGTAGACACTTAGCCGCCCGGTGTCACGGAGACGTTTCTCAGTGTCAACTTTTTGTCACGGGGACGTTTCTCACTGTCACATCCTGCGGAGCGCACCTTCCTGGCGGCATCTGTGTCGGGATGGGCGCATGAGATGTATGCTGCGGCCTGAGAACAAAAAATAAGCCACGCTGCAAAGTACTC
>JAZLGU010000079.1:0-11643 GCA_045616485.1 Lachnospiraceae bacterium
ACCTGCTCTTATAAGAGCAGGTGCGACAAGGAGTGTGTAAACACTCCCGATGCTATAATTAGCTTTCGTTAGAAAGCGTGTCATAGTCGCTCCTTATGTTAGTCATTATAGAATCGGATTATAAAATAAAAATCTTGTTCATGCAAGCTATTTTATTCTTCATCTTTTCTCACATACAGGAAAAGGCTCTGATTGTCATCAGTGTAATCATTAGCTTTTATGATTTCCAATGTGGATAGTCTATAGCTATCTTTGTATTTTCTTCTATAAGTCACTCTTAGTGGTGACAAATTTTCACGAAAGTATTTTCTTAAAAACAGTATATCTGTTTTTTCATAATATGCCTGTAAATCGTCTTCATGGATATAGCCCTTTTTACCAAAATCCAGCAACCAGCGGGAAATACTCTCTTTCTCGATACTGTTATCAACAGGCTCTCCCTGTTTAAGATCTACTACCTGATAGGTATCACTGGTAACATTAATTTTAAGTATCTTAACATAAAGACTTATTAATGCAATATGCGCATCCTTTCGACCACGTCGATCCACGCCTGCTTTTCTGTAATACATTGACTTAGCATCATACATACGCTTATCAGCCAGTACACTTATATCATGCAGTGAAGCCTCTGGGTTTTCCGCCTTGGCAGCATATGCGAAGGACACTGATAAACTGTCCACCAGCTTACCATGCCAGCTGTCAATATTGTCTTTAAGTCTTATGCATAAATCTTCCAGCTCTTTCTCTTTAAGACAGGTCAAAACTACAAATTCATCTCCGCCTGTTCTGAAAAGTCTCCCTTCTCCACAAAGAGCCTCTTTTATACAGTTACTGCTACCTACTATCAGCTCATCTCCTGCTTCATGACCTATAGTATCATTGGCCATCTTAAGTCCGTTAAGATCGAAAGAAAAATAAGCAAAATCTCCGGGTATTCCCTTTTCTTCCAGCTCCAAAAGAGCCTCCTCGTAAGCTCTTCGATTATAGGCTTTTGTCAGTTCATCTGTCTGTGATTTATAGATAAGTTTTTGTTCCTGTTTCTTTTCTTCGTTTATATCGCGGGTAGCAAATATTAACTTTATAGGTCGTCCGTTTTCAGACCGTTCCATCACAATAAAGCTGGCCAGATACCATCCAGCATGTACTCCCACGAACTCATGCTCTGCATAGATTTTATTCTGCATTCTGTCAACAACAGTATCCAGATTTGTAAACTCTAACACTTCTTCCCTACAGCTGTATGCCGTCAACGTGCTCATGGCTTCTTTCATCAGCTCTCTTGCCCCTTTATTGCTGTCTGACATCCTTGCCACATCATCTTTAGCATTAATGGTGGTAGCTGTATCATTTACCAAGTCAATAACATGCATGCTGTAAAAAATGTCACCCAGTGCTCCCAGGGTAGCATAATATTCATTTTTATCAGCCAGTGCTTCTTTTAGCATATTGACGTTTGCCTGTTCTTTTCTCACCAGCTCATCCACATCATAATGGTAGCCTCTTAAAACGTATCCACCCGGGATTTCTCTGGAGGTACCGCCACATCGCACATATCTTAAGCCCTTAGCCGGATGCTTCCATAGATAAGTATTTTCGTCAAAGCCGTCGGTCTTCATTTTTTCTACGCTTTGGATTACCCCCGGCACCGCTTCTTCGGTTATATTGTCATACCAGTCCGTATATGTCTGCTCAGGAGTTCTGTCATTCCCAGCGACTCCCAGAAGCTCTTTCATTTTGTCATCAACAAACATCCTGGGCTGCCTGCCCTCTACCAGTTCGATACGCCAGGTACCCATGTTGGCTGACGAAATAATATCTCTTATTCCGGATATCTCTGCAAAAGCCTTACGATTTTCCTCATCAATGATACGATTATCCTCTTCCAGCTTTTTGTTGGCAGCCACTATTAATCTTCGCTTTTTAAGGTCCGTTCCGATAATATGTGCCACATAGAACACAAGTATCAACACCACTATGGAAATTGCCAAAACTGCGTTTTTTGTACTTATTTCCACTACGTCTTCAAAGGACTTGGGAGGAATAAATACCATTACGGTCCAGCCCGTATCTGCTACTTTTTTTATGCAGACTCTTCCTTCCCCCACCTTGTTTTTAAACGCAAAAACCTCTCCGCTTCTGTTTTTCAGAGCTTCAAATGCCCGCTCTTTCTTTTCGCTTCTTACATCAAATGCATCCAAAAGCATGTCAAAAGTCATTTCAGGGACATAATCAGACTTGATGGATGTACAAATTACCATATTATTCTCATCAAGAATAATGCTATAGACTTCTTTTCCCAGAAATTCAGTTTGAAGATATGAAGCCATCTGACTGTTGGCCGCTATGTATCCCGCCAGCACTCCTGCTATTTTCCCCTCGTATCTTAAAGGGGTATAAAAATCAATCAGCACATCTCTGGTATTTTTAGGCTTGTAATTAATCCAGATGCCTGAATTCCCTTTTATGCCCTGCTTGTAATATACTCTGTCGCTGGCATCAAAAGCTTCTCCCACATTGGATACATTCATGCCGTCAGGCCTTATGAATTCAATATCCTTAAAAGGAGTGTTTTTAATCAAGGGAGAAAGTACCTGGGAAGGATTATCCAATTCCTCTTTTGTCATGGACTGGGAAACAGACGCTGCTACCGCATTAATACTGCTTTTTGCGTATCCCAGCGTCATATTGATATTGATTACAATATGGTCAGCCATCTGATTAATGACGTAGTCAGCATCGCGCTCCACTCTTTTTTTCTGCCATGCAGTAAATAACGAAAGCACTAAAACTATAACCAATATAATCATTATTGGCATCATGATATGTATTATATTGGTGCGTCTGTCAGAAGCTTTACTCTTCTGCTCTTTCTCCGTGGTCATGCAATCTCTCCATTTTTATTTCTCAAAAAACTCTCTCAGTTTATCAATCGGGACAGGCTTGGAATACATATACCCCTGCAGATAATCCGCACCACAGGATACACAAAGCTCTTGATTTTTCTCAGTCTCAATTCCTTCATATAGAAGCTCATAATTAATATCTCTGAAGGCTTCTGACAGATGCTTCATCATCTTTATTACCTTTTCGTCCTTTTCTGCTTCCAGTATAAAGAATCTGTCAAATTTGACCACATCGACATCATATTTTACTACGCGGTCCAGATTGGAATAACCGGTGCCCACATCATCCAGGTACAGGGTCATACCTGCATTTTTTAATGTAGCCATTCTCTCCTTTGCTATCATAAAATCTGTTTCCGTCTGGCTCTCAGTAAGCTCTATACCGATTTTTTCAGGTTCTACCCCCGCATTTCTTATAATTGACAGAATTTCCTCACTGAAATCATCTGCTATTATTTCAGAAGCAGCAAAATTCACGGAAATCCTTTTAAAATTATAGCCTTCTTCTTCCATTTCCTTTATAAATCTGCACACTTTATTTAACATAATTCGGGTGAGGGAATGGATATAATTGTAGCTTTCTGCCAAAGGAATAAACATATCCGGGAAAATCATGCCCTTCTCAGGAATAGTCATTCTCATAAGAGCTTCTGCTGAATCATATTTTCCGGTTTTTACATTTTTGATTGGCTGACAGTAAACCAGTACTCTTTCGTCGTCCAGGTCTCCCTTTTTCTCTATATCTGCGAGATTTTCCTTAATCTTCTTAAAAAGCCTAAGCTCATCCCGCTTTTTCTCACTTACCAGCTCTATGGTATTTTCTTCCATTTTGGAAAGAAGGTACTGGATCATACCTACTATATCAGCTTCTGTCTCCACAAAATCAATATTGAAGAGACCTATTACCTTATATGGTATCTGATACTGAGAATAATACTTATCAAAAGCTTTTTCTGTAAGTTCCTTTATTTTTTCTTCAGTATTGCTGTTTTTCTTATCTCTGGGGATAGCTAATACAAATAAATCCGATTCCAGATTGAACAGCAAAGCATTCTTAAAATATGCTCTCCAGAAGGAATTCAGTCCTTTTCCCAGCTCATCCGGCAATACGTCAAGGATTTTAAAATTCAGCTTAAGCACCATGTAGTCTGAGGATATTTTTTTCCCTACAGTTCTCTTCACAAAGCTCTCAAAGCCGGAAACACTAAGCGCTCCTGTTTTTGCATCGTAGGGCTTACTGTGGAGCATAATCATAACCACCAGCACCGGCAGCATATACGTAAAGGTATTGTAAGAATTAATATTCAGAAAACCCTGGAAGGTCATAATGCCTACTACCAGCACATCTACCATTACCAGACATGCCCGTACCGGCCTTATAAGACGATCTGCGTAAAATGTGAGCATTACCGTAAAAGACACCACAGCATATACATAAAAAACCGTATAAGGACTTACCAGAGGGTCATACCAAAGTCCGTCCTTATAGGTAAATCCGAAGTGAGTAAAGGGCGATGCCACCTCAAATACCAATGCAGTCACAAGCATTACTCTGGTGACAATAATAGCCACTTCAGCAAATTTCCCTTTTACGTCCAACATTTCTTTCATATATGCTATGAAACAGTACAAACATAAAATAAGTCCAAAATGATATATATCCCTTAATATGAAAATCAGTACCACCGGGGCATTTATCTGCAATATGGCGTCAAAAACAAGATTAGTGGCAGACGCAATAAAAATGCAGCATAATGCCATCTCCATAAACATGAATTTTTTGTCTTTGGTAAAGTACAAAACCTCCATAATTAGGAAAAGTATCATCATACTGCATACCAAAGATATTACATCGCCTATAGGTGAATAATTTATCATCAGTTCTTCTGTAGTCATACTGCCCCCTGATACTGGTTATTACCCATATTCTAACATACTTTTCTTTGGTCTTTATTTAAATTCTTTATTAACTTTCTTATCTTTATATAATGTCAGAGCGATAATTAAGCATCCGGCATCTTTTAACGGTTATTAAGGCTGTCAGCCAGCTGGCTTAAGCTTCTCATGGCATCCTGTACTGCTTCCACAGTCTTAAGATTGTCTTCGCAGGAATAGAAAGTCTCATTTGCATTGGTAGCCACTTCCTCAGAAATAGCTGCTGATACATCCTCTACCATCTGCTGAATCTGAACTGTGGCATCCTTGGTATTTCCTGCCATTTTTTGTATCTCTGTAGCTACTACTGCAAAGCCACGGCCCGCCTCTCCTGCTCTGGCAGCCTCAATGGATGCATTAAGAGAAAGAAGATTTGTTTTAGTGGTGATAGTGGAAATAATATCTACGGCTGAATCTATTTTTTCCATATAGACTTTTCCAAACTGTCGATAGAATTTCCCACCAGGTTAATATTCTCGTTTGTCTCATGAGCTACCACCATGGTTTTATCCAGGAGTTCCTTTGTTTTTATTGCCTCATTCTGAATGCGTTTCTCACGCTCTCTGTTATTCATTTCCACACGACGCACTGAGAAGTAAGCGCTTCCTGCCACAAGCAGTACTATGAAAAAATGAATCTCCATGAAAGCTGTGTTTTCGCTGTTATAAATACCTTTTACGAAAAAGTAAATAATCTGCCCTACATTACAAGCAATGAATCCAATGGACTCAAGAAGAGCAAATTTTGCATCTGCATCCTGCAAGAACGCCTACTGTAGCTGCGCTTACTGCACTTGCTGCAACACCCTTGAGGAATTGTCTACGAGCAATGTCGTTTTTACTCATACATTTATCTCCCTATTTTTCTTTTTTGTTATTTACATAACAATTATTATGATACGATTTTTTATATAACGTCAAATAAGTTTGTTCACTAAAATACGAGACTTCAAGCGAAACTATTTCGTAAAGAATGCTGATTTTTCATAGTCAACTCCCGCTTTTCTTTTTACACTTTATAGGAAACTTATTACAAAAAAAGCAGCCTGGCGAAAGCAGGCTGCTTTTATAGATATCATGAATATTTATTTATCTGCCAAATCCGATTATGGCTCCTTCCATATCCCTTTTCTCATAGACACATACCTTTACGTCCACATCATAATCCGGATAATCTTCCGTAAATTTCTTATAGGCCATTTTACACTGTCTGGCAGAAATTTCCGCAGGCTTTTCCAGATCTCCTGCAAAAATCCCTGAGCTTATAAGAGGAAAAGCTATGCTGTGCTGCCCGTTTTCCATAAGCACCATAAGGGAATTATAGTATGCTAAGAAAAGCTCTCCCAAAGCTCCCGGTGTTTTTCTGAAATCAGGACCGACAGCATGAATAATCGACTTGGTATTGCTCATATGGAAAGAGGGGGTAATAACTGCCTGGCCGTCTGATAGAGGTATGCTGTAATGATTACAGGCCTCCATAAGCTCATTAATACCGGCTCTTCTAAACAGCTCGCCGCATATACCGCCACCGGCCCATAGCTGCCTGTTGGCTGCATTTACTACCGCATCTACTTCCTGATCAGCACAGGATG
Source organism: Lachnospiraceae bacterium (assembly GCA_045616485.1). Lineage (GTDB taxonomy): Bacteria > Bacillota > Clostridia > Lachnospirales > Lachnospiraceae > RGIG3528. Next base: position 6,433 of record JAZLGU010000079.1, read on the forward strand.
CTTCTATCAGCGATATAATGCTCACGGCGACCTCCTTCCGGGCTTTAGTTCTTTAGTCCCAAATTATTTCCTGCATTATACCGCCTTTTTCTTTTTTTTGGAATAAACTTACTATTAAAATTCGATGAAAACTCCCTCGCTCTATTCTTCATTAATGCTTTCCAGAGCTGCCAAAAACTGCTCCTGAAAAGCTGCTTCTTCTTCTTTTACCAAGCTCCTGTACTGTTCAATCTCCTCTGCCTGCAGCTCTATAACCTCTTTAAAACGCAGAGCCTTCACCGCCTTTGCTGTCTTAATGGCAATCTGCGTATAGGCAGGCCCTGCAGAAAGCAGCTTCAAGGCCTGGTCAGCATTCATAAGTCCACTGGTCAGTACTCCAAAGGTATCATAGATCGTGTCATTCGCTATAGGACCAATAACAACATCGTAGTCAGACAGGCTGTCAGCCTGATTGTTTCGATTGGCTGTAATATAGCTGAGCCAGTCTTCTTCTCTATTAAAGTTCTTAATATTCAGTCCCTCGTAATCCATCTCATAACGATTTAGGTATGTGGTCATTCCTTCCTTTATCCTGGCCCAACGCCTGGAAAAGCTCTCGTTATCAGATAAATAAAAGCCCTGACCAAAGTCTGCATTTTTCCTGCCAGCCTTGATATCAGGCTCTTCTATCACCTGAAATCCCACATGAAACAAGCTCTGTACTTTCTGACTCATCCTGCTGCCTCCTGTATCAAGTGCATCATTTACTGCTCTATGGTAAATTCAAATTTTTCATTACGAAGGATTTTTACAGGCCCTTCCACTCCACAGCGCACCATACTGTCTACTGCCTGCTCAGTGTAAAAAGCCATATGCTGGGTCATAATGACATTACGGAACTGATGGAGATAGAACCAGTTACGGTTGGAGAGGATATCCGTTCTGTGATCTGCATGCACAATATCCTCATCTCCTTCTACAGTGTCCATGCCGAGTGCCCCGATTTTCTCAGTCTCTATGCCTTCTACCAGAGCGTTTATTTCCGTGAGACCGCCTCTGGCACAATTTATGATAATGACACCATCTTTCATCTTACTTATGGAGTCTCTATTAATGATGTGCTCTGTAGAAGGTAATAAGGGCATATGAAGGCTTATAATATCACATTCCCTAAAAATGGTATCCAGATCCTTATACGCTGCATACTGCTTAACAGACTCATTTTCACGAACATCATATGCAAAAATCTCACAGCCAAAGCTACTTAAATTCTTTATTACCTGAGCTCCGATTTTTCCTGTACCCAGGATACCCACCTTAAGCTCAGAAAGATTTCTTCCCATAAGTCCGGGCAACGAAAAATCATTTACCTGTCCTCTCCACATAGCCTGTTTATAATGGCGCAGGCACATCAATATCATCATGATGGTAAATTCCGCCACACCATTTGGAGCATAGCCTGCACTGCATACCGCTATCCCCAGCTCTTTAGCTGCCTCCAGGTCCAGGTGATTATAGCCTACAGTTCTGGTAGATACCACTTTTACTCCCAAAGACTTGAATTTTTCCAGCAGGGCTCTGTCGATATTAAACATACCAAGTACTGATACTCCGTCACAGCCCTCAGCCAAATCTGCATTTTCTATAGTGGCGTCCGCTTCAGTCAGCATCACCTGGCAGCCCAACTCGTTACTGTATTTTTCAAAGTATACTCTCTCATCCTCACGGACATTATAAGCCAGTATTTTCATTTTTTTCATCCTTCATGTTGTAAAAATCTTTTATAAGTCATATCTATGGCAAAAGCCCCCAGGGGTGCTGTAAGTATTATTGCCAGTACCGCTACCGTAAGCACCGCATCACCACAGACAAATCCCAGGGCCAGAGGGACTCCTCCTATAGCCGCCTGAACAGTAGCTTTTGGAGTATAGGCCAGCATGGTAAAAAGCTTCTCCTTTCCCCGAAGTCCGGTACCCAGGAGACACACATATACTCCCAGCATCCTGAAAAGCAGGGCCCCCACTATTAGTAATAGTGCCTTTACGCCTACTTTTCCCAGGTAATTTATATTAACCGTAGCACCTACCAGTACAAAAAGAAAGACTTCTGCCGCTACCCAGAGCTTGCCGTATTTTACGGAAATTCTTTCTGCCACATCCTTTTTCTTTTTCTGAAGTCCGATACCAATAAACATAATGGCAATGAGGGCAGAAAATGTAATAGGTGTAAAAAGAGCATCTTCAGCCACCGCCAAAAGCAGGGATACACTTAATATCAGCAGCACTTTGGCCGTATCTCTTATGTGTACCTTTGAAAAGAAAAAAGCAAAGGCGAGACCTATAACAAATCCTATAACAATTCCTAAAACAATGGACACGGGAATATTGATAAAGCGGACTACTGAAGCGCCTTCCCCCTGCATCATGCCTACAAAAGTGGAAAACAAAACTATAACATAGACATCATCCACGGAAGCGCCTGCCAAAATAAGCTGTGGTATGCCATCCTTTACACCGTATCCTTCTTCAGTCAGCTTGACCATACGCGGCACCACTACTGCAGGTGATACCGCTGCCAGTACTGCTCCCAGCACAGCAGCCTCCAGCACAGACATCCCTAATAGCTTTGGCGCCAGAAGCAACATTCCCAACAGCTCAAAGGATGCAGGTAAAAAGCACATGAGAAGCGCAGGCCTGCCCAGCTTTTTAAGTCCTGTAAGATCCAATCCCAGGCCTGCTCTGGTAAGTATTATAATAAGAGCTATTTTTCTAAGCTCAGCTGATATACCTAAAATACTGCTATCCAGAAGATCCAGCACATAGGGCCCCAACAGGACCCCGGTAAGCAGCATCCCCAATAGTCCCGGCAGCTTACATATTTTGCATATCCGGCTCATGGATAAGCCCACCAGTAATATTAATGCAATACTAAGTAACATATTAATCCCTTTTACAAAGTCATTTTCTATTTAGGCTTACAAAAAGCCATTGTTATTATATTGCTCTCCCCCGTCTTTATCAACCAAAAAACGCGCAATTATCTATATTTTATCAGTTATTGTCAGATATTTTACAAGCAATTTATTAATTTTAACAGTCTGTATCAGTATAATAGAATTAGGCGTTAATTCGCACTAAGAAGACACTTACTATTCACGGAGGTGTGCTATGTTTAAAAATATCACTTCAAAAGTAATGACCCTTGTAGGTCTTCTCCCCATTATTTTTCTTATTTGTATGTTGCTTGTAAGTACAAATGTTAAAAAACTAAGTAATACCGCCAAGCAAATGGCCGACGAAAATGTACTTCTTGAAAGAAATATTGGTATTATTAATACTAATGTCCAGTCCCTGGTAAAACGAGTTTATCAGATGAAGGACTTTTCCAGAGACAATATGCCTTTCATGGGATATATATACGGCGTTTCCGGCATTCAGGAATGCGAATTAATGACAGAGTCATTAAAGACCATTCGCCCTATCCTTATGGAAATGTATAATGATAAATATCCGGTAACAGTAGAAGAGCTGGTAAGGATTCAGGATGAATATAATGATGTTTATGATGCTTCCTTTAATCTGGTAGAGATAAAGGGTGGCGTATTAGGCTATTTAGATCAGTTTCCAAAAGAAGAAGCTGAGGCAAGACTTTTGAATTTCTCTATCCTCAGCTATATTGATGCAACAGAAAAAATCATTGCGGCCTATACAAAAGTTTTTACAGCCTATACTACCGATGGCTCTCTCTCCTATGATGCTACCGGCAATATTACTTCCCAGTGGTGGATTGATGCTCAGAGCATGGCTTCCGATTCCCGATATGTAGAAGGCTTTTCCGTCAGCAAATTTGCAGATGGTAAATATGAGACAGTAGAAAATCCTGACGGCAGCACATCCACAGTGCAGGTTAGAATCCTCGGTGAGTATACCATAAGAGAAGTTTCTGATGTTCAGGTGGCAGCTGCTCAGAAAAGAGCCACTTCCATTACCAACACTCTTAACGCTCTGACAATAGCCTTTGTAGTAGGCTTCATATCCATAGCAGTTGTTATAGCTTTCAGATTGAGATTCATCATCAAACCGGCTGTCAATGCAGGCAATACCATGACTCAGGTAATCGATGGAATATCTCAGGGTAAAGGTGACCTGACTACACGTTTTACTATTAAATCCAAGGATGAAATCGGTACACTGCTTGCAGGTATTAATGCATTTATGGATCAGCTGCAGGATATTATTAAGACCATTCGTTCCGAGTCGGCCAACTTAAGCTCTTCCGTAGACCATCTGAACAACGAGATTCAGGTATCCAACGAAAGCACCGCCAACGTATCTGCCGTTTCCGAAGAGCTGGCTGCCAACATGATTGAAATTAATCATACTGTTGAGATGCTGGTACAAAGTGCCAATAACATCTCCGAGCAGGCTGATGCCATGAATACCAGAATCAGTGAAGGTTACAGCTTTGTTAATGAAGTTCAGGTACGTGCTAATGACGTAAAGGATTTCTCCGTAACCAATAAGAAGAATGCTGAAACAATGATAGGCGAAAGAAGAGCCAACCTTAATGAAGCCATTGAAAACAGCAAGAATGTTGAGAAGATCAATAAGCTGACCGAAGATATTCTTTCTATCTCCAGCCAGACCAATCTCCTTGCCCTTAACGCTTCTATCGAGGCCGCAAGAGCCGGTGAGGCAGGCAGAGGCTTTGCAGTAGTTGCTGACGAAATCAGAGTGCTTGCCGACTCCAGCCGTGATACCGCCAACAATATCCAGTCTATCAGTAAGCTGGTTAATGATGCAGTAGCTTTACTTTCCAAGAATGCCGACGAGATCCTTAACTACATTGACGAATCAGTCCTTAACGATTATCAGCAGTTTGTAAGCTATTCAGAACAATACTATCAGGACGCTGAAAGCATGAAGGGTATCCTGGGCGAGTTCCAGCAGAATTCCAACAATCTGACCTCAACCCTGAGCGAGGTATCCAGAAGTGTAGACAACGTAAATCAGGCTGTTTCTGAAAGCTCCTCCGGCATCTCCATGGTGGCAGATGAAGCTACCAAGCTGGCAGGCTCCATGAGTGATATCCGCAACGAAGCAGAGACCAACAGTAAGATATCCAAGTCTCTTCAGGCTGAAGTTGAAAAATTCGTAAATATCTAATTATGTGACATAGGGACGTTTCTCGGTGACAAAAAGTTGACACAGGGACGTTTCTCGGCGACAAAAT
>JAZLGU010000080.1:0-4324 GCA_045616485.1 Lachnospiraceae bacterium
CCAAGAGTTTGCCTACAGCTTCCTTCAGATTCCACCTCGCGATGGACACCCTTGCTGTTCAGCTATACACTTCCTCGTTGCCTAGGCGTGTTCGGGACTTTCACCCGTTAGAGCGCGCCCATGGCGCGCATACCAAAAAAAGGAGCTGTAAAAAAAGCTCCTTTATCCTTTGATAGTAATTTGATAGTAATTTGATAGTAATTACTACTGTGCAATTTTATTTTTATTTCTGCTATGCCTTATATAGCAATGTCCTGCAATGCCCAGTGCCAGCATAATCACACACATAACAAGCTGAAAAACATTAATAACCAGGCTGTACTGTGCGTTATTATTGCCTACCGGTATCACTATCGAATTGTAGACTTCATTTGCAGGTACCGAAATATATCCGAAGCCCGGCCTCCTTGCGCTAAACGCATCCGGTAACAACAGTACTCCAAAATAGAACAGTGAATTGCTAAGTGCCGTCGCCGCCGCAAACGGAACATCCTCTTTTTTTACAATAAGCGAAAAGATAATTCCAATTCCTCCATAGGCTATGGAGAATAGCAAGTAGAAAAACGTATTCAGACCGGAGTAATAGTTTATATCTGCAAAATTGTTCAGAAAAAAGGGAACCTCCACGGCACCTATAATGCCGAGCAACAAGGCTGCCTGGGCAAAATTCATTATTTTTGCACCCTTTTCTCCATCCATACGTCCCTTCAGTTCATATACATCCGGACCGTATTTTTTTACGCCGATTGCATAATACATAGGGACAGCAGTCACCATTATTACTAAAGTAGATAAAAGTATACTTTGCCATATGTTATAACCACCACTGGTAAAAGCCACCAGTCCGACACCCAAAATTGTCGATGGTATGCAGATAAGCCAGAAAATAAAAGGAAAAACCTTTTTTCTGAATGCCGTGGTTAATTTTTTGTCTCCCTGTTCAAATATCTCGCTATGTTTAAACTCTGCCACACGGCTAAATGCAATAATAAGCATAATCACTGCTGCCAGGGCCATTATATAAAAGTGCAATGATACCCACCACCAGCAAAGTCAGTGCAATCGCATACAACCTGGCAAAAGAAGCAAACTGCTTAGCTATAAGACTTTTTAATCTTGCCCCTCCCGTAGCAGCTCATCACATGTTACTCCAAAAATGTCAGCTATGGCAGGGAGCAGGGTGATATCAGGTGCTGTCTCATCTCTTTCCCATCTGCTCACTGCTTTATTGGAAACATTCAGCATATCTGCCAATTCCTGCTGGGTAATCCCTTTTGATTTTCTGAGAGCTGCTATAAATGCTCCCATTGTATTTTTTTCCATTTTTTTATCCTCTTCTACAGACTTTTTACCTCTGCCTGCAGCTCACATTCTACTCATAAAGGACATTTTTTAAAGCCCAGATGCTGAAAATTCTCTCTCAAAAAGTGAGAAAATGCGATTTTACACCAATTTTTTAGTTATCTGCCCTGCTATAACCATTTTTCATGTGCTGGTAAGAATTTTTAACCAGATTATTGATGGCACGGGTAGTCTCCTTTTTCCCCATCTCACAGAGCTTATTATTGGCCTCTGCAATCAGTGAAAAATCTTTTTTCTCCATCATTTTCCTATCGTACTCGTTGAGCAGTCTATGTCCCTCGGTGGCCATGGCTCCCTGATAACGCTCCACCATCTGAATAGCTGAGCCGTAATGAGGATCTGCCAGAGTGCCCAGAAGTCGGGATGCCCAGAAAAAATATTCGGTAGATACATCAGGTGTGGTGCCGCTTACATAAGCAGGCATCTTGTCAGTATTGGTATAAAGAGGCAATGGAGCGTTGAATGCATTAGAGGCAAAACAAATCCACTCTACTGCCGCTATTTCTGCAGGTACATAGTCACGGATCTGAAGTATAGCCATCATATCGGTGCGGCTGATGCCAATAGGACGATACATACCCTTTCTGGCGTCATCACCCTTCTTATATGGATTGTAAGGAGTGCCCTGATAGTAGGAAGAGAGGATATATTTTACGTCCTCCACGGTTATTTTTTTATCAGGTACAAAACACCAGGGGATATCGTCACTCTCCGGTGTATAGTCGGCATCATTTCCGTCCCAGATATAGGTATTGTAATTAAAATATCTGCCCATGTACCAGGCTCGTGGTGTATTGTAAACATGGTCACTGTCAGAGTGACTGCCAAATGCCTCACGAGGATTGAAATTTTTCTCATCCAAAGTCAGATCCAGGTGGTAATCTTTCATAAGCTCTTTGAGACCTTCTGAGCACATGTTTTCCTTCTTTGCGCCATAAGCATCATCAAAGTCAAAACGGTCAAGGCCAAACTGATTGGGCATAACTACATACTCTTCGTCTCCCACTCGTCTGGCAATCCAGTTGTGGCCGCCTATAGTCTCCATCCACCATATCTCATCCTTATCGGAGAAGGCTACACCATTAGACTCATAGGTGCCGTATTGGGACAAAAGCTGGCCCAGGCGTACAACGCCCTCTCTTGCAGACTTTATGTAAGGAAGAACAAGTACTACAAAATCTTCTTCTCCAATGCCGCCTGCTTTTTCCTTTTCCTTACCCTGCTTGGGTATATAGCGCACCAAAGGATCTGCTCCCAGGACTCTGGGATTGCTGGTGATAGTCTCTGTAGCTGTCATAGCCACATTGGCAGCGTTGATGCCGCATGCTGCCCAAATTCCATTGTCCTTATTAACATTTGGACATGCTGTATAGCGTAAAGGCTCTTCCGGCAGCTCCACTTCCACCTTTGATATCTTGCTCTTATACTTCTTTGGCTGGTCTTTAGGATTTACCACCACCAGCTTTTTTGTATCATAACCGCCATCATCATTTCTGGCAATCATGGTAGAGCCATCATAACTTGCTTTTTTACCTACAAGAATTGTTGTACAAGCCATTTATATTATCCTCCCGTCTTTTTAAAAAGCCTCGGATAAATCCGAGGCTTCGTTGAGTTTATTATTCAATAATAGGTATAACCTTACTCTACTGTGTAAGGCATAAGAGCTACGTGACGTGCGCGCTTAATAGCTGTTGTCAGACTTCTCTGATGCTTAGCGCATGTGCCTGTAATACGACGAGGAAGGATCTTACCTCTCTCAGATACGTATCTGGATAACTTCTTTGTATCCTTGTAGCTAATCTCTGTAGTCTTATCTGCGCAGAATGCACAAACTTTCTTTCTTCTGCGAACAACGCGTCTCTTCATAGGAGCGTCTGTTCTCTCAGGTCTTGCTGTCTTTTCACCTGCCATTTTATTTCCTCCTGTTCAAATCGATGTAATTTGCATTAGATGATGCATCAGCCGAATGGCAGCTCGTCATCAATACCCTCAGGGATATTCATGAATCCATTGTCTGCCCCTGATGGCTGCGGTCTCTCATTGGAGTAACCTGAGCCATTGCTGCTGCTCTGTGAGTTTTTGCTCTCAGCAAACTCTGTACTATCTACAACCACATCTGTGGTATATACCTTTTGACCATCCTTATTGGTATAACTGCCAGTCTGGATACGACCCTCGAGAGCAATTTTGGTGCCCTGCTTAAGGTACTTCTCTGCGAACTCAGCCTGACGGCCAAATGCTACGCAGGAAATGAAATCAGCTGTCTGCTGATCGCCGCCCTGATCACGACGTACACGTCTGTCAACTGCGACTGTATATCTGGCAACAGCGGAATTATCTCCACCGTTCTGTGAATAACGAATGTCTGGGTCTCTAGTAAGTCTGCCCATGAGAATTACTCTGTTCATTAGGATATCCTCCCTAAATTATGCCTCAATCTTTGTGCATAAGAATCTGAGTACGTTGTCCATGATACGAATACGCTGTTCGATCTCATTTGGCACTGTTGTCTCAGCATCGAACTGAATGAAGTAATAAAAACCTTCGTTCATCTTCTGAACTTCGTAAGCAAGCTTCTTCTTGCCCCAATCCTCAACGTTCTTGATCTCGCCACCGAATCTGGTGATAAGAGCCTTTGCGTTCTCGAGGGTGGTATTCTTTACGTCGTCCTCTACTTTTGCATTAACAACTAAACATAATTCATAATGTTCCATGTTGTATTGCACCTCCTTCTGGTCTTGTGGGCCCTCCTTTGTATGGAGAGCAAGGAATAAATAAACTCGTCACGGAGTAGTATTTTACCACCCCATGACGAGAAAGTCAAGCTTTTTTTGTTAAATTGTAGTTACTACTCACAGTTTTTCGCCCGTTTTATCGTCTCATTTTTCCTTAACATAACGAGAAATTTTACATGTCCAGAATGCTGAAAAGCCTTGATTTTTCTAGGTTTTTCAGCATT
>JAZLGU010000081.1:0-6983 GCA_045616485.1 Lachnospiraceae bacterium
CGTTTCTCACTGTCAACTTTTTTTGCCAAAAGTTGACAGTGAGAAACGTCCCTGTGACAACTTTTGACAACCTTGAAAGCCTGTGACAACCTGCAACAACCTTGAAAGCCTATAACAATTTTGGCCGCCCCCGATTACACCCTTCATTAGTAAGTACCGCTTAAGGAGAAAAAGGTTTTATAATTATCAAAATTTTTTCAAATATTATTATCCCACGTAAAAAAAGCAATTCAATTAAATAAGCGTAAAAAAATAGTCGCCCATCCCCAAGATAAGCGGCTATTCATCATTATTATCAGGCCAACTGTCATCGGTAGAATGTGACAGAGGGACGTTTCTTTTTGTCAACTATTTAATATATATGCTCCCATATTCAGATATGCCGCGAAGGTCAGCCACAGAATATAGGGCACCATCAGCCATCCGGCTCTTTTATCCAGCTTGCCGAAATTGATGGCGCAAAGAATAACAATAATCCACATGCCTATCAGCCAGATAAAGGCCGGCAGGCGCCACTTTAGATTAAAGAATACGATGGACCACATGAAATTCATGGCCAGCTGTATCCAGTAGAGTGCCATGGCTCTTCCCTTACAGAGATTATCTGCCTCGGCCACCCAGGCCAGATAGTCGGCCAGTCCCATCATAAGATACAGCACAGTCCAAGCCACCGGGAATACCCAGGCCGGCGGCGCCAATGGTGGCTTGGACATGGAGCCATAATCAGCCATTCCTTTCGCTGTTAATGCCGCCGACAATCCTCCCACCAGTAGCGGAACAAGTAACGCCATAATGAGTTTAAAGAGACTGATTTTCTTCATCTGAGGCTCCTCCTTATATTTTCCCTTCTATTATTTCTATAAATCCAGCGGCAGCTCCGGAAAGCTGTCAAATGAGCCTATCAGGTCCACGTAAAACACCTGAAACGGCAGCTCTAAAGTATCAGCCCAGCTGATAGCCTTGGCTTGTGCCTCACGATATGTATTGGCCACAAACATCTTTTGGAAACTAAATAGCCTGTCCCCGGGCGCAATGGGCTTATTGTTCGTTCGGCTACGATTATTTAATTCATATACCCAGTATTTCATGCCATCTCCTTTGCCGCAGGCAATGGAGGCCTGTACGGCGAGTACTATCATTAGCTTTCGAAAGAAAGCGTGTCCTTGTTTTTCTCCTTTTATGGAACGAAGTGGAATAAATGGAGAACTCCGTTAGGAGTTTGAAAAGCTAAGCCTTCATGCGACAGCATGAACTATCATGGCTTAGCGACCATTTTTTCTCCTTTTATGGAACGAAGTGAAAAAGTTGTCACAGGGACGTTTCTGATTGACAATTTTTTGTTTTTTGGGGTGGCGCCGCATGACGGGGAGCAACCGGCACACGGCGCCTGCATCTATGGGGGCTCGGAATGAGGTAGCTATCGTTCTTCTATATATCCACATTTATAACAGACACCATTTTCATCCAGTGCCACACCACAATAGGGGCATCTGGCCCGGGAGCAGCAGACTTCATATTCCTGTGAAGCCGTGTTGTCGCCGCTGGTAAAGGTGATTTTGGAAATATTCAGCTTATCTTTTAGCAGCTCGTATGTCAGCTTTATCATGCCCTCTACCGTCATGGTCTCCCTGGTGACTACCAGTCGGCAGTTGGGGTAAGCGGTAGCCAGGTCTGTCTTAAAGGCAGGTCCCACATTGGTGTTCTGCCTGGTACCATCTATGATGCCCTGTTCTTCATATACGTCCATCACTGCTGCCAGTAGCGGATCATCATGTCTTAGTATCAGCGCATGGTCAAAATTTCTAAGCACTGACCAGGCTATCTTTTTTATCTCATTACAGGGAAAAACCATATTGACGCCGGGATTAATCTCGTCCTCCACTTCAATGGTCATGATTCCTGTATGCCCATGCAGATACTGGGCTTCTCCCTTAAAGCCATAAAAGCGGTGGGCATACTGTAGGCTAAATGTTGTAATACTTTTCATGCCGTCTCTCCTTCCGTATTAGCATTATCTTAAGTTGACTATCTCTGACTTTTTCCTTACGAGCCCTATAATATACCCATCCCTTTATTTTTTCAGCGTCTCGGAATACACATCTTTCAACAATTTTTGAGAAACTTTTTTCACTATCATATAAGTTTTGTTATTGTTAGCGAAACATTTTGCATATCCATCTAAGAAATGCTATACTGATTTCAGTAAAGGTTGCTACTGGCAAGTGGCAAGTGGCGGCTAAGTTCACGCTTTGACTCACTTTTAGCCCCCTGCCACCGGACATATTCCCTAGCAAGTGGCGGCTAAATCTACGCTTTGGCTCACTTTTAGCCCCCTGCCACCTGGCAGATTCCCTAGCAAGTGGCGGCTAAATCTACACTTTGGCTCACTTTTAGCCCCCCTGCCACCGGACATATTCCATAGCAAGTGGCGGCTAAATCTACGCTTTGGCTCACTTTTAGCCCCCTGCCACCGGGCAGATTCCCTGGCGAGTGGCGGCTAAATTCACGCTTTGGCTCTCTTTTAGCCCCCTGGCACCGGACATATTCCATAGCAAGTGGCGGCTAACTTCACACTTTGCCCCACTTTTAGCCGCCCGGTGTTGTCACAGGGACGTTTCTCACTGTCACACCCTGCTGAGCGCACCTTCCTGGCGGCATCCCCATGAGGCTGTTTAAAGCCAAGGCAGTGTGAGTCACAGTGTAAATAAAGTGATATAAAAAAACTGACCTCAGCCCTGCGAGCTTTGACCCGAGAGGGCTACGGTACTTACTGGTATGACCGTCGCGAGTTCCGGTTCCAGCCCGGAACTCGCAGGGCATAGCAGTTAGTGACCGTCCGCGAGTGGTCAACCTCGAGCAGAATGAGGTCAGCCTATTTTTATATCACTTAATAATAACTTAAATCACTCAAATCACTGCCTCGGCTTTAAAGAGAGGAATGGGGCGAGCCAGGGAGCAAGCGAAGCAAAACAATTGCCAACGAGAAACGCCCGTGACAAAAGGAGGAGTTATGACTATTGGAGAAAGCCTTAGAATAAGCAGAAATGAATCAGGAAAGTCCCAGGAATACATGGCATTGGAGCTGGGTGTGACCAGGCGCACCATAGTGAACTGGGAAAACGGGGTGTCCGAGCCCACCGTTAGCCAGGCTATCAGCTGGTTCAAGCTGACAAATAAAAATCCCATCCCCTATCTCCTGCAGACTGTTTATCCGAATATGGATAAAATATCTCCAAAAGACGAGGATGGGCGTATACTGGCTGCCCTTATGCAGCTTATCAACGATCTGCCTGCGCAGGGTGTCCGCCAGCTCATGTATCTTTTTTTCGGCAATCACGGTAGCTCCCCCAGAGCCGTGCTTCAGATGATTACTGCTCATCTGCAGACCCCCATGAAGGATCGCATAGCTCATGGTCAGCTGATTGCCACCAATTATGAAATTGCAAAACGAACAGACGCTTTGGCCCGTCCCGAGCATATCCAGCCCGATCTGGACTGCCTGATAGCGGCCATCGAAGATGCCAAGGAAAAATTAACTAACTAAAGGTCAGTATATACAATACACCATATGAAAGATCATACATAGTAGCTCTATAGCCTTTGCCTACCGCTGCTACCAGCGCATTGCCATTCATAGGAGTCGCACCGGTGTATACAAATACTACCTCCATAATGCCTTTATCTATCTGGCTCTTGGCATAGTCATTTACTTCCTGCTGGCTGCTGCATTCCACATAATAATTGTAGTCTGCTGCAAAACATGTAACATAATAGCAGTCACTAGGCGCATGGGACAGCAGAAAATATTCATCCCTCATGTTAAAGTAGAAGTATTCTACTTCTCCCTCTTCTTCCGGGTCATCCCATGTCACATCCACATTGTACCAGGCGCCGTCTAAAAGCACCTGATTCCAGGCATGGGCGCCACCATTACCAATGCCGCTGACAAATAGACATGGTATGCCTGACATCTCCATTAGTAGCTCAAAAGTGCTGGCATAGCCGTTACATACGCACACTTCCAGTATCAGAGCTTCATAGGGAGTCTGCCCCGAGCTGCCTTGTGCGGAGACTCCATAGGTAATCTTTTTTGCTAAATAATCGTGAAAATACTTTTCTTTTTCATAGCTGGTAGCATAGCTTTTTGCATTATTTACCAGCTCATTTAATTTTGCTATAGTCTGACGGTCTTTATCCGTCATGTATGACTCATCCTTCATATCCATAGCATAATAATAACGGAAGGATGCTACTGTATTAACAGTTATCATATACAAGGAGCCATCGGTATATTTGGTGGCTTCTTCGATGATAACAGATTTTACACCTCTTAAGGATGCTATATTCTCTGCCAGAGCCTTCACTTTTTCCTGATCCTTGAAAAAGAAACCGGTGATAGTAATGCCTCTGTTACCTTCACCACCGTGCATAGCATCCAGCAAAGTCTTTTTGGCCTGCTCAGGCTCTGTCTCCAGATATCTGGCAGGAGTATTGGCAGAAGCTGTATTCCAGTTATATACTATCTTCTCCCCGGCTGTCTGTGTAGGCATAGGAGAGGGAGTAGTGCCGGCTGCTTTGGTAGGCACCGGTGTAGCTGTTGCTGGTACCGGAGTACTGGTAGCTACAGGCTGCCGGGTAGGCACCGGTGTAGCTGTTGCAGGTACCGGAGTATGGGTAGGTACCGGAGTATGGGTAGGTACCGGAGTATGGGTCGGCACCGGCGTATGGGTAGGTACCGGAGTATGGGTAGGTACCGGAGTACTGGTAGGCACCGGTGTAGCTGTTGCAGGTACCGGAGTATGGGTCGGCACCGGTGTAGCTGTTGCTGGTACCGGAGTATGGGTAGGTACCGGAGTATGGGTCGGCACCGGTGTAGCTGTTGCTGGTACCGGAGTGTCGGTAGGTACCACTGTAGGCCCTGCAGTTTCCGTAGGTACAGGAGTTATCGGCGCTGCCGTAGGTCCTGCAGTTTCCGTAGGCATCGGAGTTATCGGCGCTACCGTAGGTCCTGCAGCTTCCGTAGGCACCGGCCCATCTGTCGGCGCTGCTGTCGGAACTGCTGTCGGAACTGCTGTTGGCGCAGTTGTTGGCTCTGTCACTCCTGTAGGCTCCGGCGTTACCGGCAGCGCTGTAGGCTCTTTCGTAGGCGCGACTGTAGCCTCAGCCCCCTGAGTCGCTGTGGGCGTGGGCTTATCGGTAGGCACCCCTGTAGGCACAGATGGTCCTTTGCCACAGCCTGTCCAACAGGTAATTGTCAGTGATATAATTAAAAACGAAGTAAACAGTTTCTTTTTCATAAGCAATCCCGGTCAACTAGTATTTTATTCGAAGGTCATTCTGTATACAACTCCAAATGCTGTATCTATTGCGCTGTAGGACAGGCCCTTATTCATCTCGTTTACGATAGCCTGTATCCCCAGCTCATCCTGACCTGCATAGCGGAATTCTACGGTCTTTATATCCTTGCCGTAGTTGTCTGCCACATAGGTCATGACCTCATCCTGAGTCTTAAATTCTGTGTATTCTCTTATCACACCGTAGTTTTTCACAGAGATACATTCCTTCTGATTATCTGCTTCGGGTGTGTGATTCTTGTAAAAAGTCTCGTCGTCCAGATTGAAATAGGTGTAGACCACTGTACCGCTGGTATTTGGTGTAGGGTCATCCCAGGTAACATCCACATTGTACCATTCACCATCTATCTGAACCTGATTCCAAAAATGTGCGCCTGATCCGGCTGCTGTAGCAGCTGTGCCTTTTACCATCTGACAGGGGATACCTGACATCTTGAGCAAAAGGTCAAATGTTGCCGCATAGCCCTTGCTGTAGCCTGCTCCCTCTATGAGCACCTCATAAGGAGTCTGGCCTGCCTGAGTGCTGCCTGCTCTGCTCTGATCCACACGACCGTAAGCCACGTTTTTCACCAGATAGTCATGGAAAAACTTTTCCTTATCGTAGGCTGTAGCCAGATCACCAGATGCCTCCACTATCTCTCTCAGCTTTTGGATGGTCTGCAGATCCTGTGCACTGAGCTTACTTTCATCTCCTGAGTCCAGGGCGTAAAAATACTTGAAGCTGTCTGTGACTGTAAATTTTACAGCATAGTAGGAGCCATTCAGATATCTGTTTTTCTCGTCTATCTTCACGCCTTCTACCCCTCTCATGGCAGAGAGAATATTGGCAAAACGAATGATGTCAGCCTTACTTCTTGCAAAAAAACCTGTGCCGTAGGTACCGCCTGCTCCGTCCATATCGTACACCAGGTCTACTGCCATAGATATCATCTGGTCGATGGCGACAGTCTTATTGACACACTTGGCATTCTGCACGGTCACATTCGCCTCATTGTAGCTAAAGGTGTCCTTTATGTCAAGGGGATTAATGTCGTAGCTTACGTTTACTACTTCTGCAAAAGAAGTAATCGCTGAAGCTTTTTCCACAGCACCGGAATTTAGAATAGCTATCACGCCGTTGCAAGCCAGGCAGATAACACACAGTAATACGATAATTAATGACAGGACAGATTTCTTTTTCATACTCATTCACCTATTGAATTATTATATTTGGAATTTAATTTATTTCATATCGTTCATAACATCAGAAAATATGGGGATTTTTCCCCACTATCGATATTTGTTCCCTATAATACAATAAAGTGTTAAATTATTCATAATCTCCCCATTATACTTTTATTAAATATTGTTTTCCCGTTTTTTTACTACGTGCATAAACGGATTACTCCGCTCTTCGAGCTCTCGTAATCCTACAGTGAAAAAACCCATGCAACGCAGCATGGGTCAGACTGTAGACAAACTATATTTTTTATAAGGCTGACATCGTAAGCCATTTATTCCTTAAAAACAATAACAGAGCAGATGGCGAATGCCATCTGCTCTGAAGTGTCGACTTTGTCGACACGCTATAAGAACTGACGGAGTCAGTTCTTTTTCATGAAGATAATCATTTGAGCGGATTCAATCATG
>JAZLGU010000082.1:0-13924 GCA_045616485.1 Lachnospiraceae bacterium
TAAGGAATAAATGGCGAAAAATGGAGGCCCCTACACCCCATTTTTTCGCCATTTCAGACTCCGGAAGTGAATTCCGAAGTCTGATTATAGCTGGCTAAACCGCTAGTTATCTTAAAAACATAGTTTGTCTACAGTCTGAAAGGAGTCTTGATGATAAGTCATCAAGGCTCCTTTTCCTTTGTCCAAGTAATCTTTAGAAGCCATGAAGAATATGGGAAGAGCTATCGAGTGTGGGAAAAATGTATGAGTGTCGCCTTGACCACTTCTTAACAATCCTTTATAATCAATCACATGAAAAAACTATTTAAATTTTTAAAACCATATAAAGTACAGGCTATTATGGCTCCGCTTTTTAAGATGCTGGAGGCCATTTTTGAGCTTTTTGTACCACTGGTAATGGCTGCTATTATCGATACAGGTATAGCCAACAGCGACAAGCCATATATTTTTGGCATGGGAGGCGTTTTGGTGCTTCTTGGCGTAGTAGGCTTGGTGTCATCTGTCACTGCCCAGTATTTTAGTGCCAAGACAGCGGTTAATGCCGCAGCTGACATTAAGAGCGCTTTGTTTGCCCATATTCAGTCTTTTTCCTTTTCACAGATTGATTCTTTGGGGGCAACGACTCTTATTACCAGGCTGACAGGGGATGTTAATCAGGTACAGCAGGGCATCAATATGACCCTTCGACTTTTCTTAAGGTCGCCGTTTATCGTTTTTGGTGCCATGATTATGGCCTTTACCATTGATGTAAAAACAGCTCTTGTTTTTGTAGTAGCGATACCACTACTTTCCGTTATTGTTTTCTGGATCATCCTGGGGACAGTGCCTCTGTACAAAAAAGTACAGGGAAATATGGATAAAATGCTGGTGAGAGTACGTGAGAATCTTACAGGTGTAAGAGTGGTACGTGCCTTCAATATGCAGGAAAGGGAGAAAAGCTCCTTTACTGAGGAAAACGAGACATATACTGAGTCTATAAAAAAGGCTGCCGGTATTTCAGCTTTAATGAACCCCTTAACTTACGTTATTGTAAATATAGCACTGGTAGTTATTCTTTACTCAGGTGCTATACGTGTAGAGAGTGCCGCAATTACTCAGGGACAGCTGATTGCCCTGGTTAATTACATGTCTCAGATTTTGGTAGAGCTGGTCAAGCTGGCCAATCTCATTATTCTTATGACAAAAGCAGCTGCTTCAGCCAATCGTGTGGCAGATGTTTTTGAAATAGAGGCAGAGCCCGTGGAGAATCCTGACTATGAGGATCTTGAAAAAGGCGATGAGAATAAGAAGGTTGAATTTAGAGACGTCTTCTTTAAGTATGGCTCAGCAGGCTCAGAATCCCTGGAAAATATATCATTTTCTGTGAGGAAGGGGGATACGATAGGCATTATAGGCTCTACCGGATCCGGAAAAACTACACTGGCTCAGCTGATCCCGGGCTTTTATAAGCCTACCGCAGGAGCTGTTTTTGTAGATGGTATTGATACCCGTGCCTACAATCAGGAAGCATTAAAAGATAAAGTGGGATTTTGCATGCAAAAGTATTTCCTTTTCAAAGGAAATGTCAGAGACAATGTTACCTTTGGTGCAGATAAGGCCACGGATGAAGACGCAATATGGGCTCTTAAGACTGCTCAGGCATATGATTTTGTAATGGAGAAAAAGGGACTGGAGACTGAGATCTCTCAGGGCGGAGGTAATTTATCCGGAGGTCAGAAGCAGCGACTTATGATAGCAAGAGCCCTTTGCAGAAGACCTGAAATCCTTATTTTGGATGATTCTTCTTCGGCCTTGGATTATGCCACAGATAAAAGGCTGCGTGAGGCTATAAAAGAGATTAAAGATATGACAGTTTTTATCATATCTCAGCGCACAGCCACAGTAGCACACTGTGATAATATCATAGTTATGGAGGACGGTCGTATAGCAGGATTAGGTAGTCACGAAGACTTGCTTAAGACTTGCGAGGTATATAAAGAGATTTATGAAAGCCAGCAAAGACAATAGAAAAATAATCAAAAAGTTAATAAATTATATTGGATTTGAGTCCGCTAAAGCCATTTTTTCCCTTTTACTTGCCGCAGCCACAGTAGCTTTTACCCTTTATATTCCTGTACTTACAGGTAGGGCAGTAGACGCCTGTGTCAAGGCAGGGCAGGTGGATTTTGAGCTGGTAAAGACTACAATTATTCAGATCCTTATTTGTACTGCTTTATCCGCTGTCTGCCAGTGGCTTATGGCACTTTGTAACAATTCCATTGCCTATCACACAGTTCAGAGGATAAGGGATGACGCCTTTAGAAAAATAGCCAAACTTCCCATAAACTATTTTGATACTCATCCGCAGGGAGATATAGTCAGCCGCATTATGGCAGATGTGGAGCAGTTGTCGGATGGCTTACTTATGGGCTTTACTCAGGCTTTTACAGGAGTGCTTACCATAGTAATTACTCTGATTTTTATGCTGAGACTGAATCCGGTCATCACCATAGCGGTAGTGGTACTTACACCTTTGTCATTGTTTGTTTCATCTTTTATAGCCAGACATACCCATGATATGTTTAAGCTGCAGTCAGAGACAAAAGGAGAGCAGACTGCACTTATTGATGAAATGATCACCGGTCAGAAGGCTGTAAATGCCTACAATCAGAAGGATGAAGAGTGTGAGCGTTTTGATGAGATAAATAAACGCCTGGCTGATTGCTCCATGAAGGCTACTTTTTATTCTTCATTGGTAAATCCGTCTACCAGATTTGTTAATTCCTGTGTATATGCCGCAGTTGGTATATTTGGGGCGATTTTTGCCATATCCGGAGGTATTACGGTAGGCGAGCTTTCTGCTTTTCTGGCATATGCCGGTCAGTATACCAAGCCTTTTAACGAAATTTCCGGAGTGGTAACAGAGTTACAGAATGCTATTGTTTGTGCAGGACGTGTTTTTGACTTCCTGGAAGAAAAGGACATGGTGGAAGTAGTAGAAGATATTGATGCTGCTCCTTTAGAGAAAGAGGGTAATCCCCTGGTTTCCATTGAGCATGTAGCCTTTTCTTATCTGCCTGAAAGGCCGCTTATTACTGACTTTTCGCTGGATGTTTTTGAAGGACAGAAGATTGCCATTGTAGGTCCTACAGGCTGCGGTAAGACTACCCTTATTAACCTTCTTATGAGATTTTATGATGTAAAAGAAGGCTCCATCAGGCTTAATGGCAGGGATATACGTACTATAGAGAAAAAGCAGTTGCGTGAGAATGTCGGAATGGTCCTGCAGGACACCTGGCTTAAAACAGGTACCGTGCGTGACAATATTGCTATGAATAAGCCTGACGCCACTGATGAGGAAATAATAGAAGCGGCTAAGAGGGCTCATGCCCACAGCTTTATCAAGCGTCTGCCTGAGGGCTATGATACAAAAGTGGGAGAAAAGGGAGTGCAGCTTTCCCAGGGCCAGCAGCAGCTGCTTTGCATTGCCAGAGTAATGCTGGTATTACCGCCGGTGCTTATTTTGGACGAAGCTACCTCCTCTATTGATACCCGTACTGAAATAAGGATACAGAAGGCCTTTAACGAAATGATGAAAGGGCGTACCAGCTTTGTAGTGGCACATCGCTTGTCCACCATTATGGGCTCTGATAAGATTATTGTCATGAACGCCGGAAATATAGTGGAAATAGGAAATCATCAGGAGCTTATGGCAAAACAGGGCTTTTATGCAAATCTTTACAATGCACAGTTCTAAAAATACAATCAGGGCGTTTGCTTACTGTAAGCAAACGCCCTGATTATTTCATTTATCCAATTCCTTATCTTTTTCACCTTTGGCCTTTTCTCTTTGAACCTTCATAAGATAATTGGCCAGTTTTTTGTTGTTTTCTGAAAATTGACATCCGTAAAGAGTCTTGGGATTGTTTTCCAGCTCCTGCATCCTGACTATCTTGCCTGTAACATTAATGGCGGAGCGGTCAGGAAGCGGTACACTAAGGCGGACTGTACGGCCTACTTCAAAAGGCTCTTCAGCAAGGAAAGCAAAGCCGGTCTCGGAGATATCCTTTACCAGAAAATGATCCTGCTTGGGGCCGCTGTGGGTAAAGTGGGTAATAGGCATAACCTCACCAAAAAATACTCTGAAATTATTGCGTCGGTTAATTATTTCACCTTCGCCAACAAGCTCAGCAGCATGGAAAATTTCACCGCCGATTTTAACAGGCTTTATTTTAATATCGCGCCAGCAGTAAAAATTCTGATCACGGGTAGTGGTAAGGTCGACAGTACATTTATCGGAAAATCCCAGCAGCTTTCCCTCGGCATAGATGGGCTGTAACAAGAGCAGATTTTTGTATATGGTTGCTGTTTCTGTGCTGAAATTTTTCTGGTTGCCATTTAGTCGAACTTCAATCGATATGGTCATTTCGGGCTCAAAATCCTGAATGTTCATGGGGAAATGCTATTCTCCTTTAGCCTTATTTGAAACACAAATACACATAGTATAAATATATCGGTTTTAATAGTATATATCAATAGGATATTATAAAAAAATACGAAATTTTTAGTTGTTATTGTATAATCGTTGTGGTAAAATCACATAGATGAAATGAGTAAATTTATAGTAAGTTTTTGGTAATTTCTATTATATTTTGGAGGTGCGTAGTATGCGTGCACATTATGACATACTTCTTCGCGATGCAGAAAGAAGAAGTCGTAAATCTATGAGATTTCAGTGCCTGGATAAGGATAGCGTTAAGTACGGTGGCTTTTATGATTCAAAAAATATAATACAGCCTAAATTCGCTATATACAGAGTGGTGAATATGGCTGCCTGTTATATGAATGCCGATTCAGAGCTGTATAAAGATGGAATGCTCTATGAAAGAATCCTTTTGGGATTGGATTATATAAAGCGTGAGCAGAGGGAGAATGGCACTTTTGACCTGGTAGACTGTAATTTTTTCTCAGGGCCTGATACGGCTTTCTGCGTTAAGAGACTTTTACCATTTTACAAGTATGTATTAAAGCATCCTGAAGCACCTGCTGCAGCTCTTTTTAATGAAAAGCTGACTGCTATAATCCATGCAGGTATGGATGGCATGGTATATGGCGGCTTCCATACACCCAATCACCGCTGGGCCATAGCATCCAATCTCTTAGAGGGCTATAGACTTTTTGGCGAAGAGAAGTATAAGAACAGAGCCATGGAGTATCTGGTAGAGGGTATAGACTGCACAGAAGATGGCGAGTACGCAGAGAGATCTGCAGGTAATTATAACAGAATTAATAATGATGCCATGATTACTGTGGGAGAGATTCTTGAAGACAGACAGTATACTGAATGTGCCATCAGAAATTTAAATATGATGCTGACTTATTTAGAGCCTGACAGTTCTATCTTTACCAACAACTCTACCCGTCAGGACAGAGGCGTTAAGGTCTACCCAAGAGATTACTATTTTGAGTATCTCCACATGGGATACAAAGAGAAAAATGAAAGCTTTTTAGATGCTGCGAATTATATTATGGAGCTCAATAAAAAGCTGAATCATTTTCCGGAATTCCTTATTAACTTCATGCTTTATCCTGAGCTTATTGATTTTGAACACGAGGGCTGCAAGATTCCTACTTCTTATGACTGCTTTTACCGTGAGTCCCAGATCGTTCGCTGCAGAAAGGATAGCTATTCCTATACTATTATTAACAATGCTACCAATTTTGTATGGTTCCAGCACGGAGACCTTTGCATGAGCCTTAAGATAGGCGCCAGCCTTTGTGAGCACAGAGCCTTTAAGAGCGAGAGTCTGGTAAAGACTGAGACCGGCTATGAGATGAAGGAGACTATGAAGGGGTGGTATTATCTGCCATTTGGTAAGTCCGTAGGTACCACAGACTGGTGGGCTATGGACAATCCTAATACCCGTGAAAAGCTTACAGGTGACAATCTTAATCTTAATTTTGATGTTAAGATTGATGAGATAGAGGATGGTCTTAGTGTAAGCATTAAGGCATCAGGAGTGGACAGAGCACCGCTTCGTCTGGAGCTGGCCTTTGATGCAGGGTGCGAGATTGTTTCTCCTTACTACAATGTTGAAGGACTGGCAGGAGAGTGCATAGTGGCCAAAGAGGGCATGATTACTGCTAATCGTGGGGATTATGCCATCGAAGTAGGGCCAGCCTTCCATGATCATGACTTTGTAGCAGGTAAGTTTGGCTCAGAGGGGCGCAATCCTCACTGCTTTACCGTATATTTTACCGATACTACCGAATTTGAAAGAACCATTACCATTAAGGCCAAGGACAGCATTAGGTACTAATAAAATTGCAGACAGCGACTTTGCTCGCTGTCTGTTTTTACTTGACAATATCTGATTGCATATTTATAATAAATAAATTCCATTTTATTTAATAATTATGCACTGGAGGGGCTAATGACCATGAATGATGAGATTAAAAAAGGACTGATTGGCAAGCATTTTTTAACACTTAAGGATTTTTCAGCAGATGAAATTTTATACATGATTGATCTTGCTGCTGAATACAAGGAAAAGAAAAAGTCCGGCAAGCTGCACGATACCCTTAGAGGTAAAAACATTGCCCTTATTTTTGAAAAGACCAGCACACGTACCAGATGTGCTTTTGAAGTGGCTGCCCATGATCTGGGAATGAATGCCACTTATCTGGATCCCTCGTCTTCTCAGATAGGAAAAAAAGAGTCTATAGCAGATACAGCCAGAGTTTTAGGCCGTATGTTTGATGGCATAGAATACAGAGGCTATGGTCAGGCTATCGTGGAAGAACTGGCAAAATATGCAGGAGTACCTGTATGGAACGGTCTTACCAATGAATACCATCCTACACAGATGCTGGCAGATATGCTGACATTAAAAGAACATAAAGGCGAACTTAAAGGAAAAAAGTTTGTATATATGGGCGATGCGCGTTATAATATGGGTAACTCTCTTATGATAGTATGTGCAAAGCTGGGCCTGCATTTTGTTGCCTGTGCTCCCAAGCGCTATTTTCCTGATGAAAAGCTGGTGGCAGAGTGTCTTGAATATGCAAAGCAGTCCGGTGGCTCTGTGACACTTACGGATGATGTTTTAGCCGGTACCAAAGATGCAGATGTTATCTATACAGATGTCTGGGTATCCATGGGTGAGCCTGATTATATCTGGGAAGAGAGAATAAAGGACCTGACACCTTATAAGGTTACTACCCGCGTTATGGAGAATGCCGGAAAAGATGCGCTTTTCATGCACTGTCTTCCAGCTTTCCACGATCTTAAAACAAAGATTGGTAAGGAAATGGGCGAGAAGTACAATTTCTCAGAGCTGGAGGTAGAGGATGCAGTATTTGAATCTGCCAATTCTGTAGTATTTGACGAAGCAGAAAACAGAATGCATACCATTAAGGCTGTTATGGCGGCTACACTTGGAGCATAAAATGAAAAAAATTCTGGAGTTCCTTAAAAATAAGGAGCTAATCAATTCCTTTCTCAATGTTTTTCTTGGAGTATTAATGCTGGCTGCGCTGGTAGTATATGGCATTACAGGCAGTGGCTTCTGGCTCTGTCCGGTAGTCATATTCGGAGCTTTACTTAATATTTCTCAGGGCCTTCGATTCTACAGAGACAGGAAGAGACGAAGCATGGGACTTTCCATGATTATGCTGGGGATGATTATCATTGTTATTGTTATAGGGCTCATAGCTGCTACAGGTGGAGAAATTTTTCGATAGGAGACCGATATGAAAGAAGAAAATGTACTTTGCGCTGCATCATCCTATGATCAGAAGTATTATTTTAACAGCAGATTTTCAAGCCTTCCTCAGCCTGTTCAGGATGAGCTGCACATTGCATGTGTTGTTTTTACCAATGACGTAGGTGGTTATATATCACTGTTTTTTGAAGATGATGGTACACTTATGATAGATGCAGGATGTGATGATGGCGACTATTTATATGATGAAATAGGCTCCGGGCTTTTATCCAGAAAGCTGCAGAGAGAAAAACAGGAGCTTTTTCAGCAGCTTGAGCTTTATTACAAGGTGATGATTCTTAAGCAGGATGTGGATACTATAAAGGTGGAGGCTTAAGTACTATGCTTTTTGCAATTGATGTAGGTAATACCAATATTACATGTGCTGTTATGAGCGGACTTGAGACGACCTGTACCTTCCGCATGACTACTAAAAATCCCCGCACCTCTGATGAGTACGGAGTGCTGATTTCTGAGATATTACGGGAGAGAAAGGTCAGAAAAAGCGATATTACAGATGTTATTATAGCTTCTGTAGTACCGGGTGTGATGCATTCTCTCAGCAATGGTATTGTAAAATATCTGGATAAACGCCCATTTATTGTAGGTGAAGGCACAAAAAGCGGCATTAAAATCGGCACCCCCAATCCTAAAGAAGTGGGAGCAGACCGTATTGTTGATGCGGTTGCTGCCTATGAGCTTTATGGTGGGCCTGTTATAGTGTGTGACTTTGGGACAGCTACTACCTATGACCTGATTACTGCTGATGGGGTTTTTGCTGCAGGTATTACTTCTCCGGGCCTTCGTATGTGTGCCAATGCTCTGTGGAATGATACAGCCAAGCTGCCGGAGATAGAGATAGTAAAGCCCAGATCCATTCTGGCTACCGAGACTATTACCTCCATGCAGGCAGGACTGGTATATGGCTATATTGGCCAGACTGAGTATATAGTGAAGAAAATAAAGGAAGAGTCCGGGCTCATGGGGGCCAAGGTCGTAGCTACCGGCGGACTGGGCAGGCTGATAGCCGATTCTACTGACAGCATAGAAATATATGATCCTGATCTTACCATGAAGGGCTTAAGCCTTATTTATGACAAGACAGTAAAGACTAAAAAAAAGTAGTGACGATATGAAAATTAAAATAGGTAATATAGAAACGGAAAATCTCTTTTTAGGGCCTATGGCAGGAGTGACCGACATGCCTTTCAGGGTAATCTGCAAAGAAATGGGAGCAGGTGTGGTATGCTCGGAAATGGTAAGTGCCAAGGGGATTTTATATCATAACAGAAATACCAATGAGCTGCTGACCATCGATGATTTTGAGAGGCCGGCAGCCATTCAGCTTTTTGGCTCTGATCCGGAAATAATGGGAAAAGCTGCTTATGAGATAAAAGACAGGAATTTTGATATATTGGATATAAATATGGGATGCCCGGTGCCCAAAGTAGTCAATAATGGCGAAGGATCGGCTTTACTCAAGGATCCGGAGCGTATCCGTGAGATAGTTCAGGCCGTTAAAGAAAATGTAAAGAAGCCTGTTACCGTCAAGATAAGAAAAGGATTTGCAAGGACTGACGACAGCTGTGTCATAGCTGCTCTGGCAGCGGAAAAAGGCGGAGCAGACCTGGTAGCAGTTCACGGCAGGACCAGAGAGGAGTTTTACTCAGGGATAGCCGACTGGGATGCCATAAAAAGAGTTAAAGAAGCGGTGTCAGTGCCTGTTGTGGGGAACGGAGATGTGAATTCTCCGGAAAAAGCAAAGGAAATGCTTGAAAAAACAGGCGTTGATGGTATAATGATTGCCCGAGGAGCTCAAGGTAACCCTTGGATTTTTAAACAGGTCAGGACTTATCTGGATACCGGAGTATTAATTGAAGGCCCGGGGATAAAAGAAAGGGTGGATATGGCGCTGCGCCATGCCAGAGCACTGGTGGCTTTTAAAGGGGAGTATACAGGGATACGTGAGATGAGAAGTCATCTTGCCTGGTATATGTCAGGCTTTAAAGGAGCATCAGCCTTAAGAAATAAAGTTAATTATATAGAGTCCTATGAGCAGATGGAAAAGCTGCTTATGGATTATTTAAATGAGGTTTTTTAGTGGGCAATTTTTTTAGAACAATCGGAGAGATAGGCACAAAAATAGGTAAGAAAATAGGTGATGATAATATAAGCATTTTTTCATCGCAGGCTACTTTCTTCCTTTTGCTGTCATTTTTTCCTTTTCTTACCTTTTTACTTACTTTACTGCAGTATATTCCTATAGATTACAATACTGAATTCATTAAAAATATAGTGAGTGCCATGCCGACAGAGGTCAACGGCCTGCTGCGGGGAGTGGTGGGAGAGATAGAGACTAAGGCGAATGGAGCAGTGCTTTCTGTATCTGTTATTTTGTTCTTATGGTCCGCCAGTAAAGGCATGCTGGCTTTAAAGACCGGCCTGGACCAGGTAGATGGTGAAAAGGGTAAGAAAAATTATTTTTATACCAGATTCATATGTACTCTGTATACATTGCTTCTGGTAATAGTTATTATTTCCACCATGGTCCTTATGGTCTTTGGTACTTCCATTGCCAGATTTGTAGAGAGCAATCTGCCTTCATTTATTGATGCTACCAGATTTATTCTCTCTATGAGATTCTTGTTTTCAGGTATTCTGCTGATGCTGTTCTTCCTTATGCTGTATACACTTTTGCCCAATACAAAGAAAAACTTTTTCACTTGTCTTCCCGGAGCAGTTATCTGTACAGCGGGATGGTTGGGCTTTTCTTTTATATTTGGTATTTATGTATCCAATTTTTCCAATTTTTCCTATATGTATGGAAGCCTTGCAGCTATAGTTATCAGCATGCTCTGGCTCAGGGTACTGATGGTTATTTTCTTTTTTGGGGCTGAGGCCAATTATGCCCTTAGAACACCGGAAGTAAGGCTTATGTTTGCGGCGGCAATGATTAAGATTTTTCAAAGAAGAAGCAGATATGACAATGCCAAGCTTATTCAAAAAAGAAAAAAGAGAAAAAATATGTAATTGCTATTGCTTTTTTTAAAAGGGTAGGGTATAATCGCACGTAATTTATTTATCACTTTAATGCGGTAAATTTTGAAAAAGATTTTAATTTTACTTGGAGGTTTTTAATGGACAGAAAGTATAAGGTTGGCGTTCTTGGCGCTACAGGTATGGTAGGACAGAGATTTATATCCCTGTTGGATGAGCACCCTTGGTTTACAGTAACAACAGTGGCAGCCAGCCCTCGTAGTGCAGGTAAGACCTATGCAGAGGCAGTGGGGGACAGATGGAAGATGACCACACCTATGCCGGAGGCTGTAAAGAACCTTGTGGTACTTAATGTAAATGAAGTAGAAAAGGTAGCAGCGCAGGTGGATTTTGTACTTTCCGCTGTAGATATGACTAAGGACGAAATAAAGGCTATTGAAGAGGCTTATGCGCGTACTGAGACTCCTGTTGTGTCCAACAATTCCGCTCACCGCTGGACAAAGGACGTTCCTATGATTGTACCTGAGTTGAATCCTGAGCATCTGGAGCTTCTTGATGTGCAGAAGGCTCGCCTGGGTACAAAGAAGGGCTTTATCGTAGTTAAGCCCAATTGCTCTATTCAGAGCTATGCACCTATGCTCTATGCACTTCGTGAGTATGAGCCTACACAGGTAGTAGCTACTACATATCAGGCTATTTCCGGAGCAGGAAAGACCTTCGCAGAGTGGCCGGAGATGATCGACAATGTTATTCCATTTATTTCAGGTGAGGAGGAGAAGAGTGAGCAGGAGCCGCTTAGAATCCTTGGACATATCGAGAATGGTGAGATCGTAAAAGCTACAGAGCCTGTTATTACTACACAGTGTATCAGAGTACCTGTTTCTGACGGACATACAGCTGCTGTATTTGTTAATTTCAGAAAGAAGCCTACAAAGGAGCAGATATTAAAGGCTTGGAAGGATTTCAAGGGACTTCCTCAGGAGCTTAAGCTTCCTTCAGCGCCTGATCAGTTCATTACCTATTTCGAAGAGGACAACAGACCTCAGGTTAAGCTTGATCGCGATAAGGAAAAGGGAATGGGCGTTTTTGCAGGTCGTCTTCGTGAGGACTTTGTATATGACTACAAGTTCGTAGGCATGTCCCATAATACCAAGAGAGGTGCAGCAGGTGGTGCTGTGCTTACAGCTGAGCTTCTTTGCGCAAAGGGTCTTATTGAGTATAAAAATTAATAATTAAAGTAAAAAAGCACGGGGCTGTTTATTCCGAAACAGCTCCGTGCTTTTTATTATTTTTCAAGGACTTTGATTTCTTCAGCCTCATCAGTAATGCGGCATCCGTAGAAGCCGGATTCTTCAAGCTTTCCAAAGAGCTTGCCTACTTTTTTAGGCTTTTCAAAAAGGGTGACGTCATACTCGTCTCTATAGCTGTTGGCCAGCTTAATGGCTGTAACTACATCGGAAGCGGGATAGATGACTGCCAGTTTCTTTTTGGAATCAGGTATCTTAAAGCCTTTATCCTGCAGTATGCAGAAAATACGCTCAAAGCCGATGGAGAAGCCTACAGCAGGTACCTGCTCGCCCAGGAATTTGCCTACCATATTGTCGTAACGTCCGCCACCGCCTACAGAGCCGCCGAAATCCAGAGATTCGATCTCGAAAATGGTGCCGGTATAGTAGCCCTGACCACGTACCAGTGAGCAGTCATAGTAAATGTCATATTTGCCCTCGTTCAGCTGGCTGATACAGTCGATAATGCCTTTTACGGACTCAACAGGAGCCTGATCCTCGCAGTAAGAAGCAGCATCTTCTAATGTAAAGGGCTTTTTGCTCATCATTTGACAGAATTTGGTAACGGCTGCTTCAGAATAGCCTTTTTCCAGCAGCTCCTTGCTGACTCCCTCTGTGCCTATCTTATCCAGCTTATCAAAAGAGATGCATACGGACTCGTACTGGCTTTCCTCGAAGCCTGCAGCCAGAATGAGATTCTTAAGGATACGTCTGTCGTTTATTTTGATACGGAAATTCTGAATGCCAATGTTTAAAAGAGCCTTGGCAGTAGTATCTATAAGCTCGACTTCGCAATTGGTGCTGGTAGAGCCCAAAATATCAATATCACACTGAATGAATTCACGCAGTCTGCCACGCTGAGGACGCTCTGCGCGGAAGGAACGGTCGATCTGGATTACTTTGAAAGGATTGGAGAGAGAATTTCTATTGTTTGCATAGAAACGGGACAGGGGCAGAGTAAGGTCATATCTGAGACCTAAATCTGAGAGCTCCTTTTCGCTGCCGGAAGCTAATGCCTCCTGGAGCTTGTCGCCACGTTTCATAATCTTAAACATAAGGCCGAGATTCTCACCGCCTTCTGACTTTTGGAGATTCTCCATGTCTTCGATAACAGGAGTGGTAATGCGCTCAAAACCGCATGCGCGATAGGTCTCAAGTATCTTGCCCTGTACATAGTCGCGAAGCAGGGTCTGAGATGGCAAATAGTCATTGGTACCTTTTACTGGTGTTGATTTCATAACATGTCTCCTTATATAAAAATAGGGCTGCGACATACGCAGCCCGTGAATGGTCATAATAAATTAAGCCATCTTGTTAACAGCTACTGTAAGTCTGGAAACCTTTCTTGCAGCAGTGTTCTTATGGAAGATACCCTTTGCAGCAGCCTTATCGATAGCTACAACAGCTTCCTTGAGAGCTGCAGCAGCAGCGTCCTTATCACCTGCAACAACAGCAGCCTCAACCTTCTTGGAAAGAGTCTTAACCTTAGACTTGATCATCTTATTTCTTAATGTCTTGGTCTTGATAACATCGATTCTCTTCTTAGCACTCTTAATGTTTGCCATTTTTTGAATTCCTCCGAATAATGTGGTTTCGTCACTTCGCCTTTTGCGAAGCAGAATATATGCAAGCCGTTTGCAATTCCCTACAAACTATAATGGGCTTGCCATGTTTTTTTGTCTGCATGACGGTTTCGACGAATCCGGACACGGACGTATCGCCAAAACATACTCAGTTATTATATCCCCTTTGTTTTGTTATGTCAATAGTGAATAATAAGGAAAGCCGGCAAAATTAGGGAATGTCATTTGTAAAATTTAATTCCACCCCATCCCTATGGATACGTGGATTTTAGTGATTCCTAATCATAGTGTAGAAATTAGTAATTCTAAAT
This sequence comes from Lachnospiraceae bacterium, assembly GCA_045616485.1. Classification (GTDB taxonomy): domain Bacteria; phylum Bacillota; class Clostridia; order Lachnospirales; family Lachnospiraceae; genus RGIG3528. The sequence goes on from JAZLGU010000082.1 coordinate 13,920, forward strand.
GGTAT
>JAZLGU010000083.1:0-64940 GCA_045616485.1 Lachnospiraceae bacterium
TGACAAAAAATTGACAGTGAGAAACGTCCCCGTGACAATATGATTATACTATATCGTTATTGTCAAATGGGTCTCCACATTCAGGACAGAACTTTGGAGGTAAAGAACCCTTTGCAGGCTCATAACCACACTTGTCACATCTCCACTGAATCTCAGAAGCAGGCTTCTTAGCGCCGCATTCTGTACAGAATTTACCCTTATTTACTGTACCGCAGCTGCACTTCCAGCCATCATTTACAGGCTTTTTAGCACCGCACTCCGGACAGAAATTACCTGTAACTACTGTGCCACAGGAGCACTTCCAGGAGTTAGCAGGAGCTGCCTGCTGTGCCGGCTGCTGGGGAGCCTGCTGAGCGCCCATTGCGAAAAGGCTGGCTGCGTTGGCACCACCCATCTGGCCTGCCATACCCATGCCCATAAAGCCTGTCATGGCACCTGCTTCATTGCTTGCTGCTTTATTCATAGCAGATACTGTACCTCCCACAAGGTGTGCTGCTGCACGATTAGGATCCATAAGAGTGGAATCCTGCTGAAGAGCCTTAATTCTCTCAGCATCCTCATCTGTAGGTCTGATGGAAGAAATACCGAAAGAAACAACCTCGATACCACGAAGATCTCTCCACTTGCCGGAAAGTACTTCATTAAGCTCATCTGCTATCTCCATGGTATGAGTAGCAAATGCAGTATAACGTACTCCTGCCTCGGAAATCTTGCCCAGAGCAGGCTGAAGGCCTGTAAGAAGCTCAGTCTTCATCTGGCTCTCAAGACTGCTTCTCATGTAATCACCGGCAACATTGCCTGCAACATTTGTGTAGAAAAGAATAGGATTGGTAATCTTGAAGCTGTACTCACCGTTACACTTAATATCAATATCCATATCGATTCTGGCATTGGTGTCTACCAGATGAATAGGAATAGGTGAAACTGTACCATACTTATTGCCAGGTAATTCCTTGGTATTGATATAGTACACTCTCTGGTCCTTTGGAGTCTCACCGCCAAAAGTGAAACGCTTACCAATAGTAGCAAAAACGCCCTTAATGTTTGCTCCATTAAGGCCTGCCATAATAGTAGGCTCAGTGGAAGCATCATATGTAAATTCACCTGGAACGTCACAGTACTCAACGACCTTACCCTGCTCAACAATAAGCATAGCCTGTCCGTCTGCTACTGAAATAATGGAGCCTGTAGAAATAACATTATCTGACCCCTTTGTGTTGCTTGAACGTCCTGATGTCTTTTTTATACCCTTAGTCATAAGAGTGTTCTGATCCAGCGCCTCGCAGTAAAAATACTCTTTCCACTGATCGCCCAGTGCAGATCCTGCTGCACCGCCAAGTGCTTTAATAAGTCCCATAGTGTATCTCCTCTCGAAATGTTATTTTTTCATAACCGAATAAGCCAATTATAAAGTATTTATAAAGAAAATGGAATACACATTTTAGCAACTTTTATAAAGAAATCATAAAAAAATATGCGAAATAGCCTAAGTTATTTCGCATAAAGCACCAGCACACAGCTTCCCTATCATTCATTTACTACATTATTCATCCAGACCCCGCTCTTAAGGATAAAGGATCCTACAATTATTTTAATTAAGTCACACAGACCTACCAGGAAGTAAATAATAACTATATTTAATCCTGTAAATCTGGTGAGGACAAACCCTACAGGAACTGCCACTACCCAAAGAAAAACTGAGTCAAAAAGGAATGTAACAAAAGTCTTTCCGCCTGATCTTATGGTAAAATATGTGGCATGCAGTATGCCGGCAACAGGCATTAACACCGCTGCCACCTGCATTATACTGGTAGCCAGGCTTCTGGCCTCATCGCTCACCTCATAAAACTGTGGGAACAGTGGTGCCGTAAAGAACTGTAAAACACCTATAACTGTTGCCACCTCTGCTGAAAAGCATATGATGCGGTAGGCCGTATCCCTGGCCTCGTCCATCTTGCCTACTCCCAGCATCTGTCCTACTATAATCCCTACTGAATTGCCTAATGCCATAAAGGCTATGTTGAAAACATTATATATGGCTGAATTGATGGAAAAAGCAGTAACTACATCCAGTCCTCTCAGAGAGTAAATCTGATTCTGTACAGCTATTCCCATTGACCAAAGGGTCTCATTAATAATAAGGGGAGTCGCCATAATAAGAATTTTCTTCATAAGAGAGGCAGGTACAGAAAGACTCCTCCAGACTCCGGCCATATAAGGAGCCTTTTTTATATTAAAATGAGTCCAGGCAACTACCAGAATCATCTGCACATATCTGGAAACATTGGTAGCAATGGCAGCACCAATAATCCCCAGAGCAGGTGCTCCAAACTTACCATAAATCAGCACGTAATTTAAAACAAGGTTCAAAAATACCGCAAAAAAGCTGGCCACCATGGGCACTACCGTCTGGCCACACTCACGAAGGGTAGAGGAATAGCAGTTCTCTACTGCACATGGTATGAGGCCTATAAGGATGACGCCCAGATACATCTTACCATAATTAAGAGTAGCCACAGGATCACCTTTTTCCTGGTCATGCAGATAAAGTGAAATAAGAGAATCCTGGAAAAACCACATAACTGCCATGGCTACAGTTACAATAATGATAGCCATTATAACTTTAAATCTGAAGGTATTCTTTACTCCCTCATAATTTCTCTGTCCATAAAACTGAGCGCCAAAAATACCGGCTCCGCCTACAGCTCCAAACATGCAAAGAAAGAATACAAAAACAAACTGATTGACAATGGTAACACCATTCACCTGTGACTGCCCCAGCTTGCCCACCATAACATTGTCAAGGAGTGACACTACATTATTGATGCCGTTCTGTACCATCATGGGAATGGCTACTGCCAATACTCTTTTGTAAAAAGCCCCATCTCCCTTAAGATATTTTGTTGCTGTCAAAACCTTCATATACGCTCCTCAGAATCTGAGATTCATAAAAAAACCTTAGCATGAAAACATGCTAAGGCATTATATCAAAACCTATGAATAATAACAAGTATATAATAAATTCGCGTAAAACCAATATTTTTCAGATAGCGCTTATGGCAGCCTTCATTTCTCCCACAAAGGCAGCCACTTCCTCCACACAATTTTCTCCCAAAGAGCCCACTTTTTTCACAATAGCCGATCCAACAATAACGCCATCAGACACTTTTGCCATATTGGCAGCCTGCTCCGGACCTGAAATACCAAAACCTATAGCGCAGGGGATAGCAGGATTGGCCTCTTTCACCAGCTTTACCATCCCTGCCACATCTGTAGTAATATTGTTTCTCATACCGGTAACGCCAAGGGAAGAAACGCAATAAACAAAGCCTTCCGCTTCTCTAGCTATCTTGGCTATTCTGTCTTCAGAGGTAGGCGCTATAAGACTAATAAAATCCAGTCCACAGGACCTGCAGGCAGGGGCAAATTCTTCCTTCTCTTCATAAGGAACATCAGGAAGAATTATGCCATCCATCCCTACCTCGGAAGCCTTTTTACAGAAACGGCTAATGCCGTAGGAGTAAACAACGTTGGCATAGGTCATAAAGACCATTGGTACCTTCACTTCTTTTCTAAGCTCCTGTACCATATCAAAAATTTTATCGGTGGTAACACCGGTAGACAATGCTCTTATATTGGCGCCCTGTATTACAGGCCCCTCTGCAGTAGGATCAGAAAAAGGAATCCCCAGCTCTATAAGGTCGGCACCTGCTTTTTCCATAGCTTTTACCAGCTTCTTGGTAGTCTCAAGATTGGGGTCACCGCATGTTACAAAAGGAATAAATGCTTTTTTATTTTCAAAAGCCTGACTAATTCTACTCATGGATATCCTCCCCTCTGTATCTGGCTATGGCTGCACAGTCCTTGTCACCACGTCCTGAAATATTAATTACAATTATCTGATCACGTCTCATGGTAGGCGCCAGCTTAATAGCGTGGGCTACTGCATGAGCAGACTCAATAGCAGGAATAATGCCCTCAGTCTTACTTAAATACTCAAAAGCATTTACTGCTTCATCATCAGTTATCGCCACATACTCAGCTCTTCCGGTATCATGCAGCCAGGCATGCTCAGGTCCTATACCCGGATAATCCAGTCCTGCAGAAATAGAATAAACAGGAGCTATCTGTCCGTATTCGTCCTGACAGAAATAGGACTTCATACCATGGAAAATACCCAGCTTGCCGGTATTGATGGTAGCTGCAGTCTCAAATGTATCTATGCCTCGCCCTGCTGCCTCACATCCTATGAGTCTTACATCTTTATCTTCAATAAAATTATAAAAGGCACCGATGGCATTGCTTCCGCCACCTACACAGGCTATAACCGCATCCGGCAGCCTGCCTTCTTTTTCCATTATCTGCTCCTTAATCTCTTTGGAGATAACAGCCTGGAAATCACGAACAATAGTAGGAAAGGGGTGAGGACCCATAACAGATCCCAGACAGTAATGAGTGTCTGCTATTCTGCCGGTCCACTCTCTCATTGCTTCAGATACCGCATCTTTAAGAGTAGCTGTGCCACTGGTAACAGGAATAACCTCTGCCCCCAAAAGTCTCATACGGTAAACGTTGAGAGCCTGACGTTCTGTGTCCTCCTTGCCCATAAACACCACGCATTCCATTCCCAGGAGGGCTGCTGCTGTAGCTGTAGCCACGCCATGCTGGCCGGCACCTGTCTCTGCAATAAGTCTGGTCTTACCCATTTTTTTTGCCAAAAGTGCCTGTCCCAAAACATTATTAATCTTATGAGCACCTGTATGATTCAGGTCTTCACGTTTCAGGTATATCTTGGCTCCTCCGAGATTTTCCGTCATCTTTTTCGCATAGTAAAGACGACTGGGCCTGCCTGCATATTCATTGAACAGCTCATTAAGCTCCCGATTGAATTCAGGATCGTTTTTGTAGTGATTATATGCCTCCTCCAGCTCTATAACAGCATTCATAAGGGTCTCGGGTATGTACTGTCCTCCATGTATGCCAAATCTTCCTGTCTTTCCTTCCATTTCAGTCTCCTTCCAAAGGCTTTCTGATTACCTTTTGAAAAATATTATCTATATCTTCTGACACCTAAAACAAATGCCTTCATTTTTTCAAAATCTTTTTTCTTTTCTGTCTCCACTCCACCTGAAACATCCAGTAAAGAAGCCTCTGTCTTTAGCGCAGCTTTCAGATTATTAATGTCTAATCCCCCGGCCAGACCGTATGGTCTTTTTACCAAGGAAAGGAGCTCCCAATCAAAGGCCCTGCCACTGCCCTGTCCTGCATCAAGGATAATGAAATCCGCCGTACTTTCATTGACCTTTTTCACATCCTCTGCACTCGTAACCTGAAATGCCTTCCAGATTTTCTTATGGGTTAAAGTCCTAAGCTCTTCTATATACTGCTTGTCTTCCCTGCCGTGAAGCTGTGCCACGTCTATGACGCCGTTATTTAAAAGCTTTGCCACCACATCTACATCTTCGTCCACAAAAACTCCCACCGGACAAATATCTTTGGATAACCCCTGTCTTAATTCTTCTGCCTGTGAAAAAGTAAGACTTCTGTGACTTTTGGGAAAATCAATAACAAAGCCAATATAATCAGGCCTTAATGCATTTACATACTCTATGTCCTCAGGTCTTTTAAGGCCACAGATTTTTACCTGTTTTTCCTGCATCATAGAACTGCCTTTCTAAAAGCGTTAAGTGTTTTTTCCTTATCTTCTGCCCTCATTAGTACTTCTCCCATGAGTACAGCATCTGCTCCTATGTCAGATAAAACAGCAATATCCTTTGCGTCCTTGACCCCTGACTCCGCTACATATATACATTCCTCAGGTATCAGGCTTCTAAGCCTTTTAGCATTTTCAAAATCCACGGAAAAATCCTTAAGATTTCTGTTGTTTACTCCGATAACTCTGGCTCCGGCTGAAACAGCCATTCTGATCTCTGCCTCGTCATGGGTCTCCACCAAAGCCGTAAGCCCCAGCTTATCAGCGATAGAGAGATACTTTTTAAGAGTAGGCAGGTCCATAAGCGAACAGATAAAAAGCACCGCATCAGCTCCCATAAGCTTGGACTGATATATCTGATACTCAGATACGGTAAAGTCCTTTCTTATCATAGGTGTCGCTATGCTTTCCCTGATATCCGTAAATATCCTGTCTGATCCCAAAAACCACTTTGGCTCTGTCAGACAGGATACACAATCGGCCCCCGCCTTCTCATATGCCTTTGCTATTTTCATGTAATCAAATTCAGGATCTATAACGCCTTTGGATGGAGAAGCTTTTTTCACTTCACATATAAAAGACATCCCCGGCTTTTTCAGGGCTTCTTCGAAGGCAAAGGGAATGCGTCCTGTAGCAAGTCTTGTGGCCAGCTCTATAAGCTCAGGCTCAGAAATCCGCCTTTTATCCGCTTCCACCCTTGTCCTTGTAAAATCTGCTATTGTATCCAGGATAGTGGCCATATTGTTATTCCTGACTGTTTTTAATGTATTGCTGAAGCTTCTCATAAGCTTTTCCGCTGTCTATAGTCTCTGCTGCCAGCTTAATGCCCTCGGAAATACAAGGTGCCTTATCAGCAAGGTAAAGCGCTACTCCTGCGTTATAAAGAACAGCTTCCCTCTTGGCTCCCTGCTCTTCGCCCTTAAGAATAGCTGTAGTAATAGCTGCATTTTCTGCAGGTGTACCACCCTTAAGCTCTTCTTTTTCGCAAGGATGCAGCCCAAAGTCCTCTGGCTTCAAGGTATAAGGATTGTAGAAGCCATCTTTAATCTCACATACGTATGTAGGTGCTGACAGGGACAGCTCATCCAGCTTATCCATACCATAAACTACCATACCGCGCTTTACTCCCAGGCTGGAAAGTACCTTGGCCAAAGGCTGTACCAGGCTCTCATCATATACGCCCAACAGCATACGGGTAGGCTTGGCAGGATTGGTCAATGGTCCCAGGATATTGAATACTGTTCTAAAGCCCAGCTCTTTTCTGATAGCTCCCACATACTTCATGCTGGAATGATACTTCTGGGCAAAGAAAAAGCAAATGCCTGTACTTTCCAGAAGCTCACGACATTTCTCAGGAGTCTGGGATATATTTATGCCTAATGCTTCCTGACAGTCTGCAGTACCGCAGGCTGAGGATGCTGCTCTGTTACCATGTTTTGCGATCTTTACGCCGGCTGCAGCCACCACAATGGCTGATGTGGTAGAGATATTGAAGCTGTTGGACTTATCTCCGCCTGTACCGACTATTTCCATCACTTCCATATCGCCTGTATCAACAGGAGTAGCATGATCTCTCATAGCCTTGGCACATCCTGCAATCTCTTCAATTGTTTCTGCCTTTGTACTTTTTGTGGATAAGGCTGCCAAAAAAGCAGCATTCTGAGTAGGTGTGGTCTCCCCATCCATAATCTCATTCATTACGCTGTACGCTTCGTCGTAAGTAAGATCCTCTTTGTTTACAATTTTTTCAATAGCTTCTTTAATCATGTCCTGTCCTTTCTGTTCGCTAATAAGTCTATAAAAAAAATCCCTGACAGAGCTTGTCTGTCAAGGACGAATAAACTAATCCGCGGTGCCACCTTGATTTGCAGCTGTGCTGCACGCTTTTAAAAGTACTAACATACTTCTGTCCCTTCACGCAGGTCCTACGTCATGAAATACTAGATGTAAAAACATTTTTCCTCATGCCCTCAGTGGTCCATTTGATGGCTGGTATCTCACGCTGCTCTCAGCTCTGCAGCACTCTCTGTAAAGGCCTCACCACCGTTATCTCCACTTCAACGGTTTATTACTTTATTAAGATGAAGTGATTCTATCACAAATTCTCTATCGTGTCAATGCGAAATTTATACTTTCTTTATAAAAGGTATGACTGATTTTTAATTGGCGTAGGTATATGTAATGCTGGAAACTTCGCCATTCTTGATAACGATTACCAGGCTGGTCTTACCATCTTTCATGGAAAACTTACCGTCCTTGCCCTCGCCATAAGCCTTTGCTACAGCCTCTTCGCTGTCACCGATTCTGATACCCTGAGGGGTAGCCACCAGGTCATCAAGAAGCTGAATAGTAGTAAGGATTTCCTTGCCATTAACCTGACTGGTAACGATCTGAAGAGAAGTGCCATATGTATAGAAATGGTCTTCGCCTTCAAATGCACAGCTTATTGAAGTGAAGGTAGATGTAGCCTCACCCAGCTTTTTAAGAACAGCTTCCGCGCTTTCACCTATGGTTATTTTTTGTCCATTATGAACATAAGAATACTTGTTTTCTGTGGATTTCTCAGGGGTAGGTGTTGCATCAGAACCGCTGCCGCAGGCAGTAAGTACGGCAATCATTGCCACCATAATTAAAGCTAAAATTCTTTTTTTCATATCAATATCCTTTCAGACTTCCGTTTTTCTCGATATAGTCCAGCTGGGCCTTAAGCTCCTCTTTGTATCTTTCCGTGAGCTGCTCCCATTCTGCCGTAACCTTTTCATCTTTACTGTAGTCAGTAAATTTGTAATTATCTAAAAGTACCCGGCCAAAATAATCTGCCAGCTTCTCTGCGCCGTAAACATTAAGATGCAGGCCTGCGTCGTAGGTATCCTTGCTATAATCAATGCCTACCTCTCCCAGGATCTCATCATCCAGGAAATTTATGTAAAGCAGGTCATTTTCTTCAGCATACTTAACTATATTTTCGTTCCACTCATCGTACCAGAACGGGAATATACTGGGGGCCTTTATAAGCACCAGCTGAATGTCATTTTTCTTGCATATATCCAGCATTTTATTCAGATAATCATAGTCGATCTCTGCGAAATCGTCATTCTCAGGGCTTCCCATAATAGCTGTTCCTGTAACAGGCTTTACGTCAGCTCTCATAAGATATCCTGCTATGGTCTTTTTATCTCTATGGAAAAGATACTCAAAGTCCTCTGACTTCAGATCATTCCATCTGGAATGATAACGGAAAAAAGGGAATACATAAGAGAGAAAAGTCTCGTCCTTGGTCATGGAAGCCTTGATGGACCTTATCTTCGACATAGACCACTTCATACCATCCAGTGACATTCTGTTATAAGCTTCATTCTGAGGCTCAGAATATTTCATGGAAAGGACGTTAAATACTACTACATCCGGCTTCTCATACTTAAGAGTCTCCTCCAACAGGTAATAGGACTGCCAGATAAGCTGCTGTGAGCTGCCTCTCATATAGCTGGTAAGTCCATACTTTTCATACAGGGTAATAGGAGAAATATTTTCGTATATCTCACAGTCCCCTACAAATATAATATTGTGATTTTTATTGCTGTTGTAATACTCTCGGATCATAGCGCCTTCGTATATCTCTTTCATATACTTAGGCATAAACAGCTGCTGAAGGAAGGCCAGCACTGCAATTACCAGTACCAGAGTCACTGCAAGAGCAATAATATTCTTTTTTTTGCTATTCTTCACTTAATTGCTCCTTAGTACTTATTAGAACTGGCTGTAAATAAACTGACTGGCCTCAAAGCCTATACCATAAGCGCCAAAAACAAGGATACAGATAAACATAAGCGCAAATACTGCATATTCCAGCACTACACTCTTCTGATGCAGCTGATCACGTACCTGCCCCTTGCCCTGAAGGATGCTCACTGTAAACATTATGATGACACCAATTAAAATCACCAGGTAGTCATAGCCTGTAAGGCCCAGCTGCATAAGCTCACCCTGGAAAATCTCCCTGAATCTGAACTTATAGAACATGCTGCCAAACATCCTGAAGGTCATGGGCACATCTCTATAGCAGTCAAACATACGTAAGGAGCTCATAATAAGGAAAGTCCTTATCATCCGGAAAAGCTTCCAGCCGTTAGAAGGTGCCACCTTAGGGAATCTTCCATGAAATTTGTCATAAAGAGGCGTCAGCTCTTCACTGATAATAATCACTATACAGTTGCCCAGGCCCCATACAACAAAATTCCAGGCCGCTCCATGCCAAAGACCTGTCACTGCCCAGGTAATAATGGAAGCTATATATACAGGCACTTTTTTACCTATATTTTCACCAAAATGCTTCTTGGAAAATTTGGTAACATTCATCATCCACTTGCTTACGGAGACAGGATAAAAAATGTATTCCTTAAACCATACGCCCATGGAAATGTGCCATCTTCTCCAGTATTCAGCTATATCCTTTGAAAAGAAAGGTCTGTCGAAATTTTCAGTAACTTTGATGCCCAGCATCTCGCCAATACCGATAACTATATCGATACCGCCGGTAAAGTCCGCATAGAGCTGGCAGGCATAGAATACCATACCTATAAAAGCAAAGGTACCATCGTAGGTGATAAACTCATCAAAGCCTGCTTCTCTGCCGTGAATCAGAGTATTGACAGCTACCAGCATACGATCTGCCACTACAACCTTTTTAAAGTAGCCCCACAGGATACGTTCAAAGCCTCTTCGAATGTTATTCCAGTCCAAAGAATGCTCAGCAAAAAGGCTGGGGCTCAGCTCTCCAAAGCGGCTGATAGGGCCCTGAATAAGCTGCGGGAAAAAGGAGGTAAAGAGGGCCAGCTTAAAATAATTCCTCTCAGCCCTGTATTTGCCATAATAAAGATCAATGAGATAGCCCATGATCTGGAATGTATAAAAGGATATACCAAGTGGGATAAACAGGCTGACATAGCCAATACCTGCACTGCCCCTGAAAAATATACCGTTTACTATGGATATACCGAAATTTGCATATTTAAGAGCAAAAAGAATGCCAAAGTTAAAGAGCACACCGATTAACAGGGTGCGGCCCCTCTTTTTTTTCATAACTTCCTTATATTTTTTCTTTTCTTCCTTGGTCCAGGCCTCTTTATTGGCCTTAACCTGCTCCTTTTCCTTTACATTAAGAGAGTCCATGTGAAGACTCAGAAAATATGTAACGGTAATAGTGGCACCAATAAACAGGAAGCCCTTAAGGCCGGCAAAAAAGTAAAAAACTAAATTTGCCAGAAGTAAAAGCTTCCATTGATGTTTCTTTGGTACTACGTAATAAAGAATCACAGTCAAAGTCAAAAAGAGAATGAACCTTGATGACGTAAATAACATAGTAGCTCCGGTTTATTATTCTTCAAGAAGTCTGGTAATCAGGTCGTAAATAGCCTCTGCTGAATTGAAATTCTCAGGAGTAAGCGCATCTGCAGGAATCATTACATCAAAAACGGAATTTACTTCTGTAACAATAGAAACAATATCAAAAGAATCAAGGATCTTGTCATCTACAAGACCTGTCTCCTGTGAAAAATCAACCTCCGGATGTAATCCCTCTAAAATCTCTAATAATTCGTCCATAACTTTCTTCCTTTCCTTTATCTTTACTTTATAACTTCTGCTTTGATTTTCTGTCTGTCAATCTTGCCATTTAAGGTAAGCGGCAGGGACTCAAAGCATTTTACTCCGCTAGGTATCATATATCTGGGCAGCTTCTGTTTTAAGAGCTCTACCACCTCAGCTACTGTAGCTGTACCTGAGTATACCATATGAATTTTCTTTTTCTCATTGTCATATACGCAGCATACTGCATTGACTCCCTGGAACTGATTGGCTGCAGCCTCTATCTCTCCCAGCTCAATACGATGTCCCATATGCTTTATCTGATGATCACGACGGGAAATATAAATAAGATCACCGTGCTCATCATATCTGGCCAAATCACCGGTCTTATATACTATTTCCGGATATTTGCTGTTTAAAGGATTCTGTACAAAAGCCGCAGAAGTCCTTTCAAAATCATTGTAATAACCTAAAGTAACTGCTGTACCACGGATATAAATCTCGCCTTCTTCTCCCTGGGCTGCCAGCTGATTCTTATCATTGATAAGAAGAATTTCTGTATTTCTGAAGGGACGCCCGATAGGGATGACATCTCCCTCTGCAAAGTCCCTGTCTACAATGTAGTAACAGGACATGCCTGTAGCCTCTGTAGGGCCATAGAGATTGATATACTTGGCGTCAGGTACATTTTCCTTCCAGAGATTGAACTGCTTAACAGGGAACACCTCGCTACCAAAAGCTATTACTTTTAAGTACTTAGGCACTACTGTCTTAAAGGCTCCCAGTCCGGATATTATGGTAAGCCCCGGCACTACCCAGCAAATAGTATTAATCTTATATTCGTTAAGGTACTCTACCAGCTTGACCGGCATCATAAAAAGCTGCTTGGGGATAAAGTAAGTAGTAGCACCAAACTTCATGGTAGTATAAACTTCCTTTAAGCAGGCATCTACGTACAGGGGAGTCTGATTGCCAAAAATCGTCTCGCTATTTACTTCCAGTACTTCTGATAATGTCTCAATATAATCGATAACAGATCTGTGGCAGGCTATAACGCCCTTTGGGATACCTGTGGATCCGGATGTAAATACAATATATATTGGATCTGTGTCAATTTGATGTTTTCTCACATAAGTAAGGGTTTCTTCATTTACAGGCTCTTTAACCATATCTTCATATACGGAAATATTGGGGCAGTCTGTAAAATCAGTAATCCTGTCGGCCACCTCTTTGGAGCAGATAATCTGCTTGGGAGACAGTCCGGAAATAATGAGCTCTATGCGGCTCTTAGGCATCTCTTCATCAATAGGAACATAGTAACAGCCTGAATATATAACTCCCATAAAAGCAGCTACCGTCTCAGGTGTCTTTCCCATGAATACTATAACAGGATCGCGGTAGCAGCCCTTGGCAGCCAGTGAAGACCCTATAGCTCTGGCGCTGTCGTACAGCTCTTTGAAGGTCATACTGTGTTCTCCATCAGTATATGCTACCTTGTCCGGATACTGTAAAACTGTGCTTTCCAGATATTCCAGTATATTTGTCATTTTAATTGCCTTTCTCCTTACTCTTCAAGTATGAGTACTCATAAGTAAGGTCACCGCCGCACTGCTCTACGCATCTGCTGGCAAGTATCTCCAAAACATCGAAAAACTCAGGATCCAAAGGATACTGCCCCTTTACTACAGACAGCTCCGTGCAGCCTAAAAGTACCAGCTCCGCTCCCTGTTTTTTCAGGTGATTCTTTACGATGTACATATTTTCTACATTAACAGGCTTACCCGCCTTGACTTCATCATAAATAGTCTTCATGACCAGTCGCTGGTCATTGTAATCAGGTGTCACCACTTTTATGTCGTATTTATTTAGAGTCTGCTCAAAGACTTTACTCTGCACCGTGCCATCTGTAGCCATAAGGCCTACAGTTTTGATATTTTTACTGCAGAGATATCTGGCCACTTCGTCAATCATACTTATAAAGCCGTCGCCTAAAAGGGCTTTTAAATCCTCGCTGAAAAAATGGGCAGTGATACATGGCATGGCAAAATAGTCACAGCCCTGCTCCTTAAGAAGCTTAGCCATATCGCTGATATATGGATATGGATTCTCTTTGCTGTTGTCTAAAAGGTAGGCTGTCCTGTCCGGAGTATCCGGATAATTATAAACAATCATAGGGATATGATCTCTGTCAGTATCCGCCTTGGTCATTTTTACTATAAGCTCCATAAAATATATGGTAGCCATAGGACCCAGTCCACCTATAATTCCAAGCTTTTTCAAATCAAACGCCTCGTCTTGTTATTTTGCTATATTATAATCTTTTACATAATCAAAGTATGCCTTGGGGGTCTCAGGGTAAAGAGACTTATCTCTGTAGAAAAAGCCCTTGAGACTCTCTTTCTTTTTCTCATATGCGTCCAGCTGGGCATCAGTCTGCATAAAACCATCCTGCCACTCAGCTTTTCTGGTAGTATCAAAATGATAATAACCGCTGCCAAGATTAACCAGTAGCCAGTAGTGGGACGCATCCATAGGGCCTCCCTCTGCACGGGTCACATCTATAATGTCGGTAATACCTGCTGCAAGTAACAGAGCCTTGGATACTGAGTGATATGTAAAGCAGTCACCCTGCTTATTAACTATGCCTCTGTAGGCCTCTGCTCTGTAGTCCCCCTTCTCAGAGGAGCCTGTGTACTCTACATTACGATAAGTATAAAGGTATATAGCCCAGGCCTTGTCTGCCTGTGACATGGTAGGGGTAATCAGCTGATCCAGCACACCCTTTACCGCAGCGTCAATCATCTCATCGGTAATAGACTCCAGGCTGAAAATAAAGGTAGCCTCAGCAGTAGCCACATTACCAGCCTTGTCGGTAGCTGTATATACCACCTTGTACATGCCGGGTACAGGCTGATTCTTTTCATCGAATTTAATAGCGGAATTGTCTACGCTGACACTGACCTCGCCATCATGAGCATCAGTCGCTGTAATACCCTTTATATAGGATATTTTGTCGGTAACAGCAAATCTTTTGTCGGCCACTCCTGAAAAAACCGGAGCCTCTGTGTCACTGTATAAAGTAAGAACAGCTGTCATTGTTTTCTCAGCTGAATTGGAAGCTGTGACCTTAATCTCCAGAGAATAATCTCCGGCAGCCTTAAAATCATAATCCCCTACCAGCTCAGCTATAGCGCAGACACCATCAGGGTCCTGGATAAAATCTGACGCAGATATAACAGGAAGCTTGTCTGTAAATGGCAGCTCTATATTTTTAGTGGTAATACTCTCCGGAAAAACAGCCTTGGGCTTATCTAATGCAGTCTGACAGCCTGTCAGCAGAAGAATCCCTGCTATCAGCATAAGCGCTGCCATAAAAAACTGCAAACATCTTAAACTTCTTTTAATACTCATCCTCATTCCCTCCGCCCGTATGCAGGGCATAATTCTACACATACGAAATCTATTTTACCACGATTACGAAAAAAAGCAAGAAAAAGCCCCCCGAATGTTTATCATCCGGGAGGCAAAGCCCCATTCTTCCTGGGGATTACTCTTCGTATCTGAAACCCTGGGTAAAGGCTGCGTAATCAACACCGCCTACATACCAGTTATCTTCAATTTTAACCAGCCATACAGGCAAATCTACAGGGTAATTAATCCACTTACCATTACCCTTTATCTTCATGCGCTGCTCCATATAGATATGCACATATACCAGGCAATCAGAATAACCCATGTACTTCTTCACTTCGGTATTTTGAAAAGAAACATCCGAATGACCGGCAAAAGAAGCATTGTTTAAATAGGATATCTTGCTGTAATAAGCTGAATCCTTAGGGAAGAAAGGTAAAAGATCAGTATTCTTTTTATCCTTCGTACAGAAAAGGCTGTATGTCTCAAGGAAAGAAGTAGTAAACTGAATAAGCTCCTCTTTCATGCTGTCATCACTATCTATGCCTGACATGAAAGTTCTGCTTTCTTCATCGTATGTAACCAAAACCCGGTTATCCAGTCGTGTCTCCCAGGTGACTCCCTCTGTAGGAGTATAAATATCCACGTAATATTTTACAAATGTAGGATATTTAATCACGTCTGCCAGACTTTCATACTCTTCATACTTCTTTATCACTTCCTTAACCATAAAGAAGTCCTCATCAGCAGGCAGATTTTTCTCCATTACTTCACTATCTGTAAGTGTAACACCATTAAATGTAACTGTAGTATCTGAAGGAGCGTAGGCGTAGCGCAAAAGATAATAGTATCCACCTGTGCTTTCGTCTCTTAAAAGCTTTACTTCATGGCCTGCCCTGTCTATCACTCTTATATCAGGCTCCGAATAGAAGCCTGCATCTGAATACTCATCATAGCCCACTTTACAATCTGTAGCCTTATGATTTTTAACTTCACTTTTAGGTATTTTCCTGCCGTTAACATAAAGTGTCATGGTATCCGGTATGGTCACTGCATAGCTGTATTTTGACTGTGCAGTAAGACTGACACTCTCTATCTCCCACAGCCTGAATTTGTAAAAAGGGCTGTACTTATCCCCTTCTTTAAGAGTAAAGTAAGCTACCTGCTTATCGTCGGCTGTCACAATATATCTGGGATTCTCATCGGAATACTGTCCAAAGTATCTGCCGTAGCTCAGCTCCCTTCCACGAATGGAATCGTAAAAAGTATCCAGCACTTCATCTACTGTCTCAATATTATTTAAGACTTTGTTGGTAAGTACTGACTTAAGCAGCTCCCTGTTTTCCTCATCGAAGTAGGTCTCCATGATCTTATCAGCTTCATGGAGCGGTCTGGTCTGCTCGTAAGCCTCCAGATATTTGTTAAATTTCACCAGTGACAGCACTAATATCAGCAGGAAAAAGGCAGTCACTGCGCCGTATATAAGGTAATAACGGGAAATCTTTTTTCCGCCATCCTTATTCTGCAATTTTGCTTTAATATTATCAATAAACTTCATGCCCATTTCTACCTCTTTTCTACATAGAAGCAGTCAGGAATAAGTCTGCCATTGGAAAGATCGGGATAATTGGATATTAACTCTCCCTCATGATACATGGCAGAAGAATTGCCGCCATCCAGATTACATGCATTTACAGCACCATACTCCAGCATAATATCAATAAGGTCGGAGTAGGACGCTCCAAGGGAATTGGCCTGACGTCCATCGATCACCAGTAAAAGAACAGCTCCATCAGCTCTCTGTCCTATAGCTGTTCTGGGATTCAGATTCAGAGTAAGTCCTTTTACACTGGCTGCCTTGCCATCCTGTACCAGTACAGGTCCAAAGGAAAGAGCATCTCTTATGCCTTTTTCCTTTGCCTCAGCCCCTGTCATCTTGCCTACTACCAGGATATTGTCCTGATTGAAGCCTACCATAAGGCATTTGGTATCATCCGTACCATACACCATCTCCCCTGCGGAAAAAACAAAGCCTTCAGGCATGCTGCCTGTGCCCTTTCCATTGGGATCATCAAAGCCACCGCCGTTCACACCGGCTACAGCCTCATATCTGTCAAGCATAGCATCGATACTGTCACCGGTATTTTTGCTGTCACCCAGATGCTCGCACACTCCCACTTTTACCCGGGATGGGTCTTTCACTATCATCAGTCTGCCTGAATAAGTAACTCCCCTCAAAGGTATTACTTCTATATCCTTTTCTCCACTCTGGGTATCGTCTTCTGTCCTGGGGGGAATCACTATAAGATTCGGATTGGATACTGTGCCGAATTCTTCTATGGTGTTGCCTGTAAGTATTTCTTCCACTACTTCAGAGGGCAAAATCATTCCAGATAAAAATTTTAATGCGCTGGTCTCATTGAGAGAAAGAACAAACATGTCTCTGGCTGAGTCAGAGGGTCCATAATTGATGGAAAGGATGAGCCCTGCTCCTCCCCCTATCAAAAGCACCAGTGCTGTTCCCATCGCCAGCAAGACTCTTAAAAGATATTTTACCGGCTTAGACATAGGCTTTTTTTCTTTTTCCTCAGGTGTTTTTGTCATAAATGTCTCCAAATTACTGTTCTGCATAAAGAATGTCCGTAACCTCGTCATTCTTTATGGTAAAGCTTAAACTCATATTATCTTTCTTGTAGGAATAGCCGCCGGTGGATGCGCCGTACTTAACGGATACCAAAGATACGGAATCACCGATGCGTACTCCTTCCTCAGTAGCTACCATATCATCATCCAGGGAGATGGTAAAAATACGCTCTACATCTCCTTCAATAATGGCTGTAACCGTAAGATGAGCAAATTTGTACTCTTTTTCGGTACCATCATATTTACAGCTGCCGGACTCTCGAATACTTGCAGTCTCTCCTATTTTGTCATAAACACCCTTCATATTCTGGCCGATAAAAAGCTCCACATTGTTGATTTTAACCACATAACCGCTGGGCTTAATGGTATTACCGGTGGTATTTTCTGTCTGCTCCGGTGCCTTGCTTATAGTATCTACTACCAGCTTGTCGTCTCCACATGCTGTAAAGGATAATGCCATCACGCCGGCAAATAATAATGTCAATAATCTTTTTTTCATAAAAAACCTCACTATTTAATCTCTATATCAGGGTACAGGGACTGGTCAAAAAGGAAATAATCCGGCTTTTTTTTACCATACTCTATGCCCTGGGCTATGGTGAAAAGGAAGCCTCCCTGATCACCGCTGCCAAAATTTGTCTTTCTGGACATGGCATCAAACTGATACCAGCCTTCTCCTACATTGACCAGGAGCCAGAAATGTCTGGACTTCTGAGCATTAGGCATAATACGGGCAACATCATAAGTCGGTATCCCTGCCGCCTCCAGCAGAGCCTTGGACATGGAAAAAGCTGAGAAACAGTCACCTTTTGACTTGTAACTGGAATTGCCATCAATATGCTTAAGTATATCTTCAAAGCCCAGTACAGCTTCCAGTCTCCAGTTGTCATAGCTTTCGACTTTGGCGGTACCGGAATATCCTGAGTGAAGCCATACCCAGCTGTATATAGCCTTAGCCTTGGCTTTTAATGACATGTTGTCCTGCAGTATGGAAGCCAGTATGGTAGTTACAGCCTTTTCGTATCTTTCGGCTTCTGATCTGCTGGCATATACATGCACCAGTCCCTTTATCTCTGTCCTGTTGCCGGACTCATCT
Source organism: Lachnospiraceae bacterium (assembly GCA_045616485.1). Taxonomy (GTDB): domain Bacteria; phylum Bacillota; class Clostridia; order Lachnospirales; family Lachnospiraceae; genus RGIG3528. The sequence continues at coordinate 18,447 of JAZLGU010000083.1, forward strand.
TCTGCCCAGTAGGTCACTTCATAGTCCCCTACCTTGTCCACATTTACATTGCCCTTCTCCACATGGACTACCACTACGCCGTCACAGTCATCCACTGCTGTCACATCTGACAGAAAAGAGGCGTCCTCACCTATATAGATATCTCTTTCCAAAGCTCCTGATATTACAGGGCCTGTAGTATCATTTATAACATGTGCCTTGGTATCATAATAGGTAGTATTACCAGATGCATCTTTAAGCATAAGCTTTATCTCTACATCTCCAAGGGCTGAAAAATCCGGAGTATTAACATATGATACTTCTACAGAAGATGCGTCTTTAATATCAGAAACAAAATCCTCTGCTTTAAGGCTGCCCCCCTTTTTAACATTTTTTTCCACTACCGTAGCTACAGGAGCCACAGTATCCACTACCTTTATGTAAACAGTGCAAGCATCATTTTTATACTTTAATGTTATCTGCTTTTCTCCCGGTGCACTAAAGTCAATGGTACTTAAATCCGGAGTAATAGTAAATTTTTCACCGGCAGCATTGCCATCCTTAAAAAAGTCCTTTCCCTCAGGAATAGTGCCGGCCTCTACCTGAAGTCTGGACACTATATTGGCATCCACGATGTGGAGCTTTACGGGACATCTGGTCTCATTGCCTGCAGAATCCTTTACCACCAGCTCCGCTGTAGTAAAGCCTACAATATTAGTATTAATATTATGCAGCCAGGACACTGTATAGTAGCTGTCCTCCACAATACTCTTTATCAGGTCTCCCGGTAAAAGTGAGTCACCGCTTGCAATATTCATCTCCTGATAGTAGTCTACAACAGGTGCGGTATCATCTTTTATGATGACCCTTGTAGTATAGGTAAACATACCTTTTTTCACCTTGACTTTGTACTCACCTGCCTGCTTGGTGTCTACTGTATTCTTTACAAATACTACATTTCCACCACTTTTGAAAAAAGCAGGTGCTTCAATCATGGGCTGGCCTGCTTTAATTTCCACTTTTGAATAGGGCCTGTCCACCATAAACAGTATCAACAGCTCCAGTGCAATCAAAGCAAAGGCCACCAGCAAATATAAAGCTATAGGCTTCTTTTTTCTTTTTTTGGCCATTTCATTCCCCCCTAAAGACAGTTAGGCTGTCTTTACGCATACAAAATTCATTTTACTAAAAATTTGTGAAAAAAGCAAGACGACAAAACCCCGGCGATAGCCGGGGCACAATTCATAACTATTGTATTTTACGCATTCAGCGTGAAGCCAGCTCCATTTTTAGGAGCATTTTTGCCATACTTCTGAAGATAATACTCTCCCACTTTATTGGTACGGGCAGCTCGCTGAAATTCATTCATCTCTGCCGCGTCCTCTGCCTGAACGGTACGACGCTGTCCGCTGGCACGACGCTCTACTTTTACAGCCTTCATAGTGCGACGTCTCTCTACGAAGACAGGAGTCTGACCCAGTATGTCTTTTTCCTTATCTACTGCAGTAATACTCTCAATAACATCCGGCTTCTGCCAGGACATTTTTTTCTTTCTTCTATCACTCTCTGACTGAACATTCAGTACTGACTCGGAAGTAGCTACTACCTCCTGTGTGTACCTGTCAGCTGCCCCTGTGGTAGCCGTCGTCTGGGCAACATTATTCAGCCTGTAGGCAGAGCCTGCCAAATATCCTATATCCATATCGAACCTCCCTGTACTGTAGCTGCATTATCCTTAACGCAGTGAAAAGCCCCCTTTAGGTAAGCCTTTCAAAAAACAACCCAATTTACTATAAAATAACCCTAAAATTAGAAAAAATCAAGAATTATTACAAGAATGATAACTTTATGGAAGGGTTACTATAGTATATTCCTGATTATTTACTGTTACCTTTTTTACAATATCCGAGAAAGCAAATACACTCTCATCAACATAGGATATTTTGTCCACTCCCCAATTTTGAACAAGGTTATTAATAATGCTGCTTACTCTGGGGCCATGATGGGGATTGCATTCTCCTATGCAGGCAATTTTACCCTCTTTTACCAGATTTCTTGCAGTATCACTTACGCCGTCAAAGGAAAGCACCAGTATGTCGCCGTTTTTCACATCAGTCCCTACCTTTTTCCCGGCCTCCTCTATAGCTTCTATAACGCCAAAAGCCATGTTGTCATTCTCACAGTAGACTACATTGAGCTCCGGGTAATCTGTCAGAAATTCCTTCATAACTTCCTTGCCCTTAGTCTGTGTGTAGTCACCTACCTGCTGATCCAATAGCTTCCACTTGTACTTCTCAACACCATATAAAAGTCCTGCTCCTCTGCCCAGCTGAGCACTGGAGCCCAATGTGCCTTGAACATTTACAATATTAAGGCTTCTTTCATCTATACCCTCTGCTATGGCAAAGCTGTGAAGCCACTCTACCACTTTTTTCCCCTCCAGGGTAAAATCGGATCCCACAAAACAGGTAAAAGGAGAATTGGCATTTTCTACCATTCTGTCAACAATGATAACCGGAATGCCTGCAGCGTCAGCCTCCTGAAGAGCTGTGGCAAAGCCGTCTTCTTTAACAGGAGCAAGGACTATAAAATCCACACCCTGCTGGATAAAGGTACGTACAGCCATTATCTGATTGGTCTGCTTTTGCTGACCGTCCATATATATAAGCTCATAGCCGTTTTCTCTTGATAAAGCCTGTTTCATGGATTCGGTATTGGCCCTTCTCCAGTCTGACTCTGCTCCAATCTGAGAAAAGCCTACAGTAATATATTTTTTTTCTGCAGGCGTAGGAACTGCCTGGTCCCCTTTTGAGCAGGAGGCCAGGCAGAATACTATCAGTATACAACTTATAATGCTAATGATTCTAAAAGTATTTTTCATGTTAAATCCAACTATCGTTTTTTATTGGACCTTGTTGCTGTAACAACACTCTGGATTACCAGGAAGATGCAGATCATGGCAGCTACTGTAATACCCGGCCACCATGGATCCTGAAGTCCCAGAGCTACAACGATATTTTTAATGGTGGCTAAGGAAAGTACTCCAAAGAATACTCCAAGGATATTACCTACACCACCGGTAAGCATGGTACCACCTATGATAGCAGCTGCAATGGCATTCATTTCGTATCCGGAAGCAGCTGAAGGTGAGCCTGCACCTACGTGCATGAAGTATACAAAACCACCGATACCTGCCATAAGTCCACACAAAAGATGTGACAGGAACTTTGTACGCTTAACATTGATACCCAGCATCATAGCTGACTGCTGATTACCACCTACTGCGTAGAAAGCGCGGCCCAGGCTGGTCCACTTCATAACAACAAAGAGAACTATTACCACAACGAGGGCTACTAAAACACCAATCTCCATGGAGCCCGGCAGGAATTTGCCCAGTCTGTTGTAGCTGCCCAAGAAAGGAAGCTCAATACGGGCATCCTTAAGAGCCACAAACTGTGCATGTTCAACATTGAAAGGCACCTTGCAGACTATGGTAGTCATACCTCTTGCAAAGAACATACCTGCAAGAGATACGATAAAGGGCTGAATATCGAGATATGCTACCAGGAAACCCTGTACAGCACCAAATAAAAGTCCTATAAGTAAGGATATCACAATTGCTCCAAAAACACTACCACCTTTCTTATCCAGATATACTGCAGAGCTCATGGCAGTAAGTGCAACCACACCACCTACAGAAATATCAATGCCACCGGTAATCATAACGATTCCCATACCGCAGGCCAGGATAATAAGACAAGCGTTATTGTTAAGAATATCAAGGAAGGCCTGTGTTTTACCAAAGGATTCTCCCATAAAGAGGACAGCTGACAGATACATTACCAGGAAAATAGCTATGGTCATAGTCATAAGCAGGTTGGTATTTGTAGCTGTTATATTTTTTGCAAGTTTATGAAAAGCATTTGCAGATTTTTTATTTTTAGCCATTATTCCACACCTGCCTTTCCTGCGACCCTTTTAGCTTCGCTTCTGCTTCTGGCTGCCTTAATCGAATTTCTGATAACCGGTGATGAAATAACCACCAGTATAATAACTACTACAGCCTTGTAGGCAGAAATAGCCTCGGAATGAACATTCATTCTGTAAAGGGTAACTGTAAGGAACTGAATGATATACGCTCCCAGTATGGATGCCTTCATGTTGAATTTGCCGCCGCCCAGGGAATTGCCACCCAGTGCTACTGCAAGAATAGCATCCATTTCAATATTTAAACATACACCTGAATAGTTGATATTACCCAGTCTTGAGGTCTGAATCAGACCGCTGACAGCGCAGCATACGCCGAGAATAACAAATACCAGGAATTTAACGAATTTGGGGTTGATACCATTAAGTCTTGCTGACTTTTCATTGATACCAACAGCCTGACAGTAAAGACCAAGTGTAGTAAACTTAAGCACAAGGGCTATTATTACCAGACAAATGGCTGTAATAATAATGGCCGTAGGCACGGGGCATCCCGGTATAATACCGCCAAATACTCTGTATACAGGGTCTCCGATATTGATATTTGCATAGTTATTAATCCAGCCTGCGATAGGGCGGCCTGCAGTAAACATAATCAGTGTAGCGACCATAGGAGGTACCTTGAATATGGATACCAGTGCACCGTTAAAGGCACCTACCAGCATTGCAGCCAGAATAGCTGCTAAAAATGCCAGAATCAGTGGAGCCTGCATAGTATCAACATTAGTCTGATTGCCTCTTATAATCTTAAGAATAACAGATCCTGCTATAGCGATGGTGGCACCTACGGAAATATCCTGTCCGCCTGATGCTGCAGTTACCAGCGTCATGCCGATAGTAAGTATTGCCAGCTCTGAACCATAGTCCAGAATGGTAATAATATTACCTGTAAATATAGGGAGTCCTGCATTGTTCTGACCAAGCTTTATCTCAAAAAATCCAGGCTCCAGTATAAATTCCAAAATCACATTTAACAGCACTAAGGCAAGAAGTGCTATGAGAGGAAGCATTATCTGGCTTCCCAGTATTTTTTTAACTCTCTCCATGTTCTCTCCTTCTCAGTCTCCTGCGATAGTACTCATTATCTTCTGCTGTGTAACATCCGCGCCGGAAAGCTCTCCTACCTTCTGACGGTCTCTCATAACGATAAGTCTGGAGCAGGTACGCACCATCTCATCGATCTCTGAGGAAATAAAGGTAACGCTTACACCTTCTGATGCCAGCTTCAGTACCAGCTTCTGAATATCTACTTTGGTACCTACATCAATACCACGGGTAGGCTCATCCAAAATAAGATACTCAGGATGAGTAAGCAGCCAACGAGCCAGGATAACCTTCTGCTGATTACCTCCGGAAAGAGACTTAATAGGTGTATCTGCAGAAGCAGTTTTTATATCAAGAAGCTTGATATACTCATCAGCAAATTTCTGTGCTTCAGACTTGCTGAAAGGCTTGAAAGGTCCTCTAAGTACCTGAAGGGCCAGAATGATATTATCCCTTACAGAAAGATCACCCACTATACCATCATTTTTTCTATCTTCAGGAAGATAAGCAATACCTGCTTTCATTGCATCGATAGGCTTTGCTATCTTCACTTTTTTGCCATTTTTATCCAGATAGCCCCCTACTACCTTATCTGCGCCAAATACAGCTCTTACGCATTCAGAACGTCCCGAACCCAAAAGACCTGTAAATCCATTGACTTCACCTTTTCTGATCTCCATGTCAAAAGGCTTAATATCGGCATTACTCTGGAGACCATGTGCTGCAAATATTTCGGCATTTGCATCTTCCCCATTATATTTCTGAGCATTGCTCTTAATATCAGAAAGATCATCCATATCTTTACCCAGCATCTTGGATACCAGCTGTACTCTGGGAAGGTCTGCAATTAAATACTCGCCTACCAGCTTACCATCACGAAGGACTGTGATTCTGTCACATACTGCGTATACCTGGTCCAGGAAATGGGTAACGAAAATAATACCAACTCCTCTTTTTTTCAGATCCCTCATAAGTCCAAAAAGTTTCTGAACTTCATTTTCATCCAGTGATGATGTAGGCTCATCCAAAATCAGAACCTTACACTTCATATCTACTGCTCTGGCAATAGCTATCATCTGCTGAATGGCAATAGAGCAATTAGCCAGCTGCTCTGTGGCTTCAGCAGGAATGTCTAAAGACTCCAACAGCTGGTTGGCAGCCTTATTCATACTGCCCCAGTTCTTCCATACCTTACCATCTCTGCCTATATAGAGATTCTCTGCTACTGAAAGATTGGGACAAAGGCTTATCTCCTGATATACAGTACTGATACCAGCCTTCTGAGCGGCCTCCGGAGAGTGTATGGACACTTCTTTGTCGTCAAGACTGATTGTACCCTCGTCCTTGGAATATACACCTGTCAGGACCTTAATCAGTGTGGACTTTCCGGCTCCGTTTTCTCCCATCAGAGCATGAATTTCGCCTTCTCTCAGTGTAAAATCCACCCCCTGCAGAGCCTTTACACCCGGAAAACTTTTATATATTTTTCTAGCTTTTAATACTTCTTTTTCCATGTTCATACCATCTCTAAAAAGTATCGGGCGTGGGCCAGCGGCACCACGCCCGAAAGATTTTGTTCATTTAATTACTTATCAGATTCCGTATTTGTTTACATCCTCATCTGTAATCTTTGTAGCATCGAAGCCCTTCTCATCCATGATGATCTGCTTCTCTACCTTCTCACCCTTCTCAAGCTTCTGGATGATCTCGTGGAGGTACTTAGCCTGGAAAGGATTGCACTGACCATCATAGTTCCATGCACCCTTCTTAAGCTCCTGAAGAGCCCACTTATTGCAGTCGAAACCGATGATAATAACGTCCTTACCAACGCCGTGAGAGATACCTGCATCGTCAAGAGCCTTTACAGCACCCTTAGCCATACCATCGTTCTCAGCGTAGATTACGTTGAACTTCTTGCCTGCATCGATAGCAGCCTTAACAATCTTTGTAGCTTCGTTCTCATCCCATGTAGCTGTCTGCTGAACCTGCATGGTCCAGTTAGCCTCTGCTGCTACCTTTGTATCAAGAGCGCCTGTACGGCCCTTCTGAGCTGCAGAACCCATAGCACCCTGAATGTGGATGATGTTGTACTCTGCAAGATTCTGGGAAGCAAGCCAATCTACTGCCATCTGGCCTTCCTTAGCCATATCGGAAACGATAGAAGACTCATAGAGGTCATTGGAAGCATCGATGGTACGGTCGAAAAGGATAACCTTTACGCCTGCCTTCTTAGCATCCTTAAGAACTGAGTCCCAACCTGCTGTATCAGCTGCGGAAAGAAGGAGATAGTCAACGCCATTTGTGATCATTCTCTTAGCTGCTTCAATCTGCTCGTCGTTCTTTAAGCTGTAGTAGAACTGAGCTTCATAATTATTTGTATTGCCTTCGCCGAACATTGCCTTAATGTCCTCAACGTTTGCTGTACGATAACCTGACTCAGATGGATCATTATTGATGATACCTACATGAATCTTGCCATCGCCCTTTTTACCACATGCTGTAAGGCAAGCAATTGCCATTACTGCAACGAGAAGTAATGCTATAACTCTCTTTTTCATAAAAACCCTCCTCTGGATTTGTGTGTGTCAGGTCTTTCTGACCTATGCTCATAGTTTACTCCTGAGAAGGGTTTATTTAAATTCAATATTTTTTTCAATTAGTTAATAATTTTAACATTTTGTTCACACATGGTTAGTTTTTTTATGATTAAGGTTGATTTTTTTATTCTGCCGGCAGAATAAGACATGCTACCGTTCCTTCTCCCTCTTTCGAATCAATGGAAATGCCATAGTCCGGGCCGTAATTCAGTCTGATACGCTGATTGACATTATACATGCCGTAGATGGAACGGTCCTTTTTCTCAAAATCCTCCAGCTCCGCCCTGACTACACTGAGACGCTCTACACTCATTCCCTTGCCGTCATCCCTGATTTCCAGAATACACTTGCCACCTTCTTTCCTGCCGGTCACCATAATGGTACCGCCGCCTCTTTTTTCTTTTATTCCGTGATAAAGGGCGTTTTCCACAAAGGGCTGCAGAGAAAGCTTAGGCATCTGACAGGATAAAATGTCCGGATTTACATCAATGGTATAATTTAAAATATCCTGATATCTGACCTTTTGTATACTAAGGTAATTGGTAATGTGCTTTATCTCGTCTTCTACCGGTACGATTTCCTTACCCTGATTAAGGGAAGTACGGAAAAATCCCGACAGATTTTCTACCATCTTAACGACTTTTTCCTGCTCTCCGGACTCTGCCAGCCACACAATGGCATCCAGAGTATTATAAAGGAAATGAGGATTTATCTGAGCCTGCAACAGCTCAAATTCAGCTTTTCTTAAGGAGAGCTGCTCTTCTTTTATCTGTACCAACAGCTGGTTTATCTTGTCAATCATGACATTTATGGACTCGGCCAGCATTTTTGCTTCTGTTCCCTCGTATTTTTTCGCTCTGGCTTCCAGATTGCCATTGGCTACTTCATCTGTGACTTCAGCGATTTCCGTAACAGGCCTTATGATACTTTTAGGAATATTGTAAGACAGCACCACGATAAGAAGAAGAGTAATTAACAGGCCTGTAAGGGAGGCTAAAAGCATTCTGGTAAAAGACTCCTGGTAACCTGCCTTGGCAGTCTGCATGGCCTGTACTTCATAGTATATAAATTCTGACATGGTATCTGATATCAGCGTTGTTACTATCTGAACATCGTTCTCCCATATTTCGATACATTCCTCATACATATCACCTTTTATCAGGTTTTCCTCTATTCTTCTGGTATAGGTCTCCAGATTGGAAAGATATTTAAGTATGTATGTCAGCCTCTGATAATTATCATAGGAGTCCGTCACGTCTCCAATACCACTGATAACTTCCCTTGCCTCTTTCAGCATGTCTCCCAGGGTAGACTGGGAAAGGGGGGTATCGCCCGCAATCAGCAGGTAAGTCTTATAGTCAAAATTCTCCTTAAAGTCCAGACCAAATCGGGTAGCCACCAGAGTAGAGTCTATCATGCTCTCGTACCGGGCATTAATGTCTCCCAGTGCAAATAAACTAAAGGCATTTAAAAGCAGAAAAGGGATAGTAAGCAGTATACTGAAGCTTCTTATTTTTCCCGCCAGAGTATGTATGGAAAAGAAGCCTCTGATATTCTTTTTAAAAGCTTTATTTTTCAAATTAGTGCTCCCTGTATTCCATTGGTGACATACCTACATTTTTCTTAAACAGATAGGAAAAATAGTGGGAGTCCTTGTAGCCTACCGCTTCGCATATCTCTGATGCCCGCATGGATGTACATTTTAATAGTTCTTTTGCTTTTTTTATACGAAGATCTGTCAGGTATTTTATAAGTGTCTGTCCTGTTTCCTGACTAAAAATGGCACTAAGATGGTTCGGAGAAAAATTCATATGCTCCGCCACCATATTAAGACTCATATCCTCATTGGTATAGTTCTCTTCTATATATTTTATGATGTCTGTAACTCTCTTGCCATTCTTGTCGCGACTAATGCTGTCTCTTTCCAGAATAGCAGATGTTACCAGGCGGCATAGGTACTCTCTGGCGCCTTCTTCTGTAGCCAGCGTCTCCTTTTTCTCATTGACCTGCTCCAGACGGGCAGTATCGCCACCAATACTTTTTACAAAATCAGACACCTTAAGAAAAGCATCTACTACCACATACTGGCGCATAAGCAGGGATTTAATCGTACTGCTCCCCAGTCCTTCAAAAAAATCATCCACAAAAAACTTGGCTTCATCTGCAAAACCCAGCTTTAAAAACTCTGCAAATCCGGTACGATCCAGCTGATTGGGCATAACTACTTCCTGGCTGTCTTCTGTACGGGTAAAGCTTTTCACATCATCATTACGTATGATTTTATTATCTTCTATAAGGTATCTGTAGGCAAATGCATGCTCAGCGCTCTCATAGCACTGCGGCAGCTCTCCCAGCCTCATAACAGGATCCCCTATGCCTCCGAAATATCTGATGTGGACATGACTGTCAAATTTTTCCTTTACGTTTTTCACAAACTCATCGATCTGAGCCTGCACTTCCGCCTGGCTTCCGCCCTTAAATATATAGGCTTTCCCTTCAGGCGCCCTGTCAAAGGCCAGAGGATTGCCCTCCAAGCACATATCTTCTATCTCATTAAAACGCTTTAATACACTCTTGGAAAACTCTACCTGCTCGTGGTAATTACTTTTCACCTTCAGCAAAAGAATATTGTACCAGGAGGCTACCAGGTCCATATCCAGCTCCTCAGCCATATGCAAAAGCTCTGCGGCATGGCCGTTTCCGGATACCAGCTCTGTAAAAAGATCGCTTTTGTCACGCTCGATATTCTCCTTCATTTCTGTACGGTAGAAATCCAGCATTTCCTTTTCCTGCTCCCTCTCTTCAATTCGCTTTTTAATGGGAGCCAGGGCGTTCAGAAGCTCCACGCTGCTGACCGGCTTGGACAGATACTCGGCTGCTCCGATTTTTATGGCCTCTTTTGCATATTCAAATTCTGCATGACCTGTAAGAAAAACTATTTCCGTATTGGGATACTTGGCTCTCACTAAGCGCGCCAGCTCCAATCCGTCCATAAAAGGCATTTTGATATCAGTAATAAGAATATCCGGCCTGGATTTTTCTATCATAGGCAGCGCCAACTCTCCATCCGGCGCCTCTCCGCAAAATTCATAGCCGTTTTCTCCCCATGCCACCTTTGTTTTAATACCTTCTCTGACTACATATTCATCTTCTGCCAAAAATACCTTAATCATAGTAACCCCTCGTCATATACTCATGATGCCCATTTGTATCATTATACTTTTTTATGAAGATTTATGTCAACGGAGTAAATCAATATTATATTTTTCTTGTATTTCCCCTGCTTTGTTGACTTTTTATAAATCAGCGTATATATTAGAAAAAGCTAGTTTAGCCGTATTTTGTAAGAGGATCTGAGAAAAGAAAAAAAGGACTTCTCCATTTTTCACTTCGTTCAAAAAGGAGGTAACATGGTCGCTAAGCCATTATAGATCACGCTATCGCGTGGAGGCTTAGCTTTTCAAACTCCTTCGGAGTTCTCCATTTTTCGCTACGTTCAAAAAGGAGGTTTCATGAAAACTTTTGAATCACCATCATTAGAGAGAATTAATGATTTGACAGAAGGCGTGTATGCAGACAGTGGCAACCCCGGCACCTTTGTTCCGGGCATTCCATCCACTCCTATTACGCCCAACACTCCTGCAGCCAGTGATTGGACATGGGCTTTCGAGGACTGGAGCCACAACTCAGGCAGCCACTCTGATGCACGATTAAGAATGCACTATGCCGGTAAAGCTGTCGACGCTTATACCCGACCACTGGTCATGACATTTACAACAGGCTTCGCCATCGACAATCTCGAAGTTGAGTTTCAGGATACCACTTTCCAGGTTTTGGGAAACGGCTTTTCCATTACCTATAACGGCCATCTTAATGCTACCGAGAATATTGATATGAGAATCAGAATATATCAGGTCAAGAATAATGGCGTAGACAATGCAGCCATCGGTGTTTCCGGTGCCGGTGCCAACGATAGCGAACTCGTAAGAAGCATTCGCCTGGTTTCCATGCATTACAAATAAAATCAGAAACATATTAACATAATCTGCTATTAAAACTCAGGTGGCATTCGACCACCTGAGTTTCAGACTGTAGACAAACTATATTTTTTATAAGGCTGACATCGTAAGCCATCTATAATCAGACTTCGGAATTCACTTCCGGAGTCTGAAATGGCGAAAAATGGGGTGTAGGGGCCTCCAATTTTCGCCATTTATTCCTTAAAAACAATAACAGAGCAGAGGCGTTCGCCATCTGCTCTGAAGTGTCGACTTTGTCGACACGCTAATACTCAGGTGGCATTCGACCACCTGAGTTTATCATTAATTATGAAAAAAGTGAGTAAAGCTAAAATCAAACATAAAGTCAGACGCGGCAGGGAAGGTATACAGGAGCTTATATGGATGGCTCCTTTAGTTAAAAAGAACTGGCACCTTATCCTTCTTTTTTCTGTGCTCGGATTAACCGGCACCCTGGTAGGTCTTTTTAGCAGCCTGATATCCAGAGACCTGGTAGATATGATTACCGGGCACCAGACTGCAGCCCTGCTGCGCACTTTCGTTCTTCTTGTTGCCACCACTATTTTCACCACTGTTATTTCCCAGATCAGCCAGATTATTACAGCCAAAATCAATCTGACCATGCAAAACAAGATTCAATATGATTTATTTGAAAAAATCCTTGAATCAAAGTGGGAATACCTTTCAAGCCTTCACTCTGCAGATCTTATGAGACGTTGGAACGGCGATTCTTCTGCTATTGCCACCAATGTGCTTACTCTGATCCCCAATATTATAAACTATTCCTTTAAATTAATATCCAGCTTTTATATTGTGGTAAAAAATGATTACACTTTTGCCATTATTGCCCTTCTTTGCCTGCCCATAAGCTTCCTTTCTTCCAGGCTTTCCTTAAGGAAAATGAAAAATGCCAATATGGAAACCTATGCAACCGGCACAAAGCTGTCCGCCTTTAATCAGGACGTGTTTGGCAATATTCAGACCGTAAAAGCCTTGGATATGATGAGTCTGCTTAAGCATCAGCTCAAAGACCTGCAGAAAGAAAATCTGGACAGCTCCGTAAAATATCAGAAAAGCTCTGCTATCAATGCACTTTTACTTACTCTGGTTTCCCTTTTTACTACCTATACCGTCTATGGATGGGGTATATACAGGGTATGGAGCGGAGCTATTTCCTACGGTACCATGACACTTTTTATCTCCCTTACCGGCAGCTTATCAGCCTCTATCAGCAGCTTTGTCCAGCTAATGCCTACCATCGTCAGACTTTCCAATTCCATCCACAGGTATAGAGCTTTATCCGAGCTACCCAAGGAAGATTTTTCCATGATGGAAGAAGTAAAGGACTTTTTTGATACTCATAAGGATACAGGTATAGGTCTCTCAGTAAGAGATGTCTGCTATTCCTACCCAAATGGGACTGAAGTATTCACAGGAGCCTCTTTCGAAGCCCATCCCCATGAAATCATCTCTCTGGTAGGCCCTTCAGGAGAAGGCAAGACCACCATGCTGCGTTTTCTGCTTTCTATCATTAACGCCACCGATGGTCAGGGATATATATGCGCCGGTAACAGTACTCCGGATAACAGCGCCCTGCATCTCCCCCTCACTGCATCAGTCCGTCAGCTTATAGCTTATGTCCCTCAGGGGAATACCATGCTAAGCGGCACTATTGCTGCCAATATGCGTAATGTCTGTCCTGATGCCAGTGACGAAGAGATAGTAGCTGCCCTTAAATTAGCCTGTGCCTGGGACTTTGTGGAAAAGCTTCCGGAAGGCATCAATACTCCTTTACTGGAAAGGGGAGGCGGCTTTTCCGAAGGTCAGGCTCAGCGTCTTTCCATTGCCAGAGCCTTACTAAGAAAATCTCCTATTCTCCTTTTGGATGAAGCGACTTCCGCCCTGGATATTGAAACAGAAAAAAAGGTGCTGGGCAACATCCTTTCAGATGCATACCCACGCACCACAATAGTTACTACCCACCGCCCTTCAGTCTTAAAGCAGTGTGAAAGAGTATATTCCATTAAAGACAAGGGCTGTAAGCTTATGTCATCAGATGAGATTAAGGAGCTCCTGACAAGCTTCTGATTCCACTCGCTTTTTGCAGACTTTTGCTGCCTCATCTTCCATATTGCAGTAAAGCCTGAAAACATCGATTGGCCCTGCAATATCATTTACAAAAGTCAACATATCATCCAGCTGACTTTCAGTCCAGTTGGGGGAGACTAAGCGATTCAGTATATGAATCACCTTTTCATCATATGCCAGCTCCTTAATAAAATTATCCTTATCCCGGCTTAGGAGCACTATGGTAGATAGAGGCCATCTGCCATTTTCACAGCTTTCGGAAGTGCCGCACCAGGGCATGCCATAGGCTACTACCTCTCCCTCTTCCATGGTAAGAAGGGCCAGGTCTCCATTGCATATATGGCTACCGAAATTTTTCTCCCAAAGGGCTGCATGGGTACTTTTCCCCACCCCTGACATAGCAGAAAAAAGAACCGCCCTGCTATTATGTAAAAGCACGGCCGAATGAAGTATAAAATGCTCATTTAAGCCGGCGAAATAGAAAAAGGCCAGCCTCGTTGCCTCATAAATGGCATGCCTGGTATCATCGTCCTTCCTGTAGTATACAATCTCTGAAAATCTTCCGTCTTTACTGATAAAAATCCATCTTACAGGCAGTTCATCAAAAAGAATTACATATCCTTTACGGGCTTTAAGTACAGTAAGCCCTATAGCTGATATGAAGCCCGCCTGATCCATATCATATCTGTTGGCCAGGTATGAAGGGCCTATTTCCTTATCATCGGGCCATAATGTAAGCTGTATTTTTTGTTCTGCCCTGCAATCTGCATTTTCCGCCTTAAAAAGCTCAAAATTGTCAGGCAGCACTTCTTTGTCTCCAAATATTCTAAGGCCCAGACGTCCGATTTTATATCTGCCGATCTCAGCCTCACTTATCTCATCTTCAAAGTGTTCCTCTGTGACATCAAAACTCCTTATTTCCTTTTCCATCCTGCCCATAGGATAGTCGCAAATCAGATTCTTATTCATCATGTCTCTTAAGAAGCTTCTGGTCTGCTTCGCCACAAAGTCCATTTCTGACTGGTCTTCGCATTCAAAATAGAGCTGACAGCTTTCTATAAGCTGATCTTCAGACATATCCCCCTGAAGCAGCTGCCAAATGGCCGCCCCGCTGTCGTTAAGCCTTACACCGCTTGCAGGCAGCTCCCCCTTACAGGCTGTTACCAGTAAATAAGGTGTGTCACCAATATATCTTAGTACATAATCAGGATTTCTTCTCATAACATCTCCGCTTATCCTTATCTGCTTCTCCTGTTGTTTCCGCCGAAAAGCATAATCAGTCTCAACAGCTGGAGTATAGAAGAAATAAGTGCTGCAACGTATGTGAGAGCTGCTGCAGAAAGCACTGCTTTAGCTCCGGTCATTTCTTCACCTATGAGAATATTGCTGTTTTCCAAAGTCTTTAATGCTCTTTTGGAAGCATTGAACTCTACAGGTAAAGTAATCAGCTGAAAAATAACAACAAATGAGAAAAGAATAATACCAAGCTGAGTCAGATTAAAGCTGCCCAGGATAACCCCCAGTATAATAACAGGCCAGGACAGAAAAGATCCGTAATTGGCCATAGGTACCGCGATGGACCTGAGCTTAAGAGGCGCATATCCCTCTTGATGCTGTAAGGCGTGTCCGCACTCGTGGGCTGCCACTCCGATAGCTGCTACAGAGCTGCTGCCATACACACTGTCTGACAGTCGTAGCACCTTTTCGTTGGGTGAATAATGGTCTGTAAGGGAACCGCTAATGTGCTGAACGGATACATCATAGATGCCTACGTTTCTCAGCATCTGCTCAGCCACTTCCTCGGCTCTGATCCCTCTCATACTAAGGACTCTGCTGTATCTGGAATAGGTACCCTTCACATTGGCAGAAGCGATGAGACTTATCAGCGCTCCTATTAATACAAGAATATAAGTATAATCCCAAAACATAACGATTTACCTCTTTTTCTATTAATCTTATTTAAGATAAAAACTATTAGGATCGTTTTCACCTGTTAAATGCACATATTTAATGCCTGCTGCTTTTGCCCCTTCAATATCGCTATATGCACTGTCTCCATGCATGCGAGATCTCATTCTATCCATATTATACCTATCCAGCAGTATATCAAAAAAAGCCTTGTCCGGCTTCATGCAGCCAAAGTCACTGGATATCAGCTGGTCCTCTGTGAGCCTGTCCAGACCGAACATGGTAATCTCAGGCCAGGTATATGACCTTTGTGCATTACTTAGGATATAAGGATGTTTCCCTGCTGCAGCTATCTGCCTGAGACTTTCCTCTACCCCCGGGAAAAGCTTAGCATAAATACGTGAAGAAATTCTGAACTCATAGGATATTTCATTCAGCTCCTCATCAGATAAAATGCCGTTACCGTATCTTTCAAAAAGCTCACGGTACACAGGAATAATGTCTATCTCTACAGCAGTATACTTTCCTTCTGCCGCGGCTTCTTCTCTCTTCTTTTTATCCAGGTCAAAAAAATCTTTTCTGAAAGTGTAGTAAGGTGGCAGACTAAGCCTTCTTTTTTTTAGGCACTTGTACCACTTTTTCCATGTGGATGCTGCCTGCTCATCTGTACGAATATCAATTAAGGTGCCATATAAATCAAATATGTAATTATCTATACCTGCATCTAAAATCATTTACTGCTCCATATCAGCTTTTTATAATAAGTATAGCATTCTCTTCAAAAAAAATCGAGAAGGATTTCCTTCCCGATTTTTGCAACTTATTTAAAGCTCTTTACACCCCATATTGTCACCTGATTTGTATCACCAAGCGCTGTAAATACTGTGGTTTCTATAGTGGAATTCTCCACCTTCATATTGAACATAAGGCCTGAGTAGCATACATCATCGATGGTAATGTAGATATATGGCTTACCATCTACCAGCTCCCATTTGCCGGCGTAATCACCGGTAATAGTGCCATCTTCATTAAGATTAGCAATTTTAGCCTTCTTTGCCTCCAGATTTGCATAATCAATATTAAGCTCATGAAGGATGATCTCATACTGACCTGCAACAGCCTTCTTATCCACACCCTTATTGTAGTCCACTTCCTCTCCATCAGTCTGGTAAGGAGCTGCTACCAGCCAGCCTTCCTTGTTTTGGAAAAGCTGATGTACCTTTACATAATGGCCCTCTGTACCATTGGTGGTACGAGTATGATATACGATATAAGCTCTGCCATCGTCATCTACAAAAGCTGAATTGTGTCCCTGTGCTACCTGCCCGTAGTTGAAGGTACGCCATTTATAGCCACCAAAGAGTCTTACACCTATATTGTCATTAAAATTCTTTACGTAAGAATCATAGAAAGGAGTATTACCCTTCTCATCTACAAAATCACGATCAGGATATTTACTTCTATAGATTCTGATATTATATCCGCCCGCTGCCTCTAAAGCACCGTATGATACAAAGAGGTAGTAGTAATTGCCTATTTTCTGGATATAAGATGCCTCACCTGAAACATACCAGCCACCAGCTATCTTACGGCCAAAGTATGGATCTGAATGATCATTATCTTCATACTTTACTGTGTAGTCACGAAGTCCTGTATTCTCGTCCAATTCCAGGATAAAGATACCGCCTGACCAGGAGCCATAGGACATGAAGAGATTACCATTATCATCGTAGAAAACACAAGGGTCGATACAGTTGGGGTATTTATGTCCCCATTTACCGTTTCTTACACCGTAATCGGAATATCTCTTGGCCATGGTAGTCTCGCCGGTAGCCTGCGCCACATCTGTCTGGGCATAGTCCCCTGCCATAAAGCCGCCCATAACTACAGAGCCGGCATAATCATATGGACCTTCTGCTTTATCAGCTGTAAGAAGAACAATATTGGACTTCCAGTTATCACCATTTGCAGACAGATACATGCAGTATTTTCCCATAACAGGATTCCATATAACGTCCGGAGCCCAAAGGTAATCAAACCACTGGCCGGCGCTCTCATCCTTATTCCAGGCTCTGATTTGTTTTTTAACATCCTCTGTAAAAGATGCTCTGAAAGCACTATCCAGATTGGTCCAGTTCTTTAAATCATTTGTCTTACTGAATCCCATATGGGTACCAAATATATAGTATGTGCCATCCTTATCCTTAAAAATGGAAGGATCGTGACATGTAGTCTGCTTGGCATTGGAAAGCTCTGCACCGCTTAGGGAAATTTTCTGCTGTAAAACATGTAATTCCATAACGCTTCTTAATGTTACTTCCTTTCCATCATAAGTAAACTTATGATATGGTCTGATTTTCACGGTCTCATACTCTGCTGCCTTGCTACCGGTATTATCCTTGCCGGCAGTAAAGGTCTCTCCGGACTTTCCTACAAGAGAGCCGGAAACAGATACTGTTTCACCGGGCTTAATAATGGCAAACTTTGTAGGTGCAGTAGTGCCCTCTGCCACAGTCATCCCCTCAATCTCGTCATACTTAAAGTCAAAGGAATTGACCTGCCAGTAGGCTCTGTTATTGGTAATGGAAATAGTATATTCTACCGTCTCACCTGCAGCATAGGAATCCTTGTTTGTGGAAATGGTAATTTCTATATCCTTATCCTTAACTGTAGTTGAAAATACAGGTTTTTCCGGAACAGGTGTGCTTTCATTACCATTGGAAGGAGTCTTACTTGGGTCACCGGAATTGGTGTTATCCGAAGCTCCGCAGCCTGTAAATGCCATACAAAAAGCCAATGAAAAAGCTGCTGCTCTTCTCCCTATGGTAGAGAATTTTCTAAAATTCATATAATACTCTCCTTAAGCTTTATACATATTGGAATAATCTAAAACAGGCAGGCCTGTCTCATCCCATTTTACTTCCATAAGCATAGTATGTCTATTGGGATCGTATAAAGGATCACCTACTATGTCTAAATATGTGCGGGCATGAAATACACATACCGGATTGCCTTTTTCATCTACTGTAAAGCTGTTATGGCCGGGGCCATAAAATCCCTTCTCACGGTCAGAACGAAGTACAGGCTTTTTCTCCTTTTTCCACTGATGTGGATCTAAAAGATTGTCATTTTCATCAATGGATAAAAGGCCTATGCAGTAGCATTCTCCGGTAGCGCTGGCAGAAAAGCTTACGTAAATCCTGCCATCATGCTTAATAACAGCAGGTCCTTCATTTACCCAGATATCTACTCTCTCCCAGTCATAGTCCGGGGTAGTAAGGAGCACCTGCGCAGTCTTAAGCTTATAAGCAGACTCCATTTTCGCTATATAGAGATTGGAAATACCAATGCCTACAGATACTTTTTCTGCCCAGATATAATAATATTCCCCTTTGTTTTCCAAAATAGTGGCATCCAGAGAAAAAGATTCAAAGGAATAGATATCATCATCGCTTCTTTGTATCTTACCCTTTTCTACCCACTCATCCTTCATAGGGTCCGGGCCCTGGCACTCCAGCACGTAAGGCCTTATATTCCAGATGGCATCACGCTCGCCGCCTGCAAAATAAATATACCATTTTCCGAAAATAAAGTGAAGCTCAGGCGCCCAGATGTGATGGCTCATAGGGCCGCATTCATGCTTGGTCCATATAGTTTTTTCATCAGCTTCTTTAAGTCCCAGAAGTGTGTCTGAGCAACGCAATACGATTTTATCGTAAGCAGGTACAGAGGCTGTAAAATAGTATTTTCCTTCAGTGCTTCTTGTTACATACGGATCTGCCCTTTGTTCTATAAAAGGAGTGTTGTACTCAGTGAGTAATCCGTTTCTTGGTCTTTCTTCCATTGTTTTATCCCCCGATAATGTATTTTTCACTTATTCCCAGCCATATCACTGAGGATTGAGATATGGCAGGGATAAGGGAAAAATCCCTGTTAATTCATTTCATTATTCGAAAATAAGCTGAGCCTTTTCAAGTGTGAATGTCATATAGAGAGGTCCGTCAATAGCAATGTTCTTGTAGGACTGAGTATATGTCTTACCCTCAGCTGTAGTAACTACTGCTACTACGTCTGCTGTTGTACCATTGTTTGTAACTGTAACCTCAACATCAGCGCCATCCATATCTGACTTGTATGTATCCCAGTTCCAGTTAGATGTTACTTCCCAGCCAAGCTCGGAAAGATTGCTGCCTGTGTTGAGAGCATACTTCCAACCATAGTTATCTGCACGCATTACGCCATACTCAGCATAACCTTCTGCAAATGTTGGAAGTGCAGGATCTGAAGAGTGGCCTGTAGGTGTATTCTGAAGGATTACTACGAAGTTCTCCCAATTGTTGTCACCTGCTGTATAGTTCTTAAACTTAACAGTCTTGGAGCCATTTGCAGGTACTGCCCAGATATCAGAGAAAGCTGACCAGAAAGGCTGTGCAAGAGAACCAACTGTTGTAGGCTCAAATACAAGATATGCCTTCTCAAGTGTAAGTGTTACATAAAGATCGCCATCAATTGCGATATTCTTGTAAGACTGTGTATATGTCTTACCCTCAGCTGTAGTAACTACTGCTACTACGTCTGCTGTTGTACCATTGTTTGTAACTGTGAGAGCTACCTTTGCGCCATCAAGATCGGACTTAAAGGTATCCCAGTTCCAGTCAGATGTTACTTCCCAGCCAAGCTCGGAAAGATTGTTGGCTGTGTTGAGAGCACCCTTCCAACCATAGTTATCTGCACGCATTACGCCATACTCAAGATAACCTGCTGTATCTTCTGCACTATGACCTGTAGCAACGTTCTGAAGGATTACTACGAAGTTCTCCCAATTGTTGTCACCTGCTGTAAAGTTAGTGAAATTGATAGTCTTTGATGTGCCTGCAGGTACTGCCCAGATATCAGAGAATGCCTGCCAGAAGCCCTGTGCAAGAGAGCCAACTGTCTTACCTGTTACTTTTGCCTGATCAACTACAGAAAGAATATCTGTATAAGCTTTAGCTGTACCTACTGTTACAGTAGCTACATTTGCAGCTGTGAACTTAACCTCGCCGGCATTATCTGTACCATTGTAGTCTACATTGGAAATCTTAACTGTGTAGTTGTCGCCCTCACGGGAAATAGCAGCCTTAACGCTTGTCTCAACCATTACAGACTTTTCCCATGTATTCCAGTTACCCCAGCTATATGTGAAGCTTGTCTCGGCCATTTCTGCACCGTTAAGAGTACCTGTCATATCTGCATTTACACGAGCAACAACATTACCTGCTGCATCCTTGAAAAGGAAGTAGTAGTTGTTCTTTGTATCCTTACCATCAGACCAGTGCTTTAACTTGTAAGTCAGAGTATGGCCATCTGTCATAGCAGAATCCTTGTCATAAACAACATCAGCTACAGAGAAATCAAGTGCGCCAAGAGAAGCAATAGCATTATCGTCCTTCTTAACATCGATTACACGGGTAGGCTCCTCATACTTAGCTGTTGCGTCGCCTGCCTTGTAAAGAGTGGCAACCTGACCGGGAGTAAGAGCCTTATCGAATACATAGATCTCATCGAAAGCGCCCTTGAATGTAGCATCCCAGTAGTTTACACCAATAAGGAAATCAAAATTATCGGAAGGTGTCATTGTGCCATTAACAACACTTATACCTTCGCCAAAAAGCTGACCATTTAAGTAAAGATCTGCTGCGATGCAGTTGCCATCCTCAGAAAGCTTAGATGGATCAACAACAAGTGTAATGTTTAACCACTGCTTCATATGCTCGTCAGCTTCTGCAGGAGCCCATGCAGGCCAAAGGTCTGCTGCGCCGTCACGTGACCAAATACAAGGGAAAGAAGGACCTGCTGCGTTCCAGCCTGTTCTTGTGATATTAAGATAATGCTCGCTACCTGTAGCATCACCATGTACATCAGGACCAAGCTGAATAGAAGGCATGTAATCTGCAAATCTTGTAGCGTATGTCCAGAAGGAAAGGGTATAAGTATCACCTACACCATTTACATCCAGCTTGTAGCCGGAAATACCATCTGTGTAAAGAGCATCACCCTTAACACCAGGGATGAAAACTACTTCTTTTTCGATGAGGTCTACACTACCTGCACCCTTCTGAGCAGGATGAATCTTGTCTGTTCCATCCTTCTTATCCATGGAGAAGTAATACTTAGCCTCAGGAAGTGCTTCATCCTGTTTATCAGGAGCCTTTGATGTTTCAGGCTGGTCTGATGCTGCCGGAGTATTGGTAGGCTCCGGCTGTTTCTTCTCGCCACAGCCTGCCAGCAATGTGGTAGCCAGCATGGCAGAAACGAGAAGTGTGCTTAAAAATCTCTTTCTCATAACAAAAACTCTCCTTTTTTTAATGTATGTATAATTTACATTCATTTTCATGGTAAAAAGTTAATTAAAACTTATTTTGCGAAGGAATCGATTACTGCCTGATACTTTGCGATCTCCTCTGCGGAAAGGATGTTGTATCCTGTAGGTCCAAAGTAAGCAATCATACCCTCTGCATGGTAGTAGTTAGCCTGCTCAGTAGCTTCCTTTACGTAGTCAGCTGCCTTAGCTGAGCCGCCGTCTACCAGATCATGAATACCAATCTTGTTGAAGTACTGATCACAGAAGTTCCAGTAACCTGCAATAGAGTACCAGCCGTAAGGAACAGGTCTGGTAATGGAATCAAAATAGTCATTCCAGTAAGTTACATGGTCAGCATCTGTAGGGAAGAGCTTCTTAAAGCCATCCCAAACCTCAGGATCAAGATTCATAGGAAGAGGCATCTGGGAATTCTTAAGAGGTACATTTGAATCATTGGTAATGCTGGTATCAGAGTAAATCTTAATTCTTTCCTTCCAGCCTTCTACGCCCCAGCCCATCCACTTAAGAAGCAGATAAGCCTCGTAAGGATACTTACAGGAAGTAGAAACGCCGCCCAGGTACATATTAGCTATAACGTTGTGCTCTTTCTCATCAACAACATTTGGAGTTACATAAGGAATGATATCGATTTCAGGATATTCACTCTTAAAGCTCTCTGTATTCCAGAGATTCTGGAAGGACCAGATACCCTCTGAAAAAACTGCTACGTGACCGGTAGCGCCAAACCATGTATCCCAGTTACCGGACCAGTCTTCCATAGCCTGTGTATTCTGAGAAGGTGCTACATAGCCACCCAGCTTAAGGTCTGCGAACATCTGCTCACCAATAGCCCAGTACTGGAGGTCAAAGTCGTTACCATCGAAACCGAACTCACCCTTGATAGCACGCTCTGCTCTGGAGCAGGCTGCAATGCCGTAAAGAGAGTCAAGTCTGTTGTAATATCCAAGACCAAAGTACTTCATGCCTGAACGGTCATCCTTTGTTCCTTTTTTAATAAGGTCAAGCATTTCGTTCCAGGTCCAGTCTGTTCTGGGCATCTCAAGATTAAGGTGCTTAATAACGCTTCTGTCAACAAATACTGCACTTGGCCAGTAAACCATAGGAGCTGCAAAACGTCTGTTTGTATCGAAACAGCCGATACCGTACTCATTTACTGTTGCCATAAGATTTTTGTTTTCAGGATCTGAATCCCAATACTCTGTGATATCCAGCCAATACTGATTGGAAAGAGCTGTATCAGAGTCTGTACCCTCGAAAACATCAGGGAATTCCCTTGCTGCAGCTGCTGCAGAAAGGTCGGTAGACATATCCTCGATTACACGATGCTCTACCTTGATGTTTGGATACTTTTTCATAAATGCATCGGCAAGACGGGTAATTGTTTCAGGATCCTCGTAATGCCAGAAAGTAAGTGTGATGTTATCGGAAGTAACACCTGTTTCAGGGCTGCCCGGATTGTAGGACTGCTCCTCTTTTTTGCCGCATGCTGTAAGCATTGAAGCCAGCATAGTAACAAACATGATAATTGCAACTACGCGTTTTCCGATTCCTCTCTTCATAAATTCTTCTCCTTTTTTCTCTGTATAATATGGCAGTTATCTGCCTAAGAGACAAAATAATAGTTATTCTCCGGTAATACCGGTGCGGTCAATACTTTCGATAAAGTATCTTTGAAGTATAAAGTACATAATAAGAAGTGGCAAAATGCTTATGGTAGTAGCCGCCATTCTGACGGATTCATTCAAGGCCGTAGCCATATCTCCTGTCTGTGCCTTATTATTAAAAGATGTATCGAAATTGCTAAGCTGTACTACGAGATTGGTCCAATGACTTTGCTTGGTCAATCCCTTTACGTACATTTCCGTAAGGTAGGATTCGTTCCAATACCATACGAAAGAAAACAGTAAAACTGTGATAATGGCAGGTACTGCAGATGGTACTGCGATTCTTAGGAATGCTCTGAAATGTCCTGCACCATCTATGGATGCTGCTTCCATTAATACCTTTGGTACCTGTTTAAAGAAAGAGTAAAAAATCAGGATGAAAATCGGTGCATTGAGACCGTTTCCAAAAAGAGCCGGTAATACGAAAGCCCACAAAGTCCCCAGAATCTTTACATTGTTGTAAAGAACATATGTAGGGATCATGGTGACCTGAGCCGGCAAAATGTATGAGAAAATCAGTATTCCCATACAAAGCTTTTTACCCTTAAAGTCGTATCTGGCAAAGCCATATCCGATAATCATGCAGATAAATACATTGCAAAGAGTCGGTGCTCCTGCTATGACAATACCCTTTAGTAAGCTTCTCCAAAAGTCCATGGACTTGGCTGCATCTATGTAATTTTGGAGATACAGACTGCTGGGAATCCATTTTACGGAAGAATCCAAAAGGTCATCTCTGTTCATAAAGCTTGTACTTATCATATAAAGCATGGGGTAGAGATACACAAAGCCTATACATATAAGCAGCGCGTAGACTACTATCTGCTTGCCGACACCATCTTTTTCACGGGTACCAAATATAAATTTGTGCACCTTCTCTCGAGTGAAGCGTTTTTTAGTAGTCTGATTCGCCCGAATAGGTCTTGAATTTTCCGCTTCTATTCTTTTCGCGCTGTCTTGCATGACGCTCCCCCCTTCTTTGAATCTTTTTCTGGAGCCTAAGCTCTTTTTTCTTAAGTCTTGCCACCTTTTTAACCTGGCGATCATAAACATCCTTTTTATTACCTAAAAGCAGGAAGAAAAGCCCTACAATTAAAGTAACTACTACTGAATACATCCATGCCATGGCTGATGCATAGCCATATCCCTTTTCCTTTGTACCGGAGAACATGGCATTTTTAATCATGGTGATTAATGCATTCTGCTCATTGCTGGAAAGGAATATTACTGTGTAAATGGCATTCAGCATTATCATGGGCTTAATGGTAGGAAGAGTAATCTTCCAGAAGCATTCCCATGCGGAGCCACCGTCAATCTTGGCAGCTTCATACTGAGAAGGATCAACTTTTTGCAGTGCTGACAGGAAAATCAGTATCTGCACGCCTGAGTACCACAGAGTCATAATCATATTGGAAAAAATGTCTCCGATGGACTGAGCTGCCTTGGTAGGCAGGAAGGTATCAAAGGCTGCTACAATAGACTGAACATTCATTGCCGGGATTTTCGAAGCACCTTCGGATACCAGCATGTTCATTACAGGTCCTGATACTATGATAACCGGCAGGAAGAAAATAAGTCTGAAAAAGCCTCTCATCTTAATCTTGCCATTTAACATAATCGCAATCATCAAAGCAAATACCACAATGATAGGTACCTGTACTATAGTCTGCCAGATGTAGGTCACCAGCTGCTGTGGGAATTCAGGATTCTCCAGCCAGATCTGGGTGAAATTACCTGTACCTACAAAATTAAACTTTGTTTCCAGAGGTGTGATTCTGATATTGAACCACATGTAGTAGAAGGACTGTCCCAGCGGGTAAAAAAGGAAAGCAATGACTCCGATAATCCATGGAGCTATAAAGAAATATCCCGCTCTGGCTTCTCTTTTTTCAAGCTTGCCAAGCTTTACCTTAGGTTTGGTAGTTTTCTTATTTTTACTCATTTCGTCACCACCTTATAAGACATGGCTTCGATGGTGCTACCACCTACCTGCTGTGCTTTGTCCGAATAGTTAATTATAATCTTCACTCCGTTGGAGTAGGTAACTGTGGTTACCTTGTTGGCATCAATGTCATGAGCCTTAATAGTAGCGCCGGATACCATATCATTGATTTTCTTAAGCTCCTTGGTGTAGCTTAATATCTCATCCTTGTAGACATCATACTCTGAGGAATATACGTCAGAAGAATTGGTATAAATAAGCTCTGAAGAGCTTTCCTTCGTGATATAGAAGGAAGGATAAGTGCCTGTCTCCACCAGCTTTAAGAAAAACTCCTGCTTGTTGGCTTCAAAATTCACATACTCTGAGTATACCGGCATCACTCCCTTTAATACTATGGAAAGGAAAGGTACGCTTTCTTCCTCATAGATGTAATTGGAAGTGTAAAGAGGCATGTCTAAGAAGGCCTTAGTAGTACTCCAGAGATAGCTTGATGGCTGTACCAGTACCAGGCTGCTTCTGTCCTTCAGAGCCGAAAGAGTGGAGTAATAACCTGCTGCACAGTCAAATCTGGTATTGGCACTATTGTTATAATTCCAGGAAAAGAGAGTATTTGATATACCATCTACGCAGAGATTATTAACGTTCTTTTTCTCCAGACCTCTTAATAAATTGGCAAGTACTACGTCAGATCTTTGTGGAGTAAGATACATCATCTCCTTGTATACATCTTTGTAGGTATCTTCCACATATTTACGCTTGTTTATCTTTTTAACAATATTGAAGGTCGCATTGTTTTCGCTGGGGTTGATCAAAAGTGCATCATTGTAAAGGTAGAATTCTATGCCCTTTTCCTCACAGTCTTTAATAAACTTTGTAAGGTCTCCTGTACTACCGATATTGCTATCTGCCTTATATTCGGTAATAGGATAATTTAACAGGCCGCCCTTTTGCCATCCCTTATATACTGAGAAAACATCTTCTACTCCTGCTTCCTTAAGGTCTTTGTAAATAGCCTTTATGTCTGCCACCGTTGTCATGGTCACTGCCTGTGTACCTATAACGAAATTCTTTCTTTCAGTACCCAGGAAATCGATGCGGGTATTGTAAGCAGCATCCAAAAGACTAAGCGTGCCATTATCCAGCAGATAATTTCTGTAAGCATTGGCCATACCGGCATAATTGGCATTTTCATCAGTAAGGAAAATGAACCTGATCTGTAAATCCGAATGGCTTCTGTCTGCCTCCGACAGCTTAAAGGAGCCGGAAGTGGAATTATTGGAGGTAGGCTGAGTATAAAGCTTTCTCTCTATAAACTTGGCAAATGCTCTGTTGTAGTCAACAGAAGCACCGTTTGGCCAAGCTTCAATGTTGGCTCTCATTGCACCTTTTTCAACAATGGCTAAATATGCCAGCTTATCATCGGTATGAGCAATGCCATAAACCGGTGCAATTACATTTTCTGACTTGTTTACAATCTCATATTTGTCCCAAAGAAGAGTAGAAACACTGGACTCATCAAATCCTATGTCCTTACCATATACCATGGCTGAATAGCCACTTTGGTATTTACCCTCCTTATCGTCCAGGTAGATAAGGGCTCCGTTACCATCAGGAATAAATATGTAGCCTTCCTTGGTATCCATATAGGAGGTACCCATATACGGATAGATGCAGATAGTACCGATCTGGTAATCCTTACCGTCCTCTTTAATGGACTCATCCGGAACACAGGCTACTACGCCATCTTTAGTCAGTATCACATTAAGTGTCATGCCCAGCTTGTACTTAGTCCAGTAAACTGTTGCAGAGAAGCCATCCTTGGTCTTTGTTATTTTTTTAGTAACAGTATCCAGGATAAGATCTGCCTGCTTTGTATCTGAGCTTTTATTAATCAGAGTCAGTAAAAGTGCTGACTTCATGGCTGCATACCATGTTTTATTGCTCTTGCCGTCATCATAGCTGATAGCCGACTCCATGAAGCTGCCATTTGCCTTATTTTCCACTACTATGGAAAGATCATCTTCGTTAAGATACAGTCTGAAATTATCATTTTCTGCTATAAGGCTATGATCATTTATTGTTTTTGTCTTATCAATCTTTGAAAGCTGGTAGTTGCCTGAGGTATCAGCCTCTTTTATCATTGCATATATGTCTGTGCCACCCTTTGAAATGTAGCGTCCGTTTGTAACAGCAAATCGAACGGCTGAAACAGCCAGGATAATCACAAGTATTGCACAGATGGCAACTATGATAAAAATCTTAAGTTTTTTCTTATTTGTTGCCAATCTTGTACACCACCTCTCCTGCTACTGACTGGATGAAATCGAATACCTGTGACCAGAGTACGTAAATGATAAATGCCAGGAGGCATGCAATTACTATGGTAAAAAGCGTAAGAAGAATAATCTTAACAGTCTCTCCCACCTTGTAATTGTTGATTTCCTTAACTGCCATAAATACCAGAACTGCTATCCATACATACATAACGATTCTGGCAATCTCTACAAAGAAAATCTCGTTTTCCGTAACCACATGGGATAACAGGAAAATAACCGGTGTAAATACCAGGTATGGAGCAAAGGCGTAGATAAAGGAAGAATAAATGTGTCTGAATCTGCCTTCGCCATCATTAATGGTACAAATCAGGTAATTACAGCTTACAATAAGTATAAGGGCTATAAGAATAAGTCCTATGTCTGAAACTACTTCGTAGTCTCCTTCTCTGACAGTCTTTACGAAGAAACCGCAGAAATACTTGTTTATTATGTAGAAAAGAACGCCTGTCACCAAAATAATATTGGAGCTTAATAAAGATACCTTTTTCTGGAAACGGATACCGTAAGCACCGTCTATAGGATGTCTCATAAAGAAGAACATATAGCCTATTTCTTTAATGATTCTTACCTGCCCAAGCTTTGCCAGTGCGGCTTTAGGTCCTGCCAGAATTCCTTTCTTTTTATCCAGGAACTGAATACCTTTAATCACTGCGAAAATAGCAATCAGTATTACGAATACTGTAGCCAGATTCTTTTTAAGCCAGTTATTTCTAATCTCCCAGTATGCGTTGGAATAGCCCTTTGTATCCTTGGCCAGCTTGGCATATTTAAGAGCTCCTTTGTAGTCGCCCTCTTTGTAGAGCGCCTTACCCATAGCCATATTGGCATAATCGAAAAGATTATTCATCTTAAGGACCTTAGCCAGAGGCTCCTTACTTTCCGTATATCTTCCCTTGGAGAAAAGATAAAGGGCATCGTGAAGGTAATTGGTAAATTCTGTAGGCTCAAATACCTGTATCTGTGCCTTATCTGAGTCCAGAAGATAAATTCTGTCCTGCTTATCTACCTGAATAGCCTCAACCTTTGTAGCAAGGCCTATTCTCATATCTCCGTCATCACTGCCTCCAAAAACGAAAAGCAGCTCACCTTCATTATTGTACTCGTAGATGTATCCCATCTGAGATGCCACGAATACGTTATCATGATTACCTACTGCAACAGCAGCAGGAATTTCATCATTGGAATCCGGCTTTATCATGTTGATGCCGGCTATGTTCAGCCATTTGAGAGTTTCTCTTTTTTCGCCACGGGTAACTGTGTAAATAAGTCCCTTGGAATCAATAGCCATGTTGTCCGGAGTAGCAGGTATATTGCCCTGCATCTTGGCTCTTTGTGCATCTGTTAAAATAGCTTTCCAGATAATATTCCAAATGGAAGCATTGGTACTGTTGGTACCGAAGTAGCCCAGGAAGGTACCATTATTTACAGGACTGATCTGAACTATACCATTGGTATTAGACTCGCAAATTGCATAAATCGTACCGGAATCATTAGCCACTACCTTAAGAGGTAAAAAGTCCTGTACCTCGCCATAAAGCGGCTCTGAAGGCTTGCCATAGCTCTGGGTCAGCTGACCCTGCTGGTCGAAAACAAAAATTTTCTTTGCGTCTCTGTCAGCTACATAGCAGATCCTGTCTTCTGTTACATACATACCTCTTGGAGACTTGAATACGTCTCCTCCGAAGGAAAACTTAAAATTACCCTCGGTATCTGCTACCACCACTCTTTTGTTACCGCTATCAAGAATGTAGAGGCTGCCATCTGAAAGAATAGTGAAGTCATTGGGATTTTTAAGAGGCACATCCCCGATTTTTGTTATGGTCTTGTAGGGCAAATATGCTGTCTGTGTCTCAATTACTGAGCCGTAACCATCTAATGTGTAGGTCTTATAAGGTGCATCAGCATTTACCTTAAAGCTCTCAGTAAGGGTCAGAAAAGCAATGACTGCCACAGATATGCAAACTATAATTTTCTTTAGTTTCATAAACTCCTGTCCCCTTTTACTTAATACCTGAGTGAGCCATAGTGTTCATTACCTGCTTCTGAAGGATGCAGAAAAGAACAAGGTTCGGTATAAACATGATAAGTGATGCGGCTGCTGCAATACCCTGACCTGCTACGTTATTATTGGTAGTGGTGGATGTCAGTGTATTCATATAGAAAGCCAGTGATTTCAGGCTGTCATCATTAATATAGTAGTTGGAAGCTTCCAGATTGGTCCATACCTGCTGGAAAACCAGAATAGCCGCAGTAGCAATAGCCGGTTTAATCATGGGAAGCACTATTTTTAAATAAACATGGAATTCATTGGCTCCATCCATGTATGCGGCTTCTATTAAGGAGTCCGGCACCTGATCCACAAACTGCTTTAAGAGGAAAAGTGATACAGGCAGCGGAATCAGTGGCAAAATCATGGCTGAATAACTGTCTGTAAGACCAAGGATATCAACTATCAGATATCTGGGAATCATTACAGATACAGGGACAAACATAAGTGCCAGCTGATTTATCTGGAACATGGCATTTCTGCCCTTGTACTTAAGCTTTGATAAGGAATAAGCACAGGCTGTAGAGAAAAACAGGGAGCAGAAAATAACAACCACTGTTACCAACAAGCTGTTAAAAACATATTTACTTAAAGGAATACCTGCTGACTGGGAAGCTTTGAAAAGCTTTCTGAAATTGTCCAGCGTCGGATGCAGGGTTATGAACTTTGGTGGGAAAGCAAAGAGCTCTTCCATAGGCTTGAAGGCGTGGAAAAAGATAAACACGATAGGCAAGCCTGTAAGTATTACAAGGGGAATAACGAAAATGTAGAATTTAATCTGACTCTTATCAAATTTGTCAGGATTCATTCTATGACCTCTGTATGCTGACATATTTTTCCCCTTTCCTAGTCCTCACCAAAAAGCTTTTTGCTTAAGGTGGAGAATATCTGTACTATGAGAAGCAGTACCACGGAAACCGCTGCTGCATATCCCATTTCAAATCTGATAAAACCATAGTCTTCAATATGGTTTACAATAAGCTGTGCTGCATATCCCGGTGTAGGATTGCCGGCCAGAAGTGCACTGATGGTACCGTTTTGGAATGCACCTACGATGGTCATAACTGCTGCAAAGAGCATCTGGGGCTTCATGGAAGGAATGGTGATATAAATCATTTCCTGGAAACGATTGTGAACCCCATCAATGGCAGCTGCTTCATAAAGTGTCTCGTCCACATTCAGAAGGCCTGCCAGAATGGAAAGGAAGCCTACGCCCATACTGGACCAGAGACCAATGATAATTACTATAGGAAGCAGATACTTGGAGCTGGAAAGCCAGATGATAGGCTCATTTATAATGCCCAGATTCATAAGCCAACTGTTGATGTAGCCTGTCTGATCGCCGGTAAAAAGAATTTTCCAAAGAACAGCCATGGCAACACCTGTAGTCATACTTGGTGAATACAGGATAAGCGCAAATATTGTTCTGGGTACCTTTGTCATGTTAGCCAATGCCCAGGCTAAAAGGAAGGAAAGAACGTATCCTCCTACACCTACGATGAGAGCATATTTTACAGTATTTGGTAAAACATACTTCATAAATACATCGTCACTGGTAATCAGATTAATATAATTTAAAAATCCTACAAACCTGGGGAACTGAATGGTATTGAAGTTGGTAAAGGAAAGGACAACCGCTATGATTACCGGTGCCAGAATGAAAATGGCGAATAAAATCATGTAGGGAGCGGAAAACACATATCCCATTGCATTAAATTGTGATTTTCTCGCTACTCGCGAATAACGCTTTTTCATAACAACTACTCTCCTTTAACCCCAAGGGGTATTACTATCTGCTAAGAATTTCTCTTACTTTTTCTACATTCGGTACTTCATAATCCTTAATTACATTGCCGAAGCTGTCCATGTAGCCGAACTCTGCCAGCTTTCTTTCTGTCTCGCGGTTAACAGTTTTAACGACTTCGTCCAGTCTGGATCTTAATATGTCACCATTTACCACGATATCATTGAAAGCATTACTAAGCTCTCGCTCCAGCATGTAGCCACCCAGAAGTCTGGGAGCTTCAAGGATATTTTGTGCCTGTGAAAGGATAATGTCCTTATGCTTGGTAGGGAACGGCAGCCTCTTAAAGGCTTCAAGATTGGCTGTAGGCCAGATATATTCATCGCCGTACATGATCTGAAGCATCTGACCGAACTCGGCCTGGGCATCGGCACTGGACCACCATTTAAGGAATTCCCATGCCTGCTGTTCTCTCTCGTCATTGGACTTGAACATTACGGAGCTCTCTGCTCCACCTGCCATATATCTGACAACTTCTCCTGTTTTCTCATCCACCACACCGGGGATAAGTGCTATCTCCCAGGAATTGGCGATCTCAGGTGCTGCATTAAGTATCAGGTTATATGCGTTAAAATCAGCGATACCTACAGGTAAATCGCCATTTCTGAAGTGCTGGTAAAAATTAGGTACATCCACCGGAAGATTGTATAAGGTGAAAAGCTCTGTCAGTGTCTGGAAACCTTTTACGGTAGCCTCGCTGTCCACCATAAGGTCCATGGCTGTTTTTCCATAGAGTGAACCACCGTTCTGGAAAATCAGAGGTGTAACACCGTGATAATTTCGCATAGCCAGCATGGATGCTGTAGGATAATAAACATTTAATCCTCTCATCTGAAGATCCGGCAGCATGGCAATAAGGTCATCGATTGTGTCAGGTGCTGTCATGCCCAGCTTACCCAGGATATCGGTACGGTAGAACATAACGTAGAAATTCATGGTCTCAGGAAGAGAAATCAGTGAATCTCCTATAACTGAAGGCACCAGAAGGCCATCATCATATCTGCCGAAAACCTCTTTATAATCAGAAAACTTGGTCATATCCACCAGAGCTTCTCTGATACCCAGCTCAAATGGGAAGGCGTAATTGATACCTGTTGCAATATCAGGAGTATCGCCTGATGCATTACTAAGTACCAGCTTATTCACATCTGTCATGATAGCCAGATCCACGTTTATGCCGGTAGCGGGTGTGAACTCATCATCAATCATTTTCTGCATGATTTCTACATACTGTCTGGGTCTGTTTACCCACACCTGAATATGAGAATCATCTGTATTGGATGCTGAGTAGGACTGACCAAAGAAGGAATTTACAAATCTCATAATGGAAAGCCATAAGCTCTGGAAGAAGTTAAGCTTTTTTGGAAGCTTGGTATTTTCCTGACAGATATAAATTCTATCCAGGGATATATTGTGTCTGTTTATCAGATCTACAAAATTGGCGATCTGAGTATTGATGGAATTGACGCTGGTAGATAGCTCATCTACTCTGTAAATGATATCATTGGGCTCTTCTGCCAGGGTCTTTAACTGCTTTGCTGCTATGATAAGATAAGCAAATGCCGCTACATCCTCTGCTTTTTTCACATCAACAAACTGAGTGGCTGACTCTGCAATAGCGTAAAGCTGATCTACCCAGCCATTCAGCTTATCTTCAATATCAGGAATGTATCTGGTAATCTTCAGGTCTCTGTACTTGTCTTTATTGGTACCTGCTACCTTTTTTACCTCCAGTGACAGGTCGTTGATGCCGTTCATAATAGCATCCACCTGCTCCAGGGCATCTCTTAAATTGGAAGCATTGAGGGTAAGCGAAATC
Source organism: Lachnospiraceae bacterium (assembly GCA_045616485.1). GTDB lineage: Bacteria > Bacillota > Clostridia > Lachnospirales > Lachnospiraceae > RGIG3528. Next base: position 52,045 of record JAZLGU010000083.1, read on the forward strand.
TCATGATCGCCCTCCTCCAGATACACGCTTAATCGATTATTATCAGCGTCCTTAAGAATCTCCTTCTTAAATCTGCTGGTGTAATTCATGGAATAATTCTGAAAAGCGGTACTGGGGATCTTACCGTCGATCCTGTAATCCACAAACACAGGGAAGTCATTTTTATCAGACTGCCTGTAATTAACTGCAATATTGTAGTAGCCTGCCTTGTCTACATGAAAGCTGTAGCCTACTGTCTGTCCTGCCTTATCAAAAGAATCAGAATCCAAAAGATTCAGTACCTTTTTGGAAGGTGAAAGAGGCGACAGCGCAGAATCAAACTCGAAGGTGGCATGAATGGATGAGTCATTTCTGTAAGCAAACTCCTCACATTCTATGGTAATAAGTGCATTGCCCTCTGCTTTTTCCGAGCCTTTGTACTCTGCAACGCCGTAAGGAGCAGCTAATGTAATATCTCCCAAGTAAAAAGTGCCTTCATTTACGGTGATTTCAAAGGTGTGAGTCCCCTTGGAAAGCTCTACCTTAAGCGGCTCTGCATATCTGTAGCTGGAGTCGGATAAATACTTTTTCTCCCACTGCTGTACCTTGTCAGGAAGAGTAACTATCTCATTGCCGTAACGGTCCTTGTCGCTCTTGTCCTTGGCTACCCATGTAGTCTCAAAGCTCAAGCTTCTGGCCTCGTAAAAAGGCACCTCTCCATCTATTTTCAAAGCAAATTCAATGGGTAAAATAGAAGAATCGTATGAAAAATAATTAAAGCCTATAAAGTACTGGGCAGTCTCAGGGACCTCCACGGAAACACTGATAGTATCTCCGTGGGTAAGGTCGTACTGAACACTGCTGACGGTAACCTCTGTCCCCTTATAAACAGCTGCTTTGTAGCCCTGACTCACCTTGCTGTATCCGGTGGACAGTCGATCTACGCTTGTAACTGCTGTAGCGGTACCGCTCTCAGTCTTTTTTTCATTAGAAGCACCTTTTGCGAAAGTCGGTGCAGATGTGATAATAACCGCACCTGCCAGTGCAAGTGCCGTAAGCTTTTTCAAATAGCTATATTTCATAGCAATACCCCTTTTTTAAGCTTCTACGGTAAGGTGAAGAACGCTGCACTTTGGCAGGTTAATCACTATTCTGTCTCCTTGAATCTTAAAATCCGTAAACTCTTTTGTCTTAACCTTCTCCGGCTGATCAAAAGTATTGTGGTCATTGGTCTCACCTGCAAGGATGGTGCCACATACCTTTTTAACAGCTTTATCCACCACTATGCTTTCTACTTCATAGCTGTCTGTAGCAGAAAGATTGGTAAGTGTAATATGAATATTTCCTTCTTTATCTCTGGAAACCGACTCTGTGAGATTGGGTACCTTGTACTGATCCTCGATACCTATGGTCTCTGTCTCGATGGAGCTTTCCAGCAGCTCATTATCCTGATGATACTTATACATATTGAATACATGATATGTAGGAGTCAGTATCATTTTTTCACCCTCAGTCAGGATAACTGCCTGAAGCACATTAACCATCTGAGCGATATTGGCCATTTTTACCCTGTCGCAGTGCTTGTTGAAAATATTGAGATTGATACCGGCTACCAGAGCGTCTCTCATGGTATTCTGCTGATAAAGGAATCCGGGATTGGTGCCTGGCTCGCAGTCATACCAGGTACCCCACTCATCTACGATCATGCCTACCTTGTGGTCTCTATCGTACTTATCCATGATGGCGCCGTGGTGCTGAATCAGCTTCTCTATATAAAGTGTCTTACTAAGAGTCTGATACCAGGTCTTGTCATCAAAGCCTGTAGCAGGTCCCTTGTGATCCCATCCGCCCGGATGAGTATAATAGTGAAGGCTTAAGCCTTCCATAAATCCATGGACAAAATCAGGAGCTGCAAAGCAGGTAGCCATAACCTTATCTGTCCAGTTGTAGTCATCTACATTGGCACCGCAGCAGATCTTCTGAATAGGTCTCTCCCAGTTATATGTACGTACATATGTCTGGTATCTTCTATACATATTGCCGTAAAACTCCGGTGTCATATTACCGCCGCAGCCCCAGTTCTCATTACCTACGCCGAAGTAGTCCACTCTCCAGGGCTCCTCATGGCCATTTTTAGCACGGAGGTCAGCCATAGGGGACACGCCTTCAAAAGTCATGTACTCTACCCACTCGCTCATCTCCTGTACAGTACCGGATCCTACATTACCATTAATATAGGTCTTGCAGTCCAGCTGTCTGCAAAGCTCCATAAACTCATGTGTGCCGAAGCTGTTGTCCTCCACTACGCCACCCCAGTGAGTATTAATCATTTTCTTTCTGGTCTCCTTGGGGCCAATGCCGTCCTTCCAGTGATACTCATCCGCAAAGCAGCCGCCCGGCCATCTGAGGACAGGAATACGCATCTCTTTAAGAGCGTTTACCACGTCACATCTCATACCATTTACATTAGGAATATCTGAATCTTCACCAACATAAATGCCTTCATATATACATCTTCCCAGATGCTCAGAGAAATGTCCCTGAATCTCAGGATTAATATGTCCTTTTGTGGAATTAGGATTAATAACTAATTTGTACATCGCGTCCTCCATATAAAACCTTTAATCATAAGTTTAATACAAAACGTTTTAACTCAAACTTTTGTCAAAAAACAGCTTTGTATTAAAGTATTCACTTAAATAATTAACTTTTTAATTAAGTACTCTTAAAAAATACCACAAAAAAATAAAAAAAGCAAGAACTCTTTCACAAAGTATTTACAAAAACTTTAAATTTTCTTTGTGCGTTTTGTACAATTCGCTTTTTCATATCGGTGCTATATTGGATAATATGCACATAGTTTTTCTGTATATTTATGCGCACACTTTAATATTTAATTATTGACAAAAGCATTTTGACTGTTATATACTTATTTAAGTATTTGTTTAAAAAGAATGACAAAAATATCACAATACTACAGATATATCTACATTATTATGTTTTTTCAAAGGTATTAAGGGGGTAGTAAAATGTTAGTTTATTCTTCATTACATGAAGCTGAAGAATTATTTAAGGCTTTAAGCACGCCCATGCGTCTCAGGATCATGGAGCTTATTACCGAAAATAACAATTTAAGCATGAACGATCTGGCCGAGACTTTAGGTCTTACCAACAGCGCCATTTCCCTGCACGTAAAGCAGCTGGAATCTGTGGGCCTGGTACAGGTAGTGACCGCCTCCGGTAAAAGAGGCCTGCGTAAAATCGTGCGACCTGTTTATAACAAGCTTATTGTTAATATGGCGCCTGAGGCTGAGGAGCACGCCTGCTACAGAGACACCATCAAGGTAGGACATTATACCAATATTGATGCTCATCCTACCTGCGGCATATGCACCAGTGATGCTATTATAGGTACTTTGGACAATCCCAGCTCCTTCTCCTATCCTGAAAGATTCAACGCCGGCATACTTTGGTTTGGCTGGGGCAGTGTTACCTACAATCTGCCCAATCGTCTGCAGGCAGGTCAGTATCTCACAGAGCTGCAGGTATCTTTTGAAATATCCTCAGAATGCCCTGAAAACAATGACGATTATCCCAGCGATATCCATTTTGAAATCAACGGCATACCTCTAGGCAAATGGATCAGCCCCGGCGACTACGGTAATCGACGCGGTCTGCTGGTGCCTCACTGGTGGTCAGACCTATTAAATCAGTACGGACTTCTGAAAACTCTTATTATAAATAAAGAAGGCACCTTTATTGATGGCACCTTCAAGATTTCAGATACTACTATTGACGATCTTAATATAGATTACAATTCTACTATTTATTTTAAATTCTCCGTACCAAAGGACACTACCAACTGTGGCGGTATTACCCTTTTCGGCGAGGATTTCGGCGATTACAATCAGGCTATTACCGTAAAGTCCTTCTGGAAGGAAGATTCTAAGTATTAATAGGGAAATTAAAAATGCGCTGAGAGCCCACATCATGAGCCTTCAGCGCATTTTTAGCGTGTCGACAAAGTCGACACTTTTTTGTCAGTGTATTACAGGTTATCCAACTGCTGCTGCAGGGTAGCCAGATTGTCTCTGATATTTAATTTCTGTGGGCAAACCGTCTCACATTTACCACACTTAATACAATTCTTTGCCTTCTCTTCTTCTTTAAAGTCATGGCTCCAATGCCACTTGGCGTCACCAACATTGCCATATACTCCAAAACGATTCCAAAGAGAGAAATTACCGGGGATATTTACGCCTGCAGGACATGGCATACAGTATCTGCAACCGGTACAGCCGTTATTAACACGATTCTTAAGGGCTGTGCCTACAGCCATAACTGCCTCATTTTCAGCCTCACTAAGCTCGGTGAAATCACTGAAAGTCTCCAGATTATTGGCCACCTGAGCCTCATCGGACATACCGCTTAATACGACCTTAACATTGGGCAGGGAAGCCACCCATCTAAGAGCCCAGGATGCGTTTGTTCTCTTTGGGTCAATAGCTGTAAAAGGACCGGTAACGGCTTCCGGAAGATTGGCCAGCTGTCCGCCCTTAATAGGCTCCATAATAACAAGGGGAATATTTTTTTCCTCTGTAAGCTTATAGCCCTTCATACCGGCCTGCTCATCTGTATCCATATAATTCAGCTGTATCTGGCAAAAATCCCAATTGGTGTAGTTGATAATATCTTCAAACACTTCATATGCATCATGGAAGGAAAAACCAAGATACCTGATTTTTCCGGCTTCCTTCATTTCCTTTAAGTACTCTACTACTCCCAGGTCTCTCATCTTGGTCCAGCTACCCTTGTTAAGTGCATGGATAAGATAGAAATCAATGTAGTTTTCGTCAATTCTGGATCTCTGAAGTTCAAATATTTCTTTTGCATCATCCAGAGTATTTACCTTCCATGTAGGCAGCTTTGTTGCCAAATAATAGGTATCTCTCTTGTACTTGCTGAGAGCTCTGCCCACAAAAGGCTCACTGTCACCATTATGGTAAGGGAAAGCGGTATCAAAGTAATTTACACCTGCCTTGTAAGCATCGTCTAACATTTTCTCAGCCATTGGCTCATTGATTTTTCCATCTACAGTAGGAAAACGCATGCAGCCAAATCCCAACAATGATAAATCAATGCCTAATGTTTCTACTCTTGTTTTTGTCACACTCATATTCAAGCCTCCTCGCATCTAGCAGATGCTTTATAGAACATATGGTAAATACCATCTACTATTCTATCAATCCGATTCCCATTTGTCTATATCTTATAAAACGTTTTTATAACTAAACTTCAAAAACGTTTCTTATTTTCCCAGCACATAAAACGCTACAGCTGAAGCCGCTGCAACATTTAGGGAATCCACGCCGTGGGACATGGGTATTTTTACTGTATAATCGCAGCTATCTATAGTGCTTTCCACCAGGCCTGGGCCCTCGGAGCCCATTATAATAGCCAGTTTTTCTTCATTTAACAGCCTTTCATCATCTATATCCACCGACTCTTTTCTCAAGGCCATGGCAACTGTTTTGAATCCTTTTTCCCTAAGCACCTTAAGGTAATTCTTATTTTCCTTTTCAGAAAAATAAGTCCAGGAGATCTGAAAAACAGTGCCCATACTGACCCTGGCAGCCCTTCTGTATAGCGGGTCGCTGCAGCCCCCGGTCAGAATGACTGCGTCCATATTGAGAGCCGCCGCAGACCGGAAAATAGCTCCCACATTGGTAGGATTGACTACATCCTCCAGTATCACTACCCTTCTGCAGCCTTCCAGGATCTCATCCACTCCATGAAGCGATTTTCTATTCATGGCACAAAGTAACCCTCTGGTCAGCTTAAATCCTGTAAGCTCGGTCAGCACATCAAATGCCGCCGTATATATAGGCACCTCCGGGTACTTTTCTACAATATCGGCTCCTTCCATGACCCCTTCTTCCATAAGAAATGAAATGGGCTCATATCCTGCCGCCAAAGCTCTTTTTATAACATTGGGACTTTCTGCTATAAAAATCCCTGTTTCCGGCTCCCTATAGTGTAAAAGCTGCACCTCAGACAGCTTGGAATATATTGCAAGCTCCGGTATATCTATACTATTTATATTTACAACGCTCATTGCCTTCGCCCTTCCATCCGATACTTCCTTCCAACGCCTCACTTTCCATAACAGCTCTGCCTAGAGTGCGCTCCAGAGAGTCTCACGCATCAGCCCCGACACAGCGGGCCCAGAGAACAAGCGACGCTAAAAAGTTGACAGTGAGAAACGTCCCCGTGACAAAAAATTGTCAGCGAGAAACGTCCCCGTGACAAAGATTATAGAGGGTGGGGGAGAGGTGGTATTCCTTCATGAGGGCTTCTACTTCAGCCAGCATTTTTTCTTTGTGTTCCTGGGGGATTTTGGACTTGACGCCACGTATCAGCAGGTTTTTGGGAGTATGCGTAAAGTCAATAAACTCCAGGATCTGAGTCTTGTAACCACAGTATTCCAGCAGATTGGCCCTGATGGCATCGGTCATAATGGCCGCGGTACGCTCCTTAAGCAGGCCGTAACGGGTCAGGATGCCATATTCTTCACTCTCTATCTGAGCATTCAGCTCATGCTGGCAACAGGGTACGGAAATGATGATTTTACTGTTCCAGCGTATAGCATGATAAAGGGCATAATCGGTGGCTGTATCGCAGGCATGCAGGGTAATAACCATATCTACAGGGCGATCACTCTCATACACTGCCACATCACCTACTTTAAAGGAAAGCTTGTCATAGCCGTATTTTTTAGCTGTCTGCTGACATTTTTTTATGACGTCTTCCTTAAGATCAAGGCCCGTCATGGTAACATCCAGGCCTTTTACATAGGTCAAATAATAGTATACTACAAAAGTAAGGTATGACTTACCGCAGCCAAAGTCCACAATATTTAAAGACTTAAGATTGGCTTTTTCCACTGCTTCCTCAATAAACTGAATGAATTTATTGATCTGACGATACTTATCGTACATGGATTTTATGACTTTACCATCCCTGGTAAAAACTCCCATGTCAATAAGCGGAGGAATAACAGTTCCCTCTTCCAGATAATAGCTCTTTTCTCTATTGTTTTCCTTATTCACCTTTACAGGTCCTGACACCTTACCGGATGTAAGAAAAGCTTTGCCCTTTTTAGAGATCTTAAGGGCATATTCCCTGTCTCCGCTCCAAGCATTTAACTGTCTAAAGCCCCCATCCATGCATTCCCTGCAAAAACATTCCACCTGAGATGGCTGCATATTCTCGTGAAAAGCCTGCTTGTCGGTGAATTTCTCTGCCTGATAGCCATTTTTCTGCTTGGATATAACTATCTTCTTATATTTGCCATCTTTCACATTGGAAAGGACCACCTTTTCAATATCCTCTTTAAAAACCTCACGCAAGGTTTCATCCAATTCTTTTTCCATTTTACTGTCCTTTCTCTGTATCCAAATATATAACCTTAGCCTGGTAGTCCAGAGGGTCTCTCTCCTCGTAATCAAACATTACCCAGACTACATCCTCACTTTGTTTTGGCAACGCATCTGCTTCATGCTGAGTCTTGTCCGGAAAAACATAATGAAAAGCCTCTATATGGGCCAGCTTGCCCTTTTCCACGAAGCGTCTCGTCATCTCCTTCTGTAAAGGATGATCCGTAGCCCAAGCAGGTCTGGTCTTGCATTTTTCCCTGTAATATAGGTCAAAGGTCAAAGCTTCGGATAAAAGATCCATAGGAAGCCCCAGCCCCCAGGTCTTCTGTTCATCTATGAGAAAATCTCTAAGTATCTCAAAACGTTTCATTCTGGAATGATTCATGGAGAAAAGCCCATGGTCCTCATAGTAATCTCCCAAACGTCTCATAAAATCAAAGCTGCCATCATAGATACTAAAGAGCAGCTTCATGGTGACTTCAAACTGTCCACTGTTATAGTAGACTTCCGTCATTTCTTCCACCTTCTTTATTTCCAAAATGTCCTTGTAGGAAAGCCAGCGGGTGGAGAGGACCTCATAGGGCGGATCATTATGATAAGTGATGCCGTACTCCGTTGCATGTTCATACATAAATGACCCCTTAAGCACCTTTAAAAAGCCCAGCTGCAACTGATTGGGATGAAGGGCGTATATCTCATCATAAGATTTCTTAAAAGTCTCATAATCCTCATAAGGCAGCCCGGCTATAAGGTCCAAATGCTGATGGATGTTCCCGTAGGAAAGAATCTTTTTCGTAACGTCTTTTACCTTATCCAGCTTCATGCTGCGATGAATCTCGCTGATAGTGGCGGGATTGGTAGACTGGACACCGATTTCCAGCTGCACCAGCCCCGGCCTTAGGGTGGATAAAAATTCCAGCTCTTCTTCTGTCAGCAGGTCAGCTGATATTTCAAAATGAAAATTGGTTACACCATTGTCGTTTTCTTTTATAAAACGCCAGATAGCCATGGCATGGTCATGCCTGCAATTAAAGGTACGGTCTACGAATTTTACCTGGGGCACCCTTTGCCCTATAAAAAAGTCCAGCTCTTCCTTCACCTTATCTATATCCCTGAATCTCAAATGCTTGTCCACGGAAGACAGGCAGTATGAGCAGGAAAAAGGGCAGCCACGGCTGCTTTCATAATAAATAATACGGTTGGAAAAATCTGCTTCCTTGTCGTAAGCAAAAAGAAAATCGTTCATATCCCCGGGCATTCTATCAGCAGTAAAACAAATATTGCCTGCTTTATCTCTGTAAGCAATGCCCTGTATATCATTAATGTCCTTTATATCCCCTGCAAAATAAGCACACATTTCCCGGAAGGTATTTTCCCCTTCGCCTATCATAATGCCTGAAAAACTGTCATGCTCTTTTAAAAATGTCTCCACCTCATAGGAAACCTCAGGGCCTCCTGCCCATATAGGAGTATCCGGACTTATCTTTTTAAGCTCAGCAGCTATTTTTGTAACATAGTCTATATTCCAAATATAGCAGGAAAAACATACCGCGTCGGCGCCCTTTTTATAGACGTCCGCCAGTATGTCATCCTGCCTGTTGTTTATAGTATATTCAGCTATCTCCACCTGATCTTTGTACGCCCCGGCATTGGCCTTAAGGGTATACACAGCCAGATTGGAATGTATATATTTTGAATTAATCGCCGCCAGAAGGATCTTCATAAAAACTATTCTCCTCTATGAAGCCTCTGTCACGTGGAAAACCACTAATTCTTTTTAATTTTCTTGGAAATAAATGGCAAAAGCTTCTTACATATAACTTCATTATAAAGTAAGCCTACCATCAAAGCAATAAGAATAATTTCTGCAAAGGTAACAAGATTTATAAAAAGCATGTTTTTCCAGGTCATTTTAGGCCAAATATCCTTGGAGACCTTCATCCACTGCTTAACAAATCGTGTACCATAAATCATCTGTACAGCATATACTTCCAGTGTTACTGATCCCAGCACATTGGTCACAGGGTTCTCAGGTATTATACCTGCTAAAAGTATGAGACCAATAGCTGTGGGGATACAAACTACGTAGAAAAGGTTAAAAATCGGTGCCTGAAGCTGAGTCTTAAACCCATACTGATATGTAATAGGATGAAATGCTACAAGAAGCACCAGTCCCAGTACAAGACTACAAAGGCGGAACTTCCAGGGAGCCAGATTTTTAATATGCGGAATGCTGCCAATCTTGGCTGCGTAATAGCCCAGAAGCAGAATAGGCAGTCTGCACCAAACAATAGCCATAGCAGGTCTTGTCATAAAATGACTGTAAAGTAAAGCTACAAGAATCCAGATAACAGCTACTGCCAAAGGTGCCTGCCAGACAAATCTTTTTTCCAGCTTCTGATATAAGAAGAGGAAAAGGTAGAAAATCATAATGGCCGGCAGGAACCAAAGAAATGAACCGCCTCCGTTTTTAAATAAATCTATGCCAAAAACCGTAAGCAGGAACTTTGGAAATGCCCATTTATTCACAATAAGAGCTACCAGTGCCCAGAATGCAAACTTTAAGTAAACAAACTGAAAACGGGAAATCCAGAATTTTTTTGCGTCCTTTATCGGTCTGCTGCCTATGGAAAAAGCTGACATGAAGAAAAACATGTCCACACCCAGGTAACATATGGATTTGATAAATGTTTCCTGTACCCTAAAAGTGGTTACATTAATCCAGTAATGAAATATCAATACCATCAGAGCCGAAAGGGTCATAATGGCCTTTTTGTTCATGGTCTTCATACATATTCCTCTAAGTAAAACATTCTATCCTATAAGAAGATTAATCTTCGTACAGAACCTTTCTAGCCATAACAAATACGATTTTACCGTCAACTACTTCGATAAGCTTCTCTTCAGCCTCTGTGCAGATATTCCAACGAAGATCAGCATGTGCATCAACCATAGTCTTAAGAGCATCTACATCATCAGTCTCAAATACATACATTACAAATGGGAAACCACCAAACATAGGGAGGAGGCCATAAATATGTGAGTAACCTGTGATAGTGGTATCAAAGCCCTGAACATACTCGAAATCCTTCTCTACCATGCCACCCAGCTCAATCTTCTCTGCTACTGCATTAAGAGCGTCCTCGATAGAAGCGCCTGCAGCCATCTGCTCCTTATATGTAGAAATACAGATCTGAGCTGCTGTAGGCTCGCCCTGATTCTGATTGTTGTTCTCTGTATTCTGATTGTTGTTCTCTGTATTCTGGTTGTTGTTTTCTGTATTCTGGTTGTTGTTCTCTGTATTCTGGTTGTTGTTTACAGGAGTCTTGGTAGGATCCTCTCCCTTGCTACCACATGCTGCAAGAGCACCTGCGAAAAGGGATACTGTAAGAATTGTTGTTGCTACTCTGATAAATGTCTTTTTCATTGAATTAAAATTCCTTCCTAAAACAAAAAATATAATTTTTAGTGCACTATCTTGAATGTCGTAGTAACACTTTTAAAGTTTCAAATATTTTTTAAGTTTCACACATTGTTCACAATGACGAATGTGAACAATGCCCTCCCGGAAACCCAAATTTTATTGCCAGTTTCCGTCATTCTCTTTATTTATCGTCAATTTCTTACATTAAAGTTAGATTTGTTTACAATAATTTTCCATTATGCTAATATGTCCTCAACAAACAAAAATCACTTGAAAAGGAGACTTAATCATGAAAAATTGGAATGCACCTGTAGTTGAAGAACTTAGCGTTAAGGCAACAGCTCATAACTGGACTGGTATTTATAGAGATGGCGGTTACATCGGAGATGGTGAGATCAGCGGACATCTTAGCTGGACAAAGCCTGAGGAAGGTAAGCCTACTAATCCCGGCGAAGTAGTAGTTGACCCATCCTAATTCACTTCAACCAAAAGAGCTGTAGAGTGACAGCCTAATAAAAAACGATAATCAATGCTTTTCGCGTTGATTATCGTAGCGTGTCGACAAAGTCGACACTTCAGAGCAGATGGCTACCGCCATCTGCTCTGTTATTGTTTTTAAGGAATAAATGGCGAAAATTGGAGGCCCCTACACCCCTTGCATGAAAAAGCGGCAAATAGTATAATTTGTCTCAAAACAAGCAATGGAGGACAAACCATGAAATTTTTGTATCCATACGGCAAAGAAAAAGCACTTACCCTAAGCTATGACGATGGTAATATGCCGGATTTAAGACTGGTTGATCTTTTCAATAAATATGGTGTTAAAGCTACATTCAATCTGAATTCAAAAAAATCCCTCAGTGAACACACAGAGGGGGAGCTTCGTCATATTTACAATGGACATGAGGTGGCCAGTCACGGGCTGGAGCATAAGTTTCCGACTCAGCTCTCGCCTCAGGGACTGCACAGAGAATTTGCTTTGGATAAGGCTGCCTTGGAAAAAGTTTTTCGCTATCCTGTAAGAGGTGCCGCCTATGCCTTTGGCGACTACAATGAGGAGGTCAAGCGTACCCTTATAAGTCTGGGACTGCATTACGCACGCGTATGTCAGGAAACCCAGGACTTCTTTTTGCCCAAGGATTTCCTGGAATGGACTCCTACCTGTCATCACAACAATCACCTTATGGAACTGGCAGACCGTTTTCTCACTTTACCTGACTGGCGCGACCTCCCCCTTTTCTACGTATGGGGACACAGCTACGAATTCGAAGGTGAAGATGGCATTGGCTTTCCGGAAATGGAAGCCTTTCTGCAAAAGATTTCCGGTCGCGATGATATCTACTATGCTACCAATATCGAGATCTATGACTATATCACTGCGCTTAAGCAGTTGGAAATCTGGGATGACGGCAAGCGTTTTTACAATCCTACCGCAAAGACTATATGGTTTAGAGATGATGAGCGCGTTATTCGAAAGCTGGCTCCGCAAAAAAGCCTATTAATTCGATAAGCCTCCCACAATCGATTTCAGAACTATATTCCGTTTTTTTTCCGTCTTTCAAAACAGATATATGTCCCCCTTGTTCAAGTGTAATTTTTCTCCCATCATAAAAATATATAACTATCTGATAATCGGGAGTGCCGATTATAGGCTCTCCCTGATGATATCTTTTTAACCTTTTACAATTGTTGAAAGCAGCAGCTATAGCCTCTTTGGCTTCTGTTGCGTGGATTTCTTTACACTCATGAGAAACCAAATTAATGTAATCTATTTCATCGTAGGGAACACATCTGTGTTCTCCTTCTTTTTCTTCCGACACTCTCCGACTTCATCTTTGAGCACTTCTCCAATGGGCTTTTTCGAAGGCTCAAATGTACAACATTTTCCGACCTGTCTGCTTCTTACGTGTAATTGCCGTGTACGAAGCCTTATTTTATGCGGTTTGTTGTAGCTCCCCGGAAAGATTTCAGCCCTGTAAAAAGCACAGGGCATCTCTGATCATTTTTATTATAGAGTACTTACCCGCATTTGGCAAGAATTATTTTAATTATTTCAA
>JAZLGU010000084.1:0-13015 GCA_045616485.1 Lachnospiraceae bacterium
AAAAATTGTCACAGGGACGTTTCTCATTGACAACATTTGGAATCAAATGTTGTCAATGAGAAACGTCCCTGTGACAATTTTTGTGACAATTTATATGACAATTTGACTATTTTATACAGGCAATAAATGATCCTGATCAAATTCTTTTGCTATAGCATGGAAAAGAACTTCAACAGCCAAGTCTGCCTTTTTCGAAGTATCATTCTTAATGAGTTTTACACCCTCAGGCAACCAGGCGCTACCTTCAGTAGGGGTAATAATAGTTAAATTTTCAGGCTTAATGTAGGGCAAAAGATGTATAGCCAGTGTTTCACCAAGAACTACTATTTTTTTATCGCAATAGTAATTCATTTTATCCGGGGTAAGATTGTTAAAATGAAGCACCTGTCCGGTAAAAGAAGCCTCAATATAGCTTTGATAAGCTTCATTGAAAAAGGAATCCATAACCAGGTACTGTACACCGACATCTGAAATTTGATTAAAAAGCTTGTTATAATCAGTGTATATCTGATAGAAAAGATTATCATCTATACGAGAATCAATCGCAATAACAGGGACAAAATAACTGTCCGCCAGCTTTTTGAACTCTGCATCTGCAAGATCTATGGCAAAAATAGCGTCAAGATTCTGAATGACATTGATGGTGCCGTCATCCTGACTTACAGGAAGAAAGACCACATCCATTTTATGCTTGTTTATCCTGCGTACTAATTGCTGAACGAATGGAAGAATTTCAGAAGTACGTCCGACAGAGGACTTTCCCAGGCGATAGCAGATACCGATGACATTGAATTTGCCGGTAGCGAGGCTTTTAGCAGTGTGGCTGGGACGATAATTCAAAAGATTGGCTATCTGGAGCACTCTTTTTTTTGTCTCAGGAAGGATTTTTTCTCCTTCCTTATTATTCATGATATATGACACGGTAGCTACGGAGACGCCTGCTTCGCGAGCTACATCTTTAATAGTTGTTTTTTTGTTGTCAGTCATAAGAAAACCATCCTACTAAAATTTCCGAAAAAAATTATTGACGCTTAAACGGTTAAGTGGTAATATCATCTTACAAGGTTAAACGGTTAAGTGATGTTTAGATTTTACTTTAAATTATTTTAAAAGTAAAGAGAAAATCATCACAAGTTTAAAAAGGGAGGCATTATGCAGAAGGTAACAAAAATTTTATCACTAATTATGGGTATGGCATTGCTGATTGGCATGCTGGCTGCTTGCGGTAAGGAGAAAGATACTCCTACACCAGAACCTACTAATGAGACAAAGAAACAAATCACCATCACATTTAGAAACGGTGCCACTGAGCTGGGGAAGATTAGCATTGATCCTGAAACAGCTGTTACAGACTACGAAAAATTTGAAAATCAGGAAGGTTTTGAATTTTTAGGATGGTATGAGACTCCAAGCTATGTGGAAGCCAGCAAGAAAGACCTGTCCAAGGATACTTTCAAGTATAATACAGTGCTGTATGGTAATTTTAAGAGCACTGAGGTAACACAGGATACCAGAAGCTGGTATATCGTAGGTGATGGCAGCGGATCCGTACTTAAAAGCAGCGCATGGGCTGGCGGAGACGTGAATGACGACGCTAAGAAGGCATGCCAGTTCACACTGAAGGATGAGAAAAAGAACATCTTTACTATTGATATTGATCTTTTTGAGGGTGATCTCTTCCAGATAGTAAATAACTGGCAGTGGGATGGCCAGGTGGGCTATGGCTTCCTTAAGGGTGTAGACGAGAGTCTTATGATCAGCGGCGGCGGCTTGGATGGCTCTGCTAAGAAAAGCAATACAAAGGTTGTTAAGGATGGTAATTATACAATTACACTTATAACTGATGTTGATGATGCGAACAGAACAGAAGTGACAGTTGTCCGTAACGGAGACCCTAAAACAGAGGCTCAGAAGTGGACACCTTCAGAAAAGAGCGGTGTTGCGGTAAAGGGCAGCTGGGTTGCAGACTGGTCTGAAATTAAAATGTTTGAGAGAAAAGAAGGAAACAAATTCACTCTGACTATGACTGTTGAGGCTGGTACAGAATTCTATATCATGGCTTATGATGATGGAAAGGATACCGGTATAGGCATGAAGTACGCAGCAGTTAAGGATGAAGCATCTAAAGCGCTGCTTGAAGAAGCAGATAATATTAAGGTAAAAGATGCAGGTACATATACATTCACAGTGGATCTTGATACCCTTGAAGTAACTGTTACAAAGTAAAACGGTGTATAATACATGAATAAATACGCGATTTATCACGTAGTTGATAGTCCATACTCGTTCCCTGTTTCAGGGAACGAGATGGTTATCAGACTTCGTGTGGCAAAAGACGATGTTGAGACAGTTGTATTATGTTACGAAAGTAAGTATATAATTGGGGAAAAACAGCGATTTGCTGCCATGACAAAAAAATATAGAGGTAAGCTTTTTGACTATTTTGAAGTGAAGATAAAAATGGAAGATACCAGACTCGCTTATGTTTTTTATATCACTGATAAAAATGGGGAAAGCTTATTTTTTTCCGAGGATGGCCTGACAAAGGCCTACGATTACACACTGGGCTACTACAATTTTTTCCAGTATCCTTATATAAATGACGCAGATATACATAAAGTAGTGAAATGGGCGCAGAATGCCAGATTTTATCAGATATTTGTGGACCGGTTTAATATAGGCAATAAGGAAAAGGATTTATCCTATGTAAATATGAAATGGGGCGAAAAGCCGACGCCAAAGAGCTTTGCAGGAGGGGACCTTAAAGGAATTGCAGAAAAACTGGATTATATAAAGGACCAGGCAGGAGCCAATGCGATATATCTAACGCCTATTTTTGAATCTATATCCAATCATAAATATGATATTTCGGATTATTATAATGTGGATCAGCAGTTTGGGACGAATGCAGATCTTAAAGAACTGGTGAAGAAGGCCCATGAAAAAGGAATGAGGGTTGTTTTGGATGCAGTCTTTAATCACTGTAGTGAACAGATGACAGAATTTAAAGACGTGAAAGAAAAAGGTAGGGATTCAAAGTATTACGACTGGTTTGTAATTCATGGGGAAAGACCTGAGAAAAATCCCTGCAATTATGAAACATTTGCCAGCTGCAGCTACATGCCGAAGTTCAATACGTCAAATAAAGAGTGCGCAGAATATTTAATAAATGTGGCGATACATTATATAAACGAGTATGATATTGACGGATGGCGTCTGGATGTGTCAGATGAGATAAGTCATGACTTCTGGAGGCAATTCAGAAAGGCTGTAAAGCATGCAAAAGAAGATGCGGTAATACTGGGGGAAAACTGGCACGATGCCAATGTTTACTTAAAGGGAGACCAGTATGACGGAATAATGAATTACGCTTTTTCAAAGGTATGTCTGGATCTGCTGGCAGGAGAAAGCTTCGAAGCGGAAGAAGCAGCTGAACGACTTAATGATATCCTTATGAGAAATTCCGAGCCTGTCAACAGTATGATGATGAATCTGCTTGACAGCCACGATACCCATCGCTTTTTGACCCGTATGGGAGGCAGCATCTTCAAAACAAAAAGTGCTCTTGCCATGCTGTATCTGTTTCCGGGATCGCCCTGCATTTTCTATGGTACAGAGATGCTGATAGAAGGCGGATTTGATCCTGACTGTAGAAAATGTATGCCATGGGAAAAGGAAGAAGAGCCAAAAGTGAAGGATATGCGGAGTTTTATACAAAAGCTGGCAAATATTCGTAAGCTTTACGACTGGTCAAAAGGGGAAACAAGCATTTTTTCGGAAAATGAAAAAGTGGTATTTGTCATTACATTTTCTGAGGAATGCGTAAAATTGGAAATTTCTGCAGCTGCTCTGGAGGTAACAGCAGGAAAGAAATCTATAATTTCCTTGAGAAAAGAGGAAGAGTAATATGAAAAAAAGATTCTTAGCTATAGCATTAATTATGGTCATTGCAGCATCGCTTATGGGGGGGTGTGCAGATAAAAAGCCGGCAGCTAACCCGGGAAATTCAGATAATATAAACCCTACGGGAGAAGAAATCATCCTTCGTATTCTGGAAAATGACACGGCCAAGGAAAAAGGCTATCTGGAAGTCCTTCTAAATGCTTTTAATGAGAAATACAAGGAATATAACGTAGTAGCAGTTGATGCAAATATGGATGAATACTCTAATCTGGCTGAAAATGGCCCTTATGGCTATGGTCCGGATGTCCTGTATCAGGCAAACGACAAAATCATGACCTATGCAGATGACAAGCATGTGCTTCCCTTAACTGCAAGTGATTTTGAAACCAGCGGTAAGGTGCCGGATCAAGCCTATGAAGCCTTTTCTATAGTGAAGGATGGGAAAAAGTATACCTGTGGCGTACCTGTAAACGCGCAGGAGCCAATGCTTTTCTACCGTGAGGATATGCTGCCGGCTGATTGGGAGACCAGCTGGGACAAGGACAAAAACGGAATAGCTGATTTCTTTGAAAACTGGAATGATCTGTATGCTTATTCCAAGAGCCTGAGAGATAACGACAAATCAGCCAATAAGAACGAAAAATACGGCTTTATGACATCATGGAATGATTTGTATTTAAATGGCGAATTTCTCTTTTCTTATGGGGCATATGTATTTGGGAAAAACAGCGAAGGAGTTCTAGACCCTTCCGATATCGGTATAGGAAAGGGAGATGCGGTAAAAGGCCTGTCTGCCATCCGACAGTTTTCAGCTCTTATGAACGAGGGCTGTATCGATGATACCATTAAATTTACCCGCTATGAACAGGTGGCAAACGGAACATTTTTCTGCACCGTGTCTACACCGGATACCTACACTATGTTTGTTGATAAGCTGGCAGTAAAATACGAAGCAGAAGGAATGGCGAAGGAAGATGCGAAAAATAAAGCATTAAGCAATCTGAAAATGGTGGAGCTGCCTGCCAAGTTTCCTGCAGATGGTAATCTTCTTACAGAGTCAGAGAAGGTGACAAGCTGGATAGATACCAAGGTAATGGGCGGTGTTAACGGATATGCTGTTTCTGCATATACAAAACATAAGGCAGCGGCCATAGCTTTTGTAGATTTTGCCACAAGTTATGAAATGATAACAAAAAGAAGTGAAATGCTGGGTATCGTGCCTACAAGGTCTGATGTGGTAGAGGCAGAGGGCAATATGACTGCAAAGACAGTACTTAAAGCCTTGGAAAACAATCGAATCTACCTTATGCCATCGATTAAGGCGGTAGACCAGATATGGACAGCGTCTCATACTATGCTTTCAGACGTAGCTAAAGACGCATTCCGTGAGAAGAATGGTGAAGTGCTTAAATATAATACAAACGATAAACTTCAGGAAGCACTTGATAAAGCAGCAAAAAACATTTACGATGCAATTTTTACCTTGAAGTAAGATAGAATAATATGAATAAAAGATTAGAAAAATCCAACATAAGAATAGTTTTATCCTGCATTGCAACCGGATTGGGGCAAATATTTGAGGGGCGAGTAATAATTGGCCTTATGTATCTTGCGATATACATAGGCTATATCATTTATTTGGTAAGGTACGGTATTTCGGCTGTTGCAGGCTTCATAACGCTTGGTACTGTTGAAAGCGATGCCTGGGCCGGAATAGAAGGCGACGATTCGGTCATTATGATGTTACAAGGTATCATCTTCTTTTTCCTTACTCTATTTTTTATCTTTTTGCATCTGGCAAATATAAGAGATATTAAAGAAAATGAAGAAAAACTGGCCAGGGGAAAACGTCTGCCCAATTTTAAGCAGGAGTTAAAAACATTTGAGGATAAAAAATTCTACAAGGTTGCCCTGTTTTTCCCGATTCTGGGGGTTGTGATTTTCAGTATTATGCCAATAGTTTTCATGATACTTATAGCATTTACGAACTATGGTGGAGATCATATACCACCCAGGCTGGTGGACTGGACCGGTTTCGACAGCTTCAAAAAGATTTTTTCTGTAGGAAATCTAAAAGAAAGCCTGGGGAAGATTATTCTCTGGAATTTTATCTGGGCTATTCTGGCTACTGCCATCAATTATTTTGGCGGCTTGTTTCTAGCGTTACTTTTAAATAAAGAATGTGTAAAAGGCAAGGCATTTTGGCGGCTGTTTCCTGTGCTGGCATATGCAGTGCCGGGCTTCATTACCCTTATTGGCTTTAAATTTCTTTTTTCCTATGGTGGTCCAATAAATTATTATATTGTAAAGGCCGGACATAATGCAGTCGGCTTTCTGGACATTGATGCGGGGATTAAAGCCAAGATAGTCGGAGTATTTGTAAATGCATGGTGTAGTATCCCCAGTGGAATGCTGTTGGCCACAGGAATTTTGTCTAATCTTAATACCGAGCTCCATGATGCAGCTGCTATTGACGGCGCAGGCGCCTGGAAAAAATTTACCAAGATTACGCTGCCTTTTATGATTTTCTCCACAACACCGGTACTTATTACCAGCTTTGTTGGTAATTTTAATAATTTCGGTGTGTTCTATTTCCTGCGAGGAGGACTTTATAACGATGGTTATTTCCTGGCATCCGATACAGACCTTTTGATAAACTGGCTTTATAATCTTTCTATTGATAACAATTATTACAGTATCGGTGCAGCAGTAAGTCTTATAATTTTCCTGATAACATCAGCCATATCCCTGCTTGTTTATGTAAACAGTGATGCGTATAAAAAGGAGGACACCTTCCGATGAGCAGAAAAAAGAACAGGCGTCCTGCTTACAAAATAGCGGACGCCATATGGACCTATATTATTCTTATTTTAGTGTGCCTGATTTTTGTGGCACCTATTGTCTGGCTGGTGGCATCTTCGTTTTCGAAGACTGGTTCAATTTATGATATAAAGGGCTTTTTTCCGGAAAAATTATCTTTTGACAGCTATAAAAGGCTTTTTTTGGAAACAGAAATGTACGATTATCCCCATTGGCTACTAAACACACTGTTTATCGCGGTATGTTCCTGCGTGCTGGGCACTATACTTGTAATTCTTACGGCTTATACCATTAGCAGATTTGAATTTAAAGGCAGGAAAAGTCTCATCAAAGGTGCATTAATCTTAAGTATGTTTCCGGGCTTTATGACTATGACAGCAGTATATCTTATCTGCGTAAATTTTCATTTGATAAACCAGCACTGGGCACTGATTCTGATTTATGCCTGTGGTGCTCCTATGGGATATCTTGTTCAAAAAGGATTTTTTGATACTATTTCGGGAACGATATATGAAGCTGCCCGTATAGACGGAGCATCAAACCCACGTATTTTTGCCAGTATTACTCTGCCACTGGCGAAGCCGATCCTGGTGTATACGGCTCTTATGCAGTTCGCATGGCCATGGAGCGACTTTATTCTGCCTAAGCTTCTTTTGAAAAATAAAGACTTATGGACAGTGGCGGTAGGTCTGGGAAGTCTGGGGGAAAATGAATTTTCACGATTTGCCACAGGAGCTATTTTCATAGCGGTACCAATAGTAATACTGTATTTTGCACTTTCGAGATTCCTGGTAATGGGAGTATCTGCAGGTGCGGTAAAAGAATAGCTACTCTCTACCTGCAGGTAGCTTCTTTATGATTCTGTTGTAAACAGAGATAAAGAAAGCTGTAGTTACCAGAAAAGACATAATCTCTGCAATAGGGAAGGACCACCATACAGCGTTGAGGCTTCCGGTCAGTGACAGGAGGTAGGCTGCAGGAAGAAGAACAACAATCTGTCGCATTATAGATACCACAAGACTGTAGACTGCGCGATTCAGCGCCTGGAAAACAGTACCTACTATAATACAGTACCAGGCTACCAGATAGTGGATGCCGATAATACGAAGGGCCGGAATACCCATGCTCATAACATTCTTATTGGCATCAAATATCCGAAGTAAAAGTCCCGGAGCCAGCTCGAAGGCCAGGAAGCCTACGAAAAGGATAGCTCCTGAAAGGGTAAGACTGAATTTTATTGTTTTTATCATACGTTTTCTCTGCTGGGCACCATAACAGTAAGCAATGATGGGAGCTATGGCATTATTCATACCAAATACAGGCATGAAGAAAAAGCTTTGAAGCTTGTAATACACACCAAATACTGAAATGGCATCTGCACTGAAAGTATAGAGAATCTTATTCATGGCGTAGTTCATAATACTACCCACAGACTGCATGATAATAGAAGGAAATCCTACGGCGTAAATGGTACCGATAATGCGGGCATCAGGACGGAAACCCTTTAAGCTTAAGGAAATCTCGTGATTTACTTTTATATTCAGGATAAGTCCGACGCAGGCAGCCACAGCCTGACCGATGACGGTAGCAATGGCAGCACCGGCGATGCCCATTTCCGGAAGGCCGAAAAATCCAAAAATAAGAATAGGATCCAGGACGATATTTGTTACGGCACCGCTTATCTGGCTAATCATGCTGTACATGGTCTTTCCGGTGGAGGAAAGGAGACGCTCAAAGTACATCTGCATGAAAAGTCCCAAAGAACAGGACATAACTATGGACAGATAAATGGTGGCCAGGTCGGCGATAGGAGCATCTTCGGGCTTTTCCATAATACTGTAGGAAAAAGGTTTAACTATGGTAAAAGCCAGGACTATGAATAAAAGCCAGCTTATTATATACAGAAAAAGTCCATTGGCAGCGGCTTTATTAACCTTATCAAAACGCTTTTCCCCAAGAGACCTGGAAAGTAGGGCATTGATACCTACGCCGGTACCGGCACCTACTGCAATAAGAAGGGTCTGCAGGGGAAATGCCATTGACACTGCGTTCAGCGAAGCATCTGAATAGTGGGATACAAATATTGAGTCAACAATATTGTATAAGGCCTGCACCAGCATGGATACCATCATAGGCAGCGCCATATTGATAACCAGTTTTTTTACGGGCATAATGCCCATTTTATTTTCTTCCAGTTTAATTTCCTCTGTTAGTGTTGTTTCCTGCATAATGACCTCTTTTTAGAAAAAACAGCCTTGGATAAAAACCAAGGCGTCGAACAAAATACTAAATAGTAGCGATTGGGTATTTTATCATTATTTTGATGGAAAAGTCAAGTGTACAGGTGGGAGGGGCGATATTTTATTCTTCATTATGAGAATATGCCTTATTAGTGTTGATTTTTCATGCCAGTAATAGTATTATATAAACGAAATAAAAAGGGAGTTCGCAAACGATCTGAGAGGAAGCTGCTTCGCTTCGACCTGTAACCTGATTTGGGTAATGCCAACGTAGGGAAATAGAGTGATTTAGCTGCTCCTTGTGCCTACCGGTACGAGGAGTTTTTATGTGAAGTAATGTCGCTCTTTGGAGGATTTTATGAGTTATGATTTGAAAAAAGCCTTAAAGCTCTACGCTGTTACCGATAGTACATGGTTAAAGGGAAAGTCTCTTGCCGACGCGGTAGAACAAGCCATTTTGGGTGGGGTTACCATTGTTCAGTACAGGGAAAAAAGCCTTACAGGGGCAGAGCTTAAGGCAGAAGCGAAAAGTGTGTTGGAAGTCTGCAGGAAGTATAATATTCCGTTTATCGTGAATGATGATCCGTATTTGGCCAAGGTCATAGACGCAGACGGAGTTCATTTGGGACAGGGGGATATGCCTATCGGTGAAGCCAGGGAGCTTTTGGGCCCTGATAAAATCATAGGAATCACTGCCAAGACAACTGAGCAGGCAGAAAGTGCAGAGCGTGACGGAGCAGACTATCTGGGCTCCGGAGCCATGTTTGGCAGCAGTACTAAGACGGATGCGAAAAAAATGAGCACTGAAACACTTAAAACTATCACGGCCTGCGTAAAAATACCTGTCGTGGCTATTGGCGGAATTAATGCTATCAATGTACCAATACTGACAGGAACAGGTATACAAGGCGTGGCAGTAGTCAGCGGCATTTTTGCCAATGATGATGTAAAAGAGGGGACAGCGCATCTCTACTCAGTTATTTCGGAAAGCTTAGGTTTATAGCTTTTACACCGGTTCACCGGGGGCACCACCTTGGATCGGTATACAAAATTAATGGAGGTTCGTATGAACAAAGCATTAACAATCGCAGGATCGGATTCCTGCGGAGGCGCCGGTATACAAGCAGATATAAAGACAATGACCGCCAATGGTGTATATGCCATGAGTGCGATCACGGCTTTGACTGCGCAAAATACTACCGGCGTTACAGGCATAATGGAGGTTACACCTGAATTTCTTGCATCACAGCTGGATAGTATTTTCACTGATATTTTCCCTGATGCAATCAAGACAGGAATGGTATCCTCATCAGCACTTATTGAGGTAATTGCGGAAAAAATTACTGAATATAAGGCGAAAAATGTGGTGGTTGACCCTGTTATGGTAGCTACTTCAGGAGCAAAGCTTATCAGTGATGATGCAATTCTTACATTAAAAACAAAATTATTACCTCTTGCGATGGTCATCACACCAAACATTCCTGAAGCAATCGTACTTTCCGGTATGGACATTCGCACGGAAGAAGACATGGTAACAGCAGCGAAGCTTATCAATAAGTCATACGGCTGCAATGTGCTGTTAAAAGGCGGCCACAGTCTCAACGATGCCAATGACCTTCTGGTAGAGACCGGCAAAGAGCCGGTATGGTTCAGAGGAAAGCGTATCGACAACCCCAATACTCACGGTACAGGCTGCACTCTTTCAAGTGCAATAGCATCTAATCTTGCAAAAGGCCGTGATCTGGAGACTTCCGTACGTCTGGCCAAAAATTATATTTCCGGAGCACTGGCAGCTATGCTGGATCTTGGAAAAGGCTCAGGCCCTATGAATCACGCATTTGCCATCAAAGGCGAATACGACAATTAGTGTGATGCCTCCGCCATCTTGCAGGAGATGAAGGAGACTTTCATGAACAAAAACGTAAAAAAACTTGCATTAACAGCAATATTTGCAGCACTTGCCGTAGCCGGATCCACACTTTCATTTCCTGTGGCAGGTGCAAAGTGTGCACCGGTACAGCACTTTGTTAATATTATGTGTGCTGTATTTGTAGGTCCTTGGTGGGGAGTTGGCTGTGCCTTTGTTGCCAGCCTTATCCGAGTACTTACAGGCCTTGGATCCCTGCTGGCCTTTCCGGGCAGTATGTGTGGAGCCCTTCTTGCGGGTCTTCTCTACAAATTTTTCAAAAAGCTGCCTTTTGCATATATAGGAGAGCTTTTCGGTACCTCAGTAATCGGTGGTCTTCTGGCTTGCCCAATTGGTATTCTCTTTATGAATAAGCCAAGTACATTAGCACTTACCACCTTCGTATTTCCATTTTTCGTAAGCTGTGCAGGCGGTACTATCCTTGCAATCATCCTGACGGTGGCATTAAAGAGTGCCGGAGTACTGAAGAAAATGCAGGATTTACTGAATAATTAAGCTTTGGAGAGGAAAAGGAGAGGAAAAGGTTGTCTATTATTTCTTGTATTACAAATGATGTGACAAAAAATGACTGCGCCAACGCAGTACTGGCAGCAGGCGGTTCACCTATTATGGCCCATCATACTGAAGAAATTGCGGAAGTTCAGAGTTTTTCCAAGGCGCTTCTTCTGAATCTGGGAGCGACTTATGACTATGAGGCTATGTATATAGCACTTAATGAGGCGAAAGCCCTGGGGCATCCCGTAGTGTTGGACCCGGTAGGAGTAGCGGGCATAGCTTTCAGACGAAAAGCTTTAAAAAAATTGCTGGAGATAGGCGGAATTACCTGCATACGCGGAAATTATAATGAGATTGCTGCAGTTATTGGTGATGTAGCGACAGGCTCAGGTCTTGATGCCGAGGCGCGCGACAGGGAGTATATAGAAAAATTGGCAGAAAATATGAGAAGTTTTTCTGCCACACATCAAATAATGCTTGTAGCTTCAGGAGCTACGGATATTGCCACCGATGGAAATAGTCTGGAATATATAGAAGCAGGATCGCCCTGGATGTCACATATTACTGGGGCAGGATGCATGGTTTCAGCGGTGCTTGCCACACGTTTAGCGTGTCATAACAGCTTTAAAACTGTAGTAAATACCACTTTGCTTTACGGGAAATGCGGAGAAAAAGCTGCAGAGAAGACCATGGCTGAAAAAAAGGGCACCGGCACTTTCCATATATATTTTATGGATGAATTATCCAAAGCAGACTGGGAAGCTATGTAGCAGATACTACGGAGAAATAAGATGAGGCTAACAGAATATCTGATTGAAAGGTCAGACGAGGTACTAAAAAAATTCCTTTCACATCCGTTTATCGTAGGGATGGCGGATGGAAGTCTTGAAGAAGAAAGATTCAAGCGATACCAGGTCATTGACTATGCTTATCTGAAGGAATACATAAATGTTCTGGCAGAGGGAGTTAGTCATACAGAGAGCTTTACCGAGGCAGAATATCTGGTAAATCACATGCATGCGACGGTCAGAGAGACTTTGCGCTCCCATGTGCCATATATGGAAGAACTGGGATGCTATGTGGATTTACAGGAAATAGAGCTGCCCGAAAAGGCTCGGGAGTATATAAGATATATGATAGATGTTGCCAGAAATGGTAAATTTCTTGATTGTATTCTGGTGCTTTTATGCTGCTCCTGGAGCTATGCATATATCGCAAAAAATATTGTTGAGATATATCCCGAGTGCACAAAGCAGCCCTTGTATGGAAGATGGTTCTCAGCCTATATCTCCCAGGGTTATAATGATGCCAATGCAGAGCTTATGAGCATGATAGATGCTTACTCAAAGGATGCAGGCCCTGAGGATAGAGAAAAATATTTGGAGATATTTCAGAAATGCTGTGAATATGAACTGGCATTTTGGGATATGCTATAAGTGTAACAGGAAAACTGACAAAAATTAACACAAAAGTTGACACAGGGACGTTTCCAATAACGTTAAGTTAAGTTTCAGACTAAGTAAACATTGAATTTAAATAGGATTAGAAAAAACTAATCCTATTTTTTTTACAAAAAAGGTTGACAAATGAGCCCAAAAATGCGGCCGCCTTGCTGATTGTTCTTCATCAG
>JAZLGU010000085.1:0-76413 GCA_045616485.1 Lachnospiraceae bacterium
CATGATTGAATCCGCTCAAATGATTATCTTCATGAAAAAGAACTGACTCCGTCAGTTCTTATAGCGTGTCGACAAAGTCGACACTTCAGAGCAGATGGCATTCGCCATCTGCTCTGTTATTGTTTTTAAGGAATAAATGGCGAAAATTGGAGGCCCCTACACCCCATTTTTCGCCATTTCAGACTTCGGAAGTGAATTCCGAAGTCTGATTATACTTTCCTGCGAAGCGCAGCATACTGGAGGTATCCCCGTTAGTCTGTTTAAAAACAATGCCTTGGCTTTAAAGAGAGGAATGGGGCGAGCCAGGGGGCAAGCGGAGCTGGTTTTATTTCAGGGTCTTGAAGCGCTTCATGGCTTCAATGGTGTTTTCGTGGGTGGAGAAGGAAGTGAGTCTGAGCCAACCATCGCCGTTTTTGCCGAAGCCTGCACCAGGAGTGCCCACAACGTAGATTTCGTTCAGCATTTTGTCGAAGAAGGACCAGCTGTCCATATTGCCCGGGCACTTGAACCAGATGTAAGGGGAATTTTTGCCACCGGTATATGTGATACCCAGCTCGTCCATGGTGGAGGCTATAATGCGGGCATTTTCCTGATAGTAGGAGATGTTTTCCCGGATCTGGGCACGTCCCTCAGGGGAGAAGACTGCTGCCAGGCCACACTGCACGGGATAGGATACACCGTTGAACTTGGTGGACTGACGTCTGTACCAGAGCTTATAGATGTTTTCACCATCCATGGTAAGCTCACGGGGGATGACTGTGTAGCCACAACGAACACCGGTAAAGCCTGCGGTCTTGGAGAGAGAGCAAAGCTCAATAGCACACTGTCTGGCTCCCGGGATAGCAAAAATGGACCTTGGGATATCGGGCTCAGTAATAAAGGCCTCATAGGCTGCATCATAGAAAATGATGGCATTTTCAGCGATGGCGTAGTCTACCCAGGCCTGCAGCTGTGCGGTAGTAAATACGGCTCCGGTAGGATTGTTAGGGGAGCAAAGGAAAATGAGATCGGAATGAGTGCCAACAGGAGGCATAGGGCAGAAGCCATTTTCGATAGTGGCATCTGCATAGATAATTTTGCGGCCACTCATGATATTGGAGTCTACATATACAGGGTAAACAGGATCTGATACAAGCACCACGTTATCTCTGGAAAAAATATCTGTAATATTGCCGGCATCGGACTTGGCACCATCATTTATAAGTATCTCTGAAGCATCGACCTCTACGCCGAATGATCTGTAGTAGTCGGCAACGGCCTGTCTTGCAAAAAGATAGCCCTCGTAATCAGGGTAGCCCTTAAAAGTCTCCTTAACGCCCAGCTCATCGCAGCCTGCCTTCATAGCGTCGATAACAACAGGAGCAAGAGGAAGAGTAACATCGCCTATTCCCATTTTGATAAGGGGCTTGTCGGGGTGGGCCTCAGTAAATGCGGCTACTCTTTTTGCTATGTCTGCAAAGAGGTAGCTGGGGACAAGGTCATCAAAGTAGTGATTAATTTTAGCCATAATTCAAACCTTCTTTTTAATAAATTGTACTATTGTATACATGTATTATATGAAATAAATTCTATACCCCTACGCCCTCTTTGTCAATAAAAAAATCATGATTTCTGCCCTTTATGAGCCTTGACAGAGACGAAAAGAATGGTAGAGTGGTATATAGGGGATTACTGTTTTAAGTAATTACAGATAATAGAATTTGGAGGCTACACATTTGTTATTAAAAATACTTCATACGGCAGATTTACATCTGGATTCTTCCTTTAGCTCCTATTTGCCAAAGGACAAGGCAAAGGAGCGCAAAAATGAATTACTGATAGCCTTTGAAAAAATGGTGATTTTTGCAGAAAATGAGGGGATAAAACATATCCTGATTGCAGGAGATATGTTTGACAAAAAAGTTCTTACGGAAAAAACCGTAAGATATGCGGAAAGAGTTATCCTGGAGCATGAGGACATTTCTTTTTATTATTTAAAAGGCAATCATGACAGGGATGGTTTTCTTAACAGGATAGATACACCGGCCAATCTTTTTACCTTTGACAGTGATAAATTTACTAAGTATACCATAGAAACACCCGGCGAAAAGACTGTCTGCATCTACGGTACAGAGCTTATGGCGGATACCCAGGCAAAGATGCTGACTTCCCTGCAGCCTGATGAAAAGGATATAAATATTGTAATGTTGCACGGCCAGGATATTGAAGCCATGAGCAATGATAAGGAAATACGTATAGATATGCCGAGGCTCAGAGGCAAGGCCATAGATTATTTGGCTTTAGGCCATGTGCATGCGCCTAAGATCTCCAGACTGGACAGCCGGGGAGTCTATAGCTATTGCGGATGTCTTGAAGGCAGAGGCTTTGATGAGTGCGGAGAAAGAGGATTTAACGTACTCACTGTAGATACTAAGACCGGCGAAGTGAATGCAGAGTTTATGGCTAAGTCTTTAAGAAAGACCATGGAAGTTACAGTGGATGTTTCCGGCATATCTTCCAGCCATGAAGCTTTGTCACTGGCCAGAAAGACAATAGAGGAAGAATTAAATCAGGGATTAATTACTGCCAGAGACCTTGTGAAAATAGTGCTTACCGGTGGTTTGGACTTGGATGCCGAAGTAGACGCTTCGCTTATTACAAGACAGCTGGAGTCAGCTTTTTATTTTCTTAAGACTACAGATTTGACCCGCAGGGTTATTGATTATAACAGCTTTAAAAATGACAAATCTCTTAAGGGAGAATTTGTACGCCAGGTGGAAAAAGATACTTCACTCTCTGAGGACGAGAAAGCAGAGATTATTCGTACCGGCATCTTACTTTTGGCCGGCAGAAAGGAGGAATTATGAGACTTGTACAATGTCATATAGATGGATTTGGCAGGATTACAGATGCTGACTATAATTTTGATGCAGGCCTTAATACTTTTCTCCGGGATAATGGCTGGGGAAAAAGTACCCTTGCCGCTTTTTTAAGGGTAATGCTCTACGGCTTTGAAGGTGAAGGAAAGAGAAATGAGCTGGAAAATGAGCGAAAAAAATATCTTCCCTGGGTAGGCCAGCGCTATGGCGGAAGTCTTACTTTTTCAGTAGATGACAAAACATATATTGTGTACAGAAGCTTTGGCAGTAAGGCCAAGGAAGATACTTTTAAGCTTATTGATACCTTTAACAATTTGGAAAGCAATGATTTTTCCGAACGATTGGGAGAAGAGCTTTTTCAGATTGATCAGACTTCCTTTAAAAGGACCGCTTTTATGGAGCAACAGGACTTGGAGACGGGAGGCACGGATTCCATTTCTGCCAAGCTGTCCAATCTTTGTGAAGATACTGATGACATGAATAATTTTGAAAAGGTTAAAGAGTTTCTGACTAAAAGCCTAAATAATATGTCACCTCACAGGGTTACAGGCAGTATTCATGCCCTCAACAAAGAGATTTTGGACCTTTCTGTTTCCATCAGGGAAAAGGAAGACCTGGAAAAAGCTGTTGATGAGCTTACTACCAGGATTAATGATAAACAAAGCTCAGGACAGGCATTTCATTATGAGTGTCAGGGGCTTAAGGAGCTGGAATTAAAGCTTATCAGCCAGGAAAGCCGAAGAGCCGTTAGGCAAAAAAAAGCTGACCTGCTCAAGGAAAAGGAAAGTCGTGAAGAACATTTAAAACAGCTTAAAGCCACGATTCCGGGGCAGATTCCCGATGAAGACAGTCTGGAAGAAGCAAAAAAGCGTCTTAGACATTTTAATAATATGGAGCTGCAGCTGGCAGAAAAAAAGGTTACGGAAGAAGAAGCAAAAAGAGTAGAGGCACTGGACTCTGTTTTTTCCAATGGTATTCCTGAAGACCAGGAGCTGCTTACTGCAGAAAGGTGCCTTACTGAATTTTCGGCTATCAGCCAGAAGCTGGAGATTCTGGAAAGTGATTTGAAGCTGGAGCAGGAAAAATATACGAAGGAAATGCATACCATGGGCCAGAGACTCAAGCGGATTCACCTGCGTAGAGTTTATGGGGCCCTGATTTTCCTCCTTTTTGCTATTATTGAAGTAGTGCTCTTTTTAAATAAGAACAGACTTGCTGCCGGTGTTTTTGGGCCTGCGGCCATATGGACTCTGGCAGCAGGAGTAGTCAGCCTTGTAGTATTTTTCATAGTAATAGAAATCAACTACAAAAGGGCTTCAAAAATGCCATCTTCAGCTGATAGAGACAGAAAAGAGGCTGAAGTACTGGAAGCAAAGTCCGGGATGGAAAGCAGAAAAAATGAGCTCAATGCCTTTTTTTCACGATATAACAGGTCCTGTGAGCCGGATGGCTACAGAGCTGCGCTTAAGGCAGTGGAACAGGATAAACAGGACTATGTTCGTCTGTCTGACAAGGTGACATATGCGGAAAAGAGCGGCATTCTTCAGGAGAAGCAGGAAAGCGAAAGAAAGATACAGGAATTCCTGCAGTCTACCGGCGCTTTTCTTACAGGGGATTACGGGACTGACCTGCAGAATCTTTCCATCTGCAGAAAAGAAATAGAAAATGCCCGGGCAGAGTACCTGAGAGCAGAAAAAAATCTTAGGGACTTCGAAGATGAAAATCAAGGCTATGATGATTATCAGCAGCAGGAGGAGCCTTCCCAGTACAGCCTGCAGGAGATCCGTGACAAAATCCAGCATATTGAGGAGAATATAAAGGAAAACGACAGACTTATTAAGCTGGAAGAAAAGAGAAGAGACGATATGCTGGAGCAGTTGGAAGAGCTGAATGCAAAGGCAGATCTGATGCTGGAAAAGAAGGAAAAGCTGGAGGAACTTAAGCATAAGTATAATACCTATGATAGCACTTTAAAATATCTGCAGCTGGCTCATGAGGAGCTCAACTCAAGTCTGCTGGCTCCTTTATCTGACAGCTTTAGAGGTCATCTTAAAGAAATGGGCTACGATGTAGCGGGGAATGATCCCCATAAGGTCTTTGTGGACACCCATGCCGACGTGACCATAGAAGAGGCAGGAGACAGAAGAGACCTGAGGTTCTTTTCCGTAGGTACCAGAGACCTGGTGAGTGTGGCCATGAGAGTGGCTCTTTTGGACAACATGTATGAAAAAGAAATGCCTTTTGTGGTGCTGGACGATCCTTTTGTCAATCTGGATGATGGTAGAATGAGCATCGCAAAAGAGTTTTTACAGAGCTTGTCGAAAAAGTATCAGGTGGTATATTTTACCTGCAGAAGCGAATTAGTTTAATCTGAATTTAATTTTTATTTATGAGGCAATATTATGAAAACAGGTCTTGTTTTAGAGGGCGGTGCTTTAAGGGGCATCTTCACTGTAGGGATACTGGATGTATTTATGGAAAACGGCATAGAATTTGACGGCACCATAGGTGTCAGTGCCGGAGCAGCTTTTGGCTGCAATTATAAATCAAAGCAGATAGGCCGAGCCCTCAGATATAATGTTAAGTATCGAAATGACGACAGATATGCCAGCTTTAAATCTCTTAGAAAGACCGGTAATTTCTTCGGTGTGGATTTTTGCTACGGAGAGATCCCTTATGTTTTGGATCCCATTGATTTTGATACTTATGAAAAGAATCCAATGAAATTTTATGTAGTGGCTACAGATATGGAAAATGGTGGGGCTGTATATAAGGAGATTCCGAAGCTGGACCATGAAGCCATGGAATATATAAGAGCCTCAGCTTCTATTCCCGGCATGTCTACGCCGGTGGTTATTGATGGTAAAAAGCTGTCAGATGGAGGTACCGCAGATTCTGTTCCACTAAAATACATGGAATCTTTGGGATATGATCGCAATGTGGTGATTTTGACACAGCCCTTTGGGTACAAGAAAAAGAAAAATAAAATGCTTCCCTATCTAAGAATGTCTGAGAGACGTTTTCCGGCTTTGATAAAAGCCATAGAAGACAGACCTGAAATGTATAACAGTCAGCTGGAATACGTCTTCCGGCAGGAAAAACAGGGGGAAATAATAGTTATAAGACCACCTGAAAAAATAAAGCTCACACCGGGCAGAGCATCAGAGGCTGACTATATGGAAGTATATAATATGGGGAGAAAATCAGCTTTAATATACCTGGACCGGGTGAAGGCCTTTATAGAAAAGTAAAACAGAAATAATTGACGGAAATGAGGACTTGAAATGTTAAAAAGATTTATTGCTTATTACAGACCCCACAGAAAGCTTTTTGTACTAGATATGCTGGCATCTGTTCTGATTTCACTTATAGGAATGGTATACCCTATAGTTACCAGAAAAATGCTGAATGATTATATTCCCAACAAAATCTACAAAAGCATAGTTATTGCCGGTGTTGTAGTACTTTTACTTTATGTAGCAAGAATGCTGCTCAGATTTTTTGTGCAGTACTATGGACATATGATTGGTACCTACATGCAGGCCCAGATGCGTAGGGATATGTTTAATCATCTGGAAAAACTGCCTTTCTCATTTTACGATGACCATGAGACAGGAAAAATCATGTCACGTATGACTAACGATCTTTTTGAGGTGGCAGAGCTGGCTCATCACGGCCCGGAAAATCTGCTTACCTGCTCCATAATGATTGTGCTTTCATTTACCTATCTTTGCACCATTAATCCCTTTTTAACCCTTATCATTTTCAGCTGTGTGCCCATTTTGGTGGTTACCAGCGTTTATTACAGAAAAAAGATGAGAGAAGCCCAGAAGGAGCGCAGAGCCAGCAATGCTGTTATCAATGGAGCGCTTGAAAGCAGTATTTCGGGCATCAGAGTAACAAAAGCCTATACTAACGCTTCAAAGGAAATGGAGAAATTTGAAGAAGGCAATCTTCAGTTTGTGGAAGCCTGCAGAAAAATGTATAACGCCATGGGCAAATTCTTTTCCGGCACCAGCTTTGTTACCGATGTTTTTAACGTAATCATACTTATTGCAGGCGGTCTTTTCCTTTATGCCGGAAAAATCAACTTTGGTGATTATTCTACCTTCATTGTTTCCGTCAACCTCTTTATCTCACCGGTAAATACCCTGATAGGCTTTGTAGAGCAATATCAGAACGGTGTTTCAGGTTTTGAACGTTTTATAGAGATTATGGATACTCCTGTGGAAGAAGAATCCGAAAATGCCACAGAGCTTACTGATGTAAAGGGAAGGATAGAATTCCAAAATGTAGTATTCTCCTATAAAAATGAGGACAAGGCAGAAGAAGTCCTTAAAAATGTAAGCTTTTCCCTGGAGCCCGGGAGAAAGCTGGCTCTTGTAGGGTCCTCCGGTGGCGGTAAGACTACCATTTGTCATCTTTTGCCCAGATTTTACCGTCTGGAAGAAGAGGGAGGATCCATCCTGGTAGATGGCAGAAATATTAATGATGTTACCATGGACTCTCTTCGTAAAAACATCGGTATTGTACAGCAGGATGTTTTCCTTTTCTCAGGGTCCATTGCGGACAATATTCGATATGGTAAGCCTGACGCCACAATGGAAGAAATTATGGACGCAGGTAAAAAGGCCAATCTGCATGAGTACGTAATGAGTCTGCCAAATGGATACGATACCCAGATCGGTGAAAGAGGCGTTAAGCTTTCCGGCGGTCAGAAGCAGCGTGTTTCCATCGCCAGAGTTTTTCTGAAAAATCCGGCCATTTTGATTTTGGATGAAGCCACATCAGCTCTGGATAATGTTACTGAGCTTCAGATTCAGCGGGCATTGGATGAGCTCTGCAAAGATCGTACCACCCTGGTCGTGGCCCACAGACTGTCTACAGTAAAGAATGCAGATGAGATAGCTGTTGTAGTGGACGGAGAGATTATTGAACGTGGCAATCACGAGGAGCTTATGAAGATTGATGGCGGCATGTACAAAAATCTTTATTCCCTTCAGTTTAAGACAAATACAGCAGAATAGTAGCTAAGCCCCAGGCAATTCTTGAAATATTACTGATACCTATCACTTATTTTTACACTTGTTGTAAATTCTGGTGGTAGGTATATTTATGTTAGGGAAAATAAGCCTGTGGCAAAGGAGGGAAAAGATGAAAAAAACAGCTTTGTATGTTGTGATTCTATTAATATTGATATCCGGGTGTGGAAAAGGTAAGGAAGAGGCGCCGGTCATTACAGAGGAGCCGGTCTGCAGTCCTGATGTTACAGAGACTGAAGCTACTCCATCAGTAACGCCTGTAAAAAGGCCTGAATACAGCCTGACACCTGCACCCACCAGGGGTACTGTAAGTGAAATAGAAGAATTAAAAAAGGAAGGGGATCTGGAATTTTCTGCAGTTTCAGGAGCTTATGACCAGCCTTTTTCCCTTAGTCTTTCCACAAAAAAGGAGGGCGTGATTTACTATACCACTGATGGATCAGATCCTTCTAAAAGTGCCACTGCCCTTGTTTATACAAATCCTATCTCTATTGAGGACAAAAAGAATGCAGCAAATGTAATAGCTGCCATAGATAACCTTAAATATGCCGTGACTTTTTCTGAGGTAAAGAGGGGCGTTTTTTTAAGTACCATTAAGCTTCCAACGGCAGAAGCCGTAGACAAGGCTACAGTCATCAGAGCTGTAGTAAAATATAAGGACGGCAGCTTTGGAAAAGATGAGAGCCATACCTATTTTGTAGGTGAAATGAATAGTCACATAGATGGCATAAAGGAGAGTGCTGAGGGCTTCAGACAGCCTCTTTGCGTTATTTCTCTAAGTGTAAATTATGACGATCTTTTTGATGAAGACGATGGTATTTACATGAAAGGCAGTCCTTTCGAGTACAGTTGGAAGATGTTAATTAAGAAGAAGCCCAATGCCAATGCCGAAGATGCCAGAAAGCTGGACGCCAATTATTTCATGAAGGGAAGAGAATATGAAAAGCAGATCTATATGGAAATGCTGGAAGTAGATGAAACCGGCGTGAAAACTGTTCTTTCCCAGGACTGCGGCATCAGAATCCAGGGGAATTATGCCAGGTCAGACCTGCAAAAAGGACTTAGACTGTATGCCAGAAGTGAATACGGTGAAAGCAAGTTTAAGTATGCTGTTTTTGGAGAAGACTGCAAAAATATTGATGATAAAACCATCGATTCCTTTAAGACACTTGTACTTAGAGCCGGAGGCAATACCACATTTAATGCCAAGTTCAATGACGCTTTCTGGCAGGAGGCCATGAAAGACATGTGTGTAGCTACTCAAAAGTCCAGACCCTGCGTAGTCTACATAAATGGAGAGTATTTTGGACTTTATGTGCTGGAAGAAGACTATACGGACGACTATTTTAACGATCATTATAAAGTGCCCAAAGATGAAGTGGTAGTCTACAAAGGAGATGCGGAAAAATACGCTACCGGCTGGAAAATGGATGAGGGAAATCTTCCGGAAGGCGTAACTGATGAAGGCTACTTTTTAAATGATCTGATGGCTTTTTTTAAAGCTCACAGAGATCTTAAAGAAAAGGCTGATTATGAAGCTTTTTGCAGGCTGGTGGACCCTGATTCGGTGCTGGACTACTTTGTAGGCCAGGTATTTATCAATAACAAATGGGATTGGCCAGGGAAAAACTGGGTAATGTGGCGCACTGCAGGTGTTTCTGATAAGAATGCTTACACAGACGGCAGATGGCGACTGGCTCTTTTGGACCTGGACTTTGGCGGTGTACAGGGGGCCGGAGAGGCGGGAGCCAATACTCTTAAGGAGGCAAATTACAAGCCTAAAGGACTTTTGGATAAAAATACCGACAATCCTGTAGTTTTAATGTTTGCATACCTTATGACCAATAAGGATTTTAAAAATCGGTTTACGGAAGAGTTAAGCTATCGCAGCTCCACTACTTTTTCAGCAAATGCCTTAAATGCTCTTATGGAAAAATATGAAGGAGGCTACCAGCCCTTATATAAGCAGTTTTTCCTTCGTTATCCTGGTACTGGCAGCAGTGAGGAGGCCATGAAGGGCGGCTATGCCAGCGCCAAATGCATCAAGGACTTTTATAGGAACAGATCAAAGGCTGTAAAGACCATGATAGACTGGGCCAACAAGAATAGTTAGTAAAAAAAGTTGAAAAAAAATAAAGTATGTATTAAAATAGTCCTATCATGGGGGAACTTTTATATTACCCGACGAAAGGACTATTTTTATGTGCGGTTTTACCGGATTTATTGGATATAGTGAGAAAAGTGAAGAGGAAAAGCGCAGTATTTTAAAGAACATGAGCAGACTTATCCAGCATCGCGGCCCGGATCAGGCAGGCGAGTTTATCTGTGAAAATGCTGCCCTTGGCTTTAGACGTCTATCCATCATTGACCTGGATAATGGTTCTCAGCCTATGTTTAATGAGGATCATACCATAGCCATTGTATATAACGGTGAGATTTATAACCATCTGGAGATTCGTAAGGAGCTTCTGGCTAAGGGCCATAAGTTTGCCAATAACTGTGATACTGAGTGCATTATTCATGGCTACGAAGAGTATGGCTATGAGGTAGTAAAGCACCTGCGTGGTATGTTTGCTTTTACTATTTATGATATGAGAGATGATTCCGTTTTCTGTGCCCGTGACTGGTTTGGTATCAAGCCTTTCTACTACATGCCCACAGACAGAGGTCTCATTTTCTCATCTGAGATTAAGTCTATTTTAGGATTCCCGGGAGTACCACGTACTCTGAATCATGCTGCCCTGGAGCAGTATATGTCCTTCCAGTATTCCGTACTTCCCGAGACATTTTTTAAGGGGATTTTCAAGCTTCAGGCCGGTCACTATATGACCTACAAAAAAGGCAGGCTGGAAACAGTGCGCTATTTTGATCCTATGATGACACCTGCTGCAGAGGCTTCCGTTTCTTTGGATAAGACAGTTTCAGATATTGAGGAGCTGGTACATGAGACAGTAGATGCCCATATGATTGCCGATGTAGAAGTAGGGTCCCTCCTT
The DNA here is from genome assembly GCA_045616485.1 of Lachnospiraceae bacterium. GTDB lineage: Bacteria > Bacillota > Clostridia > Lachnospirales > Lachnospiraceae > RGIG3528. The sequence continues at coordinate 10,897 of JAZLGU010000085.1, forward strand.
TCCTCAGGCGTTGACAGCAGCTATGTTGTATCTGAATTTCCAGGCTCCAAGACTTTTACTGTAGGCTTCTTAGATAAAAACAGCAAGTACAATGAGATAGGTTATGCCGAGAGTCTTACAGCTGAGCTGGATAAAAAGAATTACAGCAAGAATATTACGGGAGATGAATATTTTGATTCCATCCCTCAGGTAATGTACTATATGGATGAGCCTTTGGCTGATCCTGCCTGCGTGGCTCTTTTCTTCGTGGATAAGCTGGCAGCAGAAAAAGTAAAGGTAGTGTTATCAGGAGAGGGTGCAGACGAATTTTTCGGCGGGTATAATATTTATCACGAGCCCTTGTCTCTGGAAAAGTATCAGAAGACTCCTAAATTTTTACGAAAGGGAGCAGCTGCCATAGTTAAGAATATGCCTTACTTCCGCGGTCGCAGCTTTATTATTCGCGGCAGTAAAGACGTATCTGAGCGTTTTATCGGTAATGCCAATATGTTTTCCGTGGCAGAGCGTGAGGCCCTCTTGAAGACAGGTCTTACCCATGTTTCTCCATATGAGATAGTAAAGCCTTATTATGATGCCTGTGAAGGCCTTAGTGATATAGCTAAAATGCAGTACATTGATATTAATTTCTGGCTGCAGGGAGATATCCTTTTAAAGGCGGATAAGATGAGCATGGCTCATAGTCTGGAGTCCAGAGTGCCATTTTTGGACATTAATGTTTTCAACTATACAAAAAATATGCCTATTTCCTACAGGGTAAATGATGAAGCTACCAAGAGAGCTTTCCGTATCGCTGCCAAAAAGCATATGCCTGCAGCTACAGCCAATAAGAAAAAGCTGGGCTTCCCTGTACCAATAAGAGTATGGCTCAAGGAAGAAAAGTACTATAATCGAGTTAAAGAAGAGTTTCTTTCCGATTATGCCAAGGAAATGTTCGATACTGATGGTATCGTAAAGCTTTTGGAGGACCACAGAGCCGGCAAGGTAGACAATTCCAGACGTATCTGGACTATTTACGTTTTTCTTGTATGGTACAAGATATACATTGCAGGAGTATCGGGCGTAGCTGTGCCCGAAGGAGTATTAGATAATTAAGATCTGATTTTAAGAGGGTAGTAATGACACTTTACGAAGAAATACAAAAAGCCATTGAAGATAATACAAATAAAGAATTTCCGGACACCTGTACAGTTGCTGTGCAGGGAGTAGAGGGCTCTTATCAGCAGCAGGCCTGTGATAAATTTTTTAAGAATCCTACCATCAGATACTATGATAAGTGGGATAAGGTATGTGCCAGCATTGAGAATGGCATTTGTCAGTATGGTATTTTACCGATTGAGAATTCTACCACCGGTTCTATCAGACAGATATATGATCTGATGGTCAGCCACAATTTCAAGATAGTAAAGACCACCAGACTTAAGATTAATCATTCGCTGCTTACAAAAAAAGGCGTAGAGCTTAAAGATATTAAAGAGATAGTGTCCCATGAGCAGGGCATAGAGCAGTGTCAGGCCTTTCTTGACGGTATGAGAGGCGTGAAGCTTACAAAAGTAGCCAATACCGCCCTGGCTGCCAAAATGGTAGCGGAGTCCGATCGTAATGATATTGCTGCCATTTCATCCATCAATTGTGCCACACTGTATGATCTTAAGATATTAAAGGCAGGCATTCAGGACAAGGATAATAACTACACCAGATTCATCTGTATCTCCAAGAATCTTGAGATTTATCCGGGGGCAGATCGTACCAGTCTCATGCTGGTATTAAAAAACAGACCGGGTGAGCTTTTTAGGACCCTGGCCAAATTTGATGCCCTGGGTATCAATCTTACCAAGCTCGAGAGCCGTCCATTGCAGGACCGTGACTTTGAGTATATGTTCTACTTCGACCTGGACACATCAGTTTATTCCAAACAGTTTACGGAATTAATCTGCCAGCTGGAGGAGGACTGCACAGAATTTAAATATCTGGGTAGCTACACCGAGAAGGCGTAAAGCTGGCTGGGGGATATTCCCACTGACAATTTTTTAGCTCCGCTTGCTCCCTGGGCTCCGCATTGTCACGGGGACGTTTCTCGCTGTCAACTTTTTGTCACGGGGACGTTTCTCACTGTCACATCCTGCGGAGCGCACCTTCCTGGCGGTATCTGTGTCGGGCCGGGCTCATGAGATGTATGCTGCGGCCGGACAACAAAAAATAAGCCATGCTGACAAAGTACTCAACTCTACCGTATTTGACCCGAGTGGTTACAGGTACTTGCAGACGGGAACGTCGCGAGTTCTGGTTCCAGCCCGGAACTCGCAGGACACGTCTGTTAGTGCCTGTCCGCGAGTGGTCAACTAATGGTAGAGGGGAGTGCTTTGCAGCATGGCTTATATTATTATTTATTATCAATTTGCCGTAGCATACATCTCATGAGCACGGCCGGATACAGCGAGCCCAGGGAGCAAGCGGAGCTAAAAAGTTGACACCGAGAAACGTCCCCGTGACAAAAAGTTGACAGTGAGAAACGTCCCCGTGACAATTTTATTGAAGGAGCGTATTTATGAATTGCTCGGCAGTCCGGCCTGAGCGTCCGCCATGGGAAAGCTCCCAGGCTGAGGCTTTTTGCAGCAGTTCGTTCTGGGAAAGCGTTATTTCAGGATGACGGGCGGCTAAGCCTCGTACTATGAGGTAGTAGTCGTTCTGACCTGGAGCGTAGAAGCCGATGGAAAGGCCAAAACGTGCTACCAGAGACAGCTTTTCCTGCATGGTATCTGAGCGATGCAGCTCATCGTCCATGTCACTTCTGTCTGACCAGGTCTCTCTGATGAGATGACGACGGTTGGATGTGGCGTAGATAAGCACATTTTCAGGCTTGTTTTCCAGCCCGCCTTCTATAACAGCCTTCAGGTATTTATATTCTATTTCGAATTCTTCAAAAGATAAGTCATCCATGTAGATGATGAAACGATAATTCCTGTTTTTGATCATGGAGATCAGCTCAGGCAGCTGAGAAAACTGATGCTTATAGATCTCAATCATACGAAGACCTTTAGGATAAAATTCATTAAGCACAGCTTTTATGCAGGTGGACTTTCCGGTGCCGGCATCGCCATAAAGAAGAACATTGTTGGCAGGGCGGCCTTCCACAAAGGCTTTAGTATTTTCAATAAGCAGGGACTTTTGAGCATCATATCCTATGATATCTGAGAATTCCACCTCTTTTATATTGGTAATGGGATTTAATGCAAAGTCATTACTGTTGCCCAGTCTAAAAGCGGCATTCAGGCCCAGAAGACCTACGCCATGTACTTTATAGAAGTCGGTGACAACATCAAACATTTTATCGGGAGTATCTATTACTGCTTCCAGCTTTTCTGACAGCTCACGAACAGCAGTGCTGACCCGATGGTTATAAGTCTTTTTATCCTTGTGCACAGAAGAGTAGGACTGGATAATGCCCGGAATACTGGTGGACAGGCTGTCGGAAAGGCCTTTAAAGTCGTAGCTGAACAGCTTACTTATAAGCTGCAGATCGTGTTTGGCCAGTATAGTGACAGATCCTATAGGGGCACCGCTCATTTCACATACATGGGCAAAAGGAGTCTCTGAAGTGGCAATAAGATAGGATAAATGATTATGCCAGAGATTGCCGTCATAGCCATATTCAGTAGCGATTTGAAGAAATTCATGGGTGAGGCTGGACAGAGCTTCCAGGGCACCATTCATATCATAATCCGGCTGTTTCACCAAATATTCGATGTCGGCCAGACGGGAAATGATCGGGTCATGGCCCAGATCCTTGTATACTACTAATTTCGCTAAAATACTTTTCATAGGGAAACTCCTTTGAAAATGGAATTAAAAAGAGTATAATTATAAAAACTGCTTTAGTCAATAAATTTAATTGTGTGAGGTCTTATATGGCGGAAATGTTAATTAAATTATTCACAAAGAATGCAAAAAGTGAGGGGGAAAAGAGGCTGAAAACAGGTGAAGCCTGTGGAATAGCCGGTATTATTCTGAATTTGATACTGGTCTTAGCCAAGCTTATTGTAGGGCTATTATCTGCTTCTCTTTCCATAGTTGCAGATGCCATGAATAATCTGTCAGATGCAGGTTCCTCCATAACCACTTTGGTGGGCTTCAAGCTGTCCGGGCAAAAGCCGGATAAGGAGCACCCCTATGGGCATGGCAGGATGGAGTATATTGCTGCTCTGACGGTGGCTTTCATCATTCTTATAATGGGCTTCGAGCTGGGGCATGAATCGATAAACAGAGTCCTGCATCCTATAGAGACCAATTATGGTCCGATAGGTATAGGTGTATTAGTAGCGGCAATAGCTGTTAAGGCCTATATGGCAATATTTAATTTTAGGGAGGGAAAGCATATAAGCTCTGAAGCGCTGCGGGCGGTAGCAAAGGACAGCCTTATCGACTGTATGGCTACAGGAGTTATTGTTATATGCGCCCTGATTCAGCTGCATACAGGCTTTTCTCTGGATGGCTATGCAGGTCTCCTTATAGCAGCATTTATTCTTTTCCAAGGGGTGACAGCAGTAAAAGATGCAGTTAATCCTCTGCTGGGGATGGAGCCTGACCAGGCATTCGTACAGTCTATAAAGGACCTTACGCTGAATTTTGATGAGAGAGTGGTAGGCATTCATGACCTTATGGTCCATGATTACGGTCCCGGCAGAAGAATTATTTCTTTGCATGCTGAAATACCTGCGGACGGCAATATCCTGGAGATGCACGATGTTATTGATAATCTTGAAAAAAAGCTGTCCAACGAATTAAACTGTATGGCCACCATTCATATGGACCCTGTAGATAATCATGATCCGGAGACTCTTATCCTTAAAGGAAAGGTGGGCGACCTGTTAAAGGATTACGACTCATCTTTTTCCTTTCATGATTTCCGGGTAGTGCATGGAGACAGCCACACCAATCTTCTTTTTGATATAGTGGTACCTTTTGAAAATGACAGTTCCAGGCAGGAGATAGAGGCAGATATTCAGCGGATTGTTTCTGAAAAAATAGGCGCAGAATATTTTGTGGTGATTGAAATTGACAGAGAATAAATGCTTATAAAAACTTAAGTTGTAGTAAATAGGCAGATATGCTAGAATAATAGTTAATATTATGAGGCAGTCTGCCTTTCTTTTGGGGTAATTACAATGGATGTAGCAATTTCGACCTTATCTACAGCAGAAATATTACGAATAATATCAGTGACTATGGACGTGGTTAGTCTTGCCATGCTGGACTGCCTTTTGACTTATACCATTATAAGAGTTAATGCCAGGTCCAGTACTGACAGATACTTTATTGCAGGCTGTGTTCTTATTATGGGGATGCTTGTAGGAGATATTATCACCTTCTTTTGTGAAGGATTCAGAAAAAGCTGGCATCCGATGATGCTGAGGATGGGGGCATTACTTTTGTACGGATGTGGTGTTCTGCTACCCCTTGTATTTACGGAGCATCTATGTGCGTACATAGGTATAGAGGAGACTAAAAGAAAAAGATACCGCGTCATATTTGTTTCAATGGCCATAGTTATAGAATTTGTTGTCCTTCTGAATTTAGTGTTTGGCTACTTTTATTATATCGATCCCGCGACTTCTACATATCATAGAGGTCCATACTGGATACTGTCACAGATGGTAGCTTTACCTATGATTGTAGTAGATGTTTACATTCTTATACGACATGGAAAAAGCATGCGTAAGGCTGGTGCGGCAGCAGTAGTAGCCTTTGGTGCAGTGCCACTTATTGGTGGTGTTATTCAGTGGCTTTTTTATGGCATTTCAGCCAGCTATTTAGCTATGACACTGGCTATATTTGTTATTTACTATAGTGTAAAGGTAGAGCAGGATTATAGGATTGAGAAGCAGCAAAAAGAGCTGGCGGAGAGCCGTACAGCCATAATGCTTTCCCAGATACAGCCCCATTTTATGTATAATGCCCTGACTACCATCGCTTCTCTTTGTGAAAGCAATCCTCAGGAGGCCAAAAAGACGACCCTTAGCTTTTCCAGATATCTGAGACAGAATCTGGAGTCCGTAAATAAGCGTATCCCGGTACCTGTGACCAGTGAGCTGGAGCATGTGCGTACCTATCTTTCTTTGGAAAAGCATCGTTATGGCGACAAGCTGCAGGTGGAGTATTATATAGCTGATACGGATTTTGTTATTCCTGCTCTTACCATACAGCCTATTGTGGAAAACGCCGTAAAACACGGATTGAAGCCCAAGGAAGAGGGCGGCACCATAAAAATTACCATGTACGACGATGACAAATTCCATGAGATTTGTGTAGAAGATGATGGTGTAGGCTATGACGTTACAAAGCCTTTTTCGAAGGATAGAGAGCATATTGGAATTGCCAATGTAAAGGACAGACTTATGTCTATAAGTAATGCCCAGATGTCCATCTATTCCACTCCGGGAAGAGGGACTACAGTGACTATTTCTATTCCTAAGGTAGCCACTTTTATAGATAATTAATTACGAAAGGATATTAAATAAATCAAATGAACGAATTAGGCACGGGTGACTATATATCCCTTGGTGTGCTGGTGGTACTGATTATTCTCTCAGGCTTTTTTTCCTCTGCAGAGACTGCGCTTACCACCGTTAATAAGCTTAGAATAAGGAGTTTGGTAGATGCAGGCAACAAGAGGGCCCAAAAGGTAGATAAGCTTATCTCAAGGCCTGGCAAAATGCTTTCAGCTATCCTTATTGGCAATAATATTGTCAATATCTCTTTATCTGCCATAGCTACGTCTCTTACCATAAAGCTTTGGGGCAATTATGCCACTGGTATAACTACCGGTGTGATTACCCTTCTGGTACTTGTATTTGGCGAGATCACACCAAAGACTATGGCTACCCATAAGGCGCTGAAGATGTCCATGCAGTATGCCGGCATCATATATGCTTTGACCATAATCCTTACCCCGGTTATTTTTGTAGTGGAAAAAATATCCCTGGTTATAATAAGACTAAGGGGAGTGAATCCCAATCAGCAGAGCACTGTGACTGAAGATGAGCTGCTGACCATGGTGGATGTCAGCCACGAAGAGGGCATCATAGAGTCGGAAGAACACGAAATGATCAATAACGTGGTAGACTTTGGCGACTCCTATGCCAAGGATGTTATGGTGCCCAAGATTAATATGACATGTGCAGATATAGAGTCTACATATGATGAGCTGGTGGAGATATTTAAAAAGGATAAATACACCAGATTGCCTGTATATGAAGACAGCATAGATAACATTGTAGGTATAGTGAATCTCAAAGATGCGTTTTTTTACGAAGGAGATAAGGCAGAATTCAATCTGAGACAGATTATTCGTGAGCCTTATTTTACCTTTGAACATAAAAAGACATCGGAGCTTTTACGCGAGTTAAAAAAGGCAGCCAATCCTTTGGCTATTATTATTGACGAGTATGGAGCCACAGCGGGACTTGTATCCCTGGAGGACCTGGTAGAGGAAATTGTAGGCGAGATCAAAGACGAGTATGACTACGATGAAGAGGAAAACATAGTCTGTGTCGGAGAAAATACTTACGAGGTTTTGGGTACTACCAATCTTAATGATTTAGAGGAAGCTTTAGGGCTTGCCGTTGATACGGAAGAGTATGACTCCATAGCGGGCCATGTTATCAGCCTTTTGGAGCACTTACCTGAGCGGGGAGAGGAAGTTTCAGACGGTCCTTTTACCTTTAAGGTGCTTAAAACAGATAAAAACAGAGTAGAAAAAATACAGGTGACTATTGCACCTGACAAAACAGAAGGAGATGTACCGATGCCGGAGCCGGATACGGATACATCAGCAGAAGATTAGAAAGACAGTTATGATTTTATCAGTAGCAAACGTAAATAAATCCTTTGGCGAAAAAACAGTGCTTAAGGATATTACATTCCATGTAAATGAAAATGAAAAAGCCGGTATTATCGGCATAAATGGTGCAGGTAAGTCCACATTGTTTAAGATTATAGTGGGCGAAATGGCAGCAGACAGCGGTAGTGTTACTTTTCAGAAAGATACCACTCACGGATATTTGTCCCAGACTCAGGACCTGGACAGCGTAAATACTATATATGATGAGCTTTATGGCACCAATAAGCGCATTCCGGAGCTGGAAAAGGAGCTGGACAGGCTGCATAGTGAGATAGAAAAGGAGTCAGCAGAGCATGGCGAGTCAGAGGCTCTGCAGAATCTTTACAGAAAAACAGAGCTGGCCCAGCATGAATATGACAAGATGAATGGCTATGCCTACGTATCTGAAGTGACGGGGATTTTAAAGGGCCTGGGCTTTTTGGAGGCAGAGTTTTCTCAGAAGGTCAACACTTTATCAGGAGGTCAGAAGACCAGAGTGGCTCTGGGAAAGCTTCTTCTTATGAAGCCGGATATGATACTTCTGGATGAGCCTACCAACCATCTGGACATGCAGTCTATTCAATGGCTGGAGGGCTATCTGCAAAATTATAATGGAGCAGTTCTTATTATTTCCCATGACCGCTATTTTCTGGACAGGGTTGTTACCAAGGTGGTCGAGATAGAAAATGAGAAGGCGATGTGCTTTTTAGGCAATTATACTGATTTTGCCAAAAAGAAAGAGGAAGTACGAGCAGCCCAGCTGAAGGCATGGCAGAAACAGCAGGCAGATATAAAGCATCAGGAAGCAGTCATTGAAAAGCTTAAGTCTTTCAATAGGGAAAAGAGTATTAAGAGAGCAGAATCCAGAGAAAAGATGCTGGATAAGATTGAAAGAATAGACAAGCCGGTAAGTGAACGTGATGACATGCGGATCAGCTTCACTCCCGTAGTACAGTCCGGAAATGATGTTCTTACAGTAACAGGGCTTTCCAAGTCTTTTGGAGAAAAAAAGTTTTTTTCTGATATCAGCTTTGAGATAAAAAGAGGCGAAAGAGTAGCCATAATTGGTGCGAATGGCAGCGGCAAAACCACCATACTTAAGATTTTAAACGAGCTTTTGCCACCGGATGAAGGAAAGGTGACTTTTGGTGCCAAAGTACAGATGGCTTATTACGATCAGGAGCACCAGGTGCTGGATCCTGAAAATTCTCCTTTTGAAGAAATATCAGATGCCCATCCGCTTATGGACAATACCCATATCAGAAATGTACTGGCATCCTTCCTTTTTACGGGAGACGAGGTATTTACTCCCATTAAGCTCCTTTCAGGCGGTGAGAGGGGACGAGTATCGCTGGCAAAATTAATGCTTTCCAATGCCAATCTTTTGGTGCTGGATGAGCCTACCAACCACCTGGATATAGTATCCAAGGAGATTTTGGAAGAGGCGCTGGTAAATTATCAGGGCACAGTACTTTATGTAAGCCATGACCGATACTTTATCAATAAAACATCTACCAGAATACTGGATCTGACAGACAACCAGCTTATCCCCTATATAGGCAATTATGACTATTACGTGGAGCATAAGGATATAGTGGAAGCTGCCTACAAGAGAGGTACATTAAATACTCAGGCTGCAGTAAGCACTCCTGCCCAGACCGAAACAGTAGCAAAGACTGATTGGAAAGCTCAAAAAGAGGAACAGGCAAGACTCCGAAAAAAGCAAAATGAGATAGCGAAGATTGAAAAGGAAATTGCTGCTTTGGAGGCAGAAGGTGAAAAGGTAAATGCAGAGCTGGAGAATCCTGCTTATTTTACCGATCATGTGAAGCTTAGAAAACTGACAGATAAAAAGACTGAGATTGAAGAAAAAATAATGGAACTTATGGAACAGTGGGAAACACTGTCTATGGAATAATTGTCAAGGGGACGTTTCTAATTGACAACTTTTTAAAAAAGTTGTCAATTAGAAACGTCCCCTTGACACATTTTTAGTATAAAGGATATTTATCTGTAAGCTTCTTAACGATAGCCTTTGCTTCTTCTGCGCGGGAGCCCTTGGAGTCGATGGCTATAGCGATAGCCTCGGCTACCTGATCCATGTCTTCGGTATTGAAGCCACGGGTAGTAACGGCTGCAGAGCCAACACGAATAGCGGATGCTTCAGACTGCTTTGCAGAATCACCATGGATAGAGTTCTTATTAACTGTGATATTAAGCTCCTCCAGAAGATCCTCTGCCTGCTGGCCGTACATATCCTTGGACGTCTTTACATTTACCAGAAGCAAGTGATTGTCGGTACCGCCGGAAACAAGTTCAAAGCCACGGCTGGACAGGCCTGTAGCCAGTGCCTTTGCATTGTCTACAATATTCTGAGCATATACCTTAAAGGAAGGGTCCAGAGCCTCTTTGAAACAAACTGCCTTACCTGCAATAACATGCATAAGGGGACCACCCTGAATGCCTGGGAAAAGTCTGTTGTTAAACTTGTGCTCTGTAGCAAATTCAATGCTGGAGAGCACCATGCCGCCACGAGGTCCACGAAGAGTCTTATGGGTAGTGGTGGTAACAACATGAGCATAGGGGATAGGTGATGGATGGCTGCCGCCGGCAACAAGACCTGCAATATGAGCCATATCTACCATGAGATAAGCACCTACTTCGTCAGCAATCTCTCTAAAACGCTTGAAATCAATGATACGAGGGTAAGCGGAAGCGCCTGCAATAATCATTTTTGGCTTGCATTCCTTGGCAATGCGAAGGACTTCATCGTAATCAATATAGCCATCATCTGTAGTGCCGTAAGGTACGCAATTAAAGTACTTACCGGAGAAATTTACCTTGCAGCCATGGGAAAGATGACCACCATCGTTTAAGTTCATACCCATGTAGGTGTCGCCTGGCTCAAGGAGGGCGAAAAATACAGCCATATTAGCCTGAGCGCCGGAGTGGGGCTGAACATTGGCATAGGTACAGCCATAGAGCTCTTTGGCACGCTCGATAGCCAGCTGCTCTACTATATCAACGTATTCGCAACCGCCATAATGACGCTTTCCGGGATATCCTTCAGCATATTTATTAGTGAGAACGGAGCCCATGGCTGCCATAACAGCAGGGCTTACAAAATTTTCAGATGCAATAAGCTCGATATGATCCTGCTGACGTCCAAGCTCTAAATCAATAGCCTGGCATAATTCAGGATCTGCTTTTCTTACAGTTTCAAGATCAAACATAGTGTGCCTTCTTTCTTTTCGAAAAACGAAATGATTTTGCGCTTTAGTGTAACATAGTATTTAACATAAATCTATAGAAATAGTTAAAAAAATTATACATTTTTTCTTCTAACATTTATTAATCTGTGTTATACTGACGATTACAATATATAAACAAAAGAGGAAAATTATGATTAAAGATAAAGATATATTGCTTATCGGAATAGCCGGAGGCACCGGCTCCGGAAAGACTACCATAACGGATAATATAAAAGAGCGATTCGGGGATATGGTGACTGTCATTACTCATGATAATTATTACAAGGCGCACGACTCATTGACCTATGAAGAAAGAGCCAAGTTAAATTATGACCATCCGGCTTCACTGGATACGGATCTCATGATAGAGCATATAAAGCTTTTGAAAGAAGGTCGCAGTATTATTTGTCCTTTATATGATTTCTCTGTACATAACAGATCCAAAGATACCATTACCATAGCACCCAATAGGGTTATGGTGGTGGAGGGCATTTTGATTTTTGAAAATAAGGAGCTGTGCGACCTCTTTGACATTAAGCTTTTTGTTGATACCGACGCAGACGTTCGTATCTTACGACGTATAAGCCGAGATGTTAAAGAGAGAGGCAGAGACATGGATTCAGTTATCAATCAGTATCTGACCACTGTCAAGCCTATGCACGAGCAGTTCGTAGAGCCTTCCAAGAAAAACGCAGATATAATTATTCCGGAAGGTGGCCATAATGTTGTGGCAAATGAGATGATTATGCATCGTATCGAGATGCATTTGGCGGGGATGGATTAAAAAATAAGGATGGAAGAAAAAATATATGCATTATTATTTGTATGATACTTTAATGGATGCCACCTTTGGGCAGTGGGAGCTTATTATCAGAATTCTCCTGGCTGCCATATGTGGCGCAGGTATTGGCCTGGAGCGTAGCCGCAGACAAAAAGAGGCAGGCATCAGAACTCACATTATTGTCTGTATAGGCGCAGCTCTGATTATGATTATATCTAAATACGGCTTCTTTGATGTAGTTGTAGAAAATTCTGTTCAGGTAGATGCCTCCCGTGTAGCCTCCAACGTAGTTACAGGTATTTCCTTTTTAGGCGCCGGAGTTATTTTCTTAAAGGGTGGTGCTGTTAAGGGACTTACTACATCTGCAGGCCTTTGGGCTACAGCGGCTGTTGGCCTTGCCAGCGGAGCCGGCATGTATACTGTAGGGATTTTTACTACTATTCTCATAGTGGTTATGCAGAATCTTTTGCATAAGTACAATCTTTCCACAGAAAATATTGAGAATAGTGAAATTCATATGGTTATTGATGACAATGCGGATATATTAAATAAGATTAAGGACTACCTTTTAAAAAATCAGATAGTGGTAGAAGACTTTCATCTTAAGAAGAATGCCGATGGCACCCTTACTTATGACGCTACAGTAAAACACCTTAAAAATCTGGCAGTAGAGGACCTGATGTTGCTGGTGCATGATATACCTGAGATTAAAGATTTTTCCGTGACGACCTGATGATATAAAAATTAGAAAAGGTACGTGCGATGGAGTGTTTACGTAGAAAAGAGTTTTGTCTTTGTTTATATGGGTTTAATTGTTTTAATCAGAATTTGTAGTAAAATGCAGAGTAGACTATTGTAAATAGTTTACTCTTTTTTAGTGTATAAATCGAATAAAGGGTCAACTTCCGGCAACGAAGTGATCCGCTTATACACCTTTGTGGAGATGGGATGGAGAGAAACAGACAGGCAAGGATAATAAGGTTTGCTGCCCTGATTTTTCTGGGTGTGCTGGCCATAACGTTTACAGTCATTATGATTGTAGCAGCGTTAGACGTTAGGACACCTGTTTTTGATGTGACCAAACATCCCACCAATTATGACAGGACTCTTAAGGTTGCAGTTACCTCGGACTGCGCACCTTTTTCCTTTGAGGACAGTAATGGCAATCCTACAGGCTTTGACGTAGAGCTTGTATATAAAATAGGTGAAGTGCTTCATGCCAATATGGATGTGGTTATTGTGCCTTGGAGTGAGGCTTTTCAGGGCGTTCAGGACGGCGTGTATGACCTGGTAACAGATACTGCTTTTTCATCAGAAAGATCAAAGATAGTAGAGCTTACCATTCCATTTCTGGAAAAAAATCATGTTTTAGTATCCAATAGTAAAAAGCACCTTACACTGGCCAGCATTAATGAGGTATCCATAGCAGCTCAGCGCAGTGATGTTTTGACTGAAATGTTTTTTGAGCCTATGCAGATTATGGATAAAATCGTCTGGACAGAGTCTGTAGAAGAAGCCTTGCTGGCGGTAAGTGACGGGAAGGCTGATGTTATTATTGTGCCGGAGTTCATGGCCAAGCAGATAATATCGGATAATAACGTAAAAAATCTTTATATTGGCTCGGAAGTGGTATATACTGCGCTTTCTGCCTGGAGCTGTACCAAAGGGAATGGCGAACTGGTAGAAGAGTTAAATCAGGCTTTGTCACTACTGGGACAGACAGGAGAACTGCAGAATATTAAAAATAAGTGGATGGTTACCTATAATCAGCAAAGTAAGATTCAGGTCTTCTTTGGAGATTTTGGTGTGCCCATTCTTTTTGGCATTTTTATCCTGGGTATTGTAATCACTATTCTTTTCCTGGTAAATGATAACAGAACCATGCAGGCTATGGAGGCTCAGGAAAAGCTTTATAAAGAAAAATTGCAGCTGGATGAGCTCACCGGCCTTTATACCAAGTCAATGGCCAGAGAGCTTATTGATGTTTCTGTTAAATATGAAGAGAACCCGGCAGTATTTATGGTATTTAATCTGGATGGGTTAAAATCCATAAATGATACACTGGGGCATGAAGCCGGTGATAGTGCCATCAAGAATTTTGCCATAGCGCTCAGAGAGTTCTTTGGATCCAACACTATTCTTGCCCGTATGAGCGGGGATGAATTTATAGGATATGCCAGAATAGATGGCGAGGAAGAGGAATTACGTAAAAAGCTGGAAAGCTTCATAGCAAATCTTCGTAATTTTACTACGGGCGGTGTTATTTTACGCTGTTGCGTAGGTGCAGTAGTCATAAATGACAACAACAGGAATTTTTCCACCCTCTTCAAGCAGGGAGATACAGCAATGTATCTGGCCAAGACCAATGGTAAAAATCAGGCTGTCATCTACAAACCGTCCATGGAGCATGAACTCTTAAGCTCCAGCAGAAAGAAACTGCAAAAAGTTACTGTGGATTCAGATTTTTCCATAGTTGATAAGGCAGGACTGGGCTATACGGATGTATTTACCTGGATGCTGGATAACAGAGTTATGGGCAATCCTGATATTCTGTTAATGTCTGACGAAAGAGATAAAATGGTATTTATTGATGTGGAGACCAAAATGGTGACACGATGTGTTGGCATTAATGGTCAGCAGATAAATCAGCCTTCCGGAGTCAGTGTAGGAAAGACCTGTTATACAGGAGTATTTGGAGCAGATCATCCTTGTAAGGATTGTATAATAAACAGATGTAACCATAATTCATTCATACTTCATACTGTACACAGCACAGAAGATAATCAGGATTATGTTGTAAGAGCAAGACTTACCAAAATCGACGGCAAGGAATACCTGGTGGAGCTCTTCAAGGCTGTTTCCAATGAATCCGAAATGAATCATGAATACGAGATGGCTACGGCATGCCAGAATCTTATTACAGCATGCAACTACCTGGATATTAATCCTATGCTGGATCATGAGCGCTATTTTAAGGAACAGACACGTATTATCAGTCAGTTCTTCGGAGCTGAAGAAGGCTATATTTTGCGAATGGATGCGGATATGGAAACCGCTACCTACAATATTCCTTCAGAACGTACTCCTTACTTTAGAGTAGATATGTCTGATTATGCCCGTGAAAAATGGGGCGAAATGGTAGATAAAAATGTGCTGGCTTATATTCCTGATGTAGAGGCACTTAAATATACCGAACCAAATGCCTATGCATTTTTTTTCCGTGATAATATAAGAAATTGCATCATTGCACCTATTTGGGACGATGTGAAAGTATATGGCTATATGTGCTTCAGAAACATGAGCAAAAATCTGACTGAGCTGGGAGCACTGGGACCAATAGCAGCCAACTTCAAAAAGATTCTGCAGGCTGTCTCATCAAGAGAAGAGACTATGAACCGCAGATACTATGATACCATGACAGGATACCTGAATTTTGAAGGCTTCCGACGTCAGATGGATTCGTTGAATCTCTACAGGAGCCTTAAAAAATATGCTCTTTGCTCCTTTGATATCAGAAGATTTAAGTATCTGAACGATGCTTACGGCTACGATGTGGGTGATAAGATACTCCAGGAGGTGGCAGACCTTTTTGCCAGAAGGCTGGACGACGATGAATATCTGTGCCGTGTAAACGCAGACAGATTCTGTGCACTTTGCGAATATGAAGATCGAGAGGAACTGCAGAGCAGACTGGTAGAAATCGGTGATTACATCACAGACTACTTTAACATTAATTACAATGGCAGGTGTCTGGTAGAGCTTTCAGCAGGTATTTATCCTATTAATGATTTTGAAGAAGTTACTATCGATGAGATGCTGAACATGGCCATGATAGCAGAGAAAAATGCTAAGCAGACCGGTGGCAGCACGGTTTCCATCTACGATGAAAACCTTCGTAGCGTATCAAAGAAGGAAATGAAGCTGCAGGCAGAAATGGAACAGGCTCTGGAAGATCATGAATTCAAAGTATTTTTGCAGCCTCAGGTATATATTGGAAATGATCCTGAAACAGCGGGAATACTTAGAGCAGAAGCCCTTTGCCGTTGGATGAGGGATGGCAAAATGTATGCCAGCCCTGGTGAATTCATACCGGTATTTGAGCATAACGGCATGATTTCCAATCTCGACTACTACATGATAGAGTCGGTATGTCAGCTTATTGATGCATATCACAAGAAAGAAGAAAGAAAGACCTGTATTGCGGTTAACGTATCCAGAGTCACTTTCCTTAAGGCTGATTTCCTTAGTATCTTTGACAGAATTGTCTCTAAATATGACATAAGAGAAGGAGAGCTGGAGCTGGAATTTACAGAAGGTGTAGCAGTTACAGACTTTGAACGTTTCTATGAAGTAATTGCAGAAGTCAAGAAGCGCGGCATGGAATGTGCAATGGATGACTTCGGCTCAGACTACTCCAATCTTAATGTACTGCAGAGACTTCCGCTGGATGTACTTAAGCTGGACAAGAAATTCTTTGATTATACAGAGACCGGCAAGCGTGGTGACGCTATCGTAGGCAATACCATCAAGATGGCAAGAGATCTGGAAATGACCACCATCGCTGAAGGCATAGAATCCTTCGATCAGGTCGAGGCTCTTAAAAAGGCCTCCTGTGACTATATCCAGGGTTTCGTCTACGCTCGCCCTATGCCTGCAGAAGACTACCTGGGCTGGGTCAAAAAACACGCCGCCAGCTAATTGTCACGGGGACGTTTCTCACTGACAACTTTTTGTCACGGGGACGTTTCTCATTGACAACTTTTATGCAGATTTTAAAGTCTACAGGGTAACTTCCTGTAGACTTTTTGGTATAATACAGAAAAAGGAGGAATAGGACAAAATGATTTTTTACTTTACTGGTACAGGAAATTCCTTGTTTGCAGCCAAGCGCCTGCTGGACGAAGGTGAAAAGATGGTCAATATAGCAGAAGCTATTAAGAAAAATGAGTACGATTATACACTTACGCCAGGTGAAAAACTGGGCTTTGTTTTTCCGGTATATTTTTACAGCGTTCCCGCTATAATTCTGAATTTTATTGATAAGTTGAATGTGAAAGGTGCAGAGTATACTTATGGTGTGATTACCTGTGGGGGTGGCATCAGTCAGTCCGTCGGAGTATTGAAAAAGGCGCTGGGACGCAAGGGGATAAACCTTGATTTTGTCACACCGCTTCTGATGCCGGATAACTCCATGCTTTTTTACCAGATTCCACCTCAGGAGGAAAATGTGACTGTGCTAAAGGGCGCAGAAGGAAAGCTTACAGGAATTAAAACTGCCATTGATGCCAAGCTCGGCATTCCCATCAGCAGCGCCAGTGCACTGTCTGAGCTGGTAGGACTAGGGTATAAGCTCTGCGATAAAACCGGGAAATTCTATGCTGATGACAATTGTATTTCCTGCGGACTCTGTGAAAAAATATGCCCTGCGGAGGCTATCAGAATGACAGATGGAAAACCGGTATGGATTAAGGATAAATGCGTAAAGTGTAGTGCCTGCATAAATCGCTGCCCTAAAAACGCCATCCAATATGGAAAGGCTACCCTGAAGCGCAATCGTTACGTGAATCCTGAATTATAAGAAGAACGAGTGCATTGTTTATGAAAGTTTAATTGGAACATCACGAGCAAAAATTCTATAATAATCCATAGATTTTTTTACCCACTATAAAGTATCAGGAGATACATGCCGATACATATAGTGGGTAATAATATTCTTAATTATTACACGCCGAAAAGGATTTCGGGTTTGCTTCTCAAGGAATGAGATATTACATCAATAAAGGGCAAAGTCCCTTTTCTTCGCGTCTGCTAGTCTTATGCATCCCCAAATTCTTTAACTGCATAGTTTTGGTAAAAGGATTTACCATAAAGAAAGGAAGGGATTCCGTATGTCTATTAACACTAATTCCTTTGTTGCATCCATGTACAAAAACAATACTGCTGAAGTTGAGAAAAATAAGGAAACTCAGCAGAGCAAGAAGGCTAATACTTATGGCAAAACAGTAGGTGAGCCGGAGCTTTCTGAAAAGGCTGCCAAATATTATGAGAAGCTTAAGAAGAAGTACGGCAATTATGATTTTATCCTTGTAAGTAAGGATGAAAAGGCCAATGCCCAGGCAAACGCAAGCAAGTATGCCAATAATATCAAAACGGTTGTTTTGATTGATGAAGAAAAAATTGAACGTATGGCCACAGATGAGAGCTACCGTAAAAAATATGAGGGCATTTTAAGTGGGGCAAAAGCCCAGCTTGACCAGCTAAAAAACAGTATGGAAAAATCCGGAGCTAATGTCAAGGGTTACGGCATGCAGGTAAATGATAACGGCACTACATCGTTTTTCGCAGTACTTAAGAAGTCGTCATCTGATCAAAAAGCCAGAATTAACAAGACTGCTGAGAAGAAAAGGGCTGCTAAGAAGGAAGCTGACAGAAAGGCCACCAGAAAAGAACAAGAGGAACGGATAAAGAAAGCCGATGACAAGAAATCAGAAAAAGTAAGCGATGCAGAAGATGAAGAAACCGTGACAATTACAGCCGGATCCATCGAAGAATTAATGAATAAAATGAATGATTTTGCCATGGAAGAAAGAAGCAGTTTCGTCAGAACAGATGCTGAAAAAATGATTGGTCAGCATGTGGATTATAGAGGATAGGAGGAAACGACATGAGTATGACAATTTCAAGTTACGATAAAGCTTTTGCAGAGCAGGTAAAGCGTGATTTTAAGGAAATAGACAATCTACCGGTATCAAAGCTTAGTACAGGAAATGTGAAGGCCGGTAAGGTTAGGGATAATGGCAGCGCAACAGGTGTTAAAAATGATATAAGTGCCAAGAATGAGGAAAAGCTTTCTAAAAAAGCGCAGGACTTTCTTAAGAGCCTTCGTGAAAAGTATGGCGATTATGATTTTATGGTAGGAAACAATACAGACGATCTTAAAGCGCTTTCAAAGACCGGCAGCAAAGAGTTTTCTGTTATTTTCTCCAATGAAGAGATTGAGAGAATGACGCATGACGAAAAGTATGCAGATGAGAAAATGCAGGGTGTGGCCGGTGCTGTGAAGATGGCAAAGCGAGTTGCCGAAGAATATGGCTTTGGCGTGGGTGAAGATGGTCAGAAGGGTACTATAAATAAAATAGGTATCGCTGTTAATGATGATGGCAGCATGAAGTTTTTTGCAGAGCTAGAAAAATCATCTGCTGCGCAGAGAGAGCGTATTGATAAATCAAGGGAAAAGCATACAGAGGAAAAGAAGGCTGCAGAGCGTACTAAGAAGAAAAATCCCTATGAAAAAGATGAGAAGCCTTCTATAAAGAGAACAACTGTCGAAGCTGATTCCATAGATGAACTTATGAGTAAAATTAAGAAAATTGAATGGGATAAGATTGAAGACAGCAAGCCTGGTGACAGAGTGAATTATGCAGTATAAAGTATTGTAAATTTTGAATTTCACCGTTTTCCGTATGTGTGCAGGAGATCGAGTGCCGACCGGTGATGAGAAAAAAGTCATGGAATACGATAAAGATATGTATGCTATGGCGAAACAAACTCAGACCATGATGGCTGCCATAAAGAAACGTCAAAAGGAACATGATTTCCTCTGGGAGGAAAAAGAGGCAAAAGAGTATGATCCTGAAAGTACTGCGGAAAATGCTGAAGCGGCAGGAGACCTTCCGGAGATACCGGAAGGTGGTGGCGTGGTAGTAGCCCTGGATGGTGGGGCAGATGCGGCAAATGGAGAGCTTTAATAGAATAAAACACGATAATGTTCTAAATAATATAAAGATGTATGATTTTTTGCCGATATAAAAGATATAGGCTAGGGAGAGCGTTTTTTTCAATGGATTGAAATTGAAAAAGGCGCTTTTTTAGTTTTGGAAGGAGTTTTATGCAGGTAAATACGCGAGAGTCATTTGTAATGGCTAAAAATATATTTGAAGAAGCTCATAAGCTCACTCCGGACAATATTAAGAATGAAGACGACTGGAGAAAAATGTCTGACAAAGAGTGGGATAAGTTGATTGCCCATTTTGACAAGTATCTTGATGCTACTCGAGAGAATCTGGAAGAGCTTAAGGAAAAACAGGAAGAAGCTGCCAAGAAAACGGCAGCGGAAGCTCCGGCTAATATGAAATCTATTATGGCTGCCCAGGCAGCACTTCAAGTCGCTGCAAATGGCTTTACCAATGATACGGTGGAAACAACCGGTGACTTCGGCACCATAGCCCTGGTAACTGCCGGAGAAAACACATGTCCGTATTCCTATCTTGCGAGCGATGGAGTAATCGAGTATAACGGCGTTACTTTTGTCTGCGATTACAAGAATAATGCTATATCTCTTGGTGACGTTACTTCGGATCCAAGTAAAGTACTTAATATACCTCTTCCAAGTGGTGGCAATCTTTATGTAAATGTAGATAATTTTGATGATCTCGCAAAAGCTGCAGGCATGTTTTCACCTAAGGATCTGAACGCCATTTTGCGCGCCATGGAAACTTATAAGCACTGCAGCAGTAAAATTAAGGAAATAGAGGACGAAGAAAATAAGTCTCCGGAAGAAATAGCACAGGAAAGGGCTGGCAGGGAAAGAAATGAAGCAGCGGAGCAAATGAAGATGACAAATGAAAGCATTTATCAAAGGCTTATGAGTGAGGATTATGGATATTTTAAGTAAAATAGAAGAATTCTATATGACTAAGGATTATGTTGAGGCTATAATCAAAGCTGAAGATAGAATAAAAGTTGTGTTTCATAACAATGTATGGATAACGGTTGAAGTTGCTTTGTTAATAAATGTCTATATTAACGATATTTTTTATTACGATTTTGATGAACAAGATGTATTAGCGTTTTTTTCTGAATTGGAGGAATCTACTGTTGCTTTTATTAAAAATAAAGTGGAGATAATAGACAAAACAGCAAAGCGTTATAATCAGCCAGGTGTTATATTAAAAACGATAAAATGAATCGACCAGGTTTCCAGGGACGATTCCAATGGGTATTGTTTCTCAAAATCCGGATTACATCTGGAATATTTCGAAGCTGGATTCTGTATTGATGTAAGCGATAGGTGTGCCTGCAGGAGTTCCTATGAACTGGATGACTTTCGGCATGCTAACCACGACCGGAAGCCTGGGGTGAGGCAGAAAATTGTTAACGGGACGAGCTGAAAGCTTGCAAAACCATCAGAATGATGGTAAAATGTAGAAAAATACAATTAGGGTGATGGTGGAGTATGAAAGGACGATTTGTTACAAAAGAATATACCACTGCTGAAGAGATAAAAAAAACTCGCACAAGACTGGGCCTAACACAGAAGGAATTTGCGGCACTTGTGGGCGCGTCAAAGCCTACGGTGGAGCGGTGGGAAATGAGTGATAAGTCCATAGCGGGGCAGATAGCTGTTCTTTTACCTCTGTTGACTTCGGATTACGTTGACCGCCACAGAATTCCACATAGGACGAAGCCACTCCGTATGTGGTATATGTACAAGGATACCATATGCACTCTTATTGATGTGGATGATAGGCAACAGCGGGTAGATATTAAGAATTATGTTTCCAATCCTCAGTTCCGGGCTTTTGGATGTAATGACAATCCTAGTTATGCAGACTATCAGGATTTTCTCGCTTCACGCTGTTTTCCGGAAACTCGAGATAAAATGAAAATCATATTAGATGATTTGGATTTGCCACACTATGATGCTTTTTTGATTATTCAGAAGACAAAAGGAAAAATGGCAGAGGATGATTTTTGGATATTGATTGAGGGAAACGATGATAGAACTATTTGAACAAGAATTAAAAAGTTTTGAACGACATTCCTCCAAGGGTAATCAGCTGAAGTGGAAGTGTGACAATATATGGTATAAAGCGGATTATGCAGGCTATGAGAGCTTAGCAGAATATGTAGTGTCTGGTCTATTGAAAAAATCCTCTCTCAAATCAGAGGAGTATGTGAGGTATGGATTGGACCAGGCAAAATATAAAAGAAATATGTTTAATGCCAGCAGCAGCACACATTTTTTAGAGGAGGATTGGCAGATTATTACATTAGAAAGGCTATACAAAAACTATTGTAACAGGAGTCTTTATAATAGCGTATGGTCTATTGAAGATGTTACTTCACGATTTTGTTTTTTGGTGGGAGAAATTAGGAAAATTACAGGAATACAGGATTTTGACAAATATTTGGCCACCTTGTTCACGTTGGATGCCATGTTCTTGAACGAAGATCGTCATTTTCACAATATTGCTGTGCTCATGAACGGCAGTGGGGAATACAGACTTTGCCCCATTTTTGATAACGGTGCATCTCTGCTATCAGATATAACTATTGACTATCCTATGGGCACAGATGTTATGGAACTTATACCCGAGGTGAAGGCCAAGAGCATCAGTCGAGACTTTGATGAACAGTTAAACATTGCTGAAAAAGTATGTGGCTCCACTCTTTCTTTTTCCTTTGCCCCAAAAGATGTAGAC
The DNA here is from genome assembly GCA_045616485.1 of Lachnospiraceae bacterium. Taxonomy (GTDB): domain Bacteria; phylum Bacillota; class Clostridia; order Lachnospirales; family Lachnospiraceae; genus RGIG3528. Next base: position 33,289 of record JAZLGU010000085.1, read on the forward strand.
AAATTGCTTGAAGATGCAGGGTACTTCTATGACGAGAAAACCATAGAACGTGTGAGATTAATAATGTATCAGCAGATACGCAAGTATAAATATTTGTTCCATTAGGTGTGTCACCGGGGGCAACTGGAACCGTCCCCACTGACATCCAAATAATCCTAAGTTTAAGCACTGGCATTATTTCTTTGCTTTTGGTGGTGGTTTTTGCATAAGGAAGAAGGTGATTGTAATGAAGTCATACCTGAATGTTTTTATTTCTAACTATATAAAAGAAAACAAAAGAGACAGATTGACGTATGAATTGAATTCTGCTAAAAATCAAAAGATGTTTATGGAACACTTTTGCCACGAAACAGAAAAGTATGTTATGGAAGATAAAGTGGTGTATCATGGCAAAAATGGTAATCTTGATAATATACTTGGACCTGCTAGCGACATAATATTCTATGTTGTGACAAATGAGCCTGGTGAAGGAACTTTAGTGAAAGGGACAGAATTGCAAAAAGTCTTTAATGAGCATTATATGGCGGTTTTGGCAGTATCGGATGATATCGTTATTATCAAAGAAGAAGCATTGTATAGTTCATCCGTATTTGTATTAAGGATATAGTAGTTGACATACGTGTCAACGGGCATTCAATTGTAAGAGATTAGAGGCTGTGTGCTTGGCGCACAGCCTCTTTTTCGCGAGACACTTGCGACTCATGACCGGAAGCCAGGGAAGATGCAGAATCTTGCTTTGCACGCGACCAGGAAGCGTGGATTTTTGCCTATTGTTGTTTTTGTACAGCCGAAAGGATATTTCTGATAGGTCCACAAGCAAGAAATTTTTAGCTTTATTAGATTGAAATATATAGTTATTTGTGTTAGCCTAATAAGTATATGTGTACTAAGTGTGTAGTAAGACACTTTTTGAAAAAAACATAAAGGCCTACAAGCCTTTAAAATACTGGAGGTTTAACTTTTTATGGAAGCTTACAAGCAGGAATTTATTGACTTCTCCTGCGGCATATCGTGAGCTCCGGATACTATGTACCTGGAAGTGGCTCAAATGCTTGATTTTACCGCATTTGTGGCTTGCAGTAGGCGTTAATCTCCGGATAACAAAAGTGATGTAATTTATCGTAAAATAACGCAATTTATTATAAAAAGTGTGTAGTAAAGTGTGTAGTAAAATACACAGGATGCCTGAATTGTTTAATGCCAATTGGTTTGATTTTTGGGGGCTATAAAAATGTTCGAAATTGAAAACAATGGAACTATTATTGGTAATTATTCATTTGAAAAAAAAGATACAAGTTATGTTAGTATAAATAACTCAGTCGAGAAAAAAATAAGAGGTGTGCTTGTTAACTATGAAGTTAAGATGTATAAAAATATGTCAAATTTTTTCAAAACAACTATTTTAGTTTTAGATGAATATATTAATAACGAAGCATGCATAATTAATGATTGTATTTGCGAAATATCTGGGCAAGATAACAAGGTTATGGTTCAATATATTAAAAATGCTATTAATGATTATTTTAAGGTTGCTTGTTTACAAAATAATATGTTTCATGGAACAGTTATCGTAAATCAGGTTGAATATTCTAATGTTGGAACTAGTAGGCAAATAATAGAGTACTCACTTGATTACATTTTAGGAAATATTTAAATATGCCACTGGGGCATGTCGTGTCACCGGGGACGGTTCCAATAATGTTAAGTTAAGGAGTTTGAGCAAATAAATTTGCCCAAGCTCTTTTCTTATTCCATCCATTGCCAATGATTTTCCTGCAGTAAAAATTTCAGGTACAACAAAAAGACAGATTTACATCTGCGCAAGCTTAACTTAACGTTATTGGGACGGTTCCGAATGACAACTTTTGCCTACCTACAAAGTGAAATATCCTTGCTATTACAGATGAAACAGGTACAATAGTAGTTAAATACAATAAGGACGCGCTTTTTTACAAAAGCTTATTATAGTCTTCGCCGGACGGGCATCAACGCATTTGCGTTGATATAATGGGAAGATGCAGAACCCTGCTTTGCACGCGACCTGGAAGCGTGGATTTTTGCCTATATTGCATGCAACTATTGGCGTATCCTGTTATATAAAGTTATTGTTTGCAGTCAAAGGGGATCTTTGATTAGTCAAAGGGTGCGCGTGTGCGCTTATTTACTTGGGTTGGAGGTCACGCAGTGCTTTTGATTCTCTGAAGTTTTAGAAAAAATTGAAGATTTTTAGTTTTAACGCGGTGTCTTTGAAAAAATCAAAGGGATCGCGTTATTTTTGTGCGCTTTTAGAGGAGATGGTGTACAGGGGAGCGTCCTGTAAAAAAAATTTTTTCCTGAATGAATCTGTAAACGTGCTTTTACCACCATAAGTAAAAAGTAGAGGCTATTTAGAAAGGAGAAAATATGGATAAGAAATTAGAATACCTCAATAAGTATGGGTACATCTACCACATGGTGGGAATGACGCCCATAACTAAAAGCGAACTTAGAGAAAAATTCAAGAACGGTGAAGAGAAGCTATCGAGTACTACATTGACAAAGTACGTGGATGCGCCTTTTACAGGTGACTTTCCTTTCTTCCTGGTGGATGACGGCAAGGCCATGTTGGATGTGGGCGCGTTGCGTTCTTCTGTTAAGGAACTATGCGGCTATGTGGGGGTAGAGCTCGAGGAACTGCTGGATGATGGCGACCAAAAGGGCGGTACTGCCACTGAGGATGCAGGGAAAGGAGCTTCGAAAGTCGAGTCGCTAAAGAAGGAACTGAGAAAAGAGCAGGAGAAAAACGCAAGGCTGAAAAAGGAAATGACAGAGCTGAAAAAACACTTGGCAGAACTGACGCCTCAAGTGCTGACTCTCCAAGCAGACAACCTAAAGCAGCGAGCAGGCAATATCCTTAGCAGCATGGACAAAACGGTGGACCTGTCTACGGTATGCGTACTGGGGAAGGGAGTGGAGGAAGATATCTTCCTGCATACACCGGAGCAAGTCCTGGGGCAGCCTAAGGCGATCAGCAGGACCGGGGGACGTAGGCCCAGCTTCTATGATGAAGATGAGGAAAAGGCTCATGATCTCACTATGGAGAATGGTATCAGTAAGTTTAGACGCTTCATTTTTAACAGTAAGATCCTGGAAAAGTTCTACCAGGACACATCTATCTATGAAATGAAGCTGAGCGGCAAGAAGCGAGTTTCACTGGAAGAGATGGAGGCCAACAGGCAAGAGACTATAAAGCTGCTCCTGGAGGACAATACGATTTCCAATCAGACTAAGCTCAGCCTGTATGCCATTTGGTACAAGCACAAGGGAACAGAAGTGGGAGATATCCTGGACTATGCGGGCAACTATGGCCTGGATGCCAATTACGTTATCAAGATACTAGAGAGCCCTTATACCCAAAAGACTTACCACAATCTAAGGGATTTCCTGCGACAGGCCTGCAAGGGCAGCGAGGTGAAGATAAAGCGAGAAGCTGCCAAGGAGCTGATCGCCGGTGAATGGTATGCGCTAGCTGATTACAATGGTGTGCCATGCCGCTTCCAGATGTTTCCGGTAGAGGAAATGCTCTTATTTAGAAAGTACCTAAGTGATGGACTGTATTCTGAAGCGTTGAAAATCATAGACAAGCTACTGGGAACTGATAGGAAGGCAGAGTTTGTAAAGGGTGATGCAGAGAGGGAGATATTGGTCCAGTCGGGCCCGTATCAGAATCCGGAGGAAAAGTTCTATATAGAAGCCAGCAAGATGATACACCAGTATGACGCTCTGGTAAGCGGTGATGCCGGATCTGGTGCAGATGAAAATGCATCATTGGATGGCCTGTCAGAGGACGAGGAGGAAGTGCAATGAAACCTAAAAAAGTGAAGCTGCATCCGGTGGAAAGGGATACCCGCCTGAACAATTTTATCATCATTCCCATCGATTGCATCTGTCTGGATATTAGTCCTACTGCCTTGCTGGTATATGGATTGCTGGTGAGCAGGGCGATAATGTCAGCCAGAAACGACTGGACGGAGGACGGACGCGTGTATATACGTTACTCCAACTACCAGCTGATGGAGGATACGGGCATAGGGCTGACAACGGTAAAAAGTGCTCTGGCCAGTCTGGAGACTGCAGGACTGATAGAGAGAGCCACTAAAAACCGGCGCGATAGGAAGTTTTTTATCCAGATTCCGGAGGACAGCAAGGTGAAGAAGGTTTCGCCCGGGGCATGGCCGGAAAATCGACCGGGGGAGGCCCGAATATCGACCGCAAGTTGGTCGGGAAATGGACCTATGGGAGGTCGGAAAACCGACTCTATAGGGGGCGGGAAAACGGCCACTAATATATATAGCAAGAATAATAATACTAATAATAAATATAATATAGAGCAGAAAAGGAGCCTTTGATAATGAATAGCATGTTTACGGAGGATGAAGTCTACTACAAGGAAGATGGCCTGGCTTATTGTAAAAAATGCAATACGCCACGGGAATGCCGACCTGTAAGTGATGAGGTGGCTGGATCAGGCCTTATGAGTAAGGACTTTAAGGCCAGTATTCCATGTGTCTGCGAAGAAAGGGCCAGAGAAAAGGAACGCCGGGCCAGAGAGGAATGGGAACGCAGGGAAGAAATAGCCAGAAATATAAAGCTTTGTTTTAAGGAGTCGGCGATGAGAGAGTGGAACTTCGAGAATGATAATGGGACGGTCGCCAAGATGGAATATGCCAGGAAGTATGTAGCAGCCTGGGATGAAGTGAAAAAGAAGAATAAGGGGCTGATGCTGGTAGGTGATGTGGGTACAGGTAAGACCTATATGGCAGCTTGCATAGCCAACGCCCTGCTGGATCGTGGTGTAAGGGTACGGATGACCGACTTTGCAGAGATCAGCAATATATCAGTCTTTGACACAGAGGAAAGAGTGAAGGAACTGGTCAACTATGATTTGCTTATCATCGATGACTTTGGAGCGGAAAGAAAGACTGAATTTGCCCTGCAGAATGTTTTCAACGTTATCAACAGAAGGATCATGAGAGGCTGGCCCCTGATCATAACCACCAACCTGACACGGAAGGAACTGGAAGATGAGGAAGATATGACCTGCAAGAGAATCTATGACCGGGTGTTGGCCATGTGTACCCAGATGATACTTACAGGTGACAGCCTGAGGCGGAGAGGAGCGGAGACACAGAGGGAAGAGTTATTGGAGCTACTGACCGGAGAGAATATGATTGGAGAAGGAGGGGGAAATAATGGAACATGATGGAGCACATTGGAAGGATACAAAAAGCGATAACAAAGCCCTTTTGAATGTCAAGGAGATTTGCCTTTATTTAGGAATCGGTCAGACAAAGGCCAGGGAACTATTAACAAATCCTGTTAATGGCTTTACGGTCAGGATAGGGAACAGACTCTATGCACATAAAGGAAAACTGGATAAATGGCTGATAAACCAGATTTTACAATAGTTGCTTTTGTACAGCCGAAAGGATATTTCTGATAGGTCCACAAGCAAAAAATTTTTAGCTTTATTAGATTGAAATATATAGTTATTTGTGTTAGCCTAATAGAGGTATTTGGCATCCTTTTTGAGGCTACACTTAGAAAGGATATGAATATATGGGGAAATCCCTAAAAGGTAAAGAATTAGGCACAGGAATAACACAAAGAAAGGACGGAATTTATCAAGGTAGATTTGTAAATAGATTTGGTCAAAAAAAGACGGTGTATGCCAATACGCTAGATGAAATACGAAGAAAACTTAGAGACGAGCAAAGTGCGGACGACAAGGGGATGAATGTTTGCAATGCGGATATGACTTTGGACGAATGGTACGAAGTATGGATGAGCACATGCAAGAGAAATTGTCGGGAGTCGTCAAAGTCCACATATGAGGTACACTATAATCGTATAAAAAAAGCGCTTGGCTGGAGAAAACTGACATCCTTGAGTCTTATTATCATACAGCTGGCCATAAATGAGCTTGATACCGACAATGAGAGAAAGAATACAAAGAAAGTCCTTGTTGATATGTTTGAAAAAGCGATTGATTCGGATTTGTTGGTAAAGAATGTGGCTAAAAGGGTTAACACTGTGATTACAAAAGAAGAAAAAAAGGAAAGACGAGTGCTTTCGATCTCTGATACTCAGCTTTTTTTAGACTATTCTGAAGGTACTTTTTATAATAATCTATTTGTTCTTGCTCTGGAAACCGGCATGCGAATTGGTGAACTTATGGGGCTTAAATGGAGCGATATAGACTTAAAGAAAAGAGTACTGTATGTCAGACGTTCTCTCTGTTACTTCCATAAGGATGGGAGCTATCGCTTTGAATGGCATGATACAAAGACAATCAGCGGACGTCGAACAATACCCTTGACCAACAGAGCTATTGAATGTTTGAAGAAGCAAAAAGCTCTTCGGCAGATGATTCAGTTAAAAAACAAAAAGGATGCTCAGGACGAGTATACAGACTTGGTTTTTGTAACCAGAAATAACAGGCCGACACAGCAATTCATAGTTCAGGAATGCATTGATCTTATCATAAGACAGATACAGGAAAACAATCCGAATTTTGAGCGATTGACTCCTCATTGTCTGCGGCATACCTTCGCAACAAGAGCTATAGAAAGAGGTATGCAGCCAAAGACTCTGCAGAAGATTTTGGGACATGCTTCGTTACAAATGACGATGGATTTATATTGCCATGTGACAGACGACACTTTATTTGCAGAAATGCTGAAGATGGAAGCATAGATTTTTAGTGTGTAAAAGTGTGTAGTAAGTGTGTAGTAAGACACTTTTTGAAAAAACATAAAGGCCAACAAGCCTTGAAAATACTGGAGGTTTAACTTTTTATGGAAGCTTACAAGCAGGAATTTATTGACTTTATGGTAGAATCAAATGTACTGAAATTCGGCGACTTTACTTTAAAGAGCGGCAGAAAGTCCCCATTTTTCATGAATGCAGGTGCATATGTTACCGGCACACAGCTGATGAAGCTGGGAGAGTACTATGCCAAGGCCATTCACGATAATTTTGGTGATGATTTTGACGTCCTTTTCGGACCGGCATACAAGGGCATTCCGCTGGCTGTAGTTACCGCAGTGGCTTATGCAAAGCTTTACGGTCAGGACAAGAAGTACTGCTCTAATCGTAAGGAAGCCAAGGATCATGGCGATACAGGCATCCTGCTGGGATACAAGATTCAGGATGGTGACAGAGTAGTTATGATAGAGGACGTTACTACATCAGGTAAGTCCATGGAGGAGACAGTTCCTATCGTTCGTGACCAGGGTAATGTAGAGATAAAGGGACTTATCGTTTCTCTGAATCGTTGTGAAGTGGGACCATCCGGCACTATGGAGGCTCTGACAGAGGTTAGTGAGACCTACGGTTTTCCTGCAGCAGCTATTGTTTCCATGAAGGAAGTTACAGAATACCTTTACAATAGAGAAAATAACGGCCGCGTAGTTATTGATGACGAGATTAAAGCGAGAATAGATGATTATTATGCACAGTACGGTGTTAAAGCAAATTAATGCAGCTGCCTGTGAGATGATTGATAAGCCCATGCCGACATTATCGGAATGGGCTTTTGATGAATTTTACAGAAATGGTAATAGAATAAATTACGAAAATCTCTACTTTGAACGTCGGAAAATGCTGGCGGTCTACGGCTTAAAGGCTATGACGGAAGGGGAAAAAGTAGAGGCCGAGACCCTGGACAAGCTGAATTACGTGCTTTTTGAGATACTATCCGAGGATACCTGGGCACTGCCTGCTCATGTAAATAAGTACAGCGACCCTGACTGGGAGCGGACGGTAGACCTTTTTGCCTGTGAGACAGCTTCGGCCATAGGTCTTATTTACAGGTATGCAGGGGCATTTTTACCGGCTTTTCTTAAGGATTGCATGGTAAAGGAAGTAAAAAACAGGGTCCTGAATCCTTTTTTCAAGGAAGGTAAAAGCTTTGGCTGGGAAGGCTGCCATCATAACTGGAATGCGGTCTGTACAGGAGGTATCGGTATAGCACTGCTTACACTGGGACAGGAGGCTGGCTTTTCGGAAAAAGAAAAAGCAGAAGGTATTATTCGTATAAAAAAATCACTGCGCACTTATCTAAACAATGCTTTTTCACCGGATGGTGTATCCCTGGAGGGGGTTGGCTATTTTAACTATGGCATGAGCTTTTATATGGCATTTGCAACAGAGCTTATGAATGAAGGGGATGATGAGCTTCTGGGAGCTGATGACGCAGTGAAAAAGAGGCTTTGGCAGCTGGCGGATTTTATTAATGCCATATATCTTAAAAATGGCTTCTGCGTTAATTTTTCGGATGCTAAAGCCGGCGATAAAATCCTGCCGGGCATAGCTGTAGGCTTTAAATATGCAGGTATAGAGCTGGAGCTTAGGGATGAAGCGTATGCGGACTTCAACACGGATCCATGCTATCGTTTCGCTGGCCTGTGGCTGGGCATTTTTGTGACAGAGGGACGTTTCTCATTGTCACAAAATGTGACAATGAGAAACGTCCCTCTGTCACATTTTAAAGATGCTGAATGGGCGGTATATCAGTCTGAAAACGGGGCGGCCTTTGCCATAAAAGGCGGACACAATGGGGAGCCTCACAATCATAATGATGTAGGCGGCTTTATATATTATGTGGGGGATCGCTGTTTGGCCTGCGACCTGGGTGCCGGAGAGTACACTGCTGATTACTTTGGGGCTGCGAGATACAACTATCTCTGCTGCAGCTCTTCTGGGCATAGTGTTCCTGTTGTAGCAGGACAGTACCAGGAAGCAGGAGAAAATCACCGCACATCATATTTTAGGGTAAAAGAAGAGGACTACACTATAACAGTTACTCTGGAGTATCATGATGCTTATCCCAAAGGCACCTGCGTTTACCTGGAGAGAAGAGCAGTATTTAACCTTAAAACAGGTTTGCTTACCATAGAGGACAGATGTGATCAACAGTTTGTATCGGTGCTGGTAAGCCAGACTGAGCCGGATATTCAGGTAACATGCGGGCAGGCCATGGAGCCTTCAGACCACATATTCAGTAATCATGAAGGTAAAGAAGAAAACGTCAGACTATATTTAGTAGATGCAAAGGAGACTAGAGATGCAGTATTTACAGACGGAAATAGTGGCAGAAGGCTTTTCCGCACGACTTACAGCCTATCTGCTGGAGTATTATAATGATTTTGACAAGGATCGAAAACGTCCTGCCATGCTGATTTGTCCCGGAGGTGCTTACTGGTATACATCTCCTCGTGAGGCGGAGCCGGTAGCCATAAAGTTTTCAGCCAAGGGCTATCAGACCTTTGTTCTGGACTATTCCTGTGCGCCAACGGGGGCAGAGTATCCGGTGGCCTTTAAGCAGGCATTACTTGCTATCAAGTATATAAGAGACCATGCCGAGGAGTACCATATAGACCCTGACCACATAGCTATTATGGGCTTTTCTGCCGGCGGCCATTTGGCAGCTAATGTATCCACTGACTACATGAATGAAAAGCTGCTGTCGGAGATAGGCTGCACCGTAGCTGAGGTGCGCCCCAATGCTTCAGTCCTTTGCTATCCAGTAATTTCCTCCGGAGAGTTTGCTCACAAGGGCTCCGTAGAAAATCTTATGGGAAAAAAGGCCACAGAGGAGCTTAGAGACTACCTGTCTCTGGAAAAGAAAGTGTCTGAGATGACACCACCTACCTTTATCTGGCATACCTTCGCAGATGAGTCAGTACCTGTGGAAAATTCCCTGCTCTATGCTTTATCCCTTAAAAAGCATAAGGTTCCATGTGAGATGCATATTTTCCCCTTCGGAGGCCATGGTCTTTCTCTGGCAAGTCCTGAGACTTCCCACCCCGGCAATGTCCAGGTGGTGGAGGAATGCATGCAGTGGACGGAGCTCTGCGAGAGATTCCTGGGACAGATTTTCTAAATCATTGCAGAAACGTGACACAAATGACGATAAGTGTTATAATAGGCTTTGCAAGCTTATTGCGACACTTATCGTTTTTGTTGCTTATATTAATACTTTGGGGATAAAAGAGACGGAAGCCTGAAATATGAAGAAATTCAATTTGATTTTGATTCTAATATTAATTCTTAGTGGGGCGACGCTGGGACTGGTGAGCTACAACACAGTTTTTTCCGGAAACAGTGAGACTACGCCCAGTCCTACCAGCGCTCTGGAGGAATATCAAAACACTCACACATCTGACATTTCGTCAGAAATAAGACCCAATATTATTTATGGCTTTTCATCCTATGGTCTGGCATCGGATATATATACCCTTGCATTCCGAGACGATGTGCGTTCACGCCTTAATTACATGAAGGACAGGGCCAGATATACGGAAGATGAGCCGCTTGTTATTTACAATCCCTTCGCTACGGATGAATGCAGTCTCTATATTTATTTTACTACCAGCTATCCCTGCGCAGTATCCTATGAGGTACATACCTCCAATCTTGTTTCTGACGCAGCAGATTTTGGTGGATACGTTGCCCCATCCTATAGACAGGAAGTAGATGAAAACGGCAATGTGACCTATAAGGGAGACAGCACCATTCATGAATTTTCCATTCATGGTCTGGTATCCGGAGTGACCAATTCCATTACTATCAATATGGTGGACGAAAAAGGAAACACACGCAATCGTCGTTTTTACTATGATTTTGATAAAGTAAGTACAGATGAGGCTCAGCTTAAGAAAAACCAGGGGACCAAGACTGTCATTGACGAGACTACAGGAGAAAGCACAGTGGTACCGGCTTCTGAGGTGAGCCTGACTGAAGGGCTTTTCGCTACATTTACTGCAAAAAATGATTATACTGCTTTTATGCGCATGTATGATAATGATGGATTCCTCCGCTGGAAAATGCCTATGGAGGATAATACTGCCAAAAAGCTTTTTACATACGATGGTCAGCTGTGTGTATTTGTTTCCAATAAAAAGCTGGTGGTACTGAATTCGCTGGGAGAGATTCAGAGGATTTTTGAAAGCGAGGGCGGACGCCTTGTTTTTGGAGATTTTTGTATAGATGAGCACAAATTGGAAGATGGCAGCACAGACCTTCGCGTCATTTGTGTAGCTACAGACCGCCAGAAAAAGACAGTTAACGACTGCATAGCCTGCATCAGTTTTGCTGAAAATCGTATATATAAGCTGATGGATATGCAGAAGCTCCTGGAAAAATATCCCAATGTTCATGATGAAAACTGGATTGACATACGCAGTATCAAATATGTGGGTGACAATATGATTCTTCTGGGTTCGGACACCTTGAATACCATTATCAAGGTCCGGAGGATATATAATCAGCCCCGTATTGTTTATATGCTGGGAGATAAGGCCAACTTTGTGGGGACGAAAGAATATGATGATCTCTTCCTGCTGCAGGAGGAGGATTTTGCGTACACCACAAGTGTATCTCAGATGGGCTTTATGTCCTATGACGGCTGGAGTACTGACGACCGTCACTATGTTTGGGTGCTGGATCAGAATAAGGATTATGAGTATGGCAAAAAAGAAGAGTGTTTTGGCTACTATGACAGATATCTGGTAGATGAAAAGACCTTTTCGGTAAAGAGAGTTACTCACAGACCTATGCCTGCACTTACGGATAATACGTATCATGAGGTTTTTGAAAGCAATATTCTCTATGCTACAGGAAAAGACTCTTATTTTTCCGAGTATGATAATGCTTTCAACTTAATCAGCAGATTTACCTATAAAAAGACGGAGCCGGAAAAAACTGTAGAAGACAAAGATAGAGAGGAGGACAATCCGCCTCTTGATGACTCCATCAGGTTTACGGGTATTAGTAAAATCGCGCCTACAGATTTCTTCCTGACTAAAGATGTAATTATCTACAAGGATGCGAATCAGGCAGATAGTGAAGAAAGCGAAGAAAGTAAGTAATGAGTAAAAATTGTTATATTGCGGAAAAGCCTTCTGTAGCCAGAGAATTTGCCAATGTGCTGCATGAAAATTTTTCCAAAAAAAACGGGTATATGGAGTCGGAAAACTCTGTAGTGACCTGGTGTGTAGGACATCTTGTGACCATGAGTTATCCGGAAGCCTACGACCCGGAGCTTAAAAGGTGGACTGAAAGGACACTGCCTTTTATTCCGACAGAGTACAAATATGAGGTACCTGCCAATGTAAAGGACCAGTTCGAAGTGGTGAAGGGGCTCTTGCATCGTCCTGATATAAGTACTATCTATATATGTACCGACTCGGGACGTGAAGGAGAGTATATTTACCGCCTGGTAGATATGATGGCTCAGGTCCCTGCAGACAAGATAAGAAAACGCGTATGGATCAACTCCCAGACTGAGGAAGAGGTCTTACGTGGAATAAGAGAGGCGCTGGACTGGAGCGCTTATGACAATCTTTCCGATGCAGCTTATCTGCGTGCCAAGGAAGATTACCTTATGGGTATTAATTTTTCCCGTATCCTGACACTCAGATACGGCAACCGCGTAGGAAACTTTCTGAAAAAGGAAAAGGGACCGGCTATTGCAGTTGGTCGTGTAATGACCTGCGTACTGGGCATGATTGTTAGAAGGGAAAGGGAAATAAGAGATTTTGTAAAGACACCATTCTATAGAGTGGTGGCTGGGACGGATGTGGGCTTCGAGGCAGAGTTCAGAGCAGTCCAGGGATCAAAATATTTTGAAAATCCCTGTATGTACAAGGAAAACGGTTTTAAGAAAAGAGAAGATGCAGAAAAGCTGATAGCTGACCTTTCCGGAAAAAACGGTGTAGTGGACGCTATGGAGAAAAAGAAGGAAAACAGAAACGCTCCGCCTCTTTTCAATCTGGCAGAGGCTCAGGCGCAGTGCTCCAAGCTTTTTAAAATCAGTCCGGATGAGACCTTAAAGATTATTCAGGAGCTTTATGAAAAGAAGCTGGTGACTTATCCCAGAACTGATGCAAGAGTGCTTTCAACAGCTGTAGCCAAAGAGATATATAAGAATATCAAGGGGCTTACCGGCTTTGCCAATGTAGCAGAATATGCCGGTGAGATTATGGAAAACGGTGCCTATAAGGGACTGGAGAAAAACAAGCGTTATGTGGATGACTCCAAGATTACCGACCACTATGCCATTATCCCCACAGGGCAGGGCTTAAATGCTCTGAATTCTTTAAACAGCCTGCAGAAAAAGGTTTATGAGCTTATATGCCGCAGATTTTTATCCATTTTCTACCCGCCTGCTGTATATCAGAAGCTGGCCCTCGCTATTAAAATCGGAGAGGAAAGCTTTTTCGCTTCCTTTAAGATACAGCTGTCAGAGGGCTATCAGAAGGTAGCCAATCTGAAAAAAAGTGACACTTCCGAGCAGAAGTCGGAAAAGTCAGATGCGAAGGAAAAAGGTGAAGAAGCGGAGGAACTGGATATTTCAGAGGATTCCTTTGAGAAAATCAGCGCTTTGAAAAAGGGAGCTGAGGTGGGTATAAAGGAGCTCTCCATAAAAGAAGGTGAGACATCTCCACCAAAAAGATATGACTCTGCAGCCATGATAAAGGCTATGGAGTCGGCAGGGCAGCAGATTGAAGACGAGGAGCTTAGAGCTCAGATTAAGTCATCCGGTATAGGCACTTCTGCCACCCGTGCCGAGATTCTGGCCAAGCTGGTGCGCATTGAGTATATTTCTCTCAATCAGAAGACTCAGATATATGCACCTACCAAGCTGGGGGAAGCCATATATGAAGTGGTATCCTTATCTATTTCGCAGATGCTTAGACCGGATCTTACTGCCAGCTGGGAGAAGGGACTTACTCAGGTGGCTGAGGGCGAGATTACGGAACATGAGTATATGGAAAAGCTCTCCGGCTACGTAACACGTATGACTGAAAGAGTGAAAATGACAAATAATGCCGGTGCATTGGATGCAAGATTTTCGGCAATAGGGAGTGTGTATAAATGATTAGTGACTACAGTGTGAAAAAATTGTTTGATCTTACAGAAAGTATGGCAGGCGAGGAAATAGGAAAGTATGAATATCCTTGGCAGGTGCTGCCTCATATCGGAGAAATAATACTGGCTTTAGGAGCTACTCTGGACGAAGATCCGGCTTATGAAAAGCGTGGAGAAAACGTATGGATCAGCAAGGAAGCCAAGGTTTTCCCATCAGCTTATATAAACGGTCCCTGTATCATAGGGCCGGGAGCAGAGGTAAGGCACTGTGCTTTTATAAGAGGTAATGCCCTGGTAGGGGCAGGCGCTGTAGTAGGTAATTCCACAGAGCTCAAAAATGTTATTCTCTTCAACAAGGTGCAGGTACCTCATTACAATTATGTGGGGGATTCCATACTGGGCTTCAAATCCCATATGGGGGCCGGATCCATTACCTCCAACGTTAAGTCGGATAAGACCCTGGTAGTTGTAAAGGATAATGAGAGTAAGGAGACCTTTGAGACTGGGCTTAAGAAGATGGGAGCCATCCTGGGAGATAATGTGGAAGTGGGATGCGGTTCTGTGCTGAACCCCGGCACTGTTATCGGAAGCCATTCCAATATCTACCCCCTCTCCTCGGTAAGAGGCTGCATCAAGGCTTCAAGTATCTACAAAAAACAGGGTGAAGTGGTAGAAAAAAGAGATTGACTTGTTTACATATTAGCTGTCGTCCACTGCCAAAGCTATGCAACGCTTGAAAAAAAGTTATCGTAAGTTATCTTTGAATTGCGGAGGATTGTTTATGAAGAAAATAGTAGCAAATATATTAATCATAGCATTGTTGCTAGCTGTATTTTCCGGGTGCGGAGAAAGACCAAATATTCCTGGGGCGATTTCTAAATTGGAAAATACGAATGAGCCTCAAGTTACAGTGACGAGTACTCCAACGTCGGAACCAACAGCAACTAATACTATAACGCCGGAACCAACAGCAACTAATACGATGACGCCGGAACCAACGGCAACTAATACGATGACGCCGGAACCAACAGCAACTAATACACCAACGCCAAGGCCAACGGCAACTAATACACCAACGCCGAGGCCAACAGCGACGAATACTCCAAAGCCCTCACCAACGCTATCTCCCACACCGGGAATAGTAGAAGTGAAAACATTAAAAACACCATATGGAATAGAGAAAGAGGTAGTAGGGTATAAAACACAGTTTATATGTGATGGGAAAATTTTGTTGCCAGTGGATAGTTTTTATCGAATTGTTTATGATACAGAATATGGATCACAATACAATTTGGTTGGCGTAGATATGATTTATGAAGAATACTGTTATATAACAGAGGAAATTCTTAAATATGATAGAGTGCTTTTGGATGATAGGGCAGGTGTTTCTGATTATGCCGCACAAAAAAATGGTGATAAGTTTTGTGTAGAGGATAAGTCAGCTTATTATATTACATATGATAAGCCATTGATAGTAGGAGATCACTATTTATTTAATATGGAGAAGGTAAAATATACGATTGTGACACCGACACCAACGCCCCAAGTACCAACTCCCACTCCTACAAAAATACCGCGTCTTTGTGATGAGGATGGGAAAATAAAGATAGCTGATGTCGAATATAATGTATATAAGTACGATGAGAAGATAGTACAGTATTTGGCTAGTCATACTGTAGAAGAAAATTATGCTTTTATGTCACAAATAGGATATAACGAAGTTTGTTATACCTATGCACCGGGAGAAAGTAAACTTTATCGAGGTTATCTTTCGATTAGAGATAGTGATAAACAGTTTTATGATAAGCATGGGGAAGCATTTAGATACTATGATAAACGTGATCAACGCTATTGGGGTATTTCCGAGTCTTTTCATCGCATATATTCAGATGCATACATTGAGCTATCAGATGATCGGGCTTCTTATAAAGAAGTGGTTCCTTCTTCAGTGCCTGTAGAAGAGTTTTATGCTATGATAAATGACATGCCTATGTTGTATACTGTTCATCGTAATGGGGACCATGTATGGATTGAGGCAGGTAGAATCGGAGGCAGTAATGGCGGTTAATCAGTGAGCATCACAGCCTCGGACTGTAGACAAACTATATTTTTAAGATAACTAGCGGTTTGGCCAGCTATAATCAGACTTCGGGATTCACTTCCGGAGTCTGAAATGGCGAAAAATGGGGTGTAGGGGCCTCCAATTTTCGCCATTTATTCCTTTTGAAATAGAACAGAGCAGATGGCGGTAGCCATCTGCTCTGAAGTGTCGACTTTGTCGACACGCTGTAACTGTGAATTGTACCGCTTGATAAAAAATTGACAATTAGTTAGCTTTTTGCTATAGTAAAAATTATATTAGGAGTTGAGCTATGAACGATTACAGGACATTCAAGAGACAGGTATATATGGACGCTTCTTTTTCCGAGGAAGGGTTGTCTGATATCTATTTATATACAATCGATTATAAAACAGACAAAAGCTTTCGTACCGATGAGATAAAGTATGTCGTTCCCACAGAGGTGACTCCTAAGGAGGGGGCCGAAGAAGAGGCCACCGATATTCGTCTGGAATTTCTGGATAAGATAGCTGCTCTGGTTAAAAGTGATGTGCCGACGCAGTATTATGCACTGGATGCAGAGAGCCTGATGGCCGAGCTTATCGAGCCTATGAAGGTGGACATCCCCAAGGCCAAAAGGGTATTTAATGATCTGGCAGACAAGTGCCTGGATTCCGAGTGGCTTCATGACTTCTTAGCCATGAGCCGCGTCATTCCCATGACCGAGTATGATGAGAAGCCTGAGATGAGTGCTGAGCTTAGACGACGCATGAAGGAAAAGTTCCATGAGCACAATGCAGATATTAAAAAGGTTCGCTCTCAGCATATATATGTAAGCTATACCAAGGAGGACAGTTCACCTGTTCTTTATCTCAAGGTGTTTGATAAAAACGATACTACTTTAGGTGAGTATAAGCTTCATGGCAAGATTACCGATGATGTTATGGTGGCCAAGGTAGCAGATATCATTAAGAGTTTTCCTGATGCAGACGTGCTGGCAGATCGCACCAGTATCAGAATTTACAGATTTTTCCGAAAAGCTGTCAGGATGGAGCACCTGGAAAATGGACTGGTTTACTCAGTGGCCTCCATGCTTCACGCAGTAGGAAAAGATGACGTAAGACCTGATGCTGCAGCATGGAAGGATTATTTGGAAGCGGCTTCTGATCTTAGGTTTGACAGAATTTCAGATGATAATGTCTACGGATTCCATGTACTTCGTATCCCTGTAGAGGTATCCGGCAAAAGAGCATGGACTAAGAATTTTAAGAAAAATACCATGTGGAAGCCTGCAAGCCCTTACGAGTATTACCTCATGGGCGGCGAAGATAAGGTGATAAATGATCCCAAAAAGGGAGAGCCCAAAGAAATTATGGGCAAGCTTGTGATAAAGAAGGACAGAGAGTGTTATATCCTCAAGCTTACCAGAGTGTCTATCAGGCAGTGGGCAGGTGATTTTGCGGTTATCACCCTGGTGGCAGAAAACAGATTTTATCCGGGAGAGCGTGATAAGGCTCGTATCAATCAGCTGGCATCATCATTATGGATTCGAAGCAATATGAAGGAAGATTTGCCTGAGGCTATTACAGTACAGGTGAAGAATCCTTATGAAAAAACATACTCCTTATCTGCTATGACCAGACAGGAAGCAGGAGAAGAGCCATGGATTGGGCTTTTACTGACTATAGGCAGAAAAAGCAGGAATCAGGGTGGCGACAGATTTGCAGTTACCAGCCTTTCTGAAAAAATGTATGTTTACGATGTGGAAGAGCAGGAGTCTGTAGCTGTAGAGGAGGCTGTTAATGCAGCTCTTATAAGGCATGAATATGTATTAAGCCTGGAAAAGAGGCTGGCAGATTGTCTTGAGCCTTTGGATGGCTGTACTTTCTCTGATATTACCAAGGGACAGAGAAGAGAAATAAGAAGTATATCCAGAGAGTATGCGTGCATAGCCGCAGCACTTACATATAAACAGGAGAGAGGGGAAGCGAAGGCAAGCTTCAGGAATGCACAGACCATAATTGGGACAAAGTCTGTGGAGGAAAGACTGGAGAAAAAGCTGGAGCTCCTTTATGAATAATATAATTTACAAGGGGTAGGATATGTACACACAGGAAATTTCAATTGCAGTAATCAGAAGACTGCCACGCTACTACAGATATTTGGGCGAATTATTAAATCACGGAGTAGAGCGTATTTCATCCAAAGAACTTTCCGAAAAAATGGGAGTTACGGCATCGCAGATCAGACAGGATCTTAATAATTTCGGCGGTTTTGGACAGCAGGGCTACGGCTATAACGTAGAGTATTTGTATACTGAAATTGGTAAAATTCTGGGAGTGGATACACCCAATCCCATGATTATAGTGGGTGCAGGTAATCTGGGACAGGCTATTGCCAATTATGGCGATTTCGGCAGACGTGGATTTGATATAAAGGCTCTTTTTGATATAGATCCAAAGCTTACGGGAAAAAAGGTCAATGGATTGCAGATACTGCATGCCAGTGAGCTGGAGAGCTTTATCAAGGCAAATGACATAAGTATAGCGGCTATTACTCTTCCCAAGGAGGCAGCACCGGAAGTAGCTGCCAATCTGGTGAAATGGGGAATAAAAGCCATTTGGAACTTTGCACCAACAGATCTTTCACTTCCTGAGTCAGTGGTTCAGGAAAATGTACATTTGACGGAAAGCTTAATGAGATTATCGTTCAAGCTGAAGGCAAAGAATGAATAGTGGTTCCACAAAAGGAGAAAAGTGGCAAAGGAGATGACAAGGATAGGGCAAGGACGCTAAGCCATAATAATTCATGCTACGCATGAAGGCTTAGCTTTTCAAACTCCTTCGGAGTTCTCCATTTGTTCCACTTCGTTCCACAAAAGGAGATAATAGGACACGCTTTCTAACGAAAGCTAATTATAGTACTCGCCGTACAGGCCTCCATTGCCTGCGGCAAAGGAGAAAAAATGAAATACGCGCTTAACGGTGAACAGACCAGAGAGATAGATAGAGTTACTATTGAAAAAATTGGTATTCCCGGCATGGTCCTTATGGAAAAGGCAGCCATGGGCGTTTCATATGCAATCGAGCAATTGTATCCTGTGACCGGCAGGATTATAGCAGTGTGTGGCTACGGCAACAATGGTGGTGATGCTGTAGCTGCCGCCAGAATATTAAAGGCAGCAGGTTATTCTGTGTGCCTTTATTTTGTTGGTGATGCAAAAAAGATTACAAAAGAAACCAGATTGCAGAAGAAAATTGCCAGAAACTGCGGGATTAAGACCGTAAAGAAGGTGGACTACAATAAGTACGACCTGATAATAGACGGTATTTTCGGTACGGGGCTTTCCAGAGTCATTACCGGGGACATGTATAAGGAAATCGAAAAAATAAATGCTTCCAAAAAACAGGTGGTGGCCGTGGATATTCCATCGGGAGTCAACTCTGCTGACGGTCAGATACTGGGCATAGCCGTACAGGCCAATGTGACAGTGACATTCGGAACTGTCAAGGTGGGCTGCCTTTTGTATCCCGGGGCAGAGTATTCGGGTAAGATTATTCACTGGAATATCGGCACAGAGCTTTCATCACTTTCAGAGTCACCCAAATGCTTTTATTTTGATGAGCCGGCAAGTGTTCTTATGCCACAGCGTAAGGCTGACTCCAATAAGGGAACATATGGCAAGGTTCTTTGCATAGCCGGCAGCAAAAATATGAGCGGGGCGGCGTATTTTGCAGCAGGGGCAGCATACAGAACAGGGGCAGGACTGGTGAGAGTAGTTACTACCGAAGACAATAGGGAAGTATTGCAAAAACAGCTGCCGGAAGCTGTTCTTACAACATATAAGATAG
This sequence comes from Lachnospiraceae bacterium, assembly GCA_045616485.1. Classification (GTDB taxonomy): domain Bacteria; phylum Bacillota; class Clostridia; order Lachnospirales; family Lachnospiraceae; genus RGIG3528. The sequence continues at coordinate 53,113 of JAZLGU010000085.1, forward strand.
ATGAGGATGGCAGGATATCGCCGGATGATATTGATATTATTAAGGAAGCAGTGAACTGGGCTTCGGTTATTATTATAGGACCGGGGCTGGGGATGAGTACTGCGGCAGCGGCCATTTTGAACTATGTTATCGGTAATGTCAAGGTGCCGCTTATTGTGGATGCCGACGGTATAAACATTTTAGCAAGATTACTGGATGAAAAATGCGGAGAAAAAGCAGAGCTGTCAGAAAGAATGAAGGTGCTTTCAGAGCTCCTTCCGGCAGGTACTGTACTTACCCCTCATAAAAAAGAATTATCCAGACTTACCGGTATTTCCATGGGCGAACTGTCAACCGGTATGATTCGCGTGACAGCCGATTGCACTAAAAATAATGACCTTGTATTCGTAAAAAAAGATGTGCGCACCATAGTTTCTTTTGGTGAATCCAATTACATAAATGTTACCGGAAACGACGGGATGGCTACGGCAGGCTCAGGGGATGTGCTGGGTGGCATTATCGCCGGCATAATTGCCCAGGGAGAACTGCCACGATCAGCCGCCATGACCGGTGTCTATGTTCACGGCTGCGCGGGAGATGTAGCCGCGGCGCGCCTGGGTACCAGATCAATGCTGGCTTCGGATATTATGGAAGCAATTCCATCAGTAGTGGAGCTGAATAGTGTTAAATAGTAACATTATGTAATACATGCGTGCATATGCGTGCATATGTCGGCTGAAGTGAAAAGTTTATTTCCAATTTGAAACAGTGCTATTTTTCCAAACTTAAGTAATGCCGCTCCACATTATTATTAACTGCCTAACTGCAATCCTTGCGATTGCAGTTTTTTTATTTGATATGATCCCGAAATGGATGTAGGACTAATTGCAACTTTTATGAAGTAGAAATATCTGTAAGACTAACGTCTACTTTAACGCCTTCGAGGTAGAAATAGACTTTTCACTTCAGGCGTGCATATGTCGGAATAGATTAATAAAAAAGTATTGCGCCCCCCGAAAAAGTGTGGTATGATACGCATTCCGCGGAAAAAATCAAAGTTTTATTACTTTCGTTTTCAAAAGGGGTTAAAGAATGGAAGTATAGAAAGGACATTTTAATGAAAAGATACATTAGGGGGATTGCATTTGTGATAATCTTTACGTTGATGATTTGCTATATTCCTCAAACAAACGTAAAAGCAGAACGTGACTTTTTTGAGGGTATTGGAGAATGGCCAATAAAAACAACGCCGTACAGTTATATTGAAGACAAAAATAAATCTAATGGATATATTGAGCCTTCAAATAATCAATTTAAGTCTGCGGCCAAGAAAAAGTATTCATCAGAATGGAATATTATATCTGCCGATATTACAGCTCCTTACGAAACACATATATATCATTTTGAAGCGCCTAAATCAGGATATTACACTGCTTTAACTCAGGGTAATCTTGATACGGTAGGTGCTATTTATGAACATCAAAATGTATTAATGTTTACAAAAAACTATGATAAAGTAGCGTATGACGATGACAATACTATTCATATAGGAAACCGTAAGAATTGTTCAATGACAATAAAGATGGACAAGGGCGAGGACTACTACATCGTAATCAGGGCCTGGAGCGGCAATACCGGAAACTATAAGCTGATTATAGGACCTAATCTTGATTTTAATGACAATTCTGACGAGGGTGGAGTATGGTCATATATTGATCATTATAACGATCCAATTACAGACAGGAGAGGAATTAAATATTACCTAAACCAAGCAACTTTTTTAACAGAAGAACTTACGCTTGCTGAATATTTATCACTAAACAATAATTTTCATGTAATGGTCAATGGCGTAAATTACAATGCAAAATCATTAAGTAACGTATCAAAAAACAAAGGAAATGATGTGGCAGTGTCAATTGCTGAAATAATGATTTCAGAATGTATTTCGTCTTTATCAGCATCAGTTGCTCCTGGATTATTGTTTGCTGCAGCATCAGTACTTGTGGATTTTGTCAGTAACAATAGTTCAGTAGATATGAGAGACTACATAGCAGATTTATGTGGTATTAGCGGAATGGCGAATGTTGTTGCTGGTAGTGCCCAGGTAACGCTGACTTGTAAATACGGATTACGTATAGATCACCATTATAACAAGCCTGGAAGTTCAGCAAGAGGAGTATTTACAACAGAATATTCGGCATGGGATACAGATACATATATGACAGGGGAAAAACGCCACTATGGAAAATGGAATGAACTTGAGTAAACGAAATAAATATTTGATTGCCATTATTTTGGTTGGAATTATAGCAATAGGAGCAGTTGTTGGTTTTATAATCAAGAAAGATAGAATGCGTCAGAATTCAATTAATCATATCCATAAAATGGAAGCGAATCTAATTGAATGGATTTACAGTTTTGGAACAAATACAAATATTAGAGCTATTGAGGCATATGAACTAAATGGGACTTTGTTTTATCATGTTGATTTTAGCGATGAAGAAGTTATTGGCATAGATTCAGAGCCTGAATTTTGTGAATTTGACGGAGCGCTGATTTATTACGGTGAATCAAGCCGGCAGTTAATAAATTTCAATTGGTCTGAAAGTTCCAAGGAATATGAACGGAAATTTTTTGATTGGTATGATGAAGCGGTGCGTGAAGGTGTCTATTATAAGTATAATGATGATGAACTGAATTTACTGATTAATGAATACAAGGGTTAAAAAACAGTGATTTCAATATTAAACTTGACAAAAAAATACAGGCAGGGCAGAGAAGAAATAGTGGCCCTGGATAATATTAATCTGGAACTTCCCAATACGGGAATTGTTGCGCTGTATGGTGAAAACGGCTGTGGTAAAACCACTCTTTTGAATGCTGTGTCATCTTTGGATAATGACTATGAAGGCGAAATATACATAAATGATTGCGATATTCGGGATATTCCTGATTATTATAGAAGAGAGAAAATCTCCTTTGTTTTTCAGGAAAATGAATTTGTATCATATCTGACCATAGGTGAAAATATAGCAATTGCAGATGATGACGTAATTGATTCCGAAACAATGCTTAAGGAGTATGGGATAGATGACAAGACAAATCTGAGCTCAGAGTGCCTCTCGGGAGGACAAAAGCAAAGAGCATCACTGGTCAGAGGCCTGTCAAAAAGGTTCAGCATTTTACTTGTGGACGAACCCACCAGCAGCTTAGATGAGGAAATGGAACGCCGGGTATTTGAGACATTGAAAAAAGAGGCTTCCGATAAACTGATTATTCTGGTATCGCACAATATGACACTTATCAGAAGCTATGCAGACGTAGTTGTATATTTGAACAACGGTAGGGTCATTTCCTGTGAGACCAATGACGGAGTTTCTGCAAGTCAGGATGGAAATGTGTTTTATATCAGCCCGTCAGCTAAAAGTATGGCAGTGGTTGACATTGAGGATGTTAAGGAGCAAATCAAGGAAAAAGGCGAGTCCATCATTCGATTCCATGAAAAAAGTCCCGAAAAAAAGGCACTCAACTACGACTATGAAAAGCTGGAGCTGGACAATCAGAAAAAGTATCCTTCAGCAGAGTTAAAGAAAACCATAACAAAAAAATCCTTGGTGGCCGGTCGTAAAATGAACCTGGTTTGTTTAGCGTTTTTGGCGCTTATGATGACAATTACGGAAATATTTTTGTCATTAGCCTCCTTTGACGTGGATAGCTTTATGGCTGAAATGCTTCAGAGCAATATCGGCACTTTCAAGATGTTTGAATATAATTATTCAGGCAATGTGAGTGAAAAAGGTAAGCTTTCTGACTTCGAAAAAATAGTTGGTTATTCCAATGAATTATTAATTAACGTTCACTATCCTTCCGCAAAAGCGACAAAAGAAGGCATCGCTCTGTTTTGGGGGCTGAATATCTTTTGTGGCCAACCTAAGCTTGTTGCGGGGGTTTATTACCAAAAAGGGGCAGTAGCAATTACTGATTACTCAGCCGATAAAATTTGCAGGGAATTTCCTGATGCGTATACTTCCTATCAGGACATTCTGGACAAAGGAATAATGCTTGATAATGGTTTTCTGAATGTATGCGGCATTATCGATACGGATTATGAAAAATATTTGGATCAGTTTTCAGCAGGTAATATTGCCATATTTGATGCCACAAATTATTCTGAGCTTCTTCTGGAAAGGGTTTTTGAATGCATTTACGCACAGGAAGCGTTTCTGAAGATAAATGGCGAAATACCGGGAGTCTTAACTAACAATACGCAGGATCTGGTATTTATCAGGCCGGCTGACGAAAATATACCGGGAACAATAAAAGATAATCAATGCTATGTAAATAGGACACTGGCAGACAGAATCGAAACTACCGGGTTTAAAATAGGCTTTTTTGGTGACTTTGACGTGGTTAATGACGTGGAAGATGGCAATGCGTTCAATGTAATGTATGTAAGCCCTGAAGATTTTGAAGCAATAATGAGGGTGGGGTACGGAACGCCTAATACAATTAGCATAAGAGACGTAAATCCCCAAATTATGGAGTATTTAAGGAAGGCCGGATTTGTTAACAAATCTCCTATAGGTAAAAGCCTTAACAATATGGTCTTTATAATCAGCTCATTTTCGTCTACGTTTTTTGTGGGTACTCTGCTTATGGCGATTTTCTGTTTGATAGCCGTTATTTGCAGTATAAAATCAACAGTATCTGTAGATAAGTCGTATATTGTACTGGCGAGAATGAACGGGATATGCTATGACAGCATTGTAGAAATGGAATTAAGAAAAAGCATACTCCTTTTTAACGGCGGCACAGTGTTGTCCATAGTGATGTGTGTTCTTTCCAACTTCCTGATCAATCAGGGATTAAGCAGGAAAATTGGCGTTAAGATGCACATAAATATGTGTATGCCAACAGCCATTATTTACACATTTATACTTACAGCCGCTATGTTCATTGTATTCTTTACGTTTTATATGATTAAGCTGAAAAAGGCCAATCTGATTACCATGTTGAATTAAATGAGTTAATTGCGGTCTGTTTACCGTGGCAAAGCCATTATTATATGGCACATGCCATTGTATAGACAAATAGCGGGATTGGGTGTATAATAACTGATTAAGCACGGCGACGTGCTTGATCAGTTTATTTTATGGAAGATTTATCATGAATATTGGATATTTAAGGGTTCAGGCCAATATAAACCTGGACGCTATCAGACAAAATATAAAAAACGGAAAAAAACTTTTGGCTCCCGGGACCAAGATGATGGCGGTAGTCAAGGCTAATGCTTACGGCCATGGTGCAGTACAGGTGGCAAAAGCCGTATATGACCTGGTAGATGGCTATGCGGTAGCTATAGCAGAGGAAGGCAGAGAGTTGAGGCAGGCAGGGATTGACAAGCCTATCCTGATACTGGGGCCTACTGCACCGGAGACAGCCGAGATTGCTATTCAGTATGATATCGCTATGGCTGTTTTTGACAGTGAGGTGGCCACACGGTATGATGAGATTGCCGAAAGACTTGGGAAAATCTGTAAAGTTCATATTAAGCTGGATACCGGTATGAGCCGTATAGGCTATTTGTGTACAGAGGACTATGAGAAGGAAGCCAGTCTTCAGGATATTAAAAAGCTGGCAGCCCTTCCTCATGTTGAAATAGAGGGGATGTTTACCCATTTTTCCAAGGCTGATGAAGCCGATAAGTCTTTTGCCAGGGGGCAATTAAAGAAATATCTGGATTTTGCTGAGCTTTTGGAAAGCCAGGGGATTATGATACCTGTAAAGCATGTGTGCAATTCTGCAGGCACTATAGATATCCCTGAGGGCGATCTTAATATGGTGCGTTTTGGCATTACCACTTATGGTATGTATCCTACAGATGACGTGGATAAGAGCAGATGTCCGGTGACACCTGCTATGGAGATAAAGAGCCATGTGGCTTTTATTAAGACCTTGCCTGAGGGCGTAGGCGTGGGCTATTCAGGTACCTGGGTGAGCAAGCGGGAGACCAGGCTGGCTACTATTCCCGTGGGCTACGGAGATGGATATCCCAGAGGCCTTTCCAATGCCGGCAGAGTGATTATTAACGGAAAAAGTGCTCCGATTTGTGGGCGTATCTGCATGGACCAGTTTATGGTGGATGTTACGGATATTACGGATTGCGAGCCGGGTACAGTAGTTACTTTGATGGGAAAAGATGGCGAAGAGTTTATATCTGCCGAGGAAATAGGCGCCACCGTTGGCAATTCTTTCCACTATGAAGTTGTATGTGATATTGGAAGAAGAGTTCCCAGAGTATACTTTAAAAATGGGCAGGCGGTAGAAATATCTGACTGCTGGTAATAATAAAAAATTAAAGAAAGGATACTATAATTCTCATGGACGGTCACCCGCGAATACAGGTGCTAATCTTTATTATCTGCTTTTTAATTAATTTTGTTTTGAGCCTAATTGTTACAGCCTTTGAAAAAATATCAGAGCCAAAAGTGGCTCATGATGCGGAGGAAGGAAACGCAGCTGCCAAAAAGGTTTTAAAAATCATGGAACATCGTCATAGATTTTTGACGATTACAGATCTTTATGCGCTTTGTCTGACAGGCTTTATGGCTATCAGCGTTGCCTATTTCTTATTTTTGGAGACCGGTAATTCGATGCTTTTGATATGGAAGATACTTATTACAGTGGCGGTAGCTATGTTTGTAGAGGCTTTTTCCATTAAGCTCCCCAAAAAAATTGCGGCAAAAAATGCTGAGACTATTGCTTATGGCACGGCCTTTATAGTGGCATTTTTTAATGTGATTTGTACTCCTTTGGCTCTTCCCTGCGAGCTGATTATAGGCGGGCTTATGCGACTTTTTGGTGTAAAGAATCCTGATGACGAGGATGCTGTTACAGAAGAGGAGCTGATTTCATCTGTAGATGAGGCGCTGGATGATGGCGTACTGGAGGAAGAGGAAGCCGAGATGATTCATAATATTTTTGACTTTGATGAAAAGCAGGTCAAGGACATTATGACCCATAGACGTGTGGTTACGGCCATATCTTCTGACACTAACATAGATGAAGCGATGCATATCATGCTGGAGCATACCTATACCAGATATCCGGTGTATGAGGAGACTATTGAGAATATTATAGGCATTCTTTATATAAAAGATGTTATGAGCTTTATTTTGCAGGGAGAAAAGGACGGGGAAGAGCATTACGTTATGGAATTTGCCCGTGAGCCTTATTTTGTTCCTGATACACAAAATATCGATGATCTTTTCCATGAGATGCAGAAGAAAAAGCTGCAGATAGCTGTTGCTATAGATGAATACGGCCAGACTGCCGGTATCATCACCATGGAAGATATTCTGGAGGAAATCGTAGGTGAGATTCAGGATGAATACGATGATGAGGAAGAGGACATCGTAGAATGCAAGAAGGATGAGTGGGATGTAAACGGTCTTATCACCTTATCAGAACTTTCTGACGAAATAGAGATTACGATTCTTGAAGAAGATGAGGATAGTTTTGATACGCTAAATGGCCTGCTTATTTCCAGACTGGATCATATACCCGGAGACAATGATGTGGGCACAGAGATTCAGTATCAGGGCTTTTCTTTTACAGTTACAGAGGTAGCCAATAAGACTGTTTCCCAGGTGCATGTAACTAAGCTGGCGTCGGAGACAGAAACTGAGGAAGAATAAATGAGAGTTTTAGGTGACTTTAAGATGGAGCGTCCCGGCCAGGTAGAGGTGGGGCAGGAGGTGGAGCTGAGAGAAGGTTCGCTCCCGAACTCTGTTTTCTACTATGTGGTGGAGCCTGCAGTAGCCATGAGTGCTAATATTTCCCTGGGTGACCGCCTGGTGGACAAGGATGGCAAGGTCATTACCAAGGCTGTGATAAAGGCCATTGAGGAAAAAAGTACCGGGTATTATATCACAATCGAGTGTGAAGACTAAGATGAAGGAATTTTACACTATAGGTGAAGTGGCAAAAATATATAATGTTTCTACAGATACCTTGCGCTTTTATCACAAAATAGGGCTGCTTAGTCCCTGGCATAAGGGAGAAAATGGCTATCGTTATTATTCCAAGGCACAGTTTGAGGTGATTTCTACCATTATGCTGCTTAGGAATATGGGAACTCCTGTGGAAAATCTTAAAGAAGCTTTGTATTCAGATACTGCAGAGGCCATTGATGCAGAGCTGGATCGCTATGAAAAGGGCGTTGACGAGGAGATAGCCAAGCTTAAAGCTCTAAAAAAAGAAGCAGCCATTTTAAGAGGTAATATAAGCTCATTGCCTGGGAAAAAGGATGCTGATGAAAAGACTACTCAGCCGGAGATAGAGAAGTTACCGGCCATGTGGATGTTTTCCAAGCAGTTTGGCAGTGAAGATGAGCTGGATATAGAGCAGATTCTTCTGGTTAATCGCCTGGCACAAAAGGACTGGACCACCAGAGCCGGCATTATTTCTACTATCACTGTGGACCATCTCAGAAAGCATGAGTTTCATACCTACGACAAATACGGCTACCTGTCAGAGACTCCGGTAGAGGTTAAGAGCCCATTTTTGGAGAAGATTCCTGCCGGATTATATGCTGTAATCAGTGCGAAGGTGGGGAGCCCGGAGCATAGTGAGATGGATTTTGCCTATGAGGAATTGATGGCGTTCATCGATAAAGAGGGATATGAAATTGCGGGGGATGCTATAGAGCGGAATGTACTTAGTATCTATGGCGAAGAGCCCAGAAAGCCTCTTATGTTCTTTAAAATTTATATACCGGTGAAAAAATAACATATTTTCAAAAAGTAATTGACCTTGGAGTTACTCCAAGGTTTATTATATTTGTGGGTTTATAAAAAAGAAGGGAGAGGTTTATACATGGGGAACTTATTAAAGAAGATTGGCAGCCAGTACAAATTCACCAAGGGGAAGCTTTCTTTTAAAGAGAAACTGACACTGGCTATGCCGGGACCTGCATCTGTAATCGGACCGATTATTATTCACAATGCCATGATTAAATTTTATACGGATATTATTGGCATCGATCCCAAGTATGTGGGCTGGATTTATATTATTTACAATATTTGGAATGCTATAAATGACCCACTTCTGGGAGTCTGGGTGGATAGGCTTAAGTATAATGAGAAAAGAGGTAAGTATGTCTATCTCATGAAAGTGACAGCCCCTCTTATGCTGATTGCTACTTTACTTATGCTTTTTTCGTCGCCGTCCTGGAATGAATGGGTTATTTTCTTTGTATTTTTAGCTGAGCTATTTGTATTTGATACGGCCTATACGGTTTATTCTGTGGCCTATCAGTCTTATTTCCTTATAGCAGCGCCTACCAAGGAAGAGAGAGTGGATATAGATATTATTCGTACCTTTGTAGGGAATGTAGTAGGAGCTGTTACTACTGTTATTCCCACGTTATTAATGGTGGGAGAAGGGAAAAGAGGATTGGTGATTCCTGCTTTTTCGGGGGTAATAGCTTTGAATGCCATCCTTTATTTTGTCACTTTCAGAACTCTTAAGGACAAGGGGGAGCTTTATGTAAATGAGAAGCATGAGGAGCATAGAAGCTTTGCAGTTACTGTGAAAGAGGCCTGGAATATCATAAGGCAACCGGCATTTTTGACGTATCTTATTTTCTATATTACTGCCAGAGGTGCCATGGAGTATTACTATACACCGTTCCTGTATTTTATGGATGACGTTATCAAATCCGATGGATTGACGGCTACCATAGCTGATACCCTTCCCGGGATTTTTATGCTGGCGCTCATTCCGGTTTTTGGAAATATGATTAAAAAATTCGGTAGTAAAGCCATGTCTATTTACTCGCTTTTACCGGCAGCGCTGGGCTTTGGAGGACTTCTGATAATAAAGACAGCATGGCAGGCTGTTATTTGTTACTGCTTTATTGTGCTGGCGTTAAATATCTGTCAGAGAGCAGGAGTAGTCTTAAATGGTGATTTGATAGATGATGATGAAATGCGGACCAGCATTAGAAAAACAGGCATGTATGGTGGTGTTTTTTCCTTGCTTGCTACTTCGCTTACAGGCCTCCAACAGCTGGTTTTTACCAACGTTATAAGTTTTTATGGCTATGACGGCAAGCTGGAGCAGCAGACAGCAGAAGCGGTAAAGGGTATAAGAATCGGGGCAGGTCTGGTGCCACTTATCATGTGTGTTATTGGCCTTATACCTATGTTGTTATTCCCTATAGGCAGGAAAAAGGAGAGAGAACTGTCTGATTATATGGCGAAAAAGCATGGCGGAGAAAGTGAGGAGTAAAATGGAAAAGAAACTAAGGACTCAGGGGAGAAATATTATCAATCAACAGGGGCAGCCGGTAGTGCTTAAGGGGATAAATATGGTATGTAAGGACCCCAAAGTCAATCATCTGGGGAATTACAGGGAGGAAGACTTTGCTTACCTTAAAAAAATAGGTTTTTCTATTGTGCGTTTAGGTATTTACTGGGATGCTTTAGAGCCTGCGCCGGGAGTATATGACGATAACTATCTGGCAGGATTGGATGCTATCATAGAAAAAGCCAAGAAACAGGATATTATGGTTTTTCTGGATATGCATCAGGATCTTTTTGGGGCATGTTTTGAGGATGGGGCACCGGAGTGGGCTACCATCACAGATAAAAAAGAACATATAAGAACCGAGCTTTGGAGCGATTCTTACCTTTTAAGCCCTGCTGTCCAGGCAGCCTTTGACAATTTTTGGAGTAATAGTATGACTCCGGATGGAATAGGGATTATGGATCATTTTATTGGGGCTTGGAAGCATGTGGCAGAACACTATGCAAATGAGCCTTATGTGGTGGGGTACGATTTTTTTAACGAGCCATTTCCGGGAGGTGGGGCTCTGGGGGTGCTTCCAATTGTAGGTGCCATCAAGGAGAAGATTGATGCCGGTATCGCTACCGAAGAAGACCTTTTTTCGGCTATAGGTGCTATAGAGGCTGTTTCGGGGGCTTTTGAAGAAGAGAAACTGAATCCTTTTTACGATAGGATAGTAAAAGCGGTAAGAGAAGTGGATCCGGAGTGCCTGGTCTTCTTAGAGGCCAATTACTTTTCCAATGCAGGGGTACCTTCTCATGTGCGGCCTGTATGTCAGGACGGCGTACCCCTTAAAAATCAGGTATATTCACCTCATGGCTACGACATCTATGTGGATACCGACCATTATGACGATCCGGACACTTCACGTGTGGATCTGATTTTTGCGACGCATTTTCAGGTGGCTGAGGCTATGGACCTGCCCGTTCTGGTCGGGGAATGGGGGTGCTTTCCTGACGCCACTGACAACCAAATCGCCATTTACCACCATCTTCAGGACCTGTTCAAATCCTCAAATGCTTCCAACACCTACTTCGACTTCTCCACTTTTTGTCACGGACGTTTCTTACTGTCAACTTTTTAGCTCCGCTTGCTCCCTGGGCTCGCCCCATTCCTCTCTTAAAAGCCAAGGCAGTGATTGGAGATATTTAAGTTATTATTAAGTGATATAAAAATAAGCCGACCTCATTCTGCTCGAGGTTGACCGTTCGCGCATTGTCACGGGGACGTTTCTCACTGTCAACTTTTTGTCACGGGGACGTTTCTCGTTGTCAACTTTTTAGCTCCGCTTGCTCCCTGGCTCGCCCCATTCCTCTCTTTAAAGCCAAGGCAGTGATTGGAGATATTTAAGTTATTATTAAGTGATATAAAAAAAGCTGACCTCATTCTGCTCGAGGTTGACCGTTCGTGGACGGTCACTAACTGCTATGTCCTGCGAGTTACGGGCTGGAACCGGAACTCGCGACGTACATACCAGTAAGTGCCGTAGCCCACTCAGGTCAAAGCTCGCAGGTCTGAGGTCGGCTTTTCTTATATCACTTTATTCACATTGTGACCAATCCTGCCTTGGCTATAAATAGACTCATGGGGATGCCGCCAGGAAGGTGCGCTACGCAGGTGGTGTGACAGTGAGAAACGTCCCCGTGACAAAAAATTGTCAGTTAGAAACGTCCCCGTGAGAATCTCCTACGTTAACTCTTATGGAGACTATAATTGAACTGTGCGAATTGTACATACAATTCGCACAAAAGTTCTACATTTTAAAGTGCGAAAACTTGTTGACATTTGGCTCTGCGGATGGTAAGATAACACACGTGTTCGAGAGAACAATATGCGCGAGTGGCTCAGTTGGTGGAGCGCGACCTTGCCAAGGTCGAGGCCGCGGGTTCGAGTCCCGTCTCGCGCTGTAACGAATAAAGGTACCCACAGTAATCGGTGGGTACCTTTTTTTCGTTACAGTGCAGCCGCCCTCAAACGGTTCGAGGTCTCGGCGACAGGGTCGCCTCGGTCCGCTCGGGGGCAAACAATTCGCAGGATTGTTTGCCTGTCCCTCGCCGTCTCGCGCTTGAAGGCGGCTGCAGAAAGCAAGACGGGACATACCCGCGTAGAAAACTCTGCGAGTTTTCTATCATCACGCGCCATATGGCGTGTGACAAGGCGCGCAGGTTCTCGTCCTGATAGTGAGGGATTTAACTAATATAGCCGAGAATTCTCCCTCCTCTATAGGTGGTGAGACGAATCGGCTTTTTCTTGAAAATAAACAATCAATGTTGTATAATATAATCAGTAGATATCGTATAAAGGGTTATAAATACAATGAAATTAGACAATAATAATCATTCAGTGTTCGCATTGAATTATCACTTGGTATTAGTAGTAAAATATCGCAGGAAAGTTATTGATGACATTATCTCAAATCGGTTAAAAGAGATTTTTGAGAAAATATCACCCACATACAATATTACTGTTGTTGAGTGGAATCACGATATTGACCATGTACATATATTATTCAAAGCTGAACCTAATAGCGAGTTATCTAAATTCATAAACGCTTATAAATCTGCCAGCAGTAGACTTGTCAAAAAGGAATTTCCTAAAATCAGAGAAAAACTTTGGAAAGATTACTTTTGGTCAAGGTCATTTTGCCTTATTACTACTGGTGGTGCAAATATAGAAACTATTAAAAAGTACATTCAATCGCAAGGACTTAAAGATGGCAAATAAAGCAATTAAGTATAGATTATATCCTACAACTGAACAAGAGCTTATGTTTGCTAAGACCTTTGGCTGTTGCCGTAAGATTTATAATCTTATGCTTAATGATAAGATTGAATGCTATAAATCAAGGTCCTGGAAAAAACGCCTTCTACTATAATTTGCCGTTGACATCTATCAATATTCCGGATAGCGTCACAGAAATAGGAGAGCGTGCGTTTGGTTTTTGTAAATTGGAAAGCGTAAGGCTTCCACGTAGTCTTGAAAAAATTGGGACAAGCGCGTTTACAGCCAATAACTTGAAAGAAATATATTTCCCTGCAGGAGATATAGCCTTCGAGGGCAACTGTGTGTACGGTCAGGACAAAACACTTGAAAAAATATATGTCTATAAAAATTCATCAGCGGAAAATTATATAATTTCCTTAGGAGAAAAGTTCAATAGCAAAATAGTTTATATTGAGTAGAAATATAACGAGTAATATCTAATTCAGGAGATAGAATAGCGACAGGAGGAGCATGATATGACCATTTTGAAAAACGAGTCCATAAGTGTAGAAATATCAGATCACGGTGCAGAGCTTAAGAGTATCAAAAAAGGTGAAAAAGAGTATATGTGGCAGGCGGATCCTGCGTTTTGGGGACGTACAAGCCCGGTCCTTTTTCCTTTTGTGGGAGCGGTATGTGATAAGACCTATCGGGTAAAAGGCAAGAGCTATGCCATGGGACAGCATGGGTTTGCCCGAGATATGGATTTTGAGCTTGTAGAGAGCAGTGATGACAGATGCACATTTTCCCTTAGATCCAATGAGGAAACAAAAGAAAAATACCCTTACGACTTTGAGATACGTATATCCTATGTGCTGATGGAAAATAGTGTGAAAGTAGTATGGCGTGTATTAAATACCGGAAATGAAGATATGTTTTTTTCCATAGGTGCCCATCCTGCCTTTAATGCTACTTTTGGGGACTCCTATCTGGTAATTGAGCGGAAGGGACAGCTCTTGAAAAGCTTTGATAATACCGTATTTGGTGCAGGAGTGCTGACAGCAGCACACAAAAATGTGGAGCTGCCCGATGGTCAGCTTCATTATACAGAACATACTTTTGATGGAGATGCTTATGTGCTGGAGGATAGTCAGGCTGATGCAGTGACTCTTTTTGACAAGGGGGAAAAGAAGGTCAGAGTGGATTTTTCAGCACCCCTTCTGGGCTTGTGGGCGCCTGTAGGCAAGCCGGCACCATTTATGTGTATTGAGCCGTGGTATGGTTGCGCAGATACGGAAGGTTTCTGCGGTGATATTTCTGAGAGAAAATGGGAAAATAGACTGAAAGTGGGAGATGCTTTTGAGGCTGAATATAGAATAACGGTGTACTGAAATGAAAAGATACTGTAAGAATTGCCAAAAAGAATACGAATTTAACCCCGTGGCAGTATCCGGTGGAGAAAAATTAATCTGTCCGGATTGTGGTTCTTTAATAGATAAAAACAGCAGAGCGCCTGTAGACAGAAGCGAAATGAATAAAACAGAGAGGAAAATAGGGAATTTCTTAGCAGTCATTTTTCGAATAGCGTATGTGTTCTTTATGGTACTGGCGCTGGTCGGAATATTTGGGTTCATATTTCATTTGAATATGGTCTTATATATTACAACGGCTATATCTCTCTTGGTATTTTTAATCCAGTTGATTACAGGCAGGCTGGCTTTCTGGCTTGGGATTCTTTTTCTCCCAATGGGAGCTGCCGCCGGATATTTTTTTATGGGGGGTATAGAGGGGGCTTGTTTGGGAGTGCAGGCTGTTTTTCTGCTAAGATATCTGCTAAGAGAGTTATACTTTAAGCTATACAGGTGGTTGATTAGATTGGGCAATTAACGCATGCGTAGGTTCGTCAAGGCGTTTGTCGGAGTTTGTCAGAGGGAGGTTTCTAAGTGGCAACTTTTCAAAAAAGTTGTCACTTAGAAACGTCCCTCTGACAAACTCCGACAAAACACTTTGACTTTTTTTATTGCTTGACAACTATAAACATATATGTTATATAATATTTAACGATATTATTTCGGAAATAATATCCCACAATAATACGATAAAAATATATCACAACACAGGAGGTAATGGTATGGCAGCAGCAAAAAAAGAACAGGCAGTCCGCAACGAAGTGGTGGTAGAAGAGGATAGAAAAAAACACCACAATAAGGTGGATGAGGCCCTGGGCACAGTTGAAGGCCCTAGCTTCGAGGAAACACTTACGGAATTAGTAAAGGCCGAAGGCGCTGAAGAGGGCGATAATATTCATATTGCTCTGATTGATATGGATCACTTTATGAGAATCAATACAGAGTTTGGCTATGATGAGGGAGACAGAATTCTCATTGAGACCGGAGAGCATATTAAAAAGTATTTAGGTACAGATGGCCGCTTTTTCCGCGTGGGTGGAGATGAATTCGGTATTATTTTCAAGGGTGAGTCAGAAAAGGAAGATATATTCCTTCTTATGGAAAAAATGCGTGCTGAGTATGATGTAAAGGCTAAGGATGGCAGCGCTCAGACTATTTGCATAGGTATAGCCACAGCTTTTGAAAATTCCAACAGACCGCAGGAAATAATGCGTATGGCGGAAAGTGCTATGTTCCGCGTAAAATACGCCGGTAGAAATAGGGTGGGATTGGCTAAAGAAGAAAAGATGGTGCCAAAGACAGCTCATTTTACATCAGATCAGTTGAAAAGACTGAATCTTTTGTCCAAGCGTGAGGGCGTGGGAGAGGCGATTCTCCTTCGCGAGGCCATGGATATGCTTCTTAAAAAATATGATGTTTGATGTGATAAAGGAGGAATATAAAACCTCCTCCTTTTAGCGTGCCGACAAAGTCGATACTTCAGAGCAGATGGCGTTCGCAATCTGCTCTGTTATTGTTTTTAAGGAATAAATGGCGAATATTGGAGGCCCCTACACCCCATTTTTCGCCATTTCAGACTCCGGAAGTGAATTCCGAAGTCTGATTATAGCCGGCTTACGATGTCAATCTTCTAAAAATATAGTTTGTCGACACAGTTTAAGGAAGATAAAACTTCCTCCTTATTCTTGATGTAAAGATAGATAAGTGATAAAATAATGCCATTACAATGTTTTAAAGGGGATCTTTATGAAAAAAGATGCTGGATTTGTAAATATGATAATAGCTTTTTCGATATTGGCAATAAGCTTTATTACTTTTGCAGTATTGCTTATTAATTATGAGGTGGATAAGCCTTATCTGCCTACGCCTACTCCGATAGTTACACCTACTACAACTCCTACCAATACGCCTATGCCGACACCTACACCGGGCTACACTAAATCCCAGTGGAATAAGCTTTTTGTGTTGGACAATCCATCATATACGCTCACTGAGACTATTACAGACAACAATGGTAAATCTTTGACAGACATTTACAAAATAGCAGATGGATCAGTGTACGTTTTTGATCAGACTAGCGAAAAAGCTGCCAAGGAGACATGGAGCCTCTTGATGGAGGAGCAGTGTATGACTGTCACAGGTACGCTTGCGCTGAATAGTGATGGTGTCTTTGAAGTTAATAAAAATGGATATAAGGCTACTAAAACTGATAAGGAAAAGATAGCGGCTCAAAATAATGACATTATCAAAAAGCCCAAGGAAATGATAGATCGTTTCAGAGATGAAATTAGTTATAAGGATTATGAATGCGTAGAGGTGTTTAAGCTTTATAAAACAAAGGAAGACGGTATTTACAAGGTTACTATCACTATAGATGACAATAAGCTTAAATCCATGGAAATTGAATATGCAGATGTCACAGATCCGGATAAGCCGAAAACGATTCGGTATTTGATTGAAATAAACAATGTTACCGGCGCTGACATAATAGAAAGTAATCCGAAGAAATAAAAAAGTTTATAGAAATTTAAAAAAGCCCTTGACATTTGGCTTGGCTGGTGGTAAGATAACGCTCGTGTTCGAGAGAACAATTTGTGCGAGCAATATCAACGACAGAGTCGTTGATGACAGCTAAGCATGTTGTTCGCAGAACAATATGCGCGAGTGGCTCAGTTGGTGGAGCGCGACCTTGCCAAGGTCGAGGCCGCGGGTTCGAGTCCCGTCTCGCGCTTTTTTCATACCAAAAAATGGCTGCATTTGATGCAGCCATTTTTTGTTGAAAAAAGTGTGAGACGGGACATACCCGGGTAGAAAACTCTGCGAGTTTTCTACCCTCACACGCCATATGGCGTGTGACATGCCTCAAACGGTTCGAGGTCTCAGCGACTTCGTCGCTACGTGCATAAACGGGGGATACGATGGCAGTATCTTTAAGAAAAATTTAATGGGGGCATAACTGCTTATTAAGGACTATGGTATAAAATAAACATCATAGGTATATGAACGTGAGTTGATATGATTCTAATAAGGAGGCAATATGCATAAGTTGAATTCAGATAACTGGGAAAACACAATTGAAAAGATCAGAAAGTGTCATCTTTCGCTGCTGGAGGTTAATAAGTTTGAGATAGCTGACTGGGAAAATGCTTTCCTGCAGTTGGTGGCTTGCATACGTGACGAGAGAAAGACAAATCCGATATTTGCAACAGAACTTTCATTTCTCACTGAAGATACAGGCTGCGAATATGATTTTAAGGGTATTTTGGAAGAATATTTTGATGAACTGGAAAAGGCCGGCGACTATGAAAAGGTGTTAAAATCCTGCAATGATATAATCGACCTTTTTGTATGGAAAAAAGATTCTGTCTCAGAATACTTGTATAGAAAAGGTAACGCACTTCAGCAGCTGAAGCGTTTTGATGAAGCTGAAGCATTTGGCAAAAAGTGGCTGGCAGACTATCCAAAGGACTTATATGCTGCTGCATCAAATGCTTTCCTGTTACTGGCCATGGGGAAAAAGGATGAGGCGGAAGAACTGACAAAAAAGTATCTGTCCCCTGACCTGGTATGCGAAAGCGCCGAAGATACTATCTATATGGCTGCTTTCAGGTTGTATGAAATCACCAATAATCCTTATGCAAAAGAGCGTGTAGCAAAGAAATTAGCTGAGTTATAGAAGCCTGGAAGCCAAAGTGTCAACAGGGACGGCCCAATTGACAACTTTTATTTCCCTGCTATAGTAAAAAGTTTTCTCTTAGTGGATACTTAGTACCATAGCAGGTATTTTTATGGCAAGAATAGCAAGAAGAAATCACGAGTATCGGCTGGCGGATAATCATGGACATTGACAGTTTTGCCCTTGCATAGATAAATGAACATCGCTATAATTAGTCTTACGTTAATAGGAGAAGCCTGTGCGAGAGGGGCTGGCTTATAAACGAAAAAATTCATATTGGGGGTACAAAATGAGGGGTTTTAAGAGGACGGTTGCCAAGATAGGCAACTGTAATTTTGCGTCACAGAAAAAATTGAAATGTAACACAAAAATCGCAGGGAAAATTTTAAGCTTCCTGCTTGTAGCGACTTTATTGCTAAATATCATTCCACCGGAGATAGTGGCTTATGGAGATAATAGCGGAAGCTCCATCAGACCCGGCAGCAATTCTTTTGAGGATGCCATTATCCGGGATGATGGATTTACAGAGAAAATAACATCAAAAACAGCACAGATTGTTTCTGAGATAACTGAAAGCAGAACCGCATATTCAAAAGAATACCTGCTTACCAACGGCCTGCATATGGCTGTTTCTTATCCGGAACAGATTCATTTTTATAAAGACGGTTTATGGCAGGAAATAGACAATACTCTTAAAAGCGTGGGAAATCTGGTGACCGGTACATATGAAAACGTAAACGGAAGCTGGAAGGTAAGCCTGCCACGTATGCTTGGCCGTGACAATCAGGTGTCCATCACCAAGGACGGTTACACACTGAGCTTCAGACCTGACGATGCAGGTGCTCTTTCAGTGTTGGGTGACACATATGACGAGGTGTTCCGAATACACGACGTAGTGACGGACACGAGAGAAGTTCTGATTCAAGGCGTATTACATAAAGCAAAATCTGTCTTTGGAGAGATAACAAAGACTGCTACGGGATTGAATTCCTATAGTGCAACGGATAGGCCTTCTCCGGAAAAAGTACTGGATAAGCTGAACTCTGAACTTATATACAAAAATGTGTTCGACAGTACAGACATTTCCTATAACGTAAATTACCAGGGTGTAAAGGAATCCATAATAATTAACGAGTACAAGCCTGATATCACCGGTTACAGATATACAATAAACGCAGACGGACTCAGTCCTAAATGTAATGAGGATGGCAGCATAGAGTTTTATGCAGACGATACGAAGGAATTGATTTTCTTTCTCCCGGCTCCGTTTATGAAGGATGCAGCCGGTGAACGTAATGATGATGTCCCTGTGAGGCTTGTAGATGAAGAAGGTACATATACTCTTATCTATACCGTGCCCGGTGAGTGGATGGCGGAGCCTACAAGAGCGTATCCTGTGATTTTGGATCCTGTGGTAGTGGCTACCTTTACACAATCCAACGTCAGAGACCAGTTCGTATCTGAGAAAACAGTTCCTAACTATAATGCCGGAACAATGCATGTGGGCTATGAAACCGGCTATGGCATAACGCGCTCATTTATCGAATACAGAGAACTTCCTGTGCTTAGTTCAGCAGATGTGATAGTAGATGCTGAGTTATCACTAAGGCGCCACGGCGGAACAGACGGTAATACCATAGTGGAAGCCCATAAGGTGACGGGGACATGGGACTCCTCCACAATCACCTGGGCAAACAGACCTAAATATGAGGATGTCGTAGAGGATGTAG
Source organism: Lachnospiraceae bacterium (assembly GCA_045616485.1). GTDB lineage: Bacteria > Bacillota > Clostridia > Lachnospirales > Lachnospiraceae > RGIG3528. The sequence goes on from JAZLGU010000085.1 coordinate 72,960, forward strand.
TAGTTGTAGGCGGAAACGGCAGATACAGCTGGTACATTCCGGAAGTGGTAAGATACTGGTATACATCACAGAACACCGGTGTGATGCTGAAAGCACCTGACTCAGTAGAAAACGCAGGGGTGGTTAACTGGAAGAAATTCTATACTATCGACTATGACGTAACGGATTCCTCTACATGGCCTACACTCAAGATAACCTTCCGTAATACTAACGGTCTGGAATCCTACTATGACTATACCGCGACAGAAGCGGGAAGAGCAGGTACAGGCTTTGTAAATAACTACTCAGGCAACCTGACCTGGACACGTACAGATATGGGCTTTCACGGCAACCGTATGCCTGTTGAGATTAGCCATATCTATAATGCAAATGATGCAGATAAAAATAACTATGGCCTGGGATACGGCTGGCAGACTAACTATAATCAGACTGTATCGAAGTATGTATATAACGGAACTACTTACTATCTCTGGAAAGATAGTGACGGTACAAATCACTACTTTGTAAAGAATGGCACAGTCTATACAGATGAGGATGGCCTTGAGCTGACGCTTGCTCTGACAACCGATCCCAGCGGTTACAGTATAACTGATAAGGTAGGTAATAAAAGCCAGTTCGATTCGGCCGGACGACTTATAACAATCACAAATAATCAGGCTACGAAAAGCAGTATTGCAATAAGTTATGACGGTAGCAGTAAACGAATTAAGACAATTACGGATGGTGCGGGACGTACGTATACATTTAACTATTCAAGCGGATTGCTGACAAAAATCAGTTTTACCTGTACAGGCACGCCTGAACTCGCATATGTGAAATTTGATTACAGTAGTTCTAGGCTTACAAGTATTACTGACAATGATGGTAAGTCTGTAAGCTATGGTTATACCGGAAATTATCTTAAAGAAGCAAAGGATTTAAATGGCGATAGTGTTCAGTACACCTATTCGGCAGGTAGTAGTGCAGGAGCTCCAAGACAAATCACCGGTATAAGTGTAGTAAATGGAAGCACAGGAGCCGGTAGGTTTTCTTTTGCATATGGTCACAATCAGACTACTATCACCGACCACAATGGCAATAATGTTACAAAGCAGTTTAATACCGCAGGAAATCTGGTGGCGGAAAAAGACAGTGAAGGACACGGCAGGTATTATGTTTACACGGAAGCTGCCACCGGCACTACCGGAAGCACAAAAAAAGCCAATCAGCTTACATTAAGCTCAAAGCTTCAGAATACTGTTGTAAACCTTTTAAATAATCAGAGCTTTGAAAGCTCGTCTTTATGGACAAAAAATAACAGCAGTATTACTGTTCAGCAAAGCAGCAGCTATAAACTGGAAGGCACAAGGTCTATGCTTCTGATAGCAAATGCCACCGGTTCGAATTACGGAGTATACAGTTCAAATATTACAGTACCAGCGGGTGAAACCATCACGTTCTCGGCACATATATACAAGTATTCTGCGAATGCAACTGTAGCAATAGGTAATACCGCTGGATCGATTTTGGCAGAGGGTGAGCAGATTTCTGCTGTAAATAACTGGAGTTATAATCAGGTAAGCTACACAAATAACAGCAGTACCAGCATAACAGTGCGATGCTATATTTTGGTGAAAAATAATGGCAATGTATATGTGGACTGTGTCCAGGCGGAAATACAGCCTACAGCCAGCAGATATAACCTTATAACTAATGGGGACTTCTCATATAATGACGAAAGCTGGGAGTACAGTACAGGTACTACCAGAACAACGGCAGATACACGCGGAACGCAGCAGCTTAATACCAGCGTTGCCAAGATAATCGGAAATCCGGAAAAGACAGGAAGAGTAAAACAGACTGTGATTTTAAGTGGAAAGGCCGGAGATTCATTTGTGCTTTCGGGCTGGGCAAAAGGCTATGCCACATCACTTGTAGACAGAAATGATGGCAGGCACAGGGGCTTTTCGTTAAAGTGTATCTTCAAAAACGGAAGTACTGTCACGGATGTATATGAATTTGATTTCAATACAGCAGTAAATGAGTGGCAGTATCTTTCGGGGGCAATGGTAACAAAGAGTGCGTTTACATCTGCTGAAGTGGAACTGTGCTATGATTACGGTTCAAATGTTGTATATTTCGACGGAATTCAGCTCTTCCGTGAGCAGTTTGGTGAAAGTTTCACATACGATGCCAATGGCAATGTAACAAGTGTCACAGACCTTCAGAAACAGGTTACCTCATACGAGTATAGTAATAATGACCTTACAAAAGTTATTCAGAATAATAAGGCGTTGCTGACCTATACATATGACAGTTACCATAATGTAAAAACCGCAAAAACAGCTACAGGGATTACATACGAATTTACTTACGATGCGTACGGCAACAATACATCGGTATCAGTTGCTGGCGGAGGCAACAAAATTACATCCAGGGCAGTATATACTGCAGATGGAAATCAACTGGATTATACGGAAGACTCACTGGGGAATAGAACTTATTATAGTTATAATTCAAATACGGGAATTCTGGACTGGGTAAAATATCCTGAAGATACAAATGACAACAAAACCAGCTATAGTTATGATAAGATGTATCGTCTGGCACACACTGAAGCAGTTATAAGCAACAGCGTAAAATTATCAGCCAATTATAGCTATACCAATGACCTGTTAACAGCAATAACAACACCTAATGAGAAATATAACTTTACCTATGGACCCTTTGGCGAATCAAAGAACGTTAGTGTAGGCAGTAGAAATCTGGCAAGCTATACATATACAAATGATCAGAACAGATATCTTGACAAACTGACCTATGGAAATAATGACTACATAAAATATGACTATGACAGTCAGGGAAGAGTTACAAAAGAAAGCTTTGAAGATGATACCTATGTAACATACGATTACGATAATAACGGCGCATTAGCCACGGTTTATGACTCGAAGACAGGCATTAAGACTACCTACTATTATGATCTTACAGACCGTATGATGAAGTGCGTGGAGAAGGCCTCTGGATTTTCTCATAGCATAGGCTACACATACGATAACCTTAATAATCTGAAATCCCTTGTTGAGACTATCAACGGTACAGCCCATACCACAAGCTTTAGCTTTGATGCAGATAATCGTGTGACAGCCGTAAGTAATGGTAGCACAAGTAAAAAATATGAATTCGATACCTATGGCAGAGTAGAAAAAGAAATAGTAAATCATGGTAGTAAAGAGGTACTAAGGCATTACCTGGGATATAAGGCAGGAAGCTCGGGAACCAGTGTACAGCTGTCGTCATTACAGACTGTAGCAATCGGCTATGGAGTGACCAGAAATTACGCATATGATAAGAATGGAAATATCAAGTCTGTAGGAATTGCCGGGAAGAATACCACATACGAATATGATAAAGCCAATCAGCTTCTTAGGGAAAATAACCAGGAAGCGGGTAAGACCTGGGTGTGGACCTATGA